>NC_015514.1:1218955-1828433 GCF_000212695.1 Cellulomonas fimi ATCC 484 | reverse complement strand
GGTGCTCCTCGCACGCCCGGACGCACGCGCCGGCGACCTCGTGCGCGACCCGGAACGGCACCCCCTCGCGCACGAGCCACTCGGCGATGTCGGTCGCGAGCGAGAAGCCCTGCGGGGCGAGCGACGCCATGCGGTCGGTGTCGAACGTGAGCGTCGCGACCATCCCGGCGAACGCGGGCAGCAGGACCGTGAGCTGGTCGACCTGGTCGAAGACCGGCTCCTTGTCCTCCTGCAGGTCGCGGTTGTACGCGAGGGGCAGGCCCTTGAGCGTCGTGAGCAGGCCCGTGAGGTCGCCGACGAGCCGGCCCGCCTTGCCGCGCGCGAGCTCGGCGACGTCCGGGTTCTTCTTCTGCGGCATGATGCTCGACCCCGTGGAGTACGCGTCGTGCAGGCGCACGAAGCCGAACTCCTTGGTCGCCCAGAGGATGACCTCCTCGGCGAGCCGCGACACGTCGACCGCGGTCATCGCGGCCACGAAGGCGAACTCCGCGACGACGTCGCGCGACGCGGTGCCGTCGATCGAGTTCTCCACCGGGCCGTCGAAGCCGAGGTCCGCCGCGACGGCGCCCGGGTCGAGCCCGAGCGAGGAGCCGGCGAGCGCGCCCGAGCCGTACGGCGACAGCGCGGCCCGGCGGTCCCAGTCGGTGAAGCGCTCGACGTCCCGCAGCAGCGGCCACGCGTGCGCGAGCAGGTGGTGCGCGAGCAGCACCGGCTGCGCGTGCTGCAGGTGGGTCCGCCCCGGCATGGGCGACTCCCCCGCTGCGCGGGCCTGCGCGACGAGCGCGTCGACGACGTCGAGCACGAGCCCGGCGAGCACGCGGGCCTGCTCGCGCAGGTACATGCGCACGAGCGTCGCGATCTGGTCGTTGCGGGACCGGCCCGCGCGGAGCTTGCCGCCGAGGTCGGCGCCGGCCCGCTCGATCAGGCCGCGCTCGAGGGCGGTGTGCACGTCCTCGTCGTCCGGCGCCGGCCCGAATGCGCCCGACGCCACGTCGGCGCGCAGCCGCTCGAGCGCGTCGACCATGCCCGTGAGCTCGTCACCGGTCAGGAGGCCCGCACGGTGCAGGACGCGGGCGTGCGCGACGGACCCCGAGATGTCGTGGTGCGCGAGCCGCCAGTCGAAGTGCGTCGAGCGTGACAGGTCGGCCAGCGCGGCGGCCGGTCCGGACGCGAACCGGCCGCCCCACAGGGCGAGCGGGGTCTGCTCGTCAGACACCCGAGATCCCGCCCTGCGAGCCGAGGTCCTCGGCGTTGCCGAACCGCACGTCGCGCGCCGCCGCGAGCTTGGACGACAGGCCGTAGATCTCGATGAAGCCGCGCGCGGCGGACTGGTCGAACGTGTCGCCCGTGTCGTAGGTCGCGAGGTTGAAGTCGTACAGCGACGCGTCGGAGCGGCGGCCCGAGACCGTCGCGCGGCCACCGTGCAGCACGAGCCGGATGTCGCCGGAGACGTACTTCTGGGTGTCGTCGATGAAGACGTCGAGCGACTTCTTGAGCGGCGAGAACCACTGGCCGTCGTAGACGAGCTCCGTCCAGCGCTGCTCGACCCCTCGCTTGAAGCGGGCCTGCTCACGCTCGACGGTGACGTTCTCGAGCTCCTGGTGCGCGGCGATCAGGGCGATCGCGCCCGGTGCCTCGTAGACCTCGCGGGACTTGATGCCGACGAGGCGGTCCTCGACGATGTCGATCCGGCCGACGCCCTGGGCGCCCGCGCGGCGGTTCATCTCCTGGATCGCCTGCAGCGGGGTGACCGGGACGCCGTCGAGCGCGACGGGCACGCCCGCCTCGAACGTGATGACGACCTCGTCGGCGACCGGGGGGAACGTCGGGTCGTCGGTGTAGGTGTAGACGTCCTTGGTCGGGCCGTTCCAGATGTCCTCCAGGAAGCCCGTCTCGACGGCACGGCCCCACACGTTCTGGTCGATCGAGAACGGGTTGTGCTTGGTCGTCGCGATGGGCAGCTGGTGCTTCTCCGCGAACTCGATCGCCTTGTCGCGGGTCAGCGCGAGGTCGCGGACGGGCGCGAGGCACGTGAGGTCCGGCGCGAGGGACGTGATGCCGACCTCGAAGCGCACCTGGTCGTTGCCCTTGCCGGTGCAGCCGTGCGCGACGGTCGTGGCGCCGAACTGGCGGGCCGCGCGGACCAGGTGCTTGACGATGACGGGCCGCGACAGCGCCGACACCAGCGGGTAGCGGTCGAGGTACAGGCCGTTCGCCTTGAGGGCGGGCATGCAGTACTCGGCGGCGAACTCGTCGCGCGCGTCCGCGACGTACGCCTCGACGGCGCCGCAGTCGAGGGCCCGGCGGCGGATGACCTCGAGGTCCTCGCCGCCCTGGCCGACGTCGACGGCCACGGCGATGACCTCGGCACCGGTGGCCTCGGCGATCCAGCCGATGCCGACGGACGTGTCCAGGCCGCCGGAGTACGCGAGGACGACACGCTCAGTCATGGGACTTCTCTCTTCTCAGGGGTGTGGGGGTCGGGGTGCGGGTCAGTCGGCGGTGCGCGACCGGGCCGCAGGGTCGGGACGGGCGTCAGTGGCCAGGGCCAGGAAGCGGGCGGCCAGCGCCTGTCCCGCGGCGGCGGGCCCGCCGCCGTCCTCGCCGTCGCGCGCGATCACGAGCACGGTGTCGTCGCCCGCGATGGTGCCGAGGACCGCCGGCAGGACGGAGTGGTCGATCGCGGAGGCGAGGAACTGCGCGGCGCCCGGCGGGGTGCGCAGCACGACGAGGTTGCCCGACGCCTCGGCGGTGACGAGCAGCTCGGCGCACAGGCGGGCGAGACGGGCGGCGAGCATCTCCTCGTCGACGCCCGACGTGGCGGTGCGCAGGCCCCCCTCGGCGGGCACCGCGTAGGCGAGCGCGCCGGACGGCGTGCGGACCTTGACCGCGCCGAGCTCGACGAGGTCGCGCGAGAGCGTCGCCTGGGTGACGGACACGCCCTCGGCCGCGAGCAGCTCGGCGAGCTGCTGCTGGGAGTGCACCGTGCCGCGCGTGAGCAGCGACGCGACGAGCGCCTGCCGCGCCGCCTTCGTCGCCGGGACGGTCGAGGGTCCGGACGCGACGGTCACGACCGCTCCAGGAGCCACGTGAGCAGCGCCTTCTGGGCGTGCAGGCGGAACTCCGCCTCGTCCCACACGACCGACTGCGGGCCGTCGAGCACGTCGGAGGTGATCTCCTTGCCCCGGTACGCGGGCAGGCAGTGCAGGACGAGCGCGTCGGGCGCGGCGAGCGCGAGTGCGGCGGCGTCGACGCGGAACGGCACGAACGGCGTCTCGCGCTCGGTCGCCTCGCCCTCCTGCCCCATCGAGACCCACGTGTCGGTCGCGACGACGTCCGCGCCGGTCACGGCCTCGGCGAGCGAGCCGACGACCGTGACGGAGCCGCCCGTGCGCTCCGCGACGGCCGCCGCGTCGGCCAGGACCCGCGGGTCGGGGCGGTAGCCGTCGGGCGAGCCGACCCGCACGTGCAGGCCGGCCGTCGCCCCGCCCAGCAGGTACGAGTGCGCCATGTTGTTCGCGCCGTCGCCCACGTAGGCCAGCGTCTGCCCGGCGAGGCGGCCGACGCCACCCCGGTGCAGCGCGACGGTCGCGAGGTCGGCGAGGATCTGGCACGGGTGGAACAGGTCGGTGAGCGCGTTGACGACGGGGACACCGCCGAACTGCGCCATCTCCTCGAGCCGCTCCTGCGCGTACGTGCGCCACACCACCGCGGCGACCTGGCGACCCAGCACGCGCGCCGTGTCGGCCACGGACTCGCGCACGCCGATCTGCGCGAGCGAGCCCTCGACGAGGAGCGGGTACCCGCCGAGCTCGGCGATGCCCGCGGTGAACGACACCTGCGTGCGCAGCGTCGGCTTGTCGAAGATGACCGCGACCGCACGCGGCCCGGCGAGCGGGCGGCGCACGTAGCGGTCGTCGCGGAACGCGAGCGCGAGCTCGAGGACCTCGCGCTGCTCGGCGGGGGTCAGGTCGTCGTCGCGCAGGAAGTGCCGGGTCACGCGTCCTCCCCGAGGTCGGCGGGCAGCGCGCCCAGGAAGTCGACGAACGTGCCGGCCTGCTCGTCGGTGAGGACGAACGGCGGGGCGAGGCGCAGGGTCGTCGGCGTGCACGGGTTGACGACGAAGCCGGCGTCGAGCGCGCGCGCGGCGACCTGCGGCGCGACGGCCGCGGTCAGCTCGATCGCGACGAGCAGGCCCTCGCCGCGGACCCCCGCGACGAGCGGGTGGCCGAGCCGGGCGACCCGCTCGCGCAGCGCGGCGCCGGTGGTCGTGACGTGCGCCAGGAGCCCGTCGCGCTCGATCACCGCGATGGTCGCCAGCGCGGCCGCCGCGGCGACCGGGTTGCCGCCGAACGTGGTGCCGTGCTGGCCACGGCCGAGGAGCGACGCGGTGCGCTCGCCGTAGGCCACGAGCGCGCCGACGGGGAAGCCGCCGCCCAGCCCCTTGGCGAGCGTCACGGCGTCGGGCACGATCCCGCCGCCGACGTACGGCAGGTGGTGCGCGAGCCACGTGCCCGTGCGGCCCATCCCGGTCTGCACCTCGTCGAGGACCAGCAGCGCACCGTGCTCGGCCGTGAGCCGTCGGGCCAGCGCGAGGTAGCCGGGCGGCAGCGGCCGCACGCCCGCCTCGCCCTGGATCGGCTCGACGAACAGCGCCGCGACACGCTCCCCCGCGCCGTCGGCGAACGCGGCCTCGAGCGCCGCGGTGTCACCGAACGGCAGGAACTCGACGCCGCCGGGCAGCGGCTCGAACGGCTCGCGGTAGGCGGCCTTGTGCGTGAGCGCGAGCGCACCCATCGAGCGGCCGTGGAACGCGCCCTCGAGCGCGAGCACCCGCGGGCGCTCGGGGCCGCCGTTGCGACGGGCCAGCTTGAACGCCGCCTCGTTGGCCTCCGTGCCGGAGTTCGTGAGGAACACGCGCGAGCCGGCGGGCGCCTGGGTGACCTGCAGCAGGCGCTCCGCGAACGCGATCTGTGTCGGGCTCGCGAAGAAGTTCGAGATGTGGCCGAGCGTGCCGAGCTGCGCGCTGATCGCGGCGGTCAGCGTGGGGTGCGCGTGGCCGAGGGAGTTCACGGCGATGCCACCGAGCAGGTCGAGGTAGCGCCGGCCGTCGGCGTCCCACACGTACGGGCCCTCGCCGCGCACCAGCACGCGCTGCGGCGCGCCGAACGTGTCCATGAGCGCGTGCGTGTAGCGCTCGGTCCACTGCGCGACGGAACCGTCCGTCGCGGCGACCGGCAGGGTCGCGTCGGGCGCGGTCGCGGCCCGGTGCCGGGCGGCGGAGGGCGGCGTCACGTCGGTGCTCATGCGGGGACCTCCGGGGTGGGCCGGACGGCCGGCACGGGGGCGGTGAACGGGGCGTCGGCGGGCTCCTCGTCGGGCAGCACCATGGTGCCGACGCCGTCGGACGTGAAGACCTCGACGAGGATCGAGTGCGGGGCCCGGCCGTCGATGACGTGGGCGCGACCCACGCCGCCCTCGACGGCGCGCCAGCACGCCTCCATCTTCGGGCGCATGCCGGAGTCGAGGCCCGGGAGCAGCTCGGCGAGCTGCGACGCGCGCAGGCGGCGCACGAGCGACGTGCGGTCCGGCCAGCTCGTGTACAGCCCCTCGACGTCCGTCAGGACGATGAGCTTGCGCGCGCCCAGCGCGACCGCGAGCGCCGCCGCCGCCGTGTCCGCGTTGACGTTGAGCACCTGGGTCGGGTCCTCGATGTCCGGGGCCACGGTGGACACGACCGGGATGCGGCCCGCGTCGAGCAGGTCCTGCACGGCGCCGGGGTTCACCTGGACGACGTCACCCACGAGGCCGACGTCGACGTGCTCGCCGTCGACGACCGCGGTGCGCCGGCGCGCCTGGAACAGGGCACCGTCCTCGCCGGACAGACCGACCGCGTGCGGGCCGTGCGCGTTGAGCAGGCCCACGAGCTCGCGCGAGACCTGGCCCGTCAGGACCATCCGGACGACGTCCATGGCCTCGGGCGTCGTCACGCGCAGCCCGCCGCGGAACTCCGACTCGATGCCGAGCCGGTCGAGCATCGCGTTGATCTGCGGGCCGCCGCCGTGCACCACGACCGGCCGCAGGCCGACCTGGTGCAGGAACACCATGTCCTCGGCGAACGCACGCTTGAGGCGGTCGTCGATCATCGCGTTGCCGCCGTACTTGACGACGACGAGCGCGCCGTTGAACTTCTGCAGCCAGGGCAGGGCCTCGATGAGGACCTCCGCCTTCTGGTCGGGCCGCAGGTCCGTGCGGGTGTCGAAGACGAAGTCGTCGGGGACGTGGCTCATGTGGAGTACGCGCTGTTCTCGTGGACGTAGTCGTGCGTGAGGTCGTTGGTCCAGATCGTCGCCGTCTCGGTGCCCGCGTGCAGGTCGACCAGCACGTGCACCTCGCGCGCGCTCGCGAGGTCGACGTCGGTGCGGGGGGCGTGCGCGCCGCCCGCCCGGCACACCTGGACGCCGTTGATGCTCACGTCGAGCAGCTCGGGGTCGAACGCGGCGACCGACTCGGGCACCGTGCCGACCTGCGCGAGCACGCGGCCCCAGTTGGGGTCGTTGCCGAAGATCGCGGCCTTGAACAGGTTCGACCGGGCGACGGCGCGGCCGACCGCCACGGCGGCGTCCTCGGTCTCGGCGTTGGTCACGGTGATCGCGATGTCGTGCGTCGCGCCCTCGGCGTCGGCGACGAGCTGCCGCGCGAGCTGCGCGCAGACGGCGGTGAGCGCCGCGCCGAAGCCGGCGGGGTCCGGGGTCGCACCGCTGGCTCCGGAGACGAGCAGGGCGACCGTGTCGGACGTGGACATGCAGCCGTCGGAGTCGACGCGGTCGAACGTCTGCGCGGTGGCCGCCCGCAGCGCGTCGTGCGCGGTCGCGGCGTCGACCACCGCGTCGGTGGTGAGGACGCAGAGCATCGTCGCGAGGCCCGGCGCGAGCATGCCCGCCCCCTTGGCCATGCCGCCGACCGTGAACGTGCCGAAGTCGCCGGGGATCGTGACGTGCGCAGTCTTGGCGACCGTGTCCGTCGTCATGATCGACACCGCCGCGTCGGGCCCGCCGTCCGGGCTCAGCGCGTCCGCCGCGACGTCGACGCCCGCGAGCAGGACGTCGATCGGCAGGCGCTCGCCGATGAGGCCGGTCGACGCGACGACGACGTCGCCCGCCGAGATCCCGAGCACGTCGGCGACCTTCTCGGCGGTCCGGTGCACGTCGGCGAACCCGTCCGGGCCGGTGCACACGTTCGCGCCGCCCGAGTTGAGGACGACGGCGGACACCGTGCTGTCGGCGACGACCTGCCGCGACCACACGACGGGCGCGCCGACGACGCGGTTGGTCGTGAACACGGCGGTGCCGACCTGCAGCGGGCCGTCGTTGACGACGAGCGCGAGGTCGGGGCGGCCCGAGGCCTTGAGCCCGGCGGTGACCCCGGCGGCGCGGAAGCCCGCGGCGGCGGTCACACCCGGCGAGGGCGTCCCGAGGGTGTCCGTGGCGGTCTGGCTCATCAGGGTGCGACTCCGTCCGTGGGCAGGCCGAGCGTCTCGGGGAGGCCGAGCGCGACGTTGAGCGACTGCAGGGCGCCGCCGGCGGTGCCCTTGACGAGGTTGTCGAGCGCGGTGACGGTGACGACCCGGCCGGCCCGCGCGTCGACGGCGACCTGGACGAGCGCCGTGTTCGCCCCGACCGTGGCCGCCGTGGAGGGCCACTCGCCCTCGGGGAGCAGGTGGACGAACGGCTCGTCGGCGTAGGCGGCCTCCCACGCGGCGCGCACGGCGGCGGGGTCGGTGCCCTCGACGAGCCGCGCGGTGGTCGTCGCGAGGATGCCCCGGGCCATCGGCACGAGGGCCGGGGTGAACGACAGGGTCACGTCGGCAGCGCCCGCGGCCCGTAGGTTCTGCACGATCTCGGGGATGTGCCGGTGCGTGCCGCCGACGGCGTACGGCTGCGCGGAGCCGAGGCCCTCGCTCGCGAGGAGATGGGTCTTGAGGGTCCGGCCCGCGCCGGAGTACCCGACCGCGAGGACGGCGACGACGTCGCGCGGCTCGACGACGCCGGCCGCGATCCCCGGCTGGAGCCCGAGCGTGACGGCCGTGACGTTGCAGCCCGGCACGGCGATGCGGCGGGCGGACGCGAGCGCCTCGCGCTGCGCGGCGGCGGTCATCTCGCCCGCGTGCAGCAGCTCGGGCAGGCCGTACGGCCAGGTGCCCGCGTGGGCGCTGCCGTAGTACGCCTCCCACGCGGCGGGGTCGACGAGCCGGTGGTCCGCGCCGAGGTCGACCACGACCGCGCCGTCGCCCCGCTCGGCGAGCTGCGCGGCGACCGCACCGCTGGCCCCGTGCGGCAGTGCGAGGACGACGACGTCGTGGCCCGCGAGCGCCTCGACGTCCGTCGGCGCGAGCACGCGGTCGGCCAGGGAACGCAGGTGCGGGTGCAGCCCGCCGAGCCGGGAGCCCGCGTTGGAGTGGGCCGTGAGGGCGCCGATCTCGGCCTCGGGGTGCCCGAGCAGCACCCGGAGCATCTCGCCCCCGGCGTACCCGCTGGCTCCCGCGACCGCCACGCTGAACGTCATGTGCATGAACATACACGGTGCTGCACGAAGATACGTGCGGGTTTCCGGGATGACGCGCGTCGCACCGCGCGTTGCGCCCAGCGTGCACGCCATCGTCGCCACCGCCGCGGGCGGTCCCGAGGTCCTCGAGCTCCGCGAGCTGCCCGACCCGACGCCCGGCCCCGCCGAGGTCGTCGTCCGGGTCGCCGCCGCGGGCGTCAACTTCATCGACACCTACCGGCGCAGCGGCCTGTACCGCGTGCCCTACCCGCACGTCGTGGGGTCGGAGGGCAGCGGCGAGGTCGTCACCGTGGGCGCGGACGTCACGCTCGTCGCCCCCGGCGACCGCGTCGCGTGGGCGTCGTCGGACGGTGCCTACGCCGAGCTCGCCGTCGTCGCCGAGCGCGACCTCCTGGTCGTCCCCGAGGGCGTCGACGACCGCGTCGCCGCGGCGCTCCCCCTGCAGGGCCTGACCGCGCACTACCTCGTCACGTCGACCTTCCCCGTCGCGCCGGGCCACGACGTCCTCGTGCACGCGGCCGCCGGCGGAGTCGGCCTGCTGCTCACGCAGCTCGCGGCCCAGCGCGGCGCCCGCGTGGTCGCGACCGTCGGCACGGCCGAGAAGGAGCGGCTCGCCCGGGAGGCGGGCGCCGCGGACGTCGTCCGCTACCGCGAGCTCGACGACCTCACCAGGGAGCTCCCCGCCCTCGTGCGCGACCTCACCGGAGGGCGCGGCGTGCACGCCGTCTTCGACTCCGTCGGCAAGGACACGTTCGACGCCTCGCTCGCGTCGCTCGCGCGCCGCGGGACGCTCGTGCTGTTCGGCGCCTCGTCAGGTCCCGTGCCACCGGTCGACCCGCAGCGGCTCAACTCCGGCGGGTCCCTGTTCCTCACGCGCCCCACGCTCGGCGACCACACCGCCACGCGCGACGAGCTGACCTGGCGTGCGGGCGAGCTCTTCGACGCCGTGCGCGGCGGCACGCTCGACGTGCGCGTCGGCGCCACCTACCCGCTGGCCGACGCGGCCGACGCCCACCGCGCGCTCGAGTCGCGCGCCACCACCGGAAAGGTCCTGATCCTCCCGTGAGCAGCACCACCCCCACCGACCTCACCCGCGACACCGAGGCCGGCGCCGGTCCGCGCACGCTGCACGTCGAGGTCTGGTCCGACATCGCCTGCCCCTGGTGCTACATCGGCAAGCGGCGGTTCGCCCGCGCGCTCGACGCGTTCGCGCACCGGGAGCACGTCCGCGTCACCTGGCGGTCCTACGAGCTGTCGCCGAGCGCCCCCACGGGTCCCGGCCGCCCCGAGATCGACGCGCTCGTCGAGCACAAGGGTCTGCGTGCCGACCAGGTGCGCGAGATGTTCGCGCACGTCACCGCCGTGGCGGCGGGCGAGGACCTGGCGTACGACTTCGAGCGCGCCCTGTCCTTCAACACGTTCGACGCGCACCGGCTCGTGCACGTCGCGGCCAAGGTCGGCGGCGCGGCGCTCGCCGACGCCCTGGTCGAGACGCTCTTCTCCGCCCACTTCGAGCACGGCCGCGACCTCGGCACCGCCGACACGCTCGTCGAGCTCGCCCGCACGGCCGGGTTCGGTGCCGCAGGGCTCGACGACGAGGCGGTGCGGGCGGTGCTCGACGGCGACCGCGCCGCCGACGCCGTGCGGGCCGACGAGGCGCAGGCGCGCATGCTCGGCGTCCAGGGCGTGCCCTTCGTCGTCGTCGACCGCCGCGTCGCCGTGTCCGGCGCCCAGCCCGCCGAGGTGTTCACGCAGCTGCTCGAGACGGCGTGGCGGGAGGCGAACCCGCTCACGGTGCTCACGGGCACGGACGGCGACGCGAGCACCTGCACCGACGACTCCTGCGCTATCTGACGCACCTGGGCGGTCGCGTGGTGGGCGGCGTTCCGCGGGCGCCGTCGTCGGGCCTAGGGTCACGCCCATGACCACCACGCCCGACGACGTGCGCCCCGCCCCCCGGACCGAGCCCCTGGGCGTCACCGTCCCCTCGACGGTCCCGACGCACTGGTACAACCTCGCGGCCGACCTGCCCGAGCCGTGCCCGCCCGCGCTGCACCCCGGCACGCGCGAGCCGCTCACCCCCGACGACCTCGCCCCGCTCTTCCCGATGGCGCTCATCGCGCAGGAGGTGAGCACCGAGCGCTGGGTCGAGATCCCGCAGACGGTGCGCGAGCTGTACGCGCTGTGGCGGCCGTCGCCGCTCGTGCGCGCGGTGCGGCTCGAGCGCGCGCTGGGCACGCCGGCGCGCATCTACTACAAGTACGAGGGCGTGAGCCCGGTCGGCTCGCACAAGCCGAACACGGCTGTCGCGCAGGCGTACTACAACGCGGTCGAAGGCATCACGAAGCTCACCACCGAGACCGGCGCCGGGCAGTGGGGCGCGTCGCTGTCGATGGCGTGCGCGCTGCTCGGGCTGCGGTGCGAGGTGTGGCAGGTGCGCGCGTCCTACGACTCCAAGCCGTACCGGCGCATGCAGATGGAGACGTACGGCGGCGTGTGCCACTCCTCGCCGTCGGAGCTCACCGCCGCGGGCCGGGCCATCCTCGCGTCCGACCCGGAGACGACCGGGTCGCTCGGCATGGCGATCAGCGAGGCCGTCGAGGCCGCCGCGACCGACCCCGCCGCGCACTACGCGCTCGGCTCCGTGCTCAACCACGTGCTCCTGCACCAGTCCGTCATCGGGCAGGAGGCGCTCGCGCAGCTCGACGAGATCGGCGAGGGCGCCGACGTCGTGTTCGGCTGCGCGGGCGGCGGGTCCAACCTCGGCGGGCTCGCGTTCCCGTTCCTCGGCCGCAACCTGCGCGAGGGGACGACGACGCGCGTCGTCGCGTGCGAGCCGGCCGCGTGCCCGTCGATGACGCAGGGCGAGTACCGGTACGACTTCGGCGACGTGGCGGGCCTGACCCCGCTGCTCAAGATGCACACGCTCGGAAAGGACTTCGTGCCGCCGCCCATCCACGCGGGCGGCCTGCGCTACCACGGCATGGCGCCGATGGTGTCGCACGCCTACGAGCTCGGGCTCATGAGCGCGATCGCCGTCGAGCAGGGGGACGCCTTCGCCGCGGGCATCGAGTTCGCCCGCGCCGAGGGGATCATCCCCGCGCCCGAGTCGACGCACGCCGTCGCCGGGGCCATCGCGCACGCACGCGCCGCGACCGAGCCGGAGACGATCGTCATCGGCCTGTCGGGCAACGGCATCCTCGACCTGCCCGCGTACCACCAGTACCTCTGACCGCCCGGTGCCGGGGCGCCCCTCACGAGCGCCCCGGCCCCGGCCGTCATCCCACGGCGAGCGCGTCGGCCTCCCGCACGTCGGCCCCCGCCGGTGCACCGCCCGGCCCTCCGGCGGCGACCGCGACCTGCCCGAAGAACGCGACCTCGTGCCGGCACGACGTCACGAACGCGGCCGTCATGCGGGCACGCGTCGCGGGGTCGACGTGCGACGCCGCGTCGTCCGCCAGCCGGCAGGCGTGCGCCGCGTGGTCGGTGAACGGCGCGGAGCCGTACGTGGCCACCCAGTCGCGGTACGGGTGGCCCGGGACGGCGTCCGCGAGCGCGAGCAGCCGCGTGCCGACCTCGGCGTACAGCCAGTAGCAGGGCAGGACCGCCGCCACGACCTCGGCGTAGGAGCCGTGCGCGGATACCGCCGCGAGGTGGTCGACGTAGGCGGTCGTGACCGCCGACGCGGGCGTCGACGGACGCACGGCTGCCCGGGCCAGGTAGGACTCGTGCAGGCCGCGCTCGACCGCGAGGCACGAGTGCGCGCCGCGCGCGAAGAACTCCTGCGCCTCACCGGTCGGCGCGAGCTGCGCCGCACGGGCCAGCACGCGCGAGTACGCCGTGAGGTAGAGCGCGTCCTGGTGGAGCTGCTCGGCGAACGGCGCGAACGGCAGCGTGCCGTCGGCGAGCGCGGCGACCAGCGGCGAGGCGAGCGAGTCCCGGCACGCGTCCGCGAGGGCGGGCGCGACGTCGTCCGTGAACGACGGCAGGCCGAGCGTCGGCAGGTGGTGCAGGTGGTCGACCGGGCCGTGCCCGGACCCGACCTGCAGCGCCGCACCCGCGGCGATCGCGCCGCCGAGCCAGCGCTTCGCGTCCCGGGCCGCGCGCGCCCAGTCGGGACGCCGCGGGCGCAGGGCCGCGAGCGCCGCCGACAGCGAGCAGCCCGTGCCGTGCGTGCTCGTGGTCGCGACCCGCGCACCGGGGAGCTCGACGACGGACGTCGCGTCCACGAGCGCGTCGGGGCTCGCGTCGCCGCCCAGGTGCCCGCCCTTGACCAGGACCGCCACGCCCGTCGTCCGGGCGAGCCGGCCCGCCTGCGCCAACGCCTCCTGCCACGTGGCCGCCCGGGGCTCGTCCGCGAGGACCGCCAGCTCGGGCAGGTTCGGCGTCACCACGTCGGCGAGCGGGAGCAGGTCGCGCACGGCCGCGACGGCGTCGGCGTCGAGCAGGCGGTCGCCGCTGGTCGCGACCATCACGGGGTCGAGCACGACGTGCGGCGGCCGGTGCTCGGCGAGCCACGCCCGCACGGTCCGGGCGACGTCGGCCGTCGCGAGCATGCCGATCTTCATCGCGTCGACCGTCACGTCGTCGGAGACCGCGTCGAGCTGCGCGCGCAGGAAGGCGACGTCGGGCACGACGCTGGACCGCACCCCGTGGGTGTTCTGCGCGACGAGCGCCGTGACGACCGCCATGCCGTACGCGCCGTGCGCCGCGAACGACTTGAGGTCCGCCTGCACGCCGGCGCCCCCGGTCGGGTCGGTGCCGGCGACCGTCAGGACGCGCGGGCGCGACGGCGCGCTCATCGGGACGCCCCCGTCGCGACGGCGCCCACGACCGGCGCGGGCGTCGGTCCCCAGGCGTCGACGAGGTCCTGGGCTGCCCTCGTCGGGTCGGCGGCAGCGCACACCGCGGACACGACCGCGAGCCCGTGCGCGCCCGTCTGCCGCACCGCCCCCGCGTCCGCGACGCCCAGCCCGCCGATCGCGACGACGGGCAGCGTCGTGGCCGCGACCGCGGCGCGCAGCCCGTCGAGGCCCAGCGGTGGCCCGGCGTCGGGCTTGGTGGGTGTCCCGCGCACCGGGCCGCTGCCGACGTAGTCGACGAGCCCCGCGTCCACCCGGGCGAGCTCGGCGGGAGTGGCCGCCGACACACCGACGACCGCGTCGGGGCCGAGGAGGCGCCGCACGTCGGCCACGTCGAGGTCGGACTGGCCCACGTGCACGCCGTCCACCTCGACGCCGCGCGCCCGGACCACGAGCGCGACGTCGACCCGGTCGTCCACGAGCAACGTCGCGCCGCTCCCCCGCACCGCCTGCGCGACCTCGACCGTCAGCGCGACCAGGTCGCGCACGGGCGCGCGCTTGGCGCGCACCTGCAGCACGCGCACGCCCGCGTCGACCGCGGCGCGCGCGACGTCGGCCGGGCGGCGCGCGGCTGCCGCGCACGTGTCCGCGTCGAGCACGAGGTAGGCCCCGCCGGGCAGCGCGCTCACGCCGCGACCTGCACCGTCTGCACGCGCGCGGCCGCCAGCACGCGCCGGGCCAGGTCGTCGGGGGACGTCGTGTGCAGGTGGTCCACGAGCGCGACCGCGAAGGACGCCGGGCCCGCCGCGCCGACCGCGGCACGCTCACCGGCGACGCCGACGAGCGTCGACGCGGCGACCGCCGCCACCAGCGGCTCGGTCACGGCGGCGAACGCCGCCACCAGGCCGCCCAGCGCGCAGCCCGCGCCCGTCACGAGCGTCAGCCAGGGGTGCCCGACCGCGAGCCGGACCTCGTGCCGGCCGTCCGTCACGAGGTCGACGGCGCCCGAGACCGCCACGACGGTGCCGTGCCGCCGCGCGACCTCGACCGCCGCGTCCCGCGCCGCGTCCACCGCGTCGGTCGCGTCGACGCCGCGCCCGGCGGACGCGCGGCCCGCCAGGGCACGGACCTCGCTCGCGTTGCCGCGCACGACCGCCGGCGACGCGGCGACCAGCCGCGCGGCCAGGCGCGTGCGGACCGACAGCACCCCGACGGCGACGGGGTCCAGGACCCAGGGCGTGCGGGCCCCTGCCGCCGCGGCGACGGTCGGCTCGACGCACGCCCGCTGGTCGGGCCCGGGCGTCCCGAGGTTGACGAGCAGCGCGCCGGCGACGCCGACGAGCTCCTCCGCCTCGCCCGGCACCGCAGCCATGGCCGGCGACGCCCCGACCGCGAGCAGGCTGCTCGCGACGAGGTTCGTCGTCACCTCGTTCGTCAGGCACTGGACGAGCGGCGTCGCGGCGCGCAGCTGCGTGAGCGCCTCGGCGGCGGCCTCCGCGAGCGCGAGCACGCCGTCCGTGTCGGGGTCGGGGGGCGGCAGTGCTCGCCCGTGGTCGTGCGGAAGTGCGGGAGCAGACGTCATCGCAGTGACATCCCTTCGCTAGTACGAACTAGATCAGGTTCAGCGGGTGTGATCTCAGCCCCTCGCCCGAAGGCGGTGCGGGGCACCCCGTGTCAGTGCGCACAGGCTACCGAGGACGGCGACGGCCGGTCGGCCCACCGTTCATCAGGTGGACCGACCGGCCGTCGCCGAGGTGCTGCGGCGCTCGCGCGCGGCGTCAGGCGGACGCGCGCCAGGAGGCCGTCGGCTGCGGGCTCGGACGGTGCTCGAAGCAGGCGACGCGCTCGTCCGGGTCGACCCAGCCGGGCACGGCGGGCTGCGGCTCGGGCGGCGTGGCGGCGCCGGGGGTGTGCCGCGGCGCACGCCACGGGACCGGCCCGTAGAGGACGGCTCGCGGGAGGGGACGGCGGTCGGTGCGCGACACATCGGTCATATCACCAAGAGTCGCCGGTCCTCCGAACCGGGCACATGGGACCAAGGGACCATGCCGGCGGGAGTGCGGGCCTCCGCTTCCGCGAGCGGGGTGCGGCGACGCCGGCACGACGACGGCCCGTCCGGGCGCCCTGGGGAGGGCGTCCGGACGGGCCGTGCGGCCTGCGTCGGACCGTCAGAGCGTCAGCGCGTCACGCGGACCGTCACCGGTGTGCTCGTGCTCGACGCGACGTTCGGGTCGGACGGCACGAACGTCGCCGTGTAGGTGTGCGTACCCACGGTGGCGTCGCGCGGCACGGTGCCGATCGCGACCCCCAGGACGACCGTGTGCGTGCTCACCACGGTCGCACCCTCCCGGATCTCGACCGTCCCGGCCGGGATCCGCAGGTTGTCCTGCACGACCCCCGCGACGAGGAACGTCGGGAGGATCGAGCCCTGCCGCTGCGTGCTGCGCGAGGCGAGCAGCCCCGTCCGGGTGCCGACCTGCTCGACCGTCACGGTCACCGGGTCGGACTGCGACCCCGCCACCTCGTCGGTGCCGGCCCAGCGGGCCACGACCTCGTAGGTGCCCGCCGGCGTGCTCGCCGGCAGCGTGAACGTCGCGGTGCCCTTCTTCTTCAGGGTCGCCGTGCCGAGCACGGTGTCGCCGCTGACGAACTCGACCGTGCCGGAGACGTCGGCCTCCGACGTGACCGTCGCCGTGAGCGTGACCTTCGCCTTGCCGTACACCTGCGTGGTCGGCTTGGCGGTCAGGGTCGTGGTCGACGGGACGAGCCCCTGCTCGACCGTGAGCGGCAGCGTCACCGTGGTGCCGCTGGGGCTCGCGACGAGCGTCAGGACGTGCTCACCCGGCGCGGTGCCCGCCGGCACGGTCACGGCCACGTCGGCGGCCCCGCCCGTCACCGTCGCGGTGCCGATCGACACGTCGTCGAGCCGCACGTCGAGGCTGGTGTTGAGGGGCGAGCCGAGGCTCGTCAGGTCCAGCCCCGTGACTGCGAACGCCAGGCCCGCGCCCGCCTCGACCGTCGTGGGGACGTCGGCCAGGCCGACGGCCTGCCGGGCGAAGTCCGGCGACAGGTTCGGGTGCGCCTGCAGGTAGGCGATCCACGCGTCCCGGTCGATGAGTCCCGAGTCGGCCGTGTCCGCGCCGTCCTCGAAGACCCGGAAGTTGTCGCCGCCCTGCGCGAGGAACGAGAACGTCCCGACGCGGTACTCGGCGTCGAGGTCGAGCGGCGCACCGTTCACCGTGACCGACGTGATGTGCGACCCGAGGGCCGCCGCGGGGTCGTAGGTGTACGTGACGTTCGACGACAGCCCGAGCTGCAGGTAGGGCCGGCTCGGGATGGTCCCGTCCCGGTTGGTCTGCCACTGCTGCTCCAGCATCGTCTTCACCTGGGCGCCCGTGAGGGTCGTGGTCCAGAGGTTGTTGACGAACGGCAGGACCGCGTTGGCCTCGGCGTAGGTGATGACGCCGTCGGGCGCGAAGAACAGCTCGTTGCGCAGGCCGCCGGGGTTGACGACGCCGATGTCGGCACCGCCGCGCTCGGGCGACGAGAGCGTGTCGAGCAGCGAGTTGGCCACCAGGCCGCCGAGCGTCGACTCCTTGGACCGGTCGTCGCGACCTGCGGTGGGCAGCGGGCCCGAGCCGACGTAGACGCCGTTCACGTAGGAGCCGCCGGAGAACGCGGTCGTGATGTCCGCGGTCACCGAGCCGACCGGCTGGTTGCCGACGACGGCCGCGTACGCGAGGGCGTCGGCGACGATCTGGTTCACCGCCGCGACGCGCGGGTAGGTGCTGATGAGCGTCGCGTCGGCCTCCGTGGTCCGCGGCACGTTGGACTGCGTGTGCGCCGTGACCTGGTCGCTCTCGGGGTCGTACGTGAGCACGACCTTGCCGAGGAACTCGCCGTACGACCCGGTCTGGACGATCGGCCGCGTGCGCTGGGCGTCGCCCGGGACGGGCCCCTCCCACGCGTACTGCTTGTGGGTGTGGCCGGTGAAGATCGCGTCGACCTCGGCCGACGTGTCCTCGACGATCGCCGCGAACGCGCCGCCCTCGGCGATCTCCTCCTCGAGCGTCGCGCCGTCGGGCGTGCCCGCGCCGGCGCCCTCGTGGTACTCGGCGACGAGCACGTCCGCCTCGCCGTTCGACGCGTCACCGTCGGTGAGCTGCGTCGCGACGCGGTTCACGGCCGCGACCGGGTCGCCGAAGTCGAGCTTCTCGATGCCCGCGGGCGTGACGAGCGTCGGGGTCTCCTCGGTGACGGCGCCGATGACGCCGACCGTGACCCCGCCCATCTCGAGCAGCGTGTACTCCGGCAGCGCCGGCGTCGTCGTCCCCTTGAGGTAGACGTTCGCCCCGAGGTAGTCGAAGTCGGCCTCGGGCACCACCCGGTCCGTGAGGTCCGCGAAGCCGCGGTCGAACTCGTGGTTGCCGACCGCGGAGGCGGCGAGCTCGAGCGCGTCCAGCACGTCGATCGTCGGCTGGTCGTCGGCGACGGCCGACGCGAACAGCGACGCGCCGATGTTGTCGCCGGCCGACAGGAACGCGACCGGACCCGGGGCCGCGGCACGCTCCTTCTCGACCGTCCCGGCGAACTTCACCGTGTTGGCGTCGATCCGGCCGTGGAAGTCGTTGATGTTGAGGAACGTGAGGTCGACGGGTCCCGGGGTCGCACCCGCGGTCAGGCCGACCACCACCGGGTCGTGGTCCGAGGACCGGTACACGTCGTCGGCGTAGAAGAGGGTGCCGTGGTAGTTGTACCGGCTGTACTCCAGCGCGATGGACTCCTCGGCGTTGATCTCCCACACGTCCGCGCCGGTGGCGCGGGCGAGCGCCGCCTCGTTGAGCAGCACGTGGTCGAGCGACCCCGACAGGCCGGAGAACGTGTACGACCACTGCCCGGGGGCGAGCTGCTGGACGGCGTCGACGTAGCCGGCGTCGTAGAGCACCTGCAGCGGGTCCTCGCGCGTGTAGGCGTTGAAGTCACCGACGAGCGCGACGGCCTCGGTGTCGCCCTGGATCGTCGGGACCCAGTCGCGCAGCGCCGTGGCCTGCCGGACGCGCGACTCGTTGGACGCGCCCTGGCCGTCACCGGCGTCCGCGTCGCCCGGCCACGGACCCGCCGAGCCCTTGGACTTGAGGTGGTTGACGACGACGAGGACGGGCTCGCCGCCCCCGACGGGCGTGAACGCCTGGGCGATCGGCTCACGCGCGTTGGCGAACGCCTGGCCGTCCGCGCTCTGGGAGCCGAGCGCCCGCGCGTCACCGGTGCGCTCGACCGCCGCCGTGCGGTAGATCAGCGCGTTCGTGATGGAGTCCTGCAGCGCCACGTCGGGCAGGTCGACGGACGACGGCACGAACGCCCACGTCCCGGCACCGGCCTGCGCGTTGAGCGCCGCGACGAGCGTGCCGAGCGCCTCGTCGGCGACGCCGTCGACGACCGCGGAGTTCTCGATCTCGAGCAGTCCGACGACGTCGGCGTCGAGCGCGTTGATCGCCGCGACGATCTTCGCCTGCTGCCGCGCGAGGTCCTCGGGGTCCCAGGCACCACGCGGGTCGCAGCCCTCGTCGACCGTGACGGGGTCGCCCGTGCGGTCGCGGTACGGCACGCACCCGGCGGTGTCGGCGCCGAGGGTCGTGAAGTAGTTGAGCACGTTGAAGGACGCGACCTGCACGTCCCCGCCGACGTCGGTCGGCGACGCCGTGCGGTCGTTCTCGAACGTCGCCGGCGCGGTCCCGCCCGCCACGTACTGGCTGGTCGGGTTGAGCTTCCACGCGTTGTTCCGGTAGTCGACGACCACGGGCGCCGTGAACGTCACGGCGGCGCCGACCCGGACCGGGTTCGTCAGCGAGACGTACGGCGGGGTCTGGGACTGGTTGGCGGCCGACAGGAAGTTCGTCGTCGCGCCGTCGTCGAGCACGACGCCGCGCGCCGCGTTGTCGGTCGCCGCCGCGGCGGCCTCCGGCGAGCCGGGGCGACCGACCTCGGTCGGCTGGATCAGCGGCGTGGTGCCGGCCGCGAGGCCCACCTCGCCGTACTGGTTGGTCGAGAAGGTGTTGGCGACGGTGAAGGCGCCGGTCGGCTGCAGCAGCATCGACTCGATCGCCTCGCGGGCGTCGGCCGTCGTCGGCCAGGCACCGGTGAGCGGGGTGACCGAGGCGGGCTCGGCGAGCTTCTCCAGGCCGCCCGCGGCCACCGTGATCTCGGTCAGCCCGTTGAACTCGGTGACGGCGCCCGTGACCTTGACGTGGTCGCCGATCGCGACGGAGCCGACCGTCGCCGAGGAGAAGACGAAGATCGCGTCCGACGCGGTCCGCGCGGGGTCGATCGCACCGCCGGTGCCGGCGGTCTGGATGACGTAGCCGTTGAAGCCGCCGGTCGGGTACGTCGCGGTGACGACGCCCGTCGTCGTGACGTTCGTGCCCTGCAGCGGCGACGCGGCGCCCGTGCCCTGGATCTCGGCGATCGTGCGCTCGCCGGCGCCCGGGTCGGTGCCACCGGCCGCGGACTTCTGCGGCGTCGGCGCGCCGGCGGTGAAGTCCGCGGCGTTGCTCGCCGTGTTCGCGTGGGTCGCGCTGCGCGACACCGACGCCGTGTTGGACGCAGCAGGTGCCGGGCCGGTTCCTGCGAAGTCGTTCGCGGTCGTGCCGTAGCCGACGAAGTCGACGACCGCGGCCTGGTCGGAGCAGTCGGCCCCGCACCCGGCGAGCGCCGTCGACGTGGAGGTCAGCGCGACCTTCCCGGCGGACGCCCCCATGAGGATCGCGCCGTCCACGTCGACCTCGACCGCAGCACCGTTGGCACCCGCACCCTGCCCGACGAGCAGGTACCCGCCGGCCTTCACGGTCGTGCCCGGCGCGAGGACGGTGGCCTGCCAGCTCGTCCCGGCCGCGGACGCGTACTGCACCGCCCAGCCGCCCACGGCGACGTCGGCGGCGCCCGGGTTGTACAGCTCGACGAAGTCCCGGTTGAACGGGGCGCCGGAGTTGCCCCCGCCGCCGTACACCTCGTTGATGACCACGGCCGCGGTGGGCGACGGGGCGGCCTGCGCCGCACCCGCTGCCGCCACCGTGCCGACCAGGGTCAGCGCGAGGGCTGCGAGGCCCCCGGTTGTCGATCTCACTCCACCGTGCACGGCGGGCTCTCCTTCGTCGGGGGGCGCACAGAGTTCTGGCCCGCCCGTGGGCGGACCGCCCTCACTCTCACCGTTCGTCCGTTTCACGGCAACTACCCACCGGTAACCGTTTGGTGAACTCGTCCCACGTCCTACGACTCGCGGCGCCCCCGGGCACGGACGAGGCCCGCGACCACCGGGGTCGCGGGCCTCGTCATGCGGACGCTCGGCGGCGTCAGCCGCGCAGCGTCGCCCCGAACCGGCGCTGCGCCTCGGCGACGACGGACTCACGGACGCCCGCCGTCTCCTGCGCGGTGAGCGTGCGGTCCGCGGCACGCAGCCGCAGCGAGAACGCGAGCGACCGCGTGCCGTCCGGCACCTGGTCGCCGACGTACACGTCGAACAGCCGCACGTCCTCGGCGACGTCGCCCGCCGGGCTCGCGGACGCACCCGTCCGGACCGCGTCGAGCACCTCCGAGGCCGGCACGTGCGCCGGGACGACGAGCGCGACGTCCTCCTTGGCGACGGGGAACCCGGAGACCGGCTGCGCCTGCAGCGGCTCGCGCGACGCGGCCGCGAGCAGCACGTCGAGATCGACCTCGAACGCGCCCGCGCGCGCGGGCAGCCCGTGCGCGGCGACGACGTTCGGGTGCAGCTCGCCCGCGTGCCCGACGAGCGTGCCGTCGGTCGTCGTCAGGCGCGCGCACCGGCCCGGGTGCCACGGCTGGTGGTCGGCGTCGGCCGTCACGACGAGCTCGACCCCCACCACGTCGGCGACGCGACGCGCAGCGGCGATCGCGTCGGTGTGGTCGCCGCGTCGGCCGCTCCCCCACCACCCGGCGGGCTCGACCGCCCCGGCGAGCACGCCGGCCACGCGGCGCGGCTGCGCCGGCACGGCGGCGTCGAGCGCCGCGAGCTGGTCGTCCGTGGGTCGCACGCCGCCCGGGAGCCGCGGCGCGGCCGCAGCATCCGCCGCGGGACGGGTCACGAGACCGATCTCGAACACCGCGACGTCGGTCAGGCCACGACCGACGTTGCGCCGGGCCGCGTCGAGCAGCGTCACCAGCAGGTTCGTCCGCAGGAACGCGTGCGACTCCGCGAGCGGGTTGACCAGGCGGGCGGCGCGCCGACGCTCGTCGTCCGCGGGCAGCCCGAGCGCGTCGAGCTGCTCCGTGGACACGAACGGGTAGGTGAGCACCTCGACGAAGCCGGCCTCCGCGAGCGAACGTGCGACCGCGCGACGCAGGCGCTGGCCCGTCGTGAGCCCGCGACCCGTCGGGGCGGGCGGCACCGTCGACGGGATCTGGTCGTAGCCGCGCAGGCGCGCGACCTCCTCGACCAGGTCGACCGGCACCGCGAGGTCGGGCCGCCAGGACGGCACCCGGACGGTCACCGTCTCGTCGTCCGCGTCCGTGATCTCGGCGCCGATCTGCTCGAGCGTGTCGCGCACCTCCTGCGGCGGGTACGGCACGCCGACGAGCCGCCCCGGCAGGTCCAGCGGGAGCGTCACGGACGGCGGCGGCGACGTGCGGTCCACGTCGGTGAGCGCGTCGTCGGGCGTGCCGCCGCCGTGCTCGACGAGCAGCTCGACGACGCGTGCCACCGCCACGCGCGGCAGCTGCGGGTCGACGCCCCGCTCGAAGCGCTTCGCGGCCTCGCTCGACAGCCGGTGCCGGCGCGACGTCCGCGCGACGCTCACGGGGTCGAAGTGCGCGGCCTCGACGAGCAGGTCCGTCGTCTCCGGCCCGACCTCCGACTCCCCGCCACCCATCACGCCCGCCAGGCCGAGCACGCGCGACGCACGCACCCCGCCGGGGCTGTCGGTGATCAGCAGGTCCTCGCCGTCCAGCGCGCGGTCGACGCCGTCGAGCGTCACGAGCCGCTCGCCCGGCTGCGCGCGACGCACGACCACCGGCGCGGCGACCTTCGCGAGGTCGTACGCGTGCAGCGGCTGCCCCAGGTCGAGCATGACGTAGTTCGTCACGTCGACCGCGAGGCCGATCGGGCGCATGCCGGCCTGCGTGAGCCGGCGCTGCATCCACTGCGGCGACGGGTCGTTCGCGCGCACGCCGCGCACGACCTGGGCGACGAACCGGTCCGCACCGGGCACGCCGTCGACGGGGGCGTCGTCGTCGAGCTCGACGGCCACGCCCCCCGACGCCGGCGCCTGCTGCTCGGGGGTCGCCAGTCCGCGGTCGGTGAACCGCGCGCCGGTCGAGTGCGCGTACTCGCGGGCCACGCCACGCATCGAGAAGCAGTAGCCCCGGTCCGGGGTCACGTTGATCTCGAGCACCTCGTCCCCGAGCCCGAGCAGCTCGCGCGCGTCCGTGCCCACCGGCACGTCGAGGCCGAGGGTCGACAGCACGATGATCCCGGCGTGGTCCTCGCCGAGGCCGAGCTCGCGCGCGGAGCAGATCATGCCGTCCGACACGTGCCCGTACGTCTTGCGCGACGCGATGGCGAACGGGCCGGGAAGCACGGCACCGGGCAGCGCGACGACGACCTTGTCACCGACGTCGAAGTTGTGCGCGCCGCACACGATGCCGCGGGGCGAGCCACCCGGCTCGTTGTGCTCGGCGCCCACGTCGACCCGGCACCAGTTGATCGTCTTGCCGTTCTTCTGCGGCTCGGGCGTGCGCTCGACGACCTCGCCGACCACGAGCGGGCCCGTCACGGCGGCGGCGTGGATCGCCTCCTCCTCGAGCCCGACGCGCACGAGGTCGGCGGCGAGCTGCTCGGCCGTGAGACCGGCGGGGAGCTCGACGTGGTCGGCGAGCCACGTCAGGGGAACGCGGGGCATCAGATCTCCGTCCCGAACTGCGTGGAGAAGCGCACGTCGCCCTCCACCATGTCGTGCATGTCGGCGATGCCGTGGCGCAGCATCAGGGTCCGCTCGACGCCCATGCCGAACGCGAAGCCGGAGTACACGTCGGGGTCGACGCCGCACGCGCGCAGCACGTTCGGGTTGACCATCCCGCAGCCGCCCCACTCGATCCAGCCGGGCCCGCCCTTCTTCTGCGGGAACCACAGGTCCATCTCGGCGGACGGCTCGGTGAACGGGAAGAACGACGGGCGCAGCCGCGTGCGGGCGTCGGGGCCGAAGATCGTCCGCGCGAAGTGGTCCAGCGTCCCCTTGAGGTGCGCCATCGTCAGGCCCTTGTCGACCGCGAGCCCCTCGACCTGGTGGAACACGGGCGTGTGGGTCGCGTCGAGCGCGTCGGTCCGGAACACCTTGCCCGGGCACGCGATGTAGACCGGCAGCTCCCGCTCGAGCAGCGTGCGCGCCTGCACCGGCGACGTGTGCGTGCGCAGCACCAGCCCGGACGGGTCACCGCCCGGACCCTCGACGAAGAACGTGTCCTGCATCTGCCGCGCCGGGTGGTCGACGCCGAAGTTCAGCGCGTCGAAGTTGAACCACTCGGTCTCGAGCTCTGGGCCCTCGGCGATCTCCCAGCCCATCGCGACGAACATGTCGGCGATGCGCTCCTGGAGCGTCTCGAGCGGGTGGCGGGCGCCGCGCGGGCGCCGGTCGACGGGCAGCGTCACGTCGACCGTCTCCTCGACGAGGACCCGCGCGTCGCGCTCCGCCTCGAGCTGCGTCTGACGCTCGGCCAGCGCCTGCTGGAGCCGCGCGCGGGCGCCGCCGAGCAGCCGACCCGCGACGCCCTTGTCGGCGGGCGCGAGCCCGCCGATCGCACGGTTGGCCAGCGCGACGGGGCTCGTCTCGCCGAGGTGCGCGAGGCGCGCGGCCTTGAGCTGGTCGAGGTCGGCGGCGGCCGCGAACGCCGCGAGCGCGGCCTTCACCGCGAGGTCGACGCCGGCCTCGTCGAGCGGGGACAGGGGTGTGTCGGTCATGCGGACCTTCCAGGGGAGTTCCGGAGCCCGCCCCCGCGCACGGACGGACGGGCCCTGACCGGGCGCGCCACGGCGCACCGGCCAGCAGGGAAGTCTAGTGGCGCCCGTCCCGGGGCCCTCGCGCCCGTCCGCTCGTCGGCGGCGGGGTCACGTGCGCGTCAGCGCAGCCCGTGGACGGGCCGCGGAAATCGGCGACCACCGGCCGCCCTCGCACGCGCTGACATGGGGCCCATCGTGCCACGGCAGCCGTCGGTCCCACGAGCGTTCACGAGGCACCGCCCGCCTCGACCGTGCACACCGTCACCGCCTCCCCGTCGACGACCGCCTCGGCCGTCCACCCCCACGGGGCCCCGAGCTTGCCGAACGCCCCCGCCGGCACCGTCCGGGTGCGGGCGGCCGGCGTCCCGTCCTCGCCGGACGGCGCCGCACCGTGGACGACGACGGAGTCCTCGGCCGTGACGCGTCCGGTGCCGTCGACGACGCGCCACGTCAGCTCGGTGCCGTCGGCCGGACCCGGCTCGCCGAGCAGCCACGTGACGGTGGCCGGCGCGGTGGCGGAGTCCCGGGACAGCCACAGCCGCGTCTCCTGCGTGCGGGCGGGCACGTCGAGCACGACGCCCGCGACCCCCGGCACCGTGCGGTCGGGCGATGCGGGGTCGCACGGGAACGTCTCCGCGGCCGCCCCGCGCGAGCCCGGCACCGACAGCGGGAGCGCCGCCCCGCACAGCACCCACGTCACGACCGTGAGCCACGTGCGGGGGCGCGGCCGCGACGTGCGCGCCCGGTGCTCCGCGAGCAGCAGCACGTCGCTGCCGACGAGGCTGTCGGCCAAGGTGCGGCGCCGGGCGTGCCACAGCGGCCGCAGGTAGCCGAGCATGAGCACCGCGTCGGCGAGGTGAGCGACCGCGCGCACCCCCGTCCCGAGGATCCCGACGGGACGGCCGTCCCGCTCCCGCACGACGACGATCCCGAGGGCCCTCTTGCCGGGCGTCATCCCCGTCCAGGCCTGCAGCGCGAGCAGCAGCAGGAACACCGCGCCCGCCGTCACCGACGTCGGCGCCGACGGACCGCTCGTGGGGGTGTAGACGACGACCCACGCAGGGGCGCGCGCGCCCGGCGGGTCGGCCGCGAGGAACGCGACGACCGACAGGAGCGCCCCGTCGAGCAGCGCTGCGCCGACCCGGCGCAGCCACGACGCGAACGGGGGGTCGACGTCGGCCCGCGCGGGCTCGGGCGGTGCGGCGGCCGCGGTCGGCGCACCGGTCGTCGTCGTCATGCGGCGCATCGTCCCACCGGCCACCGGGGCGCGTCAGCCGAACGGCAGCTCGTCGACCACCTCGTACAGCGGACCACCGCCGCGCCCCGCCCCGGGCCGCGACTCGACGAGCTGCAGGGCGTCCACCTGCCACGACGGTCCCTGGTAGACGGCGAGCGCGCGCGCGACGCCCCGCGCGACCTCCTCGTCCGTGCGGGGTCCGCGCGCGCCGCCGCCCTCCGCGGGTCCGGTGGCACGCCCGGGGCGGGACGCACCGCGCCGGGGAGGCCGCGCTCCCGGCCGGATCCGGGCCACCGTGAGGTGCGGGCGGTCCCGCGGACGGCGGTCGGGCACCGCACCGGCCTCGACTCCCGCGGCGACGCATGCCGCGCTCAGCGCCCGCTGCGCGTCGACGTCACCGCCTACCCCGACCCACATGGTGCGGTGCGAGAACACACCCGCCCCGCGCAGCGTGAGCGAGTACGGACGGGTCGTGCGCGCGGCCGCTGCGAGGTCGGCGGTCAGGCCGGGGACCGCACCGTCCGGGAGCTCGCCGTAGAACGCGGCCGTCAGGTGCCACGTCTCGCGCGCGGACCACCGCACGGCGGTCGACGCACCGGCGGGCCCGCCCCGCACCGTCGCGAGCGCGAGGTCGAGGTGGTCGAGGACCTCGTCGGGCGGCCACACGGCCGCGAACAGCCTCATCGGGACCACCGACGGCGGTCGTCCACGCCGGCGGCGCGGCCTCGCGCCCGGGCGAGGGTGTGGTCGGTCGGGTGAGGGGCTCGAGTGCGCATCCGTGCGGCGTTTCGTCGGTACGCCGGGACCATCGCCGGAGGTCGGGCTGCCCGACCGCGGACGTGCAGACTAGCGCGCCGCGGACCGCGAACGCCCGCGGTCGGCCCGCGTCCGGTCAGCGCTGGGCGCGCGCGCTCGCGTAGAGGCAGACGGTCGCCGCCGTCGCGAGGTTCAGCGACTCGGCGCGGCCCCGGATCGGGACGCGCACGACCGCGTCCGCGAGGGCGCGGTCCTCGTCGCGCAGCCCCCAGGCCTCGTTGCCGAACACCCACGCGGTCGGCGCGGCGAGGTCGGGGACCCCTGCCGGTGCGGCCCCGGCCACGTCGAGCAGGTCGTCGATGTCGTGCTCGCCCGTGCCGTCGGCCGCGAGCACCGTCACCCCCCGCGCGCGCAGCGCGGCCACGGCCGCGGGCAGCTCCGCGCCGGTCGCGACCGGCAGGTGGAACAGGGAGCCGGCCGTGGAGCGCACCACCTTCGGGTTGTGCACGTCGACGCTCTCCCGTGTGAGGACGACGCCGTCGGCACCCGCCGCGTCCGCCGCGCGCACGACCGCCCCGGCGTTGCCGGGGTCGCGCACGTGCGCCAGGACGGCGACCAGCCGGGGTCCGGGAGCGACGACGTCCTCGAGGGCGACGG
Organism: Cellulomonas fimi ATCC 484; assembly: GCF_000212695.1. Lineage (NCBI taxonomy): Bacteria > Bacillati > Actinomycetota > Actinomycetes > Micrococcales > Cellulomonadaceae > Cellulomonas > Cellulomonas fimi. The sequence continues at coordinate 1,801,411 of NC_015514.1, read as the reverse complement.
CGACGAGGTCCGCGACCACGACGAGGCCCTGCGCGTCGGCGCTCATGGCGTCCAGCACCTCGGCGGACCCGGTCCGCACCACGACGCCGCGCGCGACGGCGTCCGCGACGATCTCGCGGTAGCGCGCGGCGGCGTCGTCGGTGACGTAGAGGTCGTGCACCCGGACGGCCTGCTCCCGCACGGCCTCGCGCACGGCCTGCGGGCCCTCGACGAGGAACCGGCCGGACCGCGAACGTGCCGGACGCCCGGCCAGCGCCCGCACTGCCTTCACCCGCTCGGCGCGGGGGTTGGTCAGCTCGGGCATCGGCCGGGCGTCCGGGTGGTGCTCAGCGATGCTGCGTCACGCAGCCGACGGCGCGTTGACGTCGGCGGGCAGCGCGTCCTTCGCGACCTGCACGAGCGCGGCGAAGGCCGGCGCGTCGTTCACGGCGAGGTCGGCGAGGACACGACGGTCGACCTCGACACCCGCGAGCTTGAGGCCCTGGATGAGGCGGTTGTACGTCAGGCCCTGCTCGCGCGAGGCCGCGTTGATGCGCTGGATCCACAGCTTGCGGAAGTCCTGCTTGCGGACCTTGCGGTCGCGGTAGGCGTAGACGAGGGAGTGGGTGACCTGCTCCTTCGCCTTGCGGTAGAGGCGCGAGCGCTGCCCGCGGTAGCCGCTGGCGCGCTCGAGAGTTGCCCGGCGCTTCTTCTGGGCGTTGACCGCCCGCTTCACGCGTGCCACGTGATGCTCCTTGCTTGGTCTAGGGCTCGAGTGCCCCGAGGACGCTCAGCGCGTCCCCGGACGGGTCACTTGCCGAGCAGCTTCTTGATCTTGGGGGTGTCAGCGGCGGAGACGACGACGTCGCCGGCGATGCGGCGGGTGCGACGGCTCGACTTGTGCTCGAGGAGGTGACGGCCGTTGGCCTGCTCACGCATGACCTTGCCGCTGCCGGTGATCCGGAAGCGCTTCTTCGCACCGGAGTGCGTCTTGTTCTTCGGCATGGCTGCCGTGTCTCCTTGTCGTTCTCATCGCGTGCAGGTCGCGCGCGACTCGTCGTCGTGCGGCTCAGCGGGGACCGAGCCGACCGTGGTCAGGTCAGCCGGCCTGCCCGGGGGCCTGCGGCCGGGGCCGCGGGGCAGGGCGAGGAGCCGGCTTGGGCGTGGCCGCCGCGGGGGCCGGGCGGGGTGCCGCGGGTCGCGGCGTCGCCGGGGCCGGAGCGGCCGAACGGGCGGGCGCCGGACGCGGCGCCGGGGGGCGCGGCGAGGTCGGGCGCTGCGCGGCCGGGGCGTCGGCAGGCGCCGAGGCCGCCGGAGCCGTCGTGGCCGGTGCGGCAGGTGCCGTGGTCGCCGCCGCAGCGGGAGCCGACGTCGCGGGCCGGGCCGCAGCCGCGGGAGCGGCGGGCGCAGCCGACGGGGCGGCGGGCGCAGCCGACGGTGCCGGAGCCGCCGGAGCGGCGGCACGAGCGGCCGGGGCGCTCGCCGGTCGCGACGGCGCAGCCTGCGCCGGTGCGACCTGCTCGGGAGCGTCGGACTCGGGCGCGTCGGACTCGGCGGCGCGAGCGGCGGCCTGGGCCGCGCGGCGCTGCTCCTGCTTCTGGTCCGCCTTCTTCTTGGTCGGGCCGAGCACCATGATCATGTTGCGCCCGTCCTGCTTCGGCGAGCTCTCGACGAAGCCCAGCTCGGCGACGTCGTCGGCCAGCCGCTGCAGCAGGCGGATGCCCATCTCCGGGCGCGACTGCTCGCGGCCACGGAACATGATCATGACCTTGACCTTGTCCCCCGCCTTGAGGAACCGCTCGACGTGGCCCTTCTTGGTGCCGTAGTCGTGCGGGTCGATCTTCAGGCGGAAGCGGATCTCCTTGAGGACCGTGTTGGTCTGGTTGCGCCGGGCCTCGCGGGCCTTCATGTCTGCTTCGTACTTGAACTTGCCGTAGTCCATGATCTTGCAGACGGGCGGGCGGGCGTCCGGGGCGACCTCGACCAGGTCGAGGTCGGCGTCCTGGGCCAGGCGCAGAGCGTCCTCCACGCGGACGATGCCGACCTGCTCGCCGTTGGGGCCGACCAGGCGGACCTCGGCGACGCGGATCCGATCGTTGATGCGGGGCTCGCTGATGTGGTGCTCCTCAGGTCTCGGTGGTGGACCGTCAGGAACGAGGAAGGCCCCCGTCCTGAGTACAGGAGGAGGCCTCGCACACCCGCACCCGCGCACGACCGGACGGTCGACACGGGCCGCGCCCACGGGGCGAACCCGTCGACGTGCGGACTGTGACCCGGTCCCTGTCGCCGGCGAGCCGGTCGGTCGAGACCCAGGTGGGAGGTTCTCCACTTGTACCCCTGGACCGCCGGTTGCCGTTCCCAGGTGCAGGGCGGGCGAGCGGTCGCAGGTCAGTCGTGGACAAGGCTACCAGACGGTGGTGCACGGATGCCCCACGGGACCGCCACGGCGGCCGGCAGCACTCTTCGGAACGACTCCGAGACTTGAACTATTCCAGTTTCGATGCTTGGCTGACGCCGTGGACGACGACACGACGCTGCTGCGCAGCCACGGCCTGCGGGTGACCAGCCCGCGCGTCGCCGTGCTCGACGTGCTGCGCCGCCACCCGCACGCCGACGCCGACACCGTGCTGCGGCTCGTGCGCGGCCAGGTGCCGTCGGTCTCGGTGCAGGGCGTCTACGACGTGCTGGGCGCGCTCACGGGCGCGGGCCTGCTCCGGCGGATCGAGCCCGCGGGGCACCCCGCGCGGTACGAGCGGCGCGTCGGCGACAACCACCACCACATCGTCTGCCGCGGCTGCGGCGCGCTCGACGACGTCGACTGCGCCGTCGGCCACTCCCCCTGCCTCGTCCCGAGCTCCACCTCCGGCTTCACCGTCGACACCGCCGAGGTCACGTTCTGGGGCCTGTGCCCCGCGTGCGCCGCCGCGGCTGCCGACGACTGACCGCGTCACGACCTCCGTACCGCCACCCCTTTGGAGAGGACACCCATGTCTCACGTGCCCCCGACGACCACGAACTCCGGCGCGCCCGTCGCGTCGGACGCGCACTCGCTCGCGGTCGGGTCCGACGGCCCGATCGTCCTGCACGACCACTACCTGGTCGAGAAGCTCGCGCAGTTCAACCGGGAGCGCGTGCCCGAGCGCGTGGTGCACGCCAAGGGCGGCGGTGCGTTCGGCACGTTCACGACCACGGGCGACGTCTCCGCCTACACACGCGCCGCGCTGTTCCAGCCCGGCGTGACGACGGACATGCTCGCGCGGTTCTCCTCCGTCGCGGGCGAGAACGGCTCGCCCGACACGTGGCGCGACCCGCGCGGCTTCGCGCTGAAGTTCTACACGTCCGAGGGCAACTACGACCTCGTCGGCAACAACACCCCGGTGTTCTTCCTGCGTGACGGCATCAAGTTCCCCGACTTCATCCGCTCGCAGAAGCGCCTGCCCGGCTCGCACCTGCGCGACAACGACATGCAGTGGGACTTCTGGACGCTGTCGCCCGAGTCGGCGCACCAGGTCACGTGGCTCATGGGTGACCGCGGGCTCCCGTCCTCGTGGCGGCACATGGACGGCTTCGGCTCGCACACCTACCAGTGGGTCAACGCCGCGGGCGAGCGGTTCTGGGTGAAGTACCACTTCACGACCCAGCAGGGCATCGACAACCTCACGCCCGACGAGGCCGCGCAGCTCGCCGGCTCGGACGCCGACCACCACATCCGCGACCTGTGGGACCACATCGCCGCGGGCGACTTCCCGCGCTGGACGCTGTCGGTCCAGGTGATGCCGTACGAGGACGCGAAGACCTACCGCTTCAACCCGTTCGACCTGACGAAGGTGTGGCCGCACGGCGACTACCCGCTCGTCGAGGTGGGCGTCATGGAGCTCAACCGCAACCCCGACAACTACTTCGCACAGATCGAGCAGGCGACGTTCGCGCCGTCGAACTTCGTGCCCGGCATCGGTGCGAGCCCCGACAAGATGCTGCTCGCGCGGATCTTCTCCTACGCCGACGCGCACCGGTACCGCGTCGGCACCAACCACGCGCAGCTGCCCGTCAACGCGCCGCACTCCGAGGTGCACTCGTACTCGAAGGACGGCGCCGCACGCATCAGCTTCCACGGCCCGGACGTCCCGGTGTACGCGCCGAACTCGGCGGGCGGCCCGGCGGCCGACCCGGCGCGCGCGGCCGAGAGCGGCTGGGAGTCGGACGGCGCCATGGTCCGTGCCGCGGCGACGCTGCACCCCGAGGACGACGACTTCGGGCAGGCCGGCACCCTCTACCGCGAGGTGTTCGACGACGCCGCACGCGCCCGGTTCCTCGACGTCATCACCGGCCACGTCGGCGCGGTCCGCCGCGAGGACATCCGCGAGCGCGCGATCCAGTACTGGACCCAGGTCGACAGCGGTCTGGGCGCACGCCTGCGCGCCGCGCTGACCGGCACCGCGCCCGTCGAGAACGGCGAGCCGGCCACCGCGAGCGTCCCCGTCGCCTGACCCACCACGAGGACCCGTCACCGGACTCCCGGCGGCGGGGCCTCGTCGTGCCCGCCGGTCCCGGGCGACGGCGGGCACGACGGCCCGGGCACGCCGCGGCCGGTGAGAGGATCGACGCCATGACCGGCTCCCCCACCGACGACCCGACCGCCACCGCCGCCCCCGACGAGGCCGCGGCCGCCGAGACCCGCGACATCGCCGACGTCGCCGCGGTCGAGGTCATCACGACCGCGGCGGTGCACCTCATGAGCGCGGCCGCCGTGAAGTGCGGGCTCGCCGAGGACGGCCCGCAGGGCCGCGGTGCCGACTACCTAGACCTCGACGAGGCGCGCAAGCTCATCACCGCGCTCGCCGCGCTCGTCACCGCGTCCGCCCCCGACATCGGCAACCAGCACGCCCGGTCGCTGCGGGACGGGCTGCGCACGCTCCAGCTCGCGTTCCGTGAGGCGTCGACGTTCCCGGACGCGCCCGGCGAGGGGCCGGGCGAGAAGTGGACCGGGTCGGTCGTCTGACCGGACGTCGGGGACGCGCCGACGTCCCACGACGGGGCCGTCGGGCCCGTCGCCCCGCCGGTGGCGCCGTCCCGGTCGCTGCCACCTGCGGGCACGGCCGCGTCGGACGCGCTCGACGTGTCAGCGCGCGGCCGGGTCGGGCACGACCGCACCCTCGGTCGCGAGCGGCTCCCGCGGTGCCACGAGCGCGGGCTCACCCTCGGTGGGGGCGCCGCTGACGAGCGCCGCGCCCCGCGGGTCGTGCACCGGCGCGACCGGGACCGCGTCGCCCACGGGTGCCCCGCGCCGCGCTCCGGCGACCCGCAGGACGACGAGCCCGCCGACCGCGACGGCACCGCCGACCGCGGCCGCCGTCAGGAACCCGTGCCCGGGCGTCCCGCGGTCGATGACCCAGCCGCACAGCGGTGCCCCCAGGGCGTTGCCGACCGTCGACATCGTGCCGCTCCACCCCATGACCTCGCCGCGCCGGTGCTCCGGCACGAGCCGCACGAGCGTCGCGTTGATCGACGACAGCGCCGGCGCGCACGGCAGGCCCGCGAGCACGACCGCGAGCGCGAGCCACACCGGGACGGGCGCGAACGCCGCGGGCACGGTCGCGAGCGCGAGGAGGGCGACGAGCGCGAGGGGCGAGGGCGAGCGGTGACGGGCACCGTGCACGAGGCCCCCGACCACCGAGCCGCCCGCCCAGAGCGCGATCATCCAGCCGACGTCGGCCGCGCGACCCTCGTCGTTGAGCGCCGCGACGAGCGCCACGTCGGTCCCGACGAGCACGAACGACGCGGCCAGCGCGGCGAGCAGCACGACGACGAGGTCGGGGCCCAGCACGCTCGCGCGCGGGTCGGCCGCGACCGGCACGGCGTCCGGGGCCGTCACCGAGCGGGTCGGCGGGTTCGCCCAGAACAGCAGCAGGCCCGCGAGGACGGTCGTGGTCCCCACGACGGTCAGCGCGGCGGAGGTCGAGACCTGCGTCGCCAGGACGACGCCGAGCACCGGGGCCAGCATGAACGTGACCTCGACGGCGACCGAGTCGAGCGCGAACGCCGAGCGCTGCTGCGCGAGCGGCACCATGACGGACAGCGACTGGCGCGACACGGAGAACACCGGCACGAGGAACAGGCCCGCGACGACGGCGGCGACGACGAGCGCCTCGTAGGACAGGTGCGGCGCGACGACCCACACGGCCGACTCGACGACGATCGACGGCGCGATCGCCCGGCGCAGGCCCAGCCGGTCGACGAGACGGCCACGCCAGGGGGCGCCGATCGCCATGCCGACCGTCATCGCGCCCGCGACGAGCCCCGCCTGCGCGTAGCCGCGGTCCATCGTGGTGACGACGTGCAGCGTGAGGACCACGCCCGTCATGGCGTGCGGGATGCGGGCGACGAACGACACGGCGAACAGCCGCCCCACCCCCGGGAGACGCAGCAGGGCGCCGTAGGGGAAGCGGGACACGCGTGCCATTGTCGCCCCGGGCGAGCGGCGTCCCGAGCGGATATCGGACATCGGCGGACGTGACACGGCCCACCACCCCCGGGGCGCGCACCGCGCTCCTATCCTGGGGCGGTGCCGACCGAGAACCCGCCCGCCGGCTGGCCCGAGCCGCCGCGCCCCGCGATGCCGACCGGCCGCCCACCAGGAGCCGCCTGGACACCGCCGCCGAGCGTGCCGGTGCCGGGAACCGTCCCGCCCGGTGCCCTCCCGCCCCCCGGTGCGCATCCGCCGCACGGCGCGGTCCCACCTGCCGTGGCGACCCCGCCCGCTGCCGCGCCGCGACGCCGCACCGCGGTGGTCGTCCTCGCGGTCGCGCTCGTGCTGGTCCTCGCGCTCGGCACCCTGCTCGCCGTGCGGCTCGTCACGACGACCCGCGCCTGGGAGCGCACCGCGGCGGACTGGGAGGAGCTCGCGCGCACGCACGGCACGCAGCTGGCGCAGGCGCAGGTCGATCTCGAGGCCGCCCAGGCCGAGCTGTCCGACACGCAGGCCCAGCTCGCGACCGCGCAGCAGCGGATCACCGAGCTCGCCGACGAGAAGGCGCGGCTCGGCGACACGACCGCCTCCCAGCAGCAGCTCGCCGACTACCAGGCGCGCGTCTCCGAGGCTGCGGGGCAGGTCGCGACCGCGCTGGCCAACTGCATCGACGGGCAGGAGCGGCTCATCGGCTACCTGCGTGAGTCGGACCGGTACGACCCCGCGGACCTGGAGCGGTTCGCCACCGACGTCGACCGTGTCTGCGGCGCCGCGACCGACGCGAACGCCGAGCTCCAGCGCGAGCTCGACCGATGACGGTCCGTCCGCCCGCCCGCCGGTCGGTGTCGCTCCTCGCCGCGGCGGTCGTCGTCGGCGCCCTGGGCGGGTGCGCGGCCCTGCCCGCCATGCCGGCCCCCGTCCCGACGAGCGTCGTGCCGAGCCGCTCCCCCGCCGCCGCGCCGACGTCCCAGGGCAACCTGTCGCCCGACGGCTTCGACGCGGCGCAGCGGATGGCGGTGCGGATCCGGAACATCGGCTGCGGCTCGGTGTCCACCGGCTCGGGCTTCGCGATCGACCCGACGACGCTCGTCACGAACCGGCACGTCGTCGAGGACTCCGCGGCGCTGCAGCTCAGCACCTACGACGGGCGTGACGTCGAGGCGACCGCGGCCAGCACCGCGGCGCTGGCCGACCTCGCGATCGTGCGCACGGCCGCCGAGCTGCCCGCCGCGCCGACGCTCGCCGACGCGGACCCGGCGGAGGGCGACGCCGTCACGGTCGTCGGCTACCCGCTCGGGCAGCGTCTGACGATCACGACGGGGACCGTGCTAGGCACGACGACCGACCCGCTGAACGAGAACCTCGGCGCCGTCCTCGTCACGGACGCGCCCGTCGAGCCGGGCAGCTCGGGATCGGCGGTGCTCGACACGGAGGGGCGCGTCGTCGGCGTCGTCTACGCGAAGGACGACCAGGGGCGCAGCTACGTGGTGCCCGTGAGCACCCTGCGGTCCATGCTGGACGACGGGTCGGCGTTCACCGACGCCCCGACCTGTTCCTGACCCACGACCCGCCCACGAACCGCCAGGAGGACCCGTGTCCGAGACCCCGCGCTTCGACCCGGCCGCGCTGACCGGCGCCGCCAACGACAACCTCAGCGTGCGCCGGGTGTTCGGCGAGGCGTACGAGCGGGACGGCGTGCTCGTCATCCCCGTCGCGCGCGTCGCGGGCGCGACGGGCCTGGGATCCGGCGGCGGCGAGTCCGACCTGCCGTCGGCGCCGTCGCTGCGGCGCCGTGCACCCGGCGACGCCGAGCCGCACACGGGGCACGGCCTCGGGCACGGGGGCGGGGGCGGGTACGCCGCGCACGTCAAGGCCGTCGGCGTGTTCGTCGTCGACGGCTCCGGCGTCCAGTGGCGCCCGACCCTCGACCTCAACCGCGTGATCCTCGGCGGTCAGGTCGTGCTCGCGTCCGCCCTCACCGCGTGGGCGTTCGCGTGGGCGGTCCGCGGGCGCCGGTGAGCGGCAGCCGGCGACCGGCGCTCAGCCCGCGGCGCGCAGCCGCAGCTCGAGCGAGTCGACGCGCTCCGCGACCACCGGGTCGGCGGCCAGCGCGGCGTTGACCTGCGCGAGGACGCCGTCGAGCCGTGTGCGGTCGAGGCCCGGGACGAGCGTGAGGACGACGGCCACCTCCGCGCGCCTGCCGGGCTCGGTGCCCGCCGAGACCACGCCGGGCACACCGGCGAGCGCGCCGCGGACCGCCGCGGTGACGTCGGCGTCCACACCACCGTCGAGCACCGCGGGGCGCCAGCCCTGCTGCTGCGCGAGCGCCCACACGGCCGTGCGCGGCAGCAGGACGGTGACGGGCCCGCCGGCGTCGACGACCATGACCTCCCACCCCTCGGAGACCGCCGAGAGTGCCGCGCGCGTGACGTCCGTGGGCACGGGGCGCGCGTCCGACCGCCAGGCCGCCATGGCGGCCACGCTCGTGAACACGGGCAGCGCGGTGCGCCCGTCCTCGGTGCGCAGCGCGACGATGCCCGCGGACGCCTCCTTGTCGACCGTGTGCGCGTGCCCGTCGTGCTCGACGACGTCCGCGACCTCGAGCTCCGCGAGGACCGGGACCAGGACGCGCGTCCCGGCGAGCGCGGAGACGACGTCCGCGACGCTCCCCCGCCCGGCGTCGAGCGCGTCCAGGGCCTCCGCGACGTTCGGGTCCGCCGACCCGTCGTCCGCCGCGAACGGCGACGACGGCGGCAGCTCGCGCCCGCCCGCGTGCCCCGTCGTCACGGGCGGCCGGCCACGTCCAGCGCCTCGGGCAGCGTGAACGCGCCCGCGTAGAGCGCCTTGCCGACGATCGCGCCCTCGACGCCGAGCGGCACGAGGTCGCGCAGAACGCGCAGGTCCTCGAGGCTCGACACCCCGCCCGACGCGACGACGGGCGCGTCGGTGCGGGCGCACACCTCGCGCAGCAGGTCCACGTTCGGGCCGCGCAGCGTGCCGTCCTTCGTCACGTCGGTCACGACGTAGCGGGCGCACCCGGCGGCGTCGAGGCGCGTAAGCACCTCCCAGAGGTCGCCGCCCTCCTGCGTCCAGCCGCGTGCCGCGAGCGTCGTGCCGCGCACGTCGAGCCCGACCGCGATCTGGTCGCCATGCTCCGCGATCACGCGCGCGGTCCACTCGGGGTCCTCGAGCGCGGCGGTACCGAGGTTGACGCGCGTCGCGCCCGTGCCGAGGGCCCGAGCGAGCGTGGCGTCGTCGCGGATGCCGCCCGACAGCTCGATCCTCACGCCCTTGGCCGCGAGGTCGCGCGTGACGTCGGCCAGCAGCTCGGCGTTGGAGCCGCGCCCGAACGCCGCGTCGAGGTCGACGAGGTGGATCCACTCGGCGCCGCCCGCGTGCCAGTCGAGCGCGGCGGCCAGCGGGTCGCCGTAGCCGGTCTCGGAGCCGGCCTCCCCCTGCACGAGGCGGACGGCCTGGCCGTCGGCGACGTCGACGGCGGGCAGCAGCTCGAGGCGGTCGGTCATGGGTGTCCTCCGGGAGGGGTGCGGGCGGTCGGGGTGCCGGTCAGCGCAGCGAGTCGACCCAGTGGGTCAGCAGCTGCGCGCCGGCGTCGCCCGACTTCTCGGGGTGGAACTGCGTGGCGGCGAGGGGGCCGTTCTCGACGGCGGCGACGAAGCGGTCGCCGTGGGTGGCCCACGTCACGAGCGGTGCGGTGAACGGCGTGGCCCCGTCCGGGTCGTCCGTGAGCGGGAACGAGCGGGCGGCGTACGAGTGCACGAAGTAGAAGCGCTCGTCCTCCAGGCCGCGGAACAGCGTCGTGCCCGCGGGCGCGGCGACGGTCGCCCAGCCCATGTGCGGGACGACGTCGGCCTCGAGCCGGTCGACCACGCCGGGCCACTCCCCGAGCCCGTCGGTGTGCTCGCCGTGCTCGACGCCCTCGGCGAACATGACCTGCATCCCGACGCAGATGCCGAGCACGGGCCGGCCACCCGCGAGCCGCCGGTCGACCACCTGGTCACCGCCCACGGCGCGCAGCCCGCCCATCACGGCCGCGAAGGCGCCGACACCCGGCACGACCAGGCCGTCGGCCTCCGTCGCGGCGTGCTTGTCCGCCGTCAGCTCGACCTGCGCACCGACGCGCTGCAGCGCGCGCACGGCGGATCGGACGTTGCCGAAGCCGTAGTCGAGGACGACGACACGGGGCTGGGAGGACACCGCGTCAGGGTACCCGGCGCCCTCGCGCACCGTCGTCCGGCGCCGGGGTCCGAGACGCCGTCAGCGGCCCTTGCGGGCTCCCGCGAGGGCACGCATCGCCTGCCAGCGGGACATGCCCACGCTCGACACGACCCCGGCGACGTCCGCGACCGAGATCGACCCGAGCAGGAGGTCCTCCAGCACCGCGGGTGCGTCCGACAGCACGAGGCCGGCAGGCAGCTCGTCGCCGCGCTCGCCGTTGGCCCAGCGCGTGGCCGTGATCTGCCCCTCGCGCCGCTCGAGCAGGATGACGGGCAGCGCGCGCAGCAGGCGCGAGATGGCCTCGGCACCGTCGCCCGCGGCGGCCGGGTCGCGCAGCACCGCGATCGCACCGACCGTCGACGGCACCGCGTCGACGTCGACCTTCGCGAGCGCGCACGCGGCGGCCAGCGGCGCGGGTGCCGCCACCTGGGTCACCACCAGCGCCACGGACGGGACCTCCGCGGCGCCGTCGAGCAGGCCGGACAGGTCGTCGGGGACGACGACCTCGTCGGGGTCGGGCGCGTCCGTCACAGCGCACCCTTCGTCGACGGGATGCCCTCGACCCGCGGGTCGAGCGCGACAGCGGCCCGCAGCGCCCGCGCCAGCGCCTTGAACTGCGCCTCGACGATGTGGTGCGGGTCGCGACCGGCGAGCACCCGGACGTGGATGCTGAACGCGGCGTGGTGCGCGATCGACTCGAGCACGTGCCGGGTCAGCGAGCCCGTGAAGTGGCCGCCGATGAGGTGGTACTCCTGCCCGGCCGGCTCGCCGCTGTGCACGAGGTACGGGCGTCCGGAGACGTCGACCACCGCCTGCGCGAGCGCCTCGTCGAGCGGGACCGTCGCGTCGCCGTACCGCGAGATGCCGCGCTTGTCGCCCAGCGCCTGGCGCAGCGCCTCGCCGAGCGTGATCGCGACGTCCTCGACCGTGTGGTGCGCGTCGATCTCGGTGTCCCCCGTCGCCCGGACGGTGAGGTCGATGAGCGAGTGCTTGCCGAGCGCCGTCAGCATGTGGTCGTAGAACGGCACGGTCGTCGAGATGTCGGTGCGCCCGGTGCCGTCGAGGTCCACCTCGACGACGACGCTCGACTCGCTCGTCGCGCGCTCCACCCGTGCCGTGCGCGGGGCTATGCTCACCGCTCCTCCTCGTTGCCGGGCGCGGTGAGTCCCGCGACCTGCGTCAGGGCGTCCTGGAAGGCCGCCGTCTCCTGCGGGGTGCCGACCGACACCCGCAACCAGCCCTGCGGGCCGACCTCCCGGATGAGGACCCCGCGGTCCAGCAGACCCTGCCAGACGGCCCGACGGTCGTCGAACGTGCCGAACAGGACGAAGTTGGCGTCCGAGTCCGCGACCTGCAGCCCGCGCTCGCGCAGCCACACGACGAGAGCGTCGCGCTGGTCGCGCAGCGACCCGACCTGCGCCATGAGGCTCGGCGCGTGCCGCAGGGCCGCCCGCGCGACGGCCTGCGTCACGGCCGACAGGTGGTACGGCAGCCGCACCACGCGCAGCGCGTCGACGAACGCCGGGGACGCCGCGAGGTAGCCGACGCGCGCGCCCGCGAGCCCGAACGCCTTGGACATCGTGCGGCTCACCGCGAGGTGCGGGTGCCCGTCGAGCAGCTCGAGCGCCGACGGGGTGCCCCGGCGGCGGAACTCGCCGTACGCCTCGTCGACCACGACGACGCAGCCGCCGGGGACGCGCGCCGCCGCGTCGAGGACCGCGAGGACCGTGGCCGTCGGCAGTGCCGTCCCGGTCGGGTTGTTGGGGCTGGCGAGCAGCACCACGGACGGCGCGTGCCGGTCGATCGCCGCGCGCGCGGCGTCCGGGTCGAGGCTGAAGTCCTCCTCGCGCCGACCCTCGACCCACGCGGTCGAGGTGTCGCGCGCGTACTCGGGGTACATCGAGTACGTCGGCGCGAACGACAGCGCGGTGCGCCCGGGCCCGCCGAAGGCCTGCAGCACGTGCAGCATGATCTCGTTCGACCCGTTCGCCGCCCACAGCTGCTCGGGCGCGAGGCGCACGCCCGACTCGACCGCGAGGTACTCCGCGAGGTCCTCGCGCAGCCCCACGAAGTCGCGGTCCGGGTACCGGTTGAGGGTGCGGGTCGCGTCGGCCACCGCGCGCGCGACGTCCTCGACGACGGCCTCCGACGGGGCGTACGGGTTCTCGTTGACGTTGAGCAGCACCGGGACGTCGAGCTGCGGGGCACCGTACGGCTCGAGCCCGGCGAGCTCGGGGCGCAGCGGCAGCGCGGGGCGGGCGAGGTCGGCGGTCACGAGCCGATTCTAGGGAGCGCGGCGCGTGCGGCGGTCGCGCGGTCCGGGGACGGGGACGCATGGGCCGGTCCGGCGCCGGACGTACGGCACCCGGGTGCGGCGCGCCCCGCGCCGGGGCACGCCGCGGCGGCCGGGCGGCACGCATCGCGCCGCCCGGCGCACGTCCTCAGAACCGCGCCTGGACCGCCTCGCCGTGCGCCGGCAGCCCCTCGGCGTCCGCCAGGGCGACGATCCGGTCCGCGACCGCGCGCAGCGCGTCGGCGTCGTACTCGACGACCTGAACCGCGCGCACGAACGAGTGCACGCCCAGGCCGCTCGCGAAGTGCGCGCACCCACCCGTCGGCAGCACGTGGTTGGAGCCCGCCATGTAGTCGCCCAGCGACACCGGGGACCACGGCCCGACGAAGATCGCGCCCGCGCTCGTCACGCGGTCCGCGAGCGCCGAGGCGCCCTCGGTCTGGATCTCCAGGTGCTCGGCCCCGTACGCGTTGACGACCTCGAGGCCGGCCTCCAGGTCGTCGACCAGCACGATCGCGGACTGCGAGCCGGCCAGGGCGGTCGTCACGCGCTCACGGTGCCGGGTGGCCTCGACGCGTGCGGCCAGCTTGGCCTCGACGGCCCCGGCCAGCTCGACCGACGTCGTCACGAGGACCGATGCGGCCAGCGGGTCGTGCTCGGCCTGCGAGACGAGGTCGGCGGCGACGTGCGTCGCGTCGGCCGTGCCGTCCGCGAGGATCGCGATCTCGGTCGGCCCGGCCTCGGCGTCGATCCCGACGACGCCCCGCACGAGCCGCTTGGCGGCCGCGACGTAGACGTTGCCCGGGCCGGTGACGACGTCGACGGGCTCGCACAGCGTCGCGCCGTCCTCCTCCTGCGACCCCGCCGCGCCGTAGGCGAGCATCGCGACCGCCTGAGCGCCGCCGACCGCGTACACCTCGTCGACGCCGAGCAGCGCGCACGTCGCGACCACGACCGGGTCCGGCAGGCCGCCCTCGTCCTTCTGCGGCGGGGACGTGACGACGAGCGAGCCGACACCCGCCTCCTGCGCCGCGACGACGTTCATCACGACCGACGACGGGTACACGGCGAGACCGCCGGGCACGTACAGGCCGACACGCCGCACGGGCAGCCAGCGCTGGCGCACGGTCGCCCCCGGTGCGACCTCGACCGCGAAGTCCTGCGGCCGCTGCGCGGCGTGCACGCGGCGCACGCGCACGATCGTCTCCTCGAGCGCCGCGCGCACGAGCGGGTCGAGCCGGTCCAGCGCGGCCGCGACCGCCTCCGCGGGGACGCGCAGGTGCCGCGGACGGACCCCGTCGAACCGCTCGGCGAGGTCGCGCAGCTCCGCGGCCCCGCGCGCACGGACGCCCGCGATGATCGGGGCGACGGCCTCGGCGGCGTGCTCGACGTCGACCTCCGCGCGGGGCAGCTCCTCGAGCAGCTCACGACGGGACAGCACGCGACCGCGCAGGTCGATTCGGGTGATCACGGGCCGATTCTACGAGCGCCGTGCGCCGCTGCCCTGCGGTGTCCGCCGCCGGACCGCTGCGCGGCACCGGGACGCCCGTGCGCGCGGCAGACTGTCGCCATGACGCACGTGCCGATCACCGACGACTCCATCCGCCTCGGCCAGTTCCTCAAGCTCGCCGACCTCGCGGAGACCGGTGCGCACGCGCGCGAGCTGCTCGACGACGGCGCGGTGACGGTCAACGGCGAGCCGGAGGGCCGGCGCGGGCGCCAGCTCGTGCGGGGCGACCGCGTCGAGGTCGACCTGCCGACGGGCGTGGTCCGGGCGACCGTCGGCTGACCGTCAGCCGGACGCACCGTCGCGGTAGAGCGCCTGGCGCTGCGCGAACAGCTCGTCCCAGGACCGGACGTCCCCGGCCGCCAGGTGGTCGCCGAGACGGTCCAGGCACGTGTGCCATCCGCCGCCGTAGCCGCGCGCGGCGCGCTCGTCGAGCCCGTGGTGCTCGAGGACGAGGACGGTCGCGTCGTCGTCGCCGGCGAGCGTCACCGTGAGCCGTGTGACCGGCTCGCCCGGGAACGACCACGTCACGTCGAGCTGGTGCGGTCGTTCGCAGACCAGCACCTCCCCCGTGGCGTTCTGCGGCGAGTCCGGCACGTCGTCGCCCATCCGCACCTCGAAGTGCCCGCCGACCCGTAGGTCGCCGTGCACGGGCCCGAGCCAGCGGGCGACGCGGTCGCGCTGGGTGAGGCACGTCCACAGGTCGTCGACGTCGGTGGTGTACCGCCGTTCGAAGCGGACGCTCGTCCCGGCCGGTGTCGCCGTGAGGACCCCGCGCATGTCGGTGCCGTCGGTCATGGCTTCCTCCCCTGCTCGTCGTCCGGCCGGTCGGCCGGGCGGACGGATGCGAGCCGGCGGGCCCTCGTGCCCCGTGCCACCTCCGTGGTGAGCGCGTCGAGCCGCGGCTCCCAGAACCGGCGCACGTCCCGCGCCCATCGCTCGACGTCGGCGAGCGGCTCCGGGCGCACCGAGTACAGCCGGACCGTCCCGAGCGCGCGGGACTCGACGACGCCCGCCTCGCGGAGCACCCGCAGGTGCCGCGACGTGGCGGGCTGGCTGATGCCGAACTCGGCCCCGACCGCGTCGGCCAGGTCGCCCGCGCTGCGCCCGCCGCCCGCGAGCAGCTCCACGAGCCGCCGCCGCACCGGGTCGCCGAGCGCGTCCATCACGTCCACCGTCCCAATGCTTCCACTGCGCGTTATATAACGCAAGGCGCATGGAACCGGGTGGTCGATCCGTCAGCTCGCCAGGCAGCTCGGCCCGAGCAGGGCCTTGAGGTCGCCGAACAGCGACGGCGACCGCTCGACGCGCAGGCCGTCGCCCAGACGCATGACGGTCGCCCGCCCGGGCTGCGTGAGCCGCAGGTGCACCTCGGTGATGCCCGGGTGGGTCGCGAGGACCTCGCGCAGGCGTTCGACGAGAGGCTGCGTGCACCGCGACACCGCGAGCGACACGACGACCGGCGCGTCCGCGACCTGCGACACGTCGGGCAGCGACACCTCCATGGCCTGCAACTGCATCGACTCGTCGCGCCGGCGCACGCGGCCCTTGACCACGACCACGGCGTCCTCGGCCAGCACCGTCGAGTACGCGAGGTACGTCTCGCCGAAGAACATGACCTCGACGGAGCCCTCCATGTCCTCGATCGTCACGGCGGCCCACGGGTTGCCCTGCTTGGACATCTTGCGCTGCAGCGAGGTGACCAGGCCGGCGATCACGACGGTCGACCCGTCGGGGCGCGCCTCGTCCGCCAGGAGCGTCGCGATCGACACGTCGGCGGACGCCGCGAGGACGTGCTCGATGCCGGACAGCGGGTGGTCGGACACGTACAGGCCGAGCATCTCGCGCTCGAACGCGAGCCGCTGCTTCTTGTCCCAGTCGGGCAGGTCGGGGATGGCGACCGCAAAGCCAGGGCCGGCGTCGTCGCCGCCCATGAGGTCGGCGAACAGGTCGAACTGCCCCTCGGCCTCCTTGCGCTTGACGCCGATGACGGAGTCGACGGCCTGCTCGTGCACGAGCAGCAGCGCACGGCGCGGGTGGCCGAGCGAGTCGAACGCGCCCGCCTTGATGAGCGACTCGATGGTCCGCTTGTTGCAGACGACGGCGGGGACCTTCTCGAGGAAGTCGGTGAAGGACGTGAACGCGCCCTTCTCCTCGCGCGTGCGCACGATCGCGTCGACGACGTTCGCGCCGACGTTGCGCACCGCGGTCAGGCCGAAGCGGATGTCGGCACCCACGGCCGTGAAGTTCGCGGCCGACGAGTTCACGTCGGGCGGCAGGACCGTGATGCCCATGTGCCGGCACTCGCCCAGGTACAGGGCCGACTTGTCCTTGTCGTCCTTGACCGACGTGAGCAGGGCGGCCATGTACTCGACCGGGTAGTTCGCCTTGAGGTACGCGGTCCAGTACGAGACGACGCCGTACGCCGCGGAGTGCGCCTTGTTGAAGGCGTAGTCGGAGAACGGCAGGAGGATGTCCCACAGCGTCTGGACGGCGGCCATCGAGAAGCCGCGCTCCTGCATGCCCGCCGAGAAGCCCGCGAACTGCTTGTCCAGCTCGGACTTCTTCTTCTTGCCCATCGCGCGGCGCAGGATGTCGGCCTGACCGAGCGAGTACCCGGCGACGCGCTGCGCGATCGCCATGACCTGCTCCTGGTAGACGATCAGGCCGTACGTCGTGCCGAGGATGTCCTCGAGCGCCTCGGCGAGCTCGGGGTGGATCGGCGTGACCTCCTGCGCGCCGTTCTTGCGCAGCGCGTAGTTGGTGTGCGAGTTCGCACCCATCGGGCCCGGGCGGTAGAGCGCGCCGACCGCGGAGATGTCCTCGAAGTTGTCGGGGCGCATGAGCCGCAGCAGCGTCCGCATGCCGCCGCCGTCGAGCTGGAACACGCCCAGGGTGTCGCCCCGGCCGAGCATCTCGTACGTCTTGCGGTCCGTGAGCTCGAGCTCCTCGAGCACCAAGGGGTCCTTGCCGTTCGCGACGATGTTGTCGAGCGCGTCGTCGAGGATCGTGAGGTTCCGCAGCCCGAGGAAGTCCATCTTGATCAGGCCGAGGCCCTCACACGTGGGGTAGTCGAACTGCGTGATGACCGCGCCGTCCTGCGGGCGGCGCATGATCGGGATGATGTCGATGAGCGGGTCGCTCGACATGATGACGCCCGCCGCGTGCACGCCCCACTGCCGCTTCAGGCCCTCGATGCCCTTGGCGAGCTCGACGACGCGCTGCGCCTCCGGGTCGGTCGCGTGGACCTGACGGAACTCCTCCGCCTCGTGGTACCGCTTGTCGGCCGGGTCGAAGATGCCCGTGAGGCTGATGTCCTTGCCCATGATCGCGGGCGGCATCGCCTTGGTGAGCTTCTCCCCCATCGCGAACGGCATGCCGAGCAGCCGCGCGGAGTCCTTGAGGGCCTGCTTCGCCTTGATGGTGCCGTACGTGACGATCTGCGCGACGCGGTCCTCGCCGTACTTGTCGGTCACGTACCGGATGACCTCGCCGCGCCGGCGCTCGTCGAAGTCGACGTCGAAGTCGGGCATCGAGACGCGGTCCGGGTTGAGGAACCGCTCGAAGATCAGGCCGTGCTGCAGCGGGTCGAGGTCCGTGATCCGCATCGCGTACGCGGCCATCGAGCCCGCACCGGACCCACGGCCCGGACCCACGCGGATGCCGTGGTCCTTGGCCCAGTTGATGAAGTCGGCGACCACGAGGAAGTACCCCGGGAAGCCCATCTGCGTGATGACCTCGGTCTCGTACGCGGCCTGCTTGCGGACGTCGTCCGGGATGCCGCCCGGGTACCGGACGTGCAGACCCTTCTCGACCTCCTTGACGAACCAGCTCGTCTCGTCCTCGCCGGGCGGCACGGGGTAGTTCGGCATGTAGTTCGCGGAGGTGTTGAACGACACCTCGCACTGCTCGGCGA
This sequence comes from Cellulomonas fimi ATCC 484, assembly GCF_000212695.1. Lineage (NCBI taxonomy): Bacteria > Bacillati > Actinomycetota > Actinomycetes > Micrococcales > Cellulomonadaceae > Cellulomonas > Cellulomonas fimi. The sequence goes on along the minus strand of NC_015514.1, from coordinate 1,783,014 downwards.
TGCGCAGCGTGTTGTCGCACGCCTCGGGCAGCTCCGCCCAGATGCGTCGCATCTCGGCGGCCGACTTCACGTAGTAGCCGTCGCCGTCGAACTTGAACCGGTCCGGGTCCGAGAGCGTCGAGCCCGAGTTGATCGCGAGCAGCGCCTCCTGCGACGCCGAGTCCTCCTGGCGCGTGTAGTGCAGGTCGTTGGTCGCGACGAGCGGCGCACCGATGGTCTCCGACAGGCGCAGCAGGTCCTTCAGGACGCGCGTCTCGATGTCGATGCCGTGGTCCATCAGCTCGACGTAGAAGTACTCCTTGCCGAAGATGTCCTGCAGCTCGCCCGCCACCCGGACGGCCTCGTCCCACTGGCCGAGCCGCAGGCGCGTCTGGATCTCCCCCGACGGGCAGCCCGTCGTCGCGATGAGGCCCTTGCCGTACGTCTCGAGCAGGTCCCGGTCCATCCGGGGCCACTTGCCCATCTGGCCCTCGAGCGACGCGAGCGACGACGCCCGGAACAGGTTGTGCAGGCCCTCGTTGTTCCGGGCCAGCATCGTCATGTGCGTGTACGCGCCGCGCGCCGAGACGTCGTCGGCCTCCTGCCCCTGCTGGCCGAACCGCACGCGCGTCTGGTCGAACCGGCTGGTCCCCGGCGTGAGGTACGCCTCGACGCCGATGATCGGCTTGACCCCGGCCGCGGTGCCCTTCGACCAGAAGTCGAACGCGCCGAACAGGTAGCCGTGGTCCGTCGTCGCGATGGCGGTCTGCCCCTGTCGCTGCACCTCCTCGAACAGCTCCCCGAGGCGGGCCGCACCGTCGAGCATCGAGTACTCGGTGTGCACGTGGAGGTGGACGAAGTCGGAGCCTCCAGCAGATGACATGCGGGCAATCCTAGGTCGCCCCGCCGACACCTCCGACCGGCCCCGCACCGTGTCGGGCGTGGGCTGCGCGACACGCCGGACGCACCGGGGGGACGGTCAGCGGTAGCCCGCGCCGAGCGTCTCGAGAGCCCGCGCGAGGTCCTGCGGGTACTCGCTCGTCACCTCGAGCCACTCGCCCGTCCCGGGGTGCTCGAAGCCCAGCCGGACCGCGTGCAGCCACTGCCGCGACAGGTGCGTGCGCGCCGCCAGGGACGGGTCGGCGCCGTACGTGAGGTCACCCACGCACGGGTGCCGCAGCGCGGCGAAGTGGACACGGATCTGGTGGGTGCGGCCCGTCTCCAGGTGCACCTCGACCAGCGACGCGGACGGGAGCATCTCCAGCACCTCGTAGTGCGTGACCGACGGCTTGCCGTCCGCGACCACCGCGAACTTCCAGTCCGCCGACGGGTGCCGCCCGATGGGCGCGTCGATCGTGCCCGTGGTCGGCTCCGGGTGGCCCTGCACGAGCGCGTGGTACACCTTCTCGACCGTGCGCTCCTTGAACGCGCGCTTGAGCACCGTGTACGCGTGCTCGCTCTTCGCGACGACCATGAGCCCCGACGTCCCGACGTCGAGCCGGTGCACGACGCCCTGCCGCTCGGCCGCACCGGACGTCGAGATCCGGTACCCCGCGGCGGCGAGCGCGCCGACGACCGTCGGCCCGGTCCAGCCCGGCGACGGGTGCGCGGCGACCCCGACCGGCTTGTCGACGACGACCACGTCGTCGTCGTCGTGCACGATGCGCATCCCCGGCACGGGCTCCGGCACGACCACGGGCGCCGCGGGCCCCTGCGGGTCCGGGATCTCGACCTCGAGCCAGCCGCCCGCGAGGAGCCGGTCGGACTTGCCGACCTCGCGGCCGTCGACGCGCACGCCTCCGTCGGCGGCGATCTCCGCCGCCCGCGTGCGGGACAGGCCGAGCAGCCGGGCGAGGGCCGCGTCGACCCGTTCGCCCGCGAGGCCGTCGGGCACGGGCAGGGCGCGGACCTCAGGCACCGGGACGCTCCACCCGCTCGTCGGCGTCCACCTCGTCGGCGGGACCGGCGTCCGCCTCCTCCTGCCGCGCGTGGTCCGCGTCGCGCGAACCGTCGAGCCGCACCCCGCGCGCAGCGAGCAGCACGATGAGCACCGCCGCCCCCACGATCGCGATGTCGGCGACGTTGCCGACGAACCAGTCGAGGTACGCGATGAAGTCGACGACGTGACCGCGTGCGAAGCCTGGCTCCCGCGCGAACCGGTCGACGAGGTTGCCGACGGCGCCACCGAGCAGCAGCCCCAGCGCGACCGCCCACAGCGTGGAGCCGATGCGGCTCGCCGCCCGGATCACGACGACCACCACGACCGTGGCGACCAGCGTGAGGACCCACGTCATGCCGGTCGCGATCGACAGCGCCGCACCCGGGTTGAACACGAGCTGCAGACCCAGCAGGTCGCCGACGAGGTCTCGCCGGACACCCTCCTCGAGCGACGCGAGCGCCCACCACTTCGACGCCTGGTCGACCAGCAGCACGCCGACGGCGATCACGACGAGCGTCGTCAGGAGGCGACGCCGCCGCGCCGGTGAGGTCGCGGGCGCGACGTGTTCGGGACTCGTGGAAGGCACCGCTGGAGTCTACGGGTGCGTCAGCGACGCTCCTCGCGCTGCTTGCACTCGACGCACAGCGTCGCGCGCGGGAACGCCTGCACGCGCGCCTTGCCGATCGCCCGGCCGCACGACTCGCAGGTCCCGAAGGTGCCGGCCGAGATGCGTCCGAGCGCACGCTGCGTCTGCGCGAGCAGGTCCCGCGTGTTGTTGACGAGGGTCAGCTCCTGCTCACGCTCGAGAGCCGACGAGCCGGAGTCGGCCTGGTCGTCCCCCGCGCCGTCGCCCGAGTTGCGCAGCAGGTCCGACAGCTCGGCGTCGGCCGCGGCGAGCTCGCCGGTGAGACGGTCGATGTCGGCCGTCAGCTCCTCGGCGATCTCCTTGACCTCGCTCGCCGTCCACGGCGTCTCGCCGTCCCGGACGGGGAACTGCTTGACGAGCTTGCCCAGGTCCTTCGTGTCGTCCGCGACGTCGCTGAGTGCGTCGTTGATTGCCACGTCCAGGTCCCCCCTGTCCTCGAAAGTCACGCGACTTTATGCGTGGGAACGTCATGACACAACACACCACGCCGGGTGAAACCCGGCGTGGTGCGGTCGTGCGTGGTGCTGGTGACCTGTGGCGACGCGGCCCGGCGCCGCCCTGGGTCAGATGTTCTGGCCGTCGCCCACCGGCTGCGCCTGACCGGAGCGCGGCGGCAGGGCGTTGCCCCGGTTGTCGAGGTCACCGAGGAGGTTCTCGAGGTAGCTCTTGAGCCGGGTGCGGTAGTCGCGCTCGAACACGCGCAGCTCGTCGATCTTGCGCTCGAGGAGCGACCGCTCCTGCTCGAGCTGGCCGAGCGTCCGCTGGGACGTCTCCTCGGCCTCGCGGACGATGCGGTTGGCCTGCGTCTTCGCCTCGTTGACCAGGCGGTCCGACTCCTCCTGGCCGCTGCGGACGTAGTCGTCGTGCAGCTTCTGCGCCAGCGCGAGCATGCCCGTCGCGGACTCGGGCTCGCTCGGACGCTGCGGCGCGGCGACCGGGACGGGCGCGACGACCGGCGCCGGCTGCGGCTTGACGAGCTCGGGGACCGGCTCGGGCTTGGGGGCCGGGGCGGCCTGCTGGGCGCCCGCGCGGCTCAGCTCGGCGATGCGGCGCTCCGCCGCGGCGAGCTTCGTCTTGAGGTCCTCGTTCTCGTTCTGCAGCTCGCGCAGGGTGTTGACGACCTCGTCCAGGAAGTCGTCGACCTCGTCCTGGTCGTACCCCTCGCGGAACTTCGTCGCCTGGAACTTCTTGTTCAGGACGTCGTCTGCGGTCAGCAGTGCCATCGTCGTCACCTCTGTCGGTCGAGCTCGGTCGGGCCGTGGCGGTCGACCGACCGCCTCGGGCCACCGTAGCGGAGATTGCCACGGGGGCACGTCCCCCGACACACGGCCGGACCGGGTGCGAGAACCCGGCCCGGACGGGCCTCGGGGAGGGTCATCATGCGGAAAGGCGGCTCAGCAGCGCCATGAGGAGGGAGCAGCCCAGGACCAGGACCAGGAAGGCCAGGTCGAGCCGGATCGAGCCGATCCCGATGGGCGGCAGGACCCGGCGCAGCGCCTTCAGCGGCGGGTCGGTGACGGTGTACGTCGCCTCCGCGATCACGAGCGCGGGCCCCCGAGGGCGCCAGTCGCGCGCGAAGAACTGGACCCAGTCCAGCACGAGCCGGACGAGCAGCAGCAGGAAGAACGCCAGGACGACCAGGTACAGGACGCTGAAGATCAGGCGCACGTCAGCTCTGGTTGTAGAAGCCGGACCGACCGACCTGCTCGGGCACCGGCGTGTCGCCGGCCACCTCGACGTGCGCGGGCGACAGCAGGAACACCTTGCTCGTCACGCGCTCGATCGCTCCGTGCAGGCCGAAGATCAGGCCGGCGGAGAAGTCGACGAGACGCTTGGCGTCGGCGTCGTCCATGTCCGTCAGGTTCATGATCACCGGCGTGCCCTCACGGAACGCCTCGCCGATCTTGCGCGCGTCGTTGTACGAGCGCGGGTGGATCGTCGTGATCCGCCGCAGGTCCCCGGCCAGCGGGGCCGGCTGGGGCACGGGCGCGGGCGTGCGCGGTGCCGGACGGTGCAGCGGGGTGACCTGGGCCTCGTACTCGTGCTCCACGGCGACATCTCCTGCGTCGAGGTCCTCGAGGTACTCCTCGTGCTCGGACCGGTCGTCGGCCAGGCCGAGGTACAGCATCGTCTTGCGCAGCGCTCCGGCCATCGCCTGGCTCCCTCCCCGGACTTCTCCGGTCCTCCCGGCGCCCGCCTCCCGAGGCCGGTGGACCGGCGTCGAGGTGCAGCGGGCTCCCCTCCGACGGTCACGCTAGCAACCGTGGCCAGGACCGCCACCGCGACACGCCCGCGACACGCGACTCGCATCTGCACGTGTGCCCGTGCTGGTCACGCCAGGATCCGGACGACCCCGGCGAACCGCCCCGTCCGGCCGTCGCGGCGGTAGGAGAAGAGGTCGGGATCGGCGTACGTGTCGCGCGCCACACGCGTCACGCGCCCCACCCCCGCGCGGCCCAGGACGGCCTCGACGCCCGCCGGGAGGTCGAGCGCGGGCGTGCCCCACGCCGTCCGCGCCGCACACTCGGGCACGAGCCGGGCGACCTCGTCGCGCAGCTCCACCGGCACCTCGTACGACGCGCCGGCGATCGCGGGGCCGATCGCGGCCCGCAGCCGCGAGGTGCGCGCACCGAGCGCGACGAGCCGCTCGACGGTCGACTGCACGACGCCGGCCGCCAGCCCGCGGCGACCCGCGTGCACCGCGGCGACGAGCCCGGCCTCCGCGTCCGCGAGCAGGACCGGCACGCAGTCGGCGACCAGCACGCCGACCCCGACGCCCGGCTGTGCGCCGACGAGCGCGTCGACCTCGCCGACCGTCGCGAGCGGGTCGTCGTCGACCTCGTGCAGCACGGCGACGTCCCGGCCGTGCACCTGCGTGCCAAACGCGACGGGCCCACCGAGCCATGCCCCCACGCGGCGGCGGTTGCCGGCCACGGCCTGCGGGTCGTCGCCGACGCCCGCCCCGAGGTTGAGCGTCCCGTACGGCGCGCGGCTCGTGCCGCCCGTCCGCGTCGTGAACCCGGCCCGGACCCCCGGGCCGAGGTCCACGACGACGACGCCGGGACCGGAGTCCTGCACTACTTGAGGAAGTCGGGGACGTCGAGCTCCTCGCGCTCCCGCCGCGACGCGTCCTCGGTGAAGATGCGCGGCACCTCGAGCGCCCCGGTCACCGGCGTCGGCTCCGCCTCGGTCGACAGGAACGCGGGCACCTCGTGCTGCTGCGGGACGGCGGCGGGCCGCGGCGTCCCGTACGACCCCACGGGCAGGACGTCGTCCTCGGGGTCCACGACCGGGCGCGGCGTCGGCAGCGTCGGCACGCTCGGGACCTGCCGCACCGACGCGCCGCTCACCTGGCCGAGCGCGCGTGCGTCACGCCGCACGACCGGGCCGCCGCCGTCGAAGCCCGCGGCGATGACCGTGACACGCACCTCGTCGCCGAGGGCGTCGTCGATGACCGCGCCGAAGATGATGTTCGCCTCGGGGTGCGCGGCCTCCTGCACGAGGCGTGCGGCCTCGTTGATCTCGAACAGGCCGAGGTCGGAGCCGCCCTGGATCGACAGCAGGACGCCGTGGGCACCGTCGATCGACGCCTCGAGCAGCGGCGAGGAGATCGCCATCTCGGCGGCCTGCACGGCGCGGTCCTCGCCGCGCGCGAACCCGATGCCCATGAGCGCCGAGCCGGCGCCCTGCATGACGGACTTCACGTCGGCGAAGTCGAGGTTGATGAGGCCGGGCGTGGTGATGAGGTCGGTGATGCCCTGGACGCCGGACAGCAGCACCTGGTCGGCGGAGTGGAAGGCGTCGAGGACCGAGACCGAGCGGTCGGAGATCGACAGCAGGCGGTCGTTCGGGATGACGATGAGCGTGTCGACCTCGGCGCGGAGCGCCTCGATGCCCGTGTCGGCCTGCACCGAGCGACGACGGCCCTCGAACGTGAACGGCCGCGTGACGACGCCGATGGTGAGGGCGCCGAGCGAGCGGGCGATGCGCGCGACCACGGGCGCGCCGCCCGTGCCCGTGCCGCCGCCCTCGCCCGCGGTGACGAAGACCATGTCGGCGCCGCGCAGGACGTCCTCGATCTCCTCCGCGTGGTCCTCGGCGGCCTTCTTGCCGACCTCGGGGTCCGCGCCGGCGCCGAGGCCGCGCGTGAGCTCGCGGCCGACGTCGAGCTTCACGTCCGCGTCGGACATGAGCAGGGCCTGGGCGTCGGTGTTGACGGCGATGAACTCGACACCCTTGAGGCCGACCTCGATCATGCGGTTCACGGCGTTGACGCCGCCGCCGCCGATGCCGACGACCTTGATGACCGCCAGGTAGTTCTGCGGAGCTGCCACGGTGGGTGCCTCTCGTTCCGAGCCGGTCGCGGGGTGCTGCCCGCGAGGTCGGCCGCGACACGCCGCGGCCGGGGTTCAACCTTCAGGTTCAGGTTGAGGGTTAGAGTTATGTCAGGTGCGCTGTCAGTGCGTGACGCTAGGTGCCGCACGCCCCCGGTTCAACGAGCCACGCCGCGTGTCGCGGGACGCGCTGCCTCACGTCGCCCTCCCGTGCCGTCAGCGGGTGATCGGGAGGCGGGGCGCCGACACGTCGATGACGGTCGCACCGGCCGCCGCGCCCGACGAGCGCAGCGTCGAGAGCACCGCGATCTTCAGCGGCGTCTCGGCTGCGGACCCCCAGTCGACCCGCACACCGTCGCGCAGCTGCATCGTCACCGTGTCCTGCGTCCGCGCCGAGACGCCCTGCACCTGCGCGAGCAGCTCGGGCGGCAGCTGCTCCAGGACGTCGAGCACAGCCCGCAGCGTGCGCGCCTCGCCGACCGGCACGTCCGCGACCGGCAGGCCCTCGGGCGCCGCCTCGACCCGGCCCACCTGCACGCCCTCCATGTCGAGCAGCGCGAAGCCCGCGCCGCCCTCCTCGGGCACCGCGACGACAGGCTCGCGCGCGACGAGCACGACGAGCAGCCCGTGCGGCCACGCGCGCGTCACGCGCGCCTCGCGCACGCCGGGCACCTCGAGCACCTCGTCCCGCAGCCCCACGGTGTCGAGCCGCGGCAGCGGCGTCCCCGTGTGGGCGCCCACGGTCGCGAGCACCTGGTCGACCGCCACGACGGTCCCGGCCCCCTCGACCCGCACCTCGCCCGGCTCGAGCGCGAGCACGGGCGACAGCAGCAGCAACCACCCGAGCGCCCCGCTCACCACGACGCCGCCGGCGATCCCCGCCGCCTTGCGCCGCGCCACGGTCCGGCGTGCCCGCGCCCGCTCCTCGAACCGCGCGACCGACGTCGGCGAGACCACAGGCGGCGCGACCGGCCCGCCACGACTGGCCAGCGTGCGCGAGCCGGCGGTGTAGGTCGTCACCGCACGGCCGAACGGCGTGGGCGACTCGCCCGCAGGCGTCTCGGGGGCGTGCGGCTGCGCCGTCGGGACCGGCCCGGTCGTCGGCGGGGCTGCCGACGGCGCCGCCTGCTGCGGTGCCGGTCGACGCGGCGCGTCCGGCCGCGGTCGTGCCGCGGCCGGACGGGGGCGCGGCGGCCGCGACGGGCTCACGGCGCGCCCTGGTCCGCCGCTCGCGCCGCGAGCGCCTCGAGCACCACCGGGGCCAGCGCCGTCACGTCCCCCGCGCCGACGGTCAGGAGCAGGTCGCCCGGCCGGGCCGCCGCGGCGACGGCCCGCGCCGCGTCCACGCGGTCCGCGACGAACGTCGCCCTGCCAGGCGTCGGCACGTGCTCGACGAGCAGCGCCCCCGTCACCGACGGGTCCGGGTCCTCGCGGGCCGCGTACACGTCGGTCACGACCGCGACGTCCGCGAGGTCGAGGGCGGCACCGAACTCGCGCGCGAACGTGCGGGTGCGGGAGTAGAGGTGCGGCTGGAAGAGCACGAGCACCCGGCCGTCGCCCGCGACCGTGCGGGCCGCGCGCAGGAGGGCGGCGACCTCGGTCGGGTGGTGCGCGTAGTCGTCGACCACGCGCACGCCGCCCGCGGTGCCGCGGTCCTCGAACCGGCGGCCCGTGCCGCGGAACGCCCCCAGGGCGCGCGCGGCCTCCTCGGCCGGGATCCCGAGAGCCCGCACCGCGGCCCACGCGGCGGCGGCGTCGAGCGCGTTGTGGGTGCCCGGGACCGCGAGGTGCACGGTCACGGTCGTGGCGTCCGTCGTGAGGTCGACGTCCCAGCCGCCGTCCGCGGGACGCTGCTCGCCCACGCGGACCTCCGCGCCCGCGGACCGCCCGTACGTGACGACGCGCACGCCGGCCGCGGCGAGGTCCGCGGCTGCGGTCTCGACCAGGCGCGCCGCGCCCTCGTCGTCCGCGCACGCGACCAGGACGCCGCCCGGCCGCACGCGGCGCACGAACGCCACGAACGCGTCCTCGAACGCCTCGCGCGAGCCGTAGTGGTCGAGGTGGTCCGGCTCGACGTTCGTCACCACGGCCACGAGGGGCTCGTAGGCGAGGAAGGACCCGTCGGACTCGTCGGCCTCCGCCACGAACGCCGGTCCCCGGCCGTCCCGGCTCCCGCCGAGCGCACCGTCCACGGTGAGGACGGTTCCCCCGATGGCGAACGACGGGTCCGCGCCCGCGTGCAGCAGCGCCGTGGCCGCCATCGCCGACGTCGTCGTCTTGCCGTGCGCACCGGCGACCGCGACCGCGTCCCGGTCCGCCATGAGAGCAGCGAGCGCCTCGGACCGGTGCAGCACGCGCAGCCCCCGGGCGCGGGCGGCGGCGAGCTCGGGGTTGGACTCCCGCACCGCCGACGACACGACGAGCGTGTCGGCATCGGCGACGTGCTCCGCGTCGTGCCCCACGTGCACACGCACTCCCGCGGCGCGCAGGCCCGGCAGCGCGGGCCCGTCGGCCGCGTCGGAACCGCGCACGTCGAGGCCGCGGGCGGCGAGCAGCGCGGCGACCGCGGACATCCCGGCACCACCCACGCCGACGAGGTGGACACGGCCCAGCTCGTGCACGCCGGTCATGCCGTGCCCCCGGGCAGGTGCCGCTCGACGAGCGCCGCGACGCGGTCCGCGGCGTCGCGGACCCCGACCGTCGCGGCCGCAGCACCCATGCGCGCGCGCTCCTGCTCGGCCCCCGGCCCGACCAGCAGGCGCGGCACGTGCTCGCCCACCCATGCGGGCGTGAGGTCCGCGTCGTCGACGAGCACGCCGCCGCCCGCCTCGACGACGGGCGCGGCGTTGAGGCGCTGCTCGCCGTTGCCGACGGGCAGCGGGACGTAGACGGCCGGGATCCCGAGCGCGGCGAGCTCGCACACCGTGCCGGCACCGGCGCGACCCAGCGCGACGTCGGCGACCGCGAGCGCCAGGTGCATGTCGGCGAGGTACTCGCGCACCTGGTACCGCTCGGCCCCCTCGACGGAGGTGAGTGCCTCGCGCACCGCGTCGGCCTTGCCGCGGCCCGTCAGGTGCAGCACCTGCGCGCCGCCGTCGAGCAGCGCGGCCGCCGCGCCCACCACGGCCGTGTTGACGCTCACGGCGCCCAGCGAGCCGCCCGAGACGAGCAGCGTGGGCCGGTCCGCGGCGAGACCGAGGAGGTCGGCGGCCTCACGGCGCACCCCGGCCGCGTCCGCGTCGCGGCGCGTCAGCAGGTCGGCGACCGCCGCGCGCAGCGGCAGGCCGGTGACCTGCGCGCCGGGCAGCACCGTGCCGGGGAAGGTCACCGCGACCTCGGCGGCCCACCGCGACCCGAGCCGGTTCGCGAGTCCCGGCCGGGCGTTCTGCTCGTGCACCACGACGGGGATCCCGCGGCGGCGCGCCGCGAGGTAGGCGGGCGTGCTCACGTAGCCGCCGAACCCGACGACCACCTGGGCACCGCCCGCGTCGATCGCGTCCTCCGCGGCCTGGACCGCGGCGCGCAGGCGCGTGGGAAGCCGCAGCATGTCGCCCGAGGGACGCCGGGGAAGCGGCACGCGCGGGACGACGTCGAGCGTCAGGCCGTGCTGCGGCACGAGCGTGGACTCGAGGCCCTCGGCGGTGCCGAGGACCCGCAGGCCGACGCCGGGCCGGCGGGCACGCAGCGCGTCGGCGACCGCGAGCAGCGGGTTGACGTGACCGGCGGTGCCGCCGCCGGCGAGCAGGACGGCCCCGGCGTCAGCCACGGGTCCGCCCCACGACCGCGAGCGAGCGGCGCACGACCCCGGCGCGGGCCGCGAGCGCCTCGGCGGCACCCGGCTCGGACCGCGCGAACGAGATGACGACGCCGAGCGCGGCCATCGTCATGATGAGCGCGGACCCGCCCGCGGACACCAGCGGCAGCGGCAGCCCGATGACGGGCGCGAGGCCGATGACGACCGCGACGTTGACGAGCGCCTGGCCGATGATCCAGCACAGGATCGCGCCCGTCGTCACGCGGACGAACGGGTCGGGGTGGCGTCGGATCACGCGCACCATAGCCAGGGCCATGAGTCCGAACAGTCCGAGGACGAGCAGCGTGCCGATCAGTCCCAGCTCCTCACCGATGATCGCGAAGATGAAGTCGTTGTGGGCCGCGGGCAGGTAGGACCACTTCTCGCGGCTCTCCCCCAGCCCGAGGCCGCCCCAGCCGCCGCTGGCCAGTCCCCAGCCCCCGTGCAGCGTCTGGTAGCACGCGCTGCTCGCGTCGCAGTCGGCCGACAGCCACGACATGATGCGCGCCGTCCGGTTGTCGCTCGTCACGGTGAGGACCGCCGCGACCCCGGCGCCGAGGACGGCGGCCACCCCGAAGATCCGCAGCGGGACGCCCGCGACGAACATCGCGCCCGAGACGAGGAGCAGCAGGACGAGCGCGGTGCCGAGGTCGTGCCCGGCGAGCACCACGAGCACCGCGACGCCCGCCACCGGGACCGCCGGGATCAGCGCGTGCTTCCACTCCCGCAGCAGCGGGAGCTTGCGCGCGAGGACCGCGCCGAGCCACACCGCGAGCGCGAGCTTGATCGCCTCCGAGGGCTGCGCCGAGAAGCCACCCACGCACACCCAGTTCTGGTTCCCGCCCGCGCCGCACCCGAGGCCGGGGACGAACACGAGCAGCTGGAAGACGATCGCGACGCCCAGCACGGGCCACGCGACGGCCTGCAGGAAGCGAGCGGGCACGCGCGCGAGCACGAGCAGGGCCGGCAGGCCGATCAGCGCGTACTTCGCCTGGTCGAAGAAGACGGCGTACGGCGAGTTGCCCTCGTCGAGCGACTCGACGCTCGAGCTCGACAGGACCATGACGAGCCCGATGACGAGCAGCAGCGCGGTGGTCCCGATGAGCACGTAGTAGCTCGTGACGGCGCTGTTCCACTGCCCGAGCACCGAGGTGCGCGGCTCGGTGTCCGCGGGGGACGGCGCGGGCACGGGGCGCGGCGTGCCGCGGGAGGTGACGTGCAGGTCGGCCATGGCTCAGGCGTCCTCGCGCAGCGCCCGCACGGCGGCCGCGAACCGCTCGCCGCGGTCGGCGTACGACGCGAACTGGTCCATCGAGGCGCACGCGGGCGCGAGCAGGACGGTGGCGGGCCCGGCCGGGGCACCCGCCGCGAGCCGTCGGGCCTCGTGCACGGCGCGGGTCATCACCGACCCAGTGTCACCGGCGTCCACCTCGACGACCGGGACGTCCGGAGCGTGTCGGGCAAGTGCCTCCCGCAGCGGCGCGCGGTCGACGCCGATGAGGACGACGGCCCGCAGCCGGTCGCGCCGGCTCGCGACGAGCTCGTCGAACGTCGCCCCCTTCGCGAGCCCGCCGGCGACCCACACGACGCTGCCGGGTCCGAACGACGCGAGGGACGCAGCCGCGGCGTGCGCGTTGGTGGCCTTGGAGTCGTCGACGTAGGCGACGCCGTCGAGGACGGCGACGGGCGCGATGCGGTGCGAGCCGGGCGCGTAGGCACGGAGCCCGTCGCGCACCGCCTCCGGCTCCACGCCGTGCGCGAGCGCGAGCGCGGCCGCGGCGAGAGCGTCGGCGACGACGTGCGGCGGCACGGCGCCGTCCGGGCCGGCCAGGCGGTGCAGGTCGGCGAGCGTGCCGAGCTCCGCGGCGTGCGTGTGCCGCAGGCGCGCGAAGCCGCGGTCGACCAGGACGTCCTCGACGAGGCCCACCTGCCCGACCGACGGCGTGCCGGTCGTGAAGCCGACCGCGACGCACCCGTCCACGACGTCCGCCTCGCGCACCAGGTGCTCGGTCATGGGGTCCGCGGCGTTGTACACGCACGCGACCTGCGCGTGCTCGAAGACCCGGCCCTTCGCGGCCGCGTAGGCCTCCATGGAGCCGTGCCAGTCCAGGTGGTCGGGTGCGACGTTGAGCACCGCGGCGGCCTGCGCGGACATGCTCGAGGTGTGGTGCAGCTGGAAGCTCGACAGCTCGACGGCCAGGACGTCGCGCGCGGGGTCGGTCGCGGCCAGCACGACGGGCGTGCCGACGTTGCCGACCGCGACGGCGTCGCGGCCCGCGGCGCGCAGCACCGACTCGAGCATCCCGACGGTGGTCGTCTTGCCGTTGGTCCCGGTCACGGCGAGCCACGGGGCGGGCTCGCCGGAGGCCGTGGGCACGCGGACGCGCCACGCGAGCTCGACCTCGCTCCACACCGTCAGCCCGCGCGCGGCGCACGCGCGCAGCAGCGGGTGGTGCGGCGCGAGGCCCGGGGAGACGACGACGAGGTCGGTGCGGTCGAGCACGGTCCCGGCGAGGAGCTCCTCGGTGGACAGGACGTCGCCCGCGGTGTCGTCGACGGGCACGACGCGAGCACCGCGGGCCGCGAGCACCTCCGCCGCGGCGCGGCCGGTGACCCCCATCCCGGCGACGACGACGCGCGCACCGTCCAGGTCGAGCGCAGCCACCTAGCCGGCCACCCACTCGGCGTAGAAGATGCCGACGCCGAGGGCGACGAAGAGCCCGGCGATGAGCCAGAACCGGATGACGATGGTGACCTCGCCCCACCCGGACAGCTCGAAGTGGTGGTGCAGCGGCGCCATCTTGAAGACGCGTTTCCCCGTCATCCGGAAGAAGCCGATCTGGATCACGTCGGACAGCACGACGAGCACGAACAGGCCGCCGATGATCGCCGCGAGGATCTCCGTGCGGGACAGGATCGACAGCCCGGCGAGCGCGCCGCCGAGGGCCAGCGACCCCGTGTCGCCCATGAAGATCTTCGCGGGGCTCGCGTTCCACCAGAGGAACCCGAAGCACGCGCCGGTGATCGCGGCCGCCACGACCGCGAGCGACATCGGGTCCCGCGTCTCGTAGCAGCTCGGTCCGGCCGTCAGGATGTTCTGGCAGCTCTGGTTGTTCTGCCACACGCCGACGACGACGTACGCGCCGAACACGATGAGCGAGACGCCGGTCGCGAGCCCGTCGAGCCCGTCCGTGAGGTTCACGGCGTTGGACCAGGCGGTGATGAGGAAGTTCGCCCAGACGACGAACAGGATGAGCCCGACGGTCGCGCCCGCGAACGCCAGGTCGACGTTCGTGTCACGGATGAACGAGATGTGCGTCGACGCCGGCGTGCGGAACTTCTCGTTCGGGAACTGCAGCGCCGCGACCGCGAAGGTCACGCCCACCAGGCCCTGGCCGACGATCTTCCACCGCGCCTTGAGCCCGAGGCTGCGCTGGCGGGAGATCTTGATGTAGTCGTCGAGGAACCCGACGACGCCGAGCCCGGTCATGAGGAACAGCACAAGCAGGGCCGACGCGGTCGGGAGCGTGCCCGTCGCGATCTGCGCGCCGAGCCAGCCGAGCAGCGTGGCGCCGATGATGACGACACCGCCCATCGTCGGCGTCCCACGCTTGGTGTAGTGCGCGGTCGGACCGTCCTGACGGATGAACTGGCCGTACTGCCGCGCGACGAGGAAGCGGATGAACAGCGGCGTGCCGAGCAGCGCGATGAGCATCGAGAGCCCACCGGCGATGAGGACCGCGATCACTGCGCGACCTCGCCGACCAGCAGGTCGCCGAGCTGCCACAGCCCGGCACCGTACGACGACTTCACGAGCACGACGTCGCCGGGCCGCAGCTCCTCGTCGAGGAACCGCGCGGCGGTCTCGAGGTCGTCCGCGAGCACGACCTCGTCGCCCCACGACCCCTCGTGGTTGGCGCCGTCGCGGATCGCCCGCGCCCCCTCGCCGACCACCACGGTCAGTCCGACGTTCAGCCGCACCACGAGCCGACCGATGGCGTCGTGCGCCTCGCGCGCCTCGTCGCCGAGCTCGAGCATCTCGCCGAGCACCGCGACGGACCGCCGGTCGCGCCCCGCGAGCACGGCGAGCGCCTTGAGCGCGGCGCGCATCGAGTCGGGGTTCGCGTTGTAGGAGTCGTCGATCACGGTCACGCCGTCCGGCCGCTCGACGACGTGCATCCGGTGCGGGCTGAGCGCGTCCGCGGCGCCGAGCCCGACCGCGACCTCGTCGAGCGTGAGACCCACCGCGAGACCGGTGGCTGCGGCGGCGAGCGCGTTGTGCACGTGGTGCTCCCCCACGAGCCGCAGCTCGACCGGCACGGTCCGGCTGCCGGCGCCGTCGCGCGCCTCGAGGACGAAGCGTGCGCGCCCGGACCGGTCCACCACGACGTCGTGCGCGCGCACCTGCGCGCCGGTCGACGCGCCGAAGGTGACGACGTCCCCGGGCGCGAGCGCGCGCATCGCGAGCACGCGCGGGTCGTCGGCGTTGAGCACGGCGACGCCGTCGGGCAGCAGCCCCTGGACGATCTCGCTCTTGGCGGTCGCGACCGCCTCGATCCCGCCGAACCCGCCGAGGTGCGCGTGCCCCACGACGAGGACGACCGCGACGTCGGGCGGCGCGATGTCGGTGAGGTAGGTGAGGTGCCCCGGTCCGCTCGCGCCCATCTCCAGGACGAGGAACCGCGTGCTCTCGTCGGCGCGGAGCACCGTCAGGGGCAGCCCGATCTCGTTGTTGAACGAGCGCACGGGCGCCACGGTCGGCCCCGCCGAGCCGCAGAGCTGCGCGAGCAGGTCCTTGGTGGTCGTCTTGCCGACGGAGCCGGTGATCCCGACGACGCGCAGACCGGGGCCACCCGGCTCGAGCGACGCGGCGCGCAGCCGGACGAGCACCTCGCGCGCGAGGTCCCCCAGGGCCCGCTCGACGTCGGGCACGACGACGACGGGCAGCAGCCGGCCGTCCGCGCCGGTGAGCTCCCGCGCGCCGAGGACGAGCGCGGCTCCCGCCGCGACGGCGCCCGGCGCGTAGTCGTGCCCGTCGACGTGCTCGCCCGGGAGCGCGACGAACAGCCCGCCGGGCTCGACCTCGCGGGAGTCGGTGACGACCGCACCGGCCACGACGAGGCCGTGCGGGTCGACGTCCGGCTCGGCACGCAGCACTCCGCCGGTCGCGGCCGCGATCTCGGCCGCGGTGAGCGCGATCACGCGTGCTGCTCCGCCCGTGCGTGGTCCGGCGTGTGCGCCGCGGCGGCGGCGAGGAAGACGTCTCGGTCGTTGTACCGGTGGAACACCCCGGCGATCTCCTGTGTCGGTTCGTGGCCCTTGCCCGTGACGATGACCGTGTCCTGGTCGGTCGCGAGGGCGAGGGCGTCGCGGATGGCCTGGGCGCGGCTCGTCGCCTCGTGCACGTCGGTGCCGGACGGGCGCTCCGCGCGCACGCCCTCGAGGATCGCGGCGCGGATGACGGCGGGGTCCTCCGAGCGCGGGTTCTCGTCGGTCACGACGAGCACGTCCGCGAGCCGGGCGGCGATCTGGCCCATGATCGGGCGCTTGCCCTGGTCCCGGTCGCCGTCGGAGCCGAAGACGAGGATCAGCCGGCCGGGCGTGATGGGGCGCACCGCCTCGAGCGCGAGCACCAGGGCGTCGGGCGTGTGCGCGTAGTCGACGAGGCACAGCGGGAGGCCGTCGCCGCGCTCGACGACACGCTCCATGCGGCCCGGGATCTCGTGCGCGTGCGCGACCGCGTCGACGGCCGTTGCGAGGTCGACCCCGGCGGTGTGCGCGAGCACGATCGCCAGCGCCGCGTTGGAGACGTTGACCAGGCCGGGCAGCGGGCTCGCGGCGGCGTGCTCGGTGCCGTCCGGACCGCGCAGCGTGAACGTGGAGCCCACGCCGTCGAGGCCGATGTCCGCGGCGACGACCGCCCAGTCGGCGTCCGCGCCGTGCGGGTCGCCGACGTGCGTCGCGACCGTCTCGACCGGGACGGGCGACGTCGCGGCGAGGCGTCGGCCCCACTCGTCGTCGACCACGACGACCCCGCGCCGCGCCTGCTCGGGCGCGAACAGCCGCGCCTTGTCCCGGAAGTACCCCTCCATGTCGCCGTGGAAGTCGAGGTGGTCACGCTGCAGGTTGGTGAAGCCGACGACGTCGAACGTGAGCCCGCGCACGCGGCCGAGCGCGAGCGCGTGCGACGAGACCTCCATCGCGACCGCGCCGGCTCCCCGCTCGCGGGCCAGCGCGAGGATGCCCTGCAGGGCCGGTGCCTCGACCGTCGTGCGGGGGCTCTCGACCGCCTCGTCGCCGACCCGCAGCTCGACGGTCCCGAGTACCGCGGTGGTGCGGTGCGCGGCGCGCAGCGCGGCGTCCACGAAGTAGGTGGTCGTCGTCTTGCCGTTGGTCCCCGTGACGCCGACCGTGACGAGCCCGCGCGCCGGCTCGTCCAGCACGTGCGCGGCCAGCGGGCCGGCCAGGTCACGCGGGTCCGGGGCCACGAGCACGGGCACGCCCAGGTCGCCCGCGAGCTCCGCGCCCGCCGCGTCGGTCACGACCGCGACCGCGCCGGCGTCGACCGCCTGTGCCGCGTAGGTCGCCCCGTGCACGCGCATGCCGGGCACCGCGACGAACAGGTCGCCGGGAGCGACGTCCGTGGACGCGACGGTCACCCCGGTGGTCACGAGCGCCGCGTCGAGCGGCCGGTCCGGGCTCAGCGCGAACGTCTCCACGACGTCGGCGAGCCGGTGGGTCGGGGGATGCTGGGGGCGCATCCGGGCCGGCGACGTCATGGGGAGAATCTACCCCGGTCGGAGGGGCCCCACGCTCGGCGCGGGTCGGCGCCGGGTGCGCTCACCACGTCGTCGGGAACAGCTGCGGAGCGCTCCCCGACGGGGGCACGCCGAGCTCCCCGAGGGCGAACCCGGCGACGTCGCTGAAGACCGGCGCGGCGACCGTGCCGCCGTAGATCGACGTCTTCGGGTTGTGCAGCACGACGCTCACGGCGATGCGCGGGGAGTCGACCGGGGCGACCCCGATGAACGACGCCGTGATGCCCTGGCGGCCGTTGACCCAGTTCTGCGCGGTCCCCGTCTTGCCTGCGACGCGGTACCCGGGGATCGCCGCCCCGCTGCCCGTGCCGTCGTCGACCACGCTCTCCATCATGCTGAGCACGGTCGCGGCCGTCTGCGGGGAGACGACCTGGGTCGTCGCGGGGGCGGGCGCCGGGGTGTAGGTGCCGTCGGCGGAGGTCCAGCCCTTGATGATGTGGGGCTGCACGCGCACGCCGCCGTTCGCGATCGTCGCGAACACCTGCGTCGCCTGGATCGCGGTCACCGACACGGCCTGGCCGAACAGGACCGCGAACTTGGAGCGCCGGTCCCAGCTGTCCCACGTCTCCCACGAGCGCAGGATGCCCGGCGACTCCCCCGGCAGCTCGATGCCCGTGCGCGACCCGAAGCCGAACCGCGTGAGGTAGTCGTGGCGCGTCTGCTGCGGCAGCTGCTGCCCGATCATCACGGTGCCGGTGTTCGACGACTCGGCGAGGACGCCCGTCGTCGTCAGGCGCAGCAGGCCGTGCTCGTGCGAGTCCTTGAACGTCTCGCCGTTCTCCGTCGTGTACGTGTACGGCACCTCGAACTGCGTGAGCGGCGTGACGAGTCCCGCGTCGAGCGCGGCGGCCATCGTGATGACCTTCCCGGTCGAGCCGGGCTCGAACACGTCGGACACCGAGCTCGCGAGCGAGCCGCCCGAGCTCTCGCCCGGGTTGTTCGGGTCGACCGAGCCCGAGTCGGCCAGGGCGAGCACCTCGCCCGTCCGCGTGTCGATGACGACGACGGTGCCGCCCTCCGACCCCGTCGACGCGACCGCGGCCTCGAGGGCCTCCTGCGCCTTGAACTGCAGGTCGGACAGGATCGTCAGCTGGACCGAGTCGCCCTGCTGCGCGGGCGAGCCCGCGGAGTACCCGCCGGGGATGGGCTGCCCCTTGCGGCCCCGCTCGTACGTCTCGAGGCCGGGCGAGCCCGTGAGGCGGTCGTCGAGCGAGCGCTCGAGGCCCTCGAGGCCGACGCCGTTGGAGTTGACGAACCCGACGATGTTCCCCGCGAGGTCGCCGTTCGGGTAGACGCGCTCGGCGACCTTGTCGACCGTGATGCCGGGCAGGCGCAGCGCCCGGATCTGGCGCGCGACCTCGGGCAGGACGTTCTTCGCGATGTACTTGAAGTCCCGGTCCCCGACCAGCATCCCGCCGAGCTCGGAGGCGCTCATCCCGAGCAGGGGCGCGAGCCGCTCCGCGACCCCCGCGGCACCGTCGGGGACCGCCGGCGTGCCGGTGCTGCGGAACTCGCCGACCTGCTTCTGGTTCACCGCGATGTCGTACCGCTCGACCGAGGCGGCGAGCGTGCGGCCCTCGGCGTCCGTGATCTCGCCGCGTGCGCCGAGCACCTCGTACGACGAGAGCCGCTGCTGGCGCGCCTGAGCCGCGATCTCGTCCCCCCGGATCCCCTGCACCCACACGAGCCGCCCGCCGAAGGCGAGCAGCACGACCAGCACGAGGACGGTGAGGAAGCCCATGCGCCCGCGCGACCCGGCCTGGACGCCCGCGGGGCGCCGCGGGCCACCGCCTCCCGTGAGCCCTCCGCCCGCGGGCCGGCGGGCGGGAGCCGCCCCGCCGCGCGGCCGCGGCAGCACGTCCACGGTCCGCGACCCCGCGCGGGCGGCCGCCGGCCGCGCCGTCCCTGCCGGGCGCGAGCCGGAGGTCGAGGCGCGCTGCGGGGGCATGCCCCCAGTCTGCGGGCGTCGCGGCTGGACCCGCGGCGACCCGCCGACGCGCGCCGTCATCCGCCTGCTGCGGCCGGGGCCGGCGACCCCTGGACGGTGCCGTCGGACACGCGCACCCAGCCCGTGCCGTCGGCGGGCACCATGCCGAGCGCGCGGGCGGCGGCGGCGACCTGCGCCGGCGACGCCTTCTGGTCGAGCTGCGCCTGGAGGTCCTTCGCGTCCTGGTCGAGCCGGCCCAGCTCGTTCGACAGGCCGTACTTCTCGTAGGCGCCCGAGGCCATCTGCGTGTTGAGCAGGAGGGCCGAGAGCAGCGCGGCGGCCAGCACCGCCATGCACGCGAGCACGAACGGGACCCGCGTACGTGCGGTCTGCGGCGCGCGGACCAGCCGGAGCCGCGGTGCGGCCGCCGGCTGTCGTGCGGGTGCCGGGTAGGCACGGGCGGTGCTCACCCGTGCGGTCGCCTGAGCGCTCATGCTGCCCTCCTGCCAGGCTGCGGACCACGCAGGTGGTCCGGGGTCGGTCGGATACGTTCGGCGGCGCGCAGCCGGACGGACTGCGCGCGGGGGTTGCGGGCGAGCTCGGCCTCGTCGGCCTCCTCGGCGCCGCGGGTGACGAGCCGCAGGTACGGCGCGTGGGTCTCGGGCTCGACGGGCAGGTCCGGCGGCGCGCTGGACGTCGCACCGGCGGCCAGCGTCCGCTTGACGAGCCGGTCCTCGAGCGAGTGGTACGCCTCGACGACGATGCGTCCGCCGACGGCGAGCGCCTCGACCGACGCCGGCAGGGCGCGCTCCAGGACCTCGAGCTCGCCGTTCACCTCGATCCGCAGCGCCTGGAACGTGCGCTTCGCGGGGTGGCCGCCGGTCTTGCGGGTCGCCGCCGGGATGCTCGCGCGCACGAGGTCGACGAGCTCGCCCGTGCGGGTCAGCGGCGCCTTCTCCCGGGCCCGCACGACGGACCGGGCGATCCGCGCCGCGAAGCGCTCCTCGCCGTAGACGCGCAGCACGCGGGCCAGGTCCCGCTCGTCGTAGCCGTTGACGACGTCCGCGGCGGTCTGCCCGCGCGAGGCGTCCATCCGCATGTCGAGCGGCGCGTCGTGCGCGTAGGAGAAGCCGCGCTCGCGCTCGTCGAGCTGCAGCGACGACACGCCCAGGTCCATGAGGACGCCTTGCACGTGGTCGATGCCGAGCCCGTCGAGGACCTCGCCGATCTCGTCGTACACGGCGTGCACGCCCGTGAACCGGTCGCCGAACGGCGCGAGCCGCCGGCCGGCGAGCGCGAGCGCCTGCGGGTCGCGGTCGATCCCGACGACGCGCACGTGCGGGAAGGCCCGCAGCACGCCCTCGGTGTGACCGCCCATGCCGAGCGTGGAGTCGACCATCACGGAGCCGTCCGCGGCGAGGGCCGGGGCCAGCAGGTCCAGGCAGCGCTGCAGGAGCACCGGCGTGTGGCGGGTGGCCGCGTCGCCGAGGTCGTGCTGGTCCATCGCTGCCTCCTGCCTCTGGTCGCTGGGTCGGGGTACGGCGGTGCCCCGGGCGGGGCGTGCGTGGGGCGGTGGGTCGGGCGGTCCTTCCGCCGTCCGACCAGATCCCCCACCGACCCTCTGGCGCCGGGGAAGTGCGCCAGAGCTGTCGGGGGGAGGTCTCGCCGGGCGGGACAGGGACGGGTGCGGACGGGGTGGTCGGGTGCGGGCGGCGCGGCGGACGGGCTCAGAACGGCCCGTTGGGGAAGACCTCCTCCGCCGTGTCGGCGTAGCCGGCCTCCTGCTCGGCGAGGTACGTCTCCCACGCCTGCAGGTCCCAGATCTCGACGCGGGTTCCCGCCCCGATGACGGCGACGTCCCGGTCCAGCCCGGCGTACTTGCGCAGCACCGGCGGGATCGAGATGCGGCCCTGCTTGTCCGGCAGCTCGTCGCTCGCGCCGGACAGGAAGACGCGCAGGTAGTCGCGCGCCTGCTTGCTCGTCACGGGCGCCTGCCGGAGCTGGTCGTGCATCCGACGGAACTCGTCCATCGGCAGCAGGAACAGGCAGCGCTCCTGGCCGCGCGTCATGACGAGCCCCGGGGCGAGCTGGCCGCGGAACTTGGCCGGGAGGATGAGCCGGCCCTTGTCGTCGAGGCGCGGCGTGTACGTCCCGAGAAAAGGCGCGGACGAGCCGAAGAGGCCGGCCGACGACTCATGCGTCACCACGCCTCCTTCCCGGTCCCGTCCGCGGGCTTCTCCCCGCCTCTCCCGATGCCTCCACGGTACTCCACTTCCCTCCACCTGCCACCGGAAAGACCTGTGAATTCACCCGTCGGAAGACGTGAACATGCAGGTCAGAGAGGGTGGAGGGAAGTGGAGGGCAATCCGCGAGGTTCACCCGCCCGGGGCGTGTCGTCCGGACCCGGACCCGGACAACTCCGGGCGGACCACGCGATTCCCGTGCCACCTCCCGGGTGGGCCGTCGGGCACGTGGAGGGAAGTGGGGGACGGAGTCCAGGTCAGGCCCGGCCTGATTCCTTTAGGCTCGTCCCAGTTCCGCCAAGGGAGGCGTCATGCTGCAGGCCGTGCCGTCGTCGAGCGAGCTCGACGACGTCGTCCGAACCACCGGCCGGATGCGCGCCGGCGTCGAGTCCGTCGTGACCGGGCGGCCCGAGCTCGTCCGCGTCACGCTCGCCGTGCTGCTGGCCGAGGGCCACCTGCTGCTCGAGGACGTGCCCGGTGTCGGCAAGACGACGCTCGCGAAGGCGGTCGCCCGCACCATCGACTGCCCCGTCGGCCGCATCCAGTTCACGCCGGACCTGCTCCCGAGCGACCTCACGGGCGTCAACATCTTCCGCGCGCAGACGCACGAGTTCGAGTTCCGGCCCGGGCCCGTCTTCGCGCACGTCGTCATCGGGGACGAGATCAACCGCGCCTCGCCGAAGACGCAGTCCGCCCTGCTGGAGTGCATGCAGGAGGCCCAGGCGACCGTCGACGGGCGCACCTACCCCCTGCCGCGGCCGTTCCTCGTCGTCGCCACCCAGAACCCCGTCGAGATGGAGGGCACGTACCCCCTGCCCGAGGCGCAGCGCGACCGGTTCATGGCGCGCCTGACCGTCGGCTACCCGAGCGTCGAGTCCGAGCTCGACATGCTCGACCTGCAGGAGACCTCCGACCCGCTCGACCAGCTGCGGCCCGTCACGGACGCAGCCGCCGTCGGCCGGCTCATCGACACCACCCGCCGCCTGTTCGCGGCGCCCGCGGTCAAGCGGTACGTCGTCGACCTCGTCACCGCGACGCGCGAGGACCACGGCCTGCGCCTGGGCGCGTCGCCGCGCGCCGCGATCCAGCTGCTGCGCGCCGCCAAGTCGCTCGCCGCGATGGACGGGCGCGACCACGTCCTGCCCGACGACGTGCAGCAGCTCGCGGAGCCCGTCCTCGCCCACCGGCTCCTGCCCAGCACCGAGTCCCGGCTGTCGGGCCGCTCCACCTCCGACATCGTCAGGGACATCGTCGCCCGCACCCCGCTGCCCGTGCCCGCCGCCGTCACCACCGGCGGCCCGCGCGCCCGACGCGCCATCGGCTGATGGGTCTGCGGCCCACCCGGCGCGGCTGGGCGCTCGGGCTCGCCGGCGTCACGCTCGTCCTGCTCGGCGTCGGCCTCGGCGCGGTGGACCTCGTGCGGCTCGGCACGCTCGTCGTCCTGCTCGCGGTCGGTGCGGCCGTGGTGGTCGGCCTGCTCGACCCCGGCCGCGGACGGCACCGGCTCGCGGTGGCGCGCGACGCCCGGCCGAACCCCGTGCACGCCGGGGAGCAGGCACGCGTCGACGTCCGCATCACCGCCTCCGACCCCGCGGCCCGGGTGCGGCTCGCGGGCCTGCGGTTCGCCGAGCAGGCGGCCACCGAGCTCTCGGGCGGCCGGCCGCTGCGCGCACGCGTCAGCCGCAGCCCGCAGCGCGTGACCGTCTCCTACACCGTCGAGGCCGCCCGTCGCGGGCGATGGCAGCTCGGCCCCCTGGTCGTCACCCGCAGCGACCCCTTCGGAGTGGCGCGGTCGAGCGCGACGCTCGGGGACCACGCCGAGGTCGTCGTCTGGCCCACGGTCGTCCCGCTGCCGACCGCGTCCGACGTGCTCGTCGGCGAGCCCGACCGCGTCGCCCTCGGCGCGCGCACGCCCTCCACCGACGACGCCTCGCTGCGCGACTACCGCGAGGGCGACGACCTGCGGCGCGTGCACTGGCGCAGCAGCGCGCGGCGCGGCGCGCTCATGGTCCGCTCCGACGAGCGGGCCGGCATGCGCCCCGTGTCCGTCCTGCTGGACCTCCCCGCCCGGCTCGCCGCCCTGGAGTGGACGATCTCGCTCGCCGCCTCCATGGCGATCGCGATGCTCGAGGGCGGTCACCCGGTGCGCCTCCTCGGTGGTCGCGACGGCGCCGGCACGGAGTTCCTGCACGCGCGCTCCGGCCCGACCGCGCGTGCCGACCTGCTCGACTCGACCGTCGACCTCGAGGCGCCCCGCTCGCCCGAGGAGGCCGAGTCGCAGCTCCTCGCCGCCGCACACCTGCTGGAGACCACGGAGGCGGGGGGCGAGATCGTGCTGGCCGTCCTCGGCCCGCTCGGCGCGGGGGCGCGGGCCGCGCTCGCGCACGTCGCCGACAACGCCCAGGGATGGGCCGTCGTGCGCGCCGACGGCGCGAGCCCGGCGCACGAGCGGGAGGCGCAGCACACGGTCAACGCCCTGCGCCGCGCCGGGTGGCGCGCGTGCGCCGTCGCGCCGGGCGAGGACGTCGTCGCGTGCTGGCTGCGCCTGCTGGGGAGCGCCCGGTGAACGCCGCACCCGCCCGCATCCCGCGCGGTCCGCGCAGCGTGCTCGCCACCGCCCTGTGCGCCGTGGCGACCTGCGCCGCCGTCACCGCCCTGTCGCACCTGATCGAGCCCGGCCGGTGGCTGACGGTCACCTGGCTCGCCGTCGGCCTCACGGCCGCCGTCGTCGCGGGGGCCCGCGCCGTGACGCGCTCGTGGTGGGCGCCCACCCTCGTCGGCCTCGTCGTGGCCGCCGCCGGCGTGCTCGTGCGGTACGGCGCTCCCCCGGGACGCATCCAGGTCCTGCCCGACCTCGGTTCGCTCGACCGCGCCATGGCCACCGCGCGCGAGGGCGTCGCCGTCATCAACGCCTCGCTCGTCCCGATGCCGGGCGTCCGGCCCGCCGAGCTGCTCGTCGTCGTCGGCGCCGTCCTCGTGCTGCTGGTGGCGGACCTCCTGGCCGTCGGGCTCGGGCTGCCCGCGCTCGCCGGCATCGCCCTGCTCGGCCTGTGGGTGCCCACCGTGTTCCTGGGCTTCCCCGGGGGCACCGGCGCCGTCGCCTGGACCGGCCTCGCCTACCTGCTGCTGCTCGCCCTGAGCGCGGCACCCGCCTCCGCGCACAGCGACCGCGCGCGCCGGACCGGGAGCGCGCTGGCGGGCGCCGCCGCTGTCGTGGTCACCGCGCTCGCCGCCGGACCCGTCGTCGCCGCTCTGCCCGGATGGGCCTCGCTCGCGTTGCCGAGCCTCGGCTCCGGGCCGGTCGGCCCGCTGCAGCTCAGCAGCAACCTCGACCTGCGCGAGAGCCTCGGCACCCGCTCGGGACAGGTCGTGCTCCGCTACACCGTCGTCCCGCCCGAGGGCGCCGACGCGGCGGCCGGCACGGCGCCCGACCTCGAGGTGCCCACGCCGGCGCCGAGCGCGTCGGACGGGCCCGCCGTCACCGCCCGGCTCATCGGACCCCTGCGGGCGTTCACGCTCACGTCCTTCGACGGGCGCGAGTGGCAGCGTGACGACGCGACGGATGTCCGCACGTGGGAGCCGGGCGAGCTCCTCGCGTCCGACCCGGGCATCCGCGGCGGCACACCCGACGCCGCGCGCGGCACGCTCGCGTCCGTGGCCGTCGAGGTCGGGGCGCTGCGCGAGCGCCGGCTCCCCGTCAGCACGTTCCCCCGCACCGTGACCGTCGACGGCGCGTGGTCGTACGACGACGGACGGGACGAGGTCGTCGGGCGCCGGAGCACGTTCGACGGCATGCGCTACTCGATGCTCGTCGAGGTCCCCCGACCTGACGGCCGACGACCTCGCGGGGGCGCGCGTCGGCGACCCGGGCGACGCGGGGGCCTCACTCGCCGTGCCCACCACCGAGCACGCGGCCGAGATCGAGGACCTCGCCCGCTCGCTCACCGCCGACGCGACCACCCCCTACGAGCAGGCGATGGCCCTGCAGTCCTACTTCCGCGCGGCGACGAACTTCACCTACGACACGCGGGTCGCACCCGCGCGCAGCGAGGACGCCGTGTGGGACTTCCTGCAGTCGCGCCGCGGCTACTGCGTGCAGTTCGCGACCGGCATGGCCCTGATGGCCCGCACGCTGGACATCCCGGCGCGCGTCGGGGTCGGGTTCCTGCCGGGTGACGCGGACGGGGACGGGACCTACGTCGTCACCGGGCGCAAGTCGCACGCCTGGCCCGAGCTCTACTTCGCGGACCAGGGCTGGGTCCGGTTCGAGCCGACCCCGGCGATCCAGTCCGGCGCCCCGCCGCTGTGGAGCGACCCGTTCGCCGCGATCGGCCCCGGCGACGACGTGCCCGACGAGGCCCTGCCGTCGGCCGCCGCACCGACGGGCGCCGCCACGACGGCGCCCGTCCCCACCGGGCCGGTCGTCGAGCAGGAGACCGAGCAGAGCTGGACCCGCGTCGGCGTCATCGGTGGCGTGGTGCTCGTCGCCCTCCTGCTCGCCCTGCCCCTGGTGCGCCGCCGCACGCGGACCCGCGCCGACGAGACACCGGAGCGCGCCTGGCTGCGCGCCCGACGGCGGCTCGCGTCCAAGGGCATCAGCTGGAGCGACGCGACGACGCCGCGCGACGCCGTGCTCGCCGTGCAGAGCCAGGTCCTCGCCGCGTCCGGGTCCGAGCTGGACGCGGCGGCCGCGCGCGCCCTGCAGCAGCTGGCGCGCACCGTCGAGCGCCAGCGCTATGCACCCGCACCCGAGGACGTGGCGACCGAGGACCTGCTGCGGTGGACGGACGAGGTCGTGGACGGCGTGACGTCGCAGCTGAGCGGCGCCGGAAGCGGCCGGCCGACCCGCTGAGCGGGCGTCGCTCCCGGGGAGTCGCTCCCGCGCCGCACCAGCCTGCTCGTCGCGCCGCCGGAAGGTCGCGCCCTCGGGGTGCACCGCCTCTCCGTCCGGAGGCCCGCCCCCGACGTGCGCACTGCACGGTCCGGCGCCGGGCTGGTGCGCGGCTCCGCCGTCGCGCGCCGAGGACGGTCTGGTTGACCCGCGCGACGTGCAGGTGGGGAAAGGTCAGCGACCCTCGTCGCGGCGACGGTCCCAGCGCTGCTCGAGACGGGACATGAACCCGCCCTTGCGCGCCGAGGCCGAGGGGCGCACCGCGCCGTCCGCCTGCACGACGCCGCGAGGACCGCTGCGTCGCCCGCCGCGCTGCGGGTCCGCGAAGGCGAAGGCCACGGCGGCGAACATGACGACGAAACCGACGACGCCGAGCAGCGGCAGGCTGCCGGCGGCACCGAGCACGAGCAGGAGCAGACCGATCGCGGCACCGGTGCCGGCGATCAGGTAGCGACTGACGGACCGGCGACCGCGCTGCGTGAGCGTGTTGGCCAGGCGGGGGTCGTCAGACGTGAGCTGGCGCTCCATCTGCTCAAGTACGCGCTGCTCGTACTCGGAGAGAGGCATTCCGACCCCCGTAATGGGCTGTGGATCCGTGACGGGTTCAGGATAGATCCGCGGGAACGAAGGTGGTAGTCGAGCGCGTGTCGCGCCCGTCGACGTGGGCGCCCGTTCGGATCGCCGCGGTGCCGAACCGTGCGCGCACCTGGTCCATGGCGACCTCGGCGTCGCGCCGCGCCGGTACCTCCTCGGCGACCGCCTCCTCCAGCGTGGGCTGCCGGACCACGGCCGCGGCCTCCTCGAGCCCCTCGGCGCGCACCCCGATCAGTCGGACCGGAAGGCCCCGCAGGTCCACACCGGCGAGGAGCTCGCGGGCGACGAGGTAGATCTCGCGCGCCACGTCGCTCGGGGTCGTCAGGGTCCGCGCGCGGGTGAGCGTACGGAAGTCTGACGTGCGGACCTTGATGCTCACGGTGCGGGCGACGAGCCGCTTGTGGCGCAGCCGCGCCGCGCAGCGGTCCGCGAGCTCGAGCGCCTTGGCCTCGACGACGGACAGGTCGGCGACGTCCTCGACGAACGTCTCCTCCGCGCCGATCGACTTCTCGTCACGGTGCGGCTGCACGGGGCGCGGGTCCCGCCCCCAGGACAGGTCGTGCAGGTGCGCGCCGGCGACCTTGCCGACGGCGCGCTGGATCGTCGTCACGTCGCTGTCCGCGAGCTCCGCGACCGTGCGCACGCCCCAGCGCGCGAGGGCCGCCTCGGTCCGCTCCCCGACGCCCCACAGCGCCCCCACCGGCAGCACCCGCAGGAAGTCGACCGTGGCGGCACGCGGGACCAGCAGGACGCCGTCGGGCTTCGCGTGCCCCGAGGCCAGCTTGGCGACGAACTTCGTGGCCGCGATGCCGACCGAGCACGTGATGCCGAACTCGGCCGCCACGCGGCGGCGGACGTCCGCGGCGATCGCGGTCGGCGGGCCGAGCCGTCGGCGGGCGCCGGCGACGTCGAGGAACGCCTCGTCGACGCTCACCTGCTCCACGAGCGCGGTCACGTCATGCAGGATCCGCATGACGCCCGTGGACACCTCGCGGTAGGCCGTGTGGTCGGGAGGGACGACGACCGCTTGCGGGCACTGGCGCAGCGCGGCCGCCATGGGCATCGCGGAGTGCACCCCGAACGCCCGCGCCTCGTACGTCGCCGCCAGGACGACCCCGCGCTGCGCCCCACCGACGATCACGGGCAGACCACGCAGCTGCGGGCGGCGCGCGAGCTCGACCGACGCGAAGAAGGCGTCCATGTCGACGTGCAGGATCGAGCAGCCGTCCTCCTCGTTGCCCCAGTCCCGCCGGGCGGCGTCGGACCGGGGCCCGCGGCTCATGACGCGCTCACGGCGAGCATGCGGGGCACGCGTCCGCCGGGCTCGGTCTCGACGGCACGCCGCGCGGCGTCGACGAAGTCCTCGGCCGCGCACACCGCCTCCTCCGCGCGCGCCGCGGACACGGAGTCGAACCGCCCCGCGTCGACAGCCGAGCGCAGCGCCGCGGCGTGCGCGAAGTAGCCGCTCCAGGACGCCAGCTCGGGGGCGACGACGTCGAGCATGTCCCACACCGTCCGCAGCGCGCGGCGACCGGTGGGCCGACCACGAGCGGCCAGGACCGCCGCGCCAGCGCGGAGGGCGGCGAGGTGCGCGTGCGAGAACTGCTCCCACGCCTCGGAGGAGAACTGCGCGGCCAGGAGCTCCGCATCGGCGCGGGTCAGCAGCTCCACGGCGCGCGCGGGCACCGGCGGCGCCACGTCCGCCCCGCGGTGCTCCACCGGAGGGACGGCATGCACGACCGCCCTGCGCCCGACCTGCCCGCCACCGGCCATGTGCGTCTCCCTCCGTCCTCGTCCAGTATCGAACACCTGTTCGACCGCGTCAACGCCTAGCGTGGCCGCATGACCCGCGAGCGCCCGTCGCGACAGCGCCCAGCCTCCCACCGCCCGCCCACACGGGGTACGCGGCCGGCGTGGCCGACCGGACCCGTGGCCATCCCCACCGGCACCGTCGAGCTCGTCCGCGACCCCGACGACCCCGACGGCGTGACGGTCCTCGTCAACGGCGTGCCGAGCTCGTACCTCGACACCGCCGACCCGCGGCGCCTCGACTTCGAGTACATGCAGCAGATGGCGGCCGTGCTCGAGCGTGTCGGAGCGCCCGGTGCGCCGCTGTCCGTGGTGCACCTCGGAGCGGCGGGCTGCGCGCTCGCGCGCGCGCTCGACGCGGAGCGACCCGGCTCGCAGCAGCTCGCCGTGGAGCTCGACGCCGCGCTGCCCGAGCTCGTGCGCGGCTGGTTCGACCTGCCCCGGTCCCCCGCGCTGCGGATCCGGGCGGGCGACGCGCGCGAGCAGCTCGCCCGCGTCGCGACCGGGAGCGTGGACGTCGTCGTCCGCGACGTCTTCGCGGGCGACACGACGCCCGACCACGTCCGGACCCGCGAGTTCGTGGCCGACGTCGTGCGCGTGCTGCGTCCGGGCGGGGTCTACCTCATGAACTGCGCCGACCGCCCTCCCCTGACGGGCGCCCGGTCGGAGGCCGCGACGCTGCGCGACGCGTTCGACGACGTCGCGGTCGTCGCGGAACCGGGCCTGCTGCGCGGACGCGGGTACGGCAACGTCGTGCTCGCCGCGACGGACGACCCCGCGCTGCTCGGGTCTGCGGGCCTGGCCCGCGCGATCCGCAGCCTGCCCGCCCCCGCCCGGATCCTGCACGGCGAGGAGGCCGCGGCGTTCGCCGGCCGGGCGCCCGTGCTGCGCGACCCGCCGACCGAGGGCGGCGGGTCGGCCGTGCGCCACGAGCCGCAGCGGCAAGGCTGACCGGTGGTGCGGCACGAGCCGCAGCGGCAAGGCTGACCGGTGGTGCGGCACGAGCCGCAGCGGCAGGGCTGACCGGCGGTGCGGCACGACCCGTCGCCGCCGGTCAGACCGGCCGGGCCTGGTGACGCGACAAGGGCCGCACCCGTGGGGGTGCGGCCCTTGTCGGCGACCACCGGACGCCGGGCGCTGGGACCCCGCGTCGAGGAGTGTCAGAGCGGGCGGACGTGCTCCGCCTGCGGGCCCTTGTCGCCCTGCGTGATCTCGAACTCGACGCGCTGGCCCTCGTCGAGGCTGCGGTAGCCCTGCGTGTCGATCGCGGAGTAGTGCACGAAGACGTCGGCGCCGCCGCCGTCCTGCGCGATGAAGCCGTACCCCTTCTCGGCGTTGAACCACTTGACAGCACCCTGTGCCATGACCTGTTCCTTCTGTCCAACCGGTGACGGCACAGGCCCTTCTGCCCGCGCCGTGCCGCAATGCCTCACGTTCTGCACCGGGAGGACCAGCCGAGGCTGGAAGGTGTCGAAGCCCAGGTGAGGGCGCCGGCGCCGGTCCGACGAGCACGTCACTGCAACGTGTGCATCCTCGCACGGTGACCTACGCCACGCCACGCTTTCCGGCACGGGCGAGGAACGACCTGACAACGATCCGGTAAACGTCCGGTCGCGAAAAGGTCGCGGCCCGCGCCGCGGAGAACCGGTCAGCGGGGGGTGTCGCCGTCGCCCTGCTGCTCCGCGAGGAACCGCTCGAACTCAGCGCCCAGCTCGTCGGCC
Organism: Cellulomonas fimi ATCC 484; assembly: GCF_000212695.1. Taxonomy (NCBI): domain Bacteria; kingdom Bacillati; phylum Actinomycetota; class Actinomycetes; order Micrococcales; family Cellulomonadaceae; genus Cellulomonas; species Cellulomonas fimi. The sequence goes on along the minus strand of NC_015514.1, from coordinate 1,752,320 downwards.
GTGGGCAGGTCCGTCGAGCTCGCCAGCAGGCTCGTGCGGCCGATCGAGCGGGCGAACGCGTCGTACTGCTCCTCGAGCGCCCGCACGACCGTCGCGACCTCCTCCGAGCCCGCGACCTGGCGCTCGATCTCGCGCTCCGCCTCCTGCGCGGCCTCGGTCAGCGCGCCCGCCCGCAGGTCCAGGCCCGTGGCGCGCTCGATGCCGTGCAGCGCCGCGACGCTCGCGCGCGGGTACGCGGACTGCGCGAGGTAGTGCGGCACGTGCACCGCGAAGCCCATCGCGTCGTGCCCGGACTGGCCGAGCCGCAGCTCGAGCAGCGCGCTCGCGCTGGCGGGCACCTGCACACGGCCGAACCAGGACGCCTGGTCCGCCACGAGCTCGGGTCGGGTGGCGTGCGCGGTGACCGACACGGGGCGCGTGTGCGGGATGCCCATGGGCACGCCGTGCACGCCCACCGTCAGCTGGACGTCGAAGCGCTCGACGATCTGCCGCACGGCGGCCACGTACCGCTCCCACTGCACGTCCGGCTCGACGCCGTGCAGCAGCAGGAAGGGGACGCCTGCCGCGTCCTCGACCACGTCCACCGCGAGCTCCGGGTCGGCGTAGTCGCTCCACGTCGTGGAGTCGAACGTCATCACCGGGCGGCGCGAGCGGTAGTCGAGCAGCTGGTCCACGTCGAACGTCACGAGGCGCGTCGCACCGAGCTCCTCGGTCAGGTGCTCGGCGACGAGCTGCCCGGCGCTGCCCGCGTCCACGAAGCCGCGGACCGCGTGCACGAGCACCGGGCCGGCTCCGTCACGGACGCGCTGCGCCAGGTGTGCGGCAGCCTGCGCGTCGACGTCGTAGATCTCGCTCGGGTCCAACATCCTGGGCGTCAGCCTCCTGTCGTGCGCCCACCCCGTGCGGCGGGCATGCCGTCGACAACGCACGACGCCGGCCGGGGATTCCCGGCCGGCGTCGTGCAGGTGGTGCGGGTCAGCGGGTCGGCAGCCGCACGACCTCCACGAAGAACTCGTCGATCTGACGGACGACGTCGATGAAGCGGTCGAAGTCCACCGGCTTGGTGACGTAGGCGTTCGCGTGCAGCGAGTAGCTGCGCAGCACGTCCTCCTCGGACTCCGACGTCGTGAGCACGACCACCGGGATGGAGCGCAGCGACTCGTCCGCCTTGAGCGCCTGCAGCACCTCGCGACCGTCCATCCGCGGCAGGTTGAGGTCGAGCAGGATCAGGTCCGGCGTCGGCGCCTCCGCGTGCTCCCCCTCGCGGCGCAGGAACTCCATCGCGCTCACGCCGTCCGGCACGACCCACAGGCGGTTGCGGACCTTGTTGTGCTCGAACGCCTCCCGGGTCATCAGGACGTCGCCGGGGTCGTCCTCGACGAGCAGCACGTCGATGATCTTGGGACTGGAGGGCACGGGGTCTCCGTTCAGGGGGTGGCGTCCACGGTGTCCGCGGCGGGGACGGGCAACGTCCAGAGGATACGCGTGCCGGTCTCCGGCGACGGCTCGATCCAGATGCGCCCGTTGTGGAACTCGACGATCTTCTTGCACAGCGCGAGGCCGATCCCGGTGCCCTCGTACACGTCCTTCGCGTGCAGCCGCTGGAAGATGACGAAGACGCGGTCGGCGTACTGCTGGTCGATCCCGATGCCGTTGTCCCGGCACTCGATCTCCCACTCCTCGCCGACCCGCCGCGCCGACAGGTGCACCTGCGGCGTGCGATCGGGGTGCCGGAACTTCACGGCGTTGCCGACGACGTTCTGGAAGAGCTGCACGAGCAGCGCCTCCTCGCCCTGCACGGTGGGCAGCGGGTCGTGCGTGACGACGGCACCCGTCTCCGCGATCCGCTCCCCCAGGTTGTCCACGGCCTCGGCGAGCGCCGCGTCCAGGTCGACGTCGGTGACCTCGCCGCCCATGCGGCCCACGCGCGAGAAGCCCAGCAGGTCGTTGATGAGCCGCTGCATCCGCTTCGCACCGTCGACGGCGAACGCGATGTACTGGTCGGCGCGCTCGTCGAGCTGCCCCCCGTACCGCTTCTGCAGCAGCTGCGTGAAGCTCGCGATCTTGCGCAGCGGCTCCTGCAGGTCGTGCGACGCGACGTACGCGAACTGCTCGAGGTCCCGGTTCGAGCGGCGCAGCTCCTCGGCCTGCGTCGTGAGCTGCTCGTGCGCGTCGGCGATCTCGGCGCGCGACGCCTCGACCGCACGCACCTCGGTGACCAGCGCGACGCGCATGCGCTCGACGTCGTCCGCGAGCGCCGCGATCTCGCCCGGGCCGGTGGCCTCGACGGGGTGGGTGAGGTCGCCCGACGCGACGGCGCGCGCGTCCGCCGCCAGGTCGCGCAAGGGCTCGAGCACCCAGCGCCGCAGGGCGACCCACAGGGAGATGCCGACCGCGATGGCGGCGAGCACGAGCAGCACGACCGTCCCGGCGGCGACGAGCGTCCACGTGGACAGCTCGTCGACCGCGTCCGACCGTCGGTCGCGCAGCAGCGTCATGTACGTCTCGGCCTTGCCGCGGGCGTCGTCGAACAGCACGCGGCCGCTCTCGATCTCCTGCGACGTGACCGCGGCCGTGCCGCCGGCGCGCACCTGCTCCATGACGGGCTGCGCGAACTCCTCGTGCCACCGGCGCCCGGCCTCGCCCGCGGCCTGCGCAGCGGCCGTGAGCTCGGGGTCGAGGCCGCGCTCCGCCTCGCGCTCCGCGAGCGTGCGGAACGACAGGTCGTCCTCGGCGGCCCGCTCGAAGGGTTCCAGCGTCACCTCGTCTCCTGTGAGCGCGAAGCCGCGCACCGAGGTCTCGGAGTCGACGAGCTGGATGTAGGCACCGTCCGCCTGCGTGACGGCGTCGAAGAACGTCTCCGTCACGGCGTCCTGCCGCTCGAGCACGCGCCCGAGCACCAGGCCCGTGCCGGCCACGACGAGCGCGAGCGCGAACGCCGCGGTGAGCAGCAGACCGAGCAGGCGGGAGCGGAGCGTCGCGCGGCGCCGGGCGGCGCGCGACGGGGTCGCGGTCACGCGCCCCACCCGAGCAGGACGGCGGCGGCGTCGTCGACGAGGTCGCCTCCGTGCAGCTCACGCACCGCGTGCAGCACCCGGGCGACGACCCCGCCGGGGCCCTCGTCGTCGAGTCCCCCGCCCGCGCGGGCGAGCTCCGCGGCGAGCGCGTCGTCCACCACCGCGAGCAGACCGGCCTTGCCGAGCCGTTCGGGACCGCCGCGGACCGTCGCCTCGAGCAGGCCGTCCGTGTACAGCAGCACCCGCCAGGAGCTCCCCAGCTCGAGCCGCTCGGGTTCCCAGCCGCCCGAGACGGGGATGCCGAGCGCGCGTCCGCGCCGCTGCGTCGGCAGGAGCGTGGACGGCGGGCCCAGCAGGATCGGCGCCGGGTGGCCCGCCTGGTAGAGGTCGGCAGAGGTCCGGTCCGGGGCCACGACGAGCATCGTCGCCGTGGTGAAGACCTCGGGCCGGGCCCGCTCGAACGCCAGCACGCGCTCCAGCAGCCCGAGGATGTCCTGCACGGGCACGCCCGCGAGGACGAGCGTGCGCCACGCGGTCCGCAGCGTCGCCCCGAGCGCGGCCTCGTCCGGCCCGTGTCCGCACACGTCGCCCACCAGCGCCAGCACCGTCCCGTCCGCCCTCTCGACGACGTCGTAGAAGTCGCCGCCCAGCAGCCCCTCCCGGCCGGCGCGGTAGCCGACGAGGACCTCCAGGCCACCGTCGCGCACCGCGGGGGTCGGCAGGAGCGCGCGCTCGAGGCGCGTCGTCTCCTCCGCACGCACGAGGCTGCGGTACAGCTCGCGGTCGGTCGCCTCGAGCCGGCGGCGCTGGACGGCGTAGCGCACCGAGCGGCCGAGCAGGCCGCCGTCGACCTCGCCCTTGACGAGGTAGTCCTGCGCGCCGGCGGCGACCGCCTGGATGCCCGCGTCCGCGTCGGCGAGGCCCGTCAGGACGACGACCGCGGGCGCGCCCGCGTCCAGGAGCCGCTCGAGCGCCCCGATGCCCATCGCGTCCGGGAGCCCCAGGTCGAGCAGCACGCAGTCGACGTCGAGGCGTTCGAGCGCCTCGTCGAGCGAACGCACCCACGTGAGGTCCACGACCAGGCCCGCGTCGTCGAGGTGCTCGCGCACGAGCAGCGCGTCGCCGTCGTCGTCCTCGACCAGCAGCAGGCGGATCGCACCGTCGCGCGCCGGGGGCAGCGCGTGGTCGCGGGCGTCGCCGGCTGCGGCCGGGGCGTGGGTCACGGGAGTCCTCTCGTCGGGCTGGGAGGAAGCGTAGAGGGCACGCCGCGATCCCGCCGCCCGCGTGATCCCGCTCTCACGCCCGTCACCGTCCCGGTGGGTGCGAGCACCCCGCGGGTGGCGGATAATGGACGGCCGCTCCGTCGCCCTGCGCCCGCCCGCGCGGGCCGAGCGCCCCGTCCCCGGGGCGTCGGGGTACGGCACGACGGGCTCGCGGACGGAGGATCAGTGGCAGGGATCGAGAGCGAGCTGGCCGCCGAGCAGCAGACGGTGGACCGGCTCTACGGCCGCCTCGACGACCTGCGGGCGCAGACCCGCGCGCGCCTCGCGCACGTGCGGCGCTCCGGCCCGTCGGGCTCGCCGCAGAACCGCAGCGAGCGTGACGCGTTCGCGACGCTGTACGAGGACCGGGTCGCGCAGCTGGAGGCCGTCGAGGAGCGCCTGGTGTTCGGCCGTCTGGACCTCGACGACGGGAACCGTCGCTACGTGGGGCGCATCGGTCTGACGGACGAGGACCAGTCGCCGCTGCTCACGGACTGGCGGGCGCCCGCCGCGCAGGCGTTCTACCGGGCCACGGCCGCGCACCCCGACGGCGTCGTGCGCCGCCGGCACGTCGTCACGCGCGGCCGGACCGTGACGGGGGTCGAGGACGAGGTGCTCGACCTCGACCTGCTCTCCGACGCCGACGACGCCCGCCTGACCGGCCTGTCGGGTGAGGGCGCGCTGCTCGCGGGCCTCGCGGCGGGCCGCACCGGGCGCATGGGTGACATCGTCGCCACGATCCAGGCCGAGCAGGACACGATCATCCGTGACGAGCTCGGCGGGGCCCTGGTCGTGCAGGGCGGTCCCGGGACCGGCAAGACGGCCGTCGCGCTGCACCGCGCCGCCTACCTGCTGTACGCGCACCGCCGTCAGCTCGAGCGGTCGGGCGTCCTGCTGGTCGGCCCGAGCCGCACGTTCCTGCGCTACATCGACCAGGTGCTGCCGTCGCTCGGCGAGACCGGCGTCGTGACGACGACCGTGGCCGAGCTCGTGCCCGGCCTGGCCGCGACCGGCTCCGAGCCCGAGCAGGTCGCCGAGGTCAAGGGCCGGGCCGTCATGGCGGCGGTCGTCGCGCGCGCGGTCCGGGACCGCCAGCGCGTGCCCGCCGAGCCGGTCACGGTGCGCATCGACGGGCGGACCGTCGTCGTGAGACCGCAGGACGTCGCGTCGGCGATCGCCCGCGCCCGGCGCAACCACCGGCCGCACAACCTCGCGCGGGTCGGCTTCGTGCGCGACATGCTCGGGCGGCTCGCCGAGCAGTACGTCGCCCAGCTCGGCGGGGACATCCCGCCTGACGAGCGCGGCGAGATCCTCGAGGAGCTGCGCACGACGCGCGAGATCCGGGTCGCGCTCAACCTGGCCTGGATGCCCCTGACCCCCGAGAAGCTCCTCGCCGACCTGTGGGCCAAGCCGTGGCGCCTCGAGTCCGCCGCCCCCCAGCTCTCCCCCGCGGACCGCGCGCTGCTCGCGCGGGACCCCGACGCCCCGTGGACGCCGGCCGACGTGCCGCTGCTCGACGAGGCCGCCGAGCTGCTCGGCGAGGACGACCAGGCGGCGCGCGCGCAGGCCAGGGCCGCGGCCGAGCGGCGTGCGTCCGAGCTCGAGTACGCGCGCCAGGTGCTGCAGTCCACCGGCAGCGGCGCGCTCGTGTCCGCCGAGATGCTCGCCGACCGGTTCGCGTCGACGGGTCCGGCGCTCACGACCGCCGAGCGCGCCGCCGCGGACCGCACCTGGACGTACGGGCACGTCGTCGTCGACGAGGCGCAGGAGCTGTCCGCGATGGCCTGGCGCGCCCTGCTGCGGCGCGTGCCGACCCGTTCGCTCACGATCGTCGGCGACGTCGCGCAGACCACCGCCGTCGCAGGCGCGCGCGACTGGGCCCGGATGCTGGACCCGGTGCTGCGCTCGTCGTGGCGGCTCGCGGAGCTCACCGTCAACTACCGGACCCCGGCCCTCGTCGCGGAGACCGCCCGCCGCGTCGCGGCGGCCGCACGGCTGCCCGTCAGCCCGCTGACGTCGGCGCGCGACGTGCCCGACGCCCTCCTGGTCGACCGCGTCTCCGCCGACGGGCTCGCCGTCGCCGCTGCGCGGCACGCGGAGAAGTCGGTCAGCGAGGTCGCCGACGCCACGGGTGCGGGGCGTGTCGCCGTCGTCGCGACGCCCGCGACGCTCGCACGCGTCGACGAGGTGCTGCGCGACGCCGGCACCGCCGCCGTCCTGGGCAGCGGCGCGTCGTCCGCCGACCTCGACGCCCCGCTCGTGCTGCTCACCCCGCGGGAGGCGAAGGGTCTGGAGTTCGACGTCGTCGTCCTCGTCGAGCCAGCCGAGGTCCTCGCGGCGTCCGCGGGCGACCTCTACGTGGCGATGACGCGCCCCACGCGCACCCTGCGCGTGGTGCACGCGGCCGACCTCCCGACGGGGTGGGACGCCCCCGCCTGAGCGGCGGTCGCGCGTGTCCGAGGGCCGGACCGTCTTGGGTCGCGGGGCGGACCGGGCGCACCATAGGGGCGTGCCCAAGGCCCTGCTGCTCGAGAACCTCCACCCGCAGGCGCGCTCGATCCTCGAGTCCGCCGGCTTCGACGTGACCACCCGCACGGGTGCGCTCGACGAGCACGAGCTCGTCGAGGCCCTGCAGGGGGTCCAGCTCCTCGGCATCCGCTCCAAGACGCACGTGACCGCGTCCGTGCTGGAGCGGGCCCCCGACCTCGTCGCCATCGGCGCGTACTGCATCGGGACCAACCAGATCGACCTCGCGACCGCGGCGTCGCGCGGCGTCGCGACGTTCAACGCGCCGTTCTCGAACACGCGCTCCGTCGTGGAGATCGCGATCTCGGAGATCATCGCGCTGACCCGCCGCCTCACCGAGTTCGACAGGGCGATGCACGACGGCGTGTGGAACAAGTCCGCGACCGGCGCGCACGAGGTCCGCGGCCGCACGCTCGGCATCATCGGCTACGGCAACATCGGCACCCAGCTGTCCGTCCTCGCCGAGAACCTCGGCATGTCCGTCGTCTTCTACGACACCGCCGAGAAGCTCGCGCTCGGCAACGCCCGGCGCATGGACACGCTCGACGAGCTGCTCGAGGCGGCCGACGTCGTCACGCTGCACGTCGACGGCCGCAGCGGCAACGCCGGCCTGTTCGGCGCCAAGCAGTTCGCCCGCATGCGCCCCGGCTCGGTGTTCCTCAACCTGTCGCGCGGGTTCGTCGTCGACTACGCGGCCCTGCGCGACGCGGTCGTGTCGGGCCACGTGAGCGGCGCGGCGGTCGACGTCTTCCCGGTCGAGCCCAAGCGCAAGGGCGACCCGTTCGACTCCGAGCTGCGCGGCCTGCCGAACGTCATCCTCACGCCGCACACCGGCGGCTCGACCGAGGAGGCCCAGGAGGCGATCGGCCAGTTCGTGTCGAACAAGGTGCGGGACTACCTCGCCACCGGCTCGACGACGCTCAGCGTCAACCTGCCCAACCTCGCCCTCGACCAGCCGCCCGGCGCGCACCGCCTCGCGTTCCTGCACCGCAACGTGCCCGGGGTGCTGGCCGCCGTGAACGCGACGCTCGCCGAGCACGGCGTCAACGTCGAGGGCCAGCTGCTCGCGACGCGCGGCGAGCTGGGCTACGTGGTGACCGACGCCGGGTCGAGCGTCGACCAGGCCGTCGTCGACGCGCTCGCCTCGCGCCCCGAGTCCGTGCGGCTGCGCCTGCTGTCCTGACCCACCTGCCCGGCCACCCGGGCGCTGGACGTGCGAGAGGCCCCGCCGATGCCGGCGGGGCCTCTCGCGTGATTCGGGCCGGTCGCGGACCCGCCGGTGCGGACGCTCCCGTCAGGAGGCGCCGGACTTGCGCTGGAAGCGCCGCTGGACCGGGCCGGCCGTCTCGGAGCCGTGCACGGGACCGGTGTTCGTCGACGCGTCGGCCGTCCGGTGCTGCGCCGCCTTCTTGCGGTCGAGCGCCTCCCGGAACTTCGCCTTGGCGTCGTCGCTCGCCGCCCCCGCTGCCGGCTTCGCGCTGTCGTTCCCCATCGGCGTCTCCTCGTGGTGCTCGGTCGGTCGGCACGACCGGGACGGAGTCGCCGGTCGTGCGCATGTGCCCGCCCAGCCTCGCCTACCGCAGTGCCCCGCGCCAACCGTTTGTGCCCCGCAGGCGGGCACCGCGTAGGTTCGGCGGCGTGAGCGTCGCGCCCCTGCCCCACCGCCGCGCCGGCGGACTGTCCCTCCCGGTCGTCTCCCTCGGGCTGTGGCAGAGCTACGGCGAGGCCCGCCCGTTCGCCGAGCAGCGTGAGGTCGTCCTGCACGCCGTCGACCGGGGCGTCGTGCACCTCGACCTCGCGAACAACTACGGCCCGCCGCCGTTCGCCGCGGAGGAGAGCGTCGGGCGGCTGCTCGCGACCGACCTGCGCGGGCACCGCGACGAGCTCGTCGTCACCACCAAGGCGGGGTACCGGGCGTGGCCCGGCCCGTACGGCGAGCACGGCTCGGCGAAGTACCTTCGCGCGTCGCTCGACGAGTCGCTGCGACGGCTCGGTGTCGACGCCGTCGACGTGTTCTACAGCCACCGGTTCGACGCGGCGACGCCGCTCGAGGAGACCATCAGCGCCCTGGGGGCGGCCGTGCGCGCGGGCAAGGCGCTGCACGTCGGCATCTCGTCGTACTCCGCCGACCGCACCGTGCAGGCGCTCGACGTGGCGCGGCGGCTGGGTGTGCCGCTCGCCGTGCACCAGCCCGCGTACTCGCTGCTCAACCGCTGGGTCGAGCAGCCGGGCAGCGACGGCCGGACGCTCCTCGACGTCGCCGCCGACGCCGGGATGGCCGTCGTCGCCTTCTCCCCCCTCGCGCAGGGGATGCTCACGACGCGGTACCTCGACGGCGTCCCCCCGACTCGCGCGCCGCACGCGGCGGGCCCCTGCGGCCCGAGTGGCTCACGGACGACGTGCTCACGCACGTCCGCGCGCTCGACGCCGTGGCGCGCGGCGGCGGACGGACGCTTCCTCAGCTCGCCCTCGCGTGGGTGCTGCGCGACCCGCGCGTGACGTCCGTCCTGGTCGGTGCGCGCACCGTGCAGCAGCTCGACGACAACCTGGCCGCCGCGACCGCCGCACCGCTCGACGACGACGAGCTCGCCGCGGTCGAGCCGCACGCCGTCGAGGCCGGCATCAACCTGTGGGGCCCGCGGTCCAGCGACCGCTGACGTCCCACCCGCCGGCCCCGACGGGCGCCGTCAGCCCACCGGCAGGTGCCGCGCCCACCACGCCAGGACGTGCTCGAACCGCTGCACGCGGTGCCGGGGGCGGCCCGACCGCGTGAGCTCGTGACCCTCGCCCGGGAAGAGCAGCAGCTCCGCCTCGACGCCCCGCCGGCGCAGCTCGACGAACCACCGCTGCCCCTGCTCCACCGGGCACCGCCAGTCCTGCTCCGAGTGGATGACCAGCGTGGGCGTCGTCACCGCCCCCACGTGGGCCATCGGCGACTGCGCCGCGACCGCGCGACGCCCCTCCTCGTCCGCCGCGTCGCCGAGGTACTCCAGCCCGAAGAACCAGCCGATGTCGCTCGACCCCACGAAGCTCACCGGGTCGAGGAAGCCGCGCTCGACGACCGCGGCGGCGAAGCGGTCCGTCCGCGTCGTCAGCCACGCCGTCAGGTACCCGCCGTACGACCCGCCCATCACGCCGACGCGCTCCGCGTCCGTCTCCGGCAGCGCGAGCGCCGCGTCCAGCAGCGCCAGCACGTCGTCCGCGTCGACGGTGCCGAACGCGCCGCGGATCGCGGCACCGTGCGCGCGGCCGTACCCCGCCGAGCCGCGCGGGTTGCCGAGCACGACCGCGTAGCCCGCCGCCGCCAGCACCTGGACCTCGTCGAACAGCGCGTGCGTGTACTGCGCGTGCGGGCCGCCGTGGATCATCAGCACCGTCGGGTGCGGCCCCGTCCCGAACCGCTCCGGGTCCGGCGTCACGACCCACCCGTGCACCGGGTACCCGTCCGGCGCGACCGCGTCGAGCTCGCGCGGCTCGCGCAGGCGTCCCGTGGCACGCAACGGCGCCGACAGGTCCGTGCGGACCCGCACGGCGGGACCGTCGACGACCAGGACGTCACCCGCGGTCGCCGGCCCGGCGGCCACCGCGACCACCCGCTCGCCCGCCGCCGCCGTCGACACCGTCGACGCCGACGCGACGGCCGCGCCCGTGAGCACGTGCGAGCCGCCCAGCAGCGTCGTGAGCCCGCCGTCCGCACCGACGCGGGCGAGGTGCACGGCCCCGCGGTGCTGGAGGCCGACGAGCGGGCCGTCCGCGGACGCCGCGAGGATCCCCGCGACCAGGTCCACCGACTCGGGGTCCGTGAGCCGTACGGCCCGCCCGGGCGTCCGCCCCGGCTCGCCGCCGTCGAGGTCGACGCGGAACAGCCCGAGGTGCGCGGCGACGAAGTCGCGCCCCGACGGGCCCACGTCGGTCGCGAGGAGCCACACGGCGGCACCGTCCGGCGTGGGCAGGACCGTCTCGACCGTGAGCGTCGCACCGTGGTCCGCGTCGGTGACCGGCACGAGGCCCGTCAGGCCCGTCGGTCCCCCGGCGACCGGGACCAGGACCGCGTCCCGGCGCAGGTCCTCGTCGCGCGCGCCGTGCCGCGCCACCGCGGCCACGAGCGCGTCGCCCGACGGCAGCCAGCGCGCGTCGCGCACGTCGAGGTCGCCCTCGGTGAGCTGCCGCGCCGCGGGCACGGCCGGCGCGTCGGTGACCGGAGCGTCGGGGTCCGTCGCGACGGCGGGAAGGTCGACCACGAACAGGTGCTGCCGTCGGTCTACGCCGAAGCCGAGGCCGTCGCTGCGGTACTGGAAGCCCGTGATGTGCCGCGGCGGCTCGCTCGCGGGGTCGCCGTCCGGCACGTAGCGCCCCTCCTCCGGGACACGAGCGAGATAGGCGACCGACGAGCCGTCGGGCGAGAAGCGGGGCGACGAGGCCCCGAGCGGAGCGTCGGTGAGCTGCACCGGCTCGCCGCCGGTCGCCTCGACGACGAAGACCTGCGGTTTGCCCCGCGGCTCTGCGCGGCAGAACACGACCCAGCGCCCGTCGGGCGAGACGTCCGGGGCGGTGTCGCGGTGGCCGCGGGTGAGCGGGACGGCCGCGACGTCGCCGTCGAGCGGCACGCGCCACAGGTGGCCGACGTACTCGTCGGACCGCGGGTCGGGCCGGGTGACGGACACGACGGCGGCGGAGCCGTCGGGCAGGACGGCGGGGGAACCGGGAGTGCGCAGCAGCGCGAGGTCGTCGGGGATCACCGCTCGAACCTACGTGACCGTCGCGGGCTCACGGACACGGACGGACGCCCGCGGCGAGCCCCGCGGCAGCGCGCGTCGGAGCGCGGCCGGCGACGGCAGCCGGCGTGCGTCGACGTACGGCCCGCGACGGCGCCCGGCCGACGACGGCGTCAGGCGAGCGGCTCCGACGCGCGGGCGGCGGCGTCAGACCGGTGTCGGCTCGGCCGGGTCGTCCTCGACGTCCGCCCGGTCGTCCGTCCGGTCGTCCCCAGCGTCGCGCTCCACGCGACCCTCCCGGTCGGCGCGCAGCACCGTGATCGCGGCCTCGAAGTCCTCGAGCGAGTCGAAGGCCTGGTAGACGCTGGCGAACCGGAGGTACGCGACCTCGTCGAGCTCGCGCAGCGGCCCGAGGATCGCCAGACCGATCTCGTAGGCGTCGATCTCCGCCGATCCGGACGAGCGCAGCGTCTCCTCGACGCGCTGCGCGAGCACCGCGAGGTCGTCCTCGCTCACCGGCCGCCCCTGGCACGCCTTGCGTACGCCCGTCGCGATCTTCTCGCGGCTGAACGGCTCGGTGACGCCCGACCGCTTGACGACCGACAGGCTCGCCGTCTCGAGCGTCGTGAATCGGCGGTGGCACTGCGGGCACTGGCGGCGACGGCGGATCGACGCGCCGTCGTCGGACGTGCGCGAGTCGACGACCCGGGAGTCCGGGTGTCGGCAGAACGGACAGTGCACCGCTGTCTCCTCGTGGTCGCGGAGGTGGCTGGTTCCGCCGTCCGCTGGGGTCGTCCCGGCGACGCTAGGTCACGCCGGAGGGACGTCGCAAGGCGGGCGCGCACCGGCCGGTGCTCCGCGCACGGGGGTGGCCGCGTCGAGCGACCACCCCCGCGGGGACGCCCCCGTCCCAGGTCACGGACCGACTCGCCTCGGCCCGGCGCGGTGCTGCGGCGAGCGCGGCTGTCGACAGCAGCGCTTCCGCACCTCGACGAGCCCCCCAGCCCGTCTGATGAGGTAAGGCTAACCTATCTGCGTCCGCCTCGACCGTCAACGTCGCTGCACGCTCAGCCACCGGCACCCACGCGGGCGGCGGGCCGGGTCATCGCGCGGGCAGGATGATCGTCTGACCAGCCATCAGCCCGGCGCTCGGCAGCTCGTTCAGCCGCACGAGCTCGAGCACGACGTCGCGCACGTCCTCGCCGGGTCGCGCCACGTCCTCGGCGAGCGCCCAGAGCGTCTCGCCCTCGAGCACCACGTGCCGCGTGACCTCCATCGCGCCCGACACCGGTGAGTCCGCCGCTGCGCGCGAGGCGACGAGCGACACCGCGACGCACAGGAGCAGGGCCAGCAGCACCACGACGACCCGACCGCGCGTCGTGAGCCGCAACGGTCCGGGCACCGCCGCGTCGCGCGCGGGACGGGCCCGGCGGGCCTCCGCGACATCACCCGTCCGGACGAGCGTGAGGTGGCCGCGCGACACCGCAGGACGGCTCGGGGCGGCCGGTCGCCCCGGCACCGCACGCCGCACGCCCGCCGGGGACAGCACCGCTGCGCTCATGTTCGGCCTCCTCCGCTCCCGTTCGAACGCCTGTTCGTCGAACGCCTGTACGAGTTCTACCAGCCGGGCCCGACACGTGTCGAGAGAAGATCGAACAGGTGTTTGATCTCGCAGCTCGCACTGCCTAGGCTGGCCGCGCAGGGCAAGCGCACCACCGACCACCGACATCGCGGCCCCGGGCCGCGCGGCCGGACGTCGGCACGGCGGCGGCGCGGGCCTGTCAGCAGGGCGGCGACCGGCCGACGACGTCAGGAGGGTGCAAGTGAGCGCGAGCGGGGACACCGGGACGACCGGGACCGACCAGGCCGTGGCGACGGTGCACGCCCTGCCGGACGGGCCGCACGGCGTCGACGGCCTGACCGCGCGCCAGCGGCTCGTCCTGGAGACGATCCGGGCGTCCGTCGAGTCGCGGGGCTACCCCCCGAGCATGCGGGAGATCGGCGAGGCCGTCGGCCTGACGAGCCCGTCGAGCGTCAAGCACCAGCTCACGGTGCTCGAGCGCAAGGGGTACCTGCGGCGCGACCCCAACCGCCCGCGTGCCATCGAGGTCGTCCAGCCCGACGACTCGCGCGGCGTGGGCACGTGGACGGCGCCGGACGGCAGCCGGTCCGCGTTCGCGCCCACGGGCGACGACGGCGAGCGCGTGCCCAGCCCGTCGTACGTGCCGGTGGTCGGCCGGATCGCCGCCGGCGGGCCGATCCTCGCGGAGCAGGTCGTCGAGGACGTGTTCCCGCTCCCCCGCCAGCTCGTGGGCGACGGCGACCTGTTCCTCCTGCGCGTGGCGGGCGACTCGATGGTCGACGCCGCGATCTGCGACGGCGACTGGGTCGTCGTGCGGCGGCAGCCCGTGGCGGAGAACGGTGAGATCGTCGCCGCGATGATCGACGGGGAGGCGACCGTCAAGACGCTGCGGCGCGCCGACGGGCACGTCTGGCTGATGCCGCACAACGCCGCGTACTCCCCCATCGCCGGAGACGAGGCGACGATCCTCGGCCGCGTCGTCTCGGTGCTGCGCAGCCTCTGACGGTTCCGCTCCGGCTGCGGCGGCCGGTGGAGCGCGCGAGGCTGGGGCGTGCGCCGGCCCGCGCCGGTGCGGACGACGCACAGGAGGTGGCGGCATGCCCGGACGGATGAGAGACCCCGGACCGAGCGTCAAGGACGCCCGGCTGTACGAGCGGCTTCGCGACGAGGGCAGCAGCAAGGAGAAGGCCGCGCGCATCGCGAACGCCTCAGCGGGCTCGTCGCGCGCCTCCGTGGGCCGCGCGGGCGGCCGCTCCGGCGACTACGAGGACTGGACCGTCGCGGACCTGCGCACGAAGGCCGCCGAGGTCGGCATCCAGGGGCGGTCGTCGATGCGGAAGTCCGAGCTCGTCGCAGCGCTGCGCCGGCACTGACCCGCCCAGCGCCACCGACCCGCCCAGGAGCGCGCTGGCCGACGTCGACACAGCCGGGTGCCGTCCCTCGCGGGCGGCACCCGGCTGGTCACCACTGCCGGGACGACGCGGAGCCGGCCGGCAGGCGCCCGCCGGTACCGGACGAGCGCAGCGGTCAGAAGCCGAAGGAGCGCGCCACCGAGCGGACCGCGTCCGCCGAGCGACGCAGCCCCGCCAGCTCGTCGGCGGACATGGGCACCGCGAGCCGGTCGCCCACTCCACCCGAGCCGACCACGGCGGGCACGGACAGGCACACGTCGGAGATCCCGTAGTAGCCGTCGAGCAGCGAGGACACGGGCAGGATCCGCGACTCGTCGTTCAGCACGGCCTCGATGATGCGCGACCCTGCGAGCGCGACGGCGTAGTTGGTCGCGCCCTTGCCCTCGATGATCCGGTAGGCGGAGTCGACCACCTCGTGCGCGATCCGCTCGCGCACCTCCGCGGTGAGCGGGCCGCGGCCGCCGAGGCCGTTCCACTCGAGCAGCGGCACCGCGCCGATGCTCGCGGAGCTCCACAGCGGGAGCTCGCTGTCGCCGTGCTCACCCGCGACGTACGCGTGCACGTTCTGGACGGCGACGCCCGTCTCGCGCGCGAGGAGGTAGCGCAGCCGGGAGGAGTCCAGCACCGTGCCGGACCCGAACAGCTGCGACGGCGGCAGGCCCGAGATCTTCAGGGCGGCGTACGTCACGACGTCGACCGGGTTCGTCACCATGACGTAGACGGCGTCGGGCGCGACCTCGACGACGGAGGGCAGCACCTTGCGGACCAGCGCGATCGTCGCCTCGGCGAGGTCGATCCGCGTCTGGCCGGGCTTCTGCTTCGCGCCGGCCGTGAACATCACGACGTCGGCCCCCGCGCACACCGCGATGTCGTCCGAGCCGACGACCTCGGCCATCGGCATGAACTGGATGCCGTGCCCGAGGTCGAGAGCCTCGGCCTCGGCCTTGGCCCGGTTGATGTCGAACAGCGCGACGGTCCGGGCCGCACCGCGCATGAGGGCGGCGTAGGCCATCGTCGAGCCGACGGCGCCCGCACCGACGATCGCGAGCTTCGACGTGCGACGCCGGGGCACGGTCGGGTCGGGGACGGCGTCGTCGAGGTCGGGGATGTCGGTCATGGGGTCCTCCTGCGTCGTCGTGCGGCCGCCCGTCGGTCGGGTCGGCCGGGCAGCGCGTCGGTACCCACCAGGAGCGGCACCGCGCGTCGGCGCTGGTCCGAGGCTAGTCCGCCGCAGCGAGACGCTGCAGTGCGGACACGGCGACGTCGCGCTCGGTGGTCCGCCAGAACGCGGGGAGCGAGCGCGCGAGGAAGTCGCCGTACCGGGCGGTCGACAGCCGCGGGTCGAGGACGGCGACGACGCCGCGGTCCTCGACGGTCCGCACGAGCCGACCGGCGCCCTGCGCGAGCAGCAGGGCGGCGTGCGTCGCCGACACCGACATGAACCCGTTCCCGCCGGCCGCGGCGACGGCCTCCGCGCGTGCGGAGCGCACCGGGTCGTCCGGGCGGGGGAAGGGGATGCGGTCGATGAGCACGAGCCTGCACGTCGGGCCGGGCACGTCCACGCCCTGCCACAGCGAGAGAGTGCCGAACAGGCACGTCGGCTCGTCGGCCGCGAACTGCGCGACGAGCGTCGGGAGCTGGTCGTCGCCCTGGAGCAGGACCGGCACGTCCAGGCGCTCACGCAGAGCCAGCGCCGCCGCCGTGGCGGCACGTCGCGACGAGAACAGCCCGAGCGTCCGGCCGCCGGCGGCGCGCACGAGCGCCTCGATCTCGTCGAGCTGCGCGTCGGTCGCGGGCTCACGGCCCGGGGGCGGCAGCCGCCGGGCCACGTAGAGGATGCCCTGGCGGGGGTAGTCGAAAGGGCTGCCGACGTCGAGCCCGCGCCACGTGGGCGTCGCGTCCGGCGACTGGGGTGCCTTCTGCGTGGGCTCGTCCTCGTGAGGTCGGACCTCGGTCGGCCCCACGGGCTCGGCGTCCGGGCGGACCTCGAGGCCCACCGACCTCGCCACGGGGTCGAACGACCCGCCGATGGACAGGGTGGCCGACGTGAGCACGCCCGTGCGCCCCGCCAGCAGGTGCGTGCGGATGAGGCCGTTGACCGCGAGCGGCGCAGCGTGCAGCCGCGTGAGCACCGCGCCACGCCGGTCCTCCGAGCGGGCGCACCACAGCACGGTGTGCCGTGTGTCCTCCGGGTCGGCCGCCATGCGGTCGGCGACCTCGAACAGCGCGAGCATCGCGGACGCCGCCATCTTCAGCCCCCCGTCGGGCGGGGCCGCCTTGCCCCCCGCGGCAGGCTCGGGCTTGAGCACGCTGAGCAGCGTCCGGGAGGCGTCGCGCACCGCGGCGACGGCGGCGCGGGGCGCGTCCGGCAGCCCGTCCGGGAACCGTCCCTCGGGCAGCTCGACGAGAGCCGCGGCGAGCGCCTGGCCCGCGGTGTCGAGGTCGGTGGTCGGCACGCCGCCGTGCCGCCGCGCGAGGCGCGCGGCGTGCTCGACGGTCGCGATCGACAGGTCGGACGTCGCCTGCGCGGTCACGCGGTCCGTGAGCTCGTGCGCCTCGTCGACGACCAGGACGTCGTGCTCGGGAAGCACGCCCGGCGAACCGGACGCGGCGATCCCGAGCATCGCGTGGTTGGTCACCACCACGTCGGCCTCCCGCGCCGCGGCGCGCGCCCGCTCGGGGAAGCACTCGTCGATCATCGGGCAACGGGTCCCCAGGCACTCCAGCGACGTGACCGAGACCTGGCTCCAGGCCCGGTCGGTGACGCCCGGGACGAGGTCGTCACGGTCGCCCGTCGCTGTCTCCTGCGCCCACTCGCGCAGCCGCACCACCTGCTCCCCCAGCGACTCACCGCCGTCGCGCCGCCCTGCGCCCGCGACCGCGGGGTGGTCCGCGGCACCCGCGTGGTCACCGAGGTCGAACAGCGTGCCCGGCTCGTCGTCGGGGTACCCGCCGGCGACCTTGTGCACGCACGCGTAGTTGTGCCAGCCCTTGAGCAGCGCGATCCGCGGGGCGCGCGGCAGCCGCGGCGCGAGCGCGTCGGCGACGAGCGGGAGGTCCCGCGTCACGACCTGCCGCTGCAGCGCGAGCGTCGCCGTGGACACGACCACGCGCTCGTCCGCCAGGACCGCGTGGCGGACCGCGGGCACGAGGTACCCGAGCGACTTCCCCGTGCCCGTGCCGGCCTGCACCAGCAGGTGCTCACCCGACTCGAGCGCGTCCGCGACGGCCGTCGCCATCGTGTGCTGGCCGTCCCGGCGCGCACCCCCGAGGGCGCCGACGGCGAGGTCGAGCAGGTCGTCGACCGAGGGTTCGGCTGGGGGCACCGCGACAGCCTAGTCGGGCTCGCCCACACCCCGACGCGACGCCGGCCGGTCGCCCACGAGGGGTGACCGGCCGGTTCGCAGCAGCTCGCGCCGCCGGGGCTCAGCGGGCGACGGAGGCCGCCTCGAGCTCCGCGGCGAGCGCCTCGTCCACCCGGGCCCGCAGCGCGGTGCCCAGCGGCGTGTGCTCCTCGGCGTCGATGTCGCCGTGCTCGTGCACCCGGCTCACGAGGTCGCCGCGGTCGTACGGGACGACCACGTCGACCGCGACGCCCGGCCGGGGCAGCTGGTCGGCGATGAGCGCCTGGAGCTCCGCGATGCCCTCACCCGTGTGCGCCGAGACGACGACGGAGTGCACCTCGCGCGACCGCAGCCGGGCGATCGCCTCCGCCGACGCACGGTCGGCCTTGTTGAGCACGATGATCTCGGGGACGTCCATCGCGCCCGGGATGTCGGCGAAGACGTGCCGGACGGCCGCGATCTGCCCCTCGGGGTCCGGGTGGGAGGCGTCGACGACGTGCAGCAGCAGGTCGGCGTCCGCGACCTCCTCGAGCGTCGAGCGGAACGCCTCGACGAGCTGGTGCGGCAGCGCGCGCACGAACCCGACGGTGTCGGCGAGCGTGTAGACCCGGCCGTCCGTCGTCTCCGCACGGCGGACCGTCGGGTCCAGCGTCGCGAACAGCGCGTTCTCGACGAGCACACCGGCGTTCGTCAGCCGGTTGAGCAGCGACGACTTGCCGGCGTTGGTGTACCCGGCGATCGCGACCGACGGGATCGCGTTCTTCTTGCGCGACGCGCGCTTGGTGCGGCGCGCGGGCTCCATCGCGGCGATCTCCCGCCGCAGCTTCGCCATCCGGTTGCGGATCCGCCGGCGGTCGAGCTCGATCTTCGTCTCACCGGGACCACGGGAGCCCATGCCGGCACCTGCCCCGCCGACCTGGCCACCGGCCTGCCGGGACATCGACTCGCCCCACCCGCGCAGGCGCGGCAGCAGGTACTCGAGCTGCGCGAGCTCGACCTGCGCCTTGCCCTCCCGGGACTTGGCGTGCTGCGCGAAGATGTCGAGGATCAGCGCCGTCCGGTCGACGACCTTGACGCGCACGATGTCCTCCAGCGCGCGGCGCTGCGACGGCGCCAACTCGCCGTCGACGACGACCGTGTCCGCGCCGACCGACGCGACGAGCATCGCGAGCTCGGCCGCCTTGCCGGACCCGAGGTAGGTACCGGGGTCGGGCGTGCGGCGCCGCTGGATGACGCCGTCGAGGACCTCCGAGCCCGCCGTCTCGGCGAGCGCCGCGAGCTCGCGCAGGGAGATCTCCGCGTCCTCCGCCGTGCCCGTGCCCCAGACGCCGACCAGCACGACCTTCTCGAGGCGCAGCTGGCGGTACTCGACCTCGGTGACGTCCTCGAGCTCGGTCGACAGCCCGGCGACCCGGCGCAGCGACGTGCGCTCCTCGAGGTCGAGCTGGTCGCCGTCGAACGACGAGTGGACGGTCGCACCGTCCTGGAGCGCGGTGCCGGCCCGGGCGAGCACACGCGCGACGACGTCGTCGGCGACGTCCTGCACGGATCGAGGCGGGTCGTACGCCTCGGCCTCGTGGGTGGTGTGCTGCGGGTCGTTCACGCGGATCCTCTCGGTTCGGGTCCTCCCAGGGTCGCACGGCACCCCCGACCCGGCGACGCATTTCGCTGCCGGCCGAGCGGTTCGGCCACCGCCGGTAGGGTCGGCGTCGTGACCGGCCAGGAGCACTACTTCACCGCGCAGCCCGCGTCCCCGGTGGAGCTGCGGACCGTGGGTGTCGAGCTCGCCGGGCGGCGCGTGCAGGTGCAGACCGCCGGCGGCGTGTTCTCCCCCGACCACGTCGACCTCGGCACGCAGGTGCTGCTGCGCACGGCCCCGCCTGCGCCGGCGCAGGGTGACCTCCTGGACCTCGGGTGCGGCTGGGGACCCGTCGCGCTGTCGCTCGCCCTCGAGTCGCCCGACGCCCGCGTGTGGGCGGTCGACGTCAACGAGCGCGCGCTCGACCTCGTCCGGCGCAACGCCGCCGCGCTCGGGCTCGCCAACGTGGTGGCCGCCCTCCCCGACGACGTCCCCGACGACGTGCGCTTCGCGACGATCCGCTCCAACCCGCCGATCCGCGTGGGCAAGGACGCCCTGCACACGCTGCTGCTGCGCTGGCTGCCGCGCCGCACGCCCGGCGGCGACGCGCACCTGGTGGTCGGCAAGAACCTCGGCGCGGACTCGCTGCAGCGCTGGCTCGCCGACGCGCTCGGTGCGGGCACCGTCGTCGAACGGACCGCGAGCGCCAAGGGCTTCCGGGTGCTGGCGGTCCGCGACGCCTGACGTCAGGCGGTCGCGTCCGCGAGGGCGGCCCGCACCTGCGCGAGCGTCGGCACTCCCGCGGCCCGGCGGCGCACCCGCCCGCGCACGTCGAGCACCAGGACCGTGGGGGTCGAGGTGACGTCGAGCCGCTCCCCGAGCGCCAGGTGGTCGGCGACGTCGAGCTCGACGTGGACGACGCCCGGCTCCGAGCGGAGCGCGTGCTCGACGACGAGCCGCGTGCGGCGGCACGGGGTGCAGAACGTGCTGGAGAACTGCACGACGGTCGCGCGCGCGCCGAGCGCTGCCCCCAGGTCCTCGGCCGCGAGGACCACGACCCCGCCCGGTGCCGTGGCGACGGCCCGTGGCAGGTCCCCGGGGGCCTGCGGCGCGCCGACCGCGCCGGCGCCGGGCGCCGTGCTCACGGGGTCCGCGTCGCGACCGCTGCGAGGTCGACCGTGGCCGTCGCGACGAGGACGGCGGGTCCCGCGAGCTCGACGTGGCCGTCGGACAGCGCCGTGACGCGCACGGTGCCGCCGGGCACGTCGACGAGCCACACGTCGGGCGCACCGGCACCGGCCCACGTCCGCACCGCGAGCGCGGCTGCGCACGCGCCCGTCCCGCACGAGCGGGTCTCGCCGACGCCGCGCTCGTGCACGCGCATCGCGACGCGGCCGACGAGCGCGCCGTCGGGCCCGGGTGTCTCCCCCAGGGGCACCACGAGCTCGACGTTCGTGCCGTGCGGCGGGACGGGACGCACCTCGGGCGCGCGCGTGAGGTCGGCCGCGTCGAGCTCCTCGGGGCCGGGGAGCGCGAGGACGGTGTGCGGGTTCCCGACGTCTACGCCGAGCGCCGGCCGCACGTCCGCCAGACCGGCGACGGCCACCTGCGCGTCGAAGCCGTCACGCACCGCGTCCTCGCCTCCGGGCAGGTACCAGCGCCCCATGTCGACCGCGTACCAGACCGCGTCGGGCAGCCCGTCCGGGACGGGCACGCGGCGCACGCGCCGGACACCGGCACGCGTGCCGAGGACGAGCTCGCCGTCGGACGCGTCCCAGAGCCCGAGGCGCTCCGCGAACGCGGCGACCACGCGCACCCCGTTGCCGCACATCTCGGCGACCGAGCCGTCGGCGTTGCGGTAGTCCATGAACCACGTCGCGTCCGGGACGTCGGCGAGCAGTGCGGCCCCCTCGGGGAGGTGGGCGCTGCGGACCAGGCGGATGACGCCGTCCCCGCCGAGGCCGGCCCGGCGGTCGGCGAGCTCGCGCACGAGCGCCGGGGTGAGGTCGAGCAGGCCGTCGCGGTCGTCGAGCAGGACGAAGTCGTTCTGCGTGCCGTGCCCCTTCGTCACCGGCAGGCCGGCCGCGACGGGCGGGGCGGCGGGCGCGGCGGAGGGGGCCGGGACGGTCGTCATGACCCCAGACTACGGCGGGGTGCGGGGTCGTCCGTCGCGGGTCCGAGCGTGCCCGCGTCCGCGCGCGCGACGAGGTCGAGGGCGCGCGCCAGCAGCTCCGGGTCCTGCGCGTCGAGCCAGTGCACGCGCGGGTCGCGCCCGAACCAGCCCATCTGCTTGCGGGCCAGGCGCCGGGTGCCCGCGACGGTGCGCGTGCGCGCCTCGTCCTCGTCGATCTCGCCACGCAGGACCGCGAGCACCTCGGCGTACCCGACCGCGCGGGACGCGGTGCGCCCCAGCCCGCGGGCCGCGAGCCCCTCGACCTCCGCGACGAGCCCGTCGGCCCACATGCGCTCGACGCGCCCGGCGACGCGGGCGTCGAGCGTCGGCCGGTCGCAGTCGAGCCCGATCTGCACGGCCGGCACCTCGTACACGTGCTGCGGGAGCGACGCCGAGTACGGGCGGCCCGTGAGGGCGATGACCTCCAGCGCCCGCACGACGCGGCGGGCGTTGCGCGGCCCGATGCCGTCGGCGGCGACCGGGTCGAGCGTCGCGAGCTCGGCGTGCAGCGCGCGCGACCCCTCGCGCTCCGCACGTTCCTCCAGGCGTGCGCGCAGCTCCGGGTCCGTCCCCGGGAAATCCATGCGGTCGAGCAGCGCGCGGACGTAGAGGCCCGAGCCGCCGACGGCCACCGCGCGGCGGTCCCGGCCAGCGAGGTCGTCGAGGACGGCTCGCGCGCGGGACTGGTAGTCGGCGACGGTGGCGTCCTCGTCGGGCTCCAGGACGTCGAGCAGGTGGTGCGGGACGCCCCGGCGCTGCGCGGGCGGGACCTTCGCGGTGCCGACGTCCATGCCGCGGTAGAGCTGCATCGCGTCCGTGTTCACGACCTCGCCGCCGAGCGCGAGGGCGAGCGCGATCCCCAGGTCGGACTTGCCGGTCGCGGTGGGGCCCACGACGGCGACGACCAGGCTCACGACGCCGCCCCGGCGGCGCGCAGCCTCCACAGCGCGACGAGGTGGTGCGCGCCGAAGCTGGTGTCCTGCGCGAGCACCTCGGCGTCGACCTCCGCCGCAGCGGGCGACGCCTCGGCCGCAGCGCCGTCGACGGCGTCCCGGCGCGCGCCGTGCCCGCCCATGCCGTCCCCGCCTACGCCGGCCCCGCCCACTCCGTCCCCGCCTATTCCGTCCCCGCCCACGCCGGCCCGGACGGCGCCCAGGAGCACCTGCCAGCCCGGCCAGCCGGACACCGCGAGGTCCGCCGCGAGCTGCTCGTCGAGCGCCGAGAGGCGCGCGCGGGCACCGGGCCCGGCGTCGGCGAGGTCGGCCGCGAGCGACGCGTCGAGCGCGGGCGCACGGTCGTCGTCCGCGAGCGGTGCGTCGGGGCCGTGCCGGGCGCTGCCCGACCCGACGACGACGAGCGCGACCCGTTCACCCGCGGCGCCGGCGAGCCGCGACCCGAGCGCCGCGAGGTCCGCCGCACGGTCCCCGGGCCCGGCCGTGGCGCCGGTCGGGGCCTCGGCCGCGGGAGGCATCGGGCCGCCGGCCCGGCCGGCCGCACGGGCGACCTCGACCAGGCGGACCGGCAGGTCCACGGCGGAGCGCGCGAGCAGGTGCAGGGCGAGCGACGTCGCGACCGCCGGGACGAGCCGCGTCGCCCCGTCCCCGACCCGGACCTCGGGCACGTCCCACGCCAGCAGCCGGTCGGGCACGCCCGCCGAGGCGAACGACCCACGCACGACGCCCGACGGCGTCGAGTCGAGCGGGCCCGGGGCGACCACGACCACGCGGTCGGCGTCAGCGGCGGCGCGGCGCACGGCCGTGACGGCGGCCTCGCGCAACGCGGGCAGGGGGTCGAGGGAGCCCGCCACGCCGGGGACGAGGAGGGCGGTGTCGGGCACGAGTGCCGCGGCGACGAGCATGGCCCCGACGCTACCTGTGCCGGTGCGCCGTCGGTGCGCGCGGGTAGGGTCGTGCGCATGGCTCCGTTCGCCGACCGACCCCGCCGTTGGTGGTCGCGCCGTGCCCGGCCGGCGCCCGACACGGTCCGACCCGCCCCCGCGGTGGAGCCCACCGACGACGAGCTCCACGAGCGCGTCGCGGCCCTGCTCGCGCGCGAGCTGGGCGTCGCCGAGCCCGCGGAGGACGTACCGACGCCGGTGACGCCCGCGCGCATCGCGGCGTGGATGACGCAGAACCAGTTCAGCTACTTCGTCGACAACGACGGCGACCTCGGCGGGCTGTGGCGCGGGCGGCTGTTCTACTTCTTCCTCTTCGGCGAGCAGGCGGAGATCCTCCAGGTGCGCGGGCAGTGGCACCGCGAGGTCGCCATCGAGCGCCTCGAGGAGATCCTCGACCTGTGCAACGAGTGGAACGCCGACCGCATCTGGCCCAAGGCCTACGTCCGGGTCCGCGACAACGGTCGCGTGCACGTCGTCTCCGAGGTCGCCACCGACCTCGAGCACGGGGTCACCGACGCTCAGCTGAGCCAGATGCTGTTCTGCGGCCTGTCGACCGGCAGCATGTTCTTCGACGCGCTCGACGAGCGCTACCCCGACCCCGCCGGGGTCGCACCGTGAGGCGGGAGGGACGATGAGCGGACCGGGCTGGCTGCTGCGGGTGCTCGGCGGGCTGCCCAAGCCCGCGAAGCGTCCGACGGCCGACAACGAGCCGCCGACCCCGCTCACGCGTGACCGCATCGGCGACTACCTGCTGGGCCGCGGGTACAAGTTCGTGGTCGACGAGGACGGCGACCTCACCGGCACGTGGGACGGCAGCCGGTTCTGGTTCCTGCTGCTCGGTGAGCAGCAGGAGATCCTCCAGGTCCGCGGCCGCTGGCACCGCACGTTCGCCCTCGAGCAGCGTGCGGGCGTCGGGCTCGCGGTCAACGACTGGAACCGCGAGCGCATCTGGCCCAAGGCGTACCTGCGCGAGGAGGACGGGGTGATCGCGCTCTACAGCGAGGTCTCCGCGGACTTCGAGCCCGGCGCGACCGACCTGCAGCTCGCGCAGCTCCTCGCGTGCGGGCTGGGGACGGGCGTGCAGATGTTCGCCGCGCTCGAGGGTCTGCTGCCGCGCGACGAGACGCCGCCGGACGACCTGCCCGACAACTGAGCCGCCGGGGCGCCGCACGCGACGCGCGGCGGAGCCGGGCGTCGTCAGGCCGGGCGGTGGCCGATGGTCGGCAGGCCGAGCACGACAGGACCTGCCGCACCGCCCGTCCCGCACGCGTCGCCGGCGTGCGCGTGGTCGTCGTCGCCCGCCTGGCGCCGCTCCCACGTGTCGCCCGCCCGGGTCCGCCGGACCGCGAACGTCCCTCCCGTCGCACCCGAGTCGGCGACGAGGTGGTGCGGCGCGCCGTGCGTGACGGTGACCGTGACGACGTCGCCCGGCCGCGGGGCGTCGTGCGGGGCGAGACCGGCCGGGAGTGCCAGGTGCACGAGCCGGTTGTCCTGCGCGCGCCCGGACAGGCGCTCCGTGACGCCGTCCTTGCGGCCCTCGCCCTCGGCGACGAGCACCTCCACGGTGCGCCCGACCTGCGCCCGGTTCTCCTCCAGGGAGATGCGCTCCTGCAGGGCGACGAGCCGCTCGTACCGCTCCTGCACGACGGCCTTGGGGAGCTGGTCGGGCAGGTCGGCGGCGGGCGTGCCCGGACGTGGGGAGTACTGGAACGTGAACGCCGACGAGAACCGCGAGGCCTCGACGACGCGCAGCGTCTCCGCGAAGTCCTCCTCCGTCTCGCCCGGGAAGCCGACGATGACGTCGGTGGTGATCGCGGCGTCGGGCATCGCGGCGCGGACCCGGTCGAGGATGCCGAGGAACCGCTCCGAGCGGTACGAGCGGCGCATCGCACGCAGCACCCGGTCGGAGCCGGACTGCAGCGGCATGTGCAGCTGCGGCATGACCGTGGGCGTCGCGGCCATCGCCTCGATGACGTCGTCGGTGAACGCCGCCGGGTGGGGCGAGGTGAACCGCAGCCGCTCGAGGCCCTCGACGGCACCGGCCGCGCGCAGCAGCTTCGCGAACGCACCGCGGTCGCCGAACTCGACGCCGTAGGAGTTGACGTTCTGCCCGAGCAGGGTGACCTCGATCGCGCCCTGCTGCACGAGCGCCTCGACCTCGGCGAGGATCTCCCCCGGTCGACGGTCGCGCTCCTTGCCGCGCAGGTGCGGGACGATGCAGAACGTGCAGGTGTTGTTGCAGCCGACGCTGATCGACACCCAGCCGGCGTAGACGGACTCGCGTCGCGTCGGCAGCGTGGACGGGAAGACCTGCAGCGACTCCGCGATCTCGACCTCGGCCTTCTGGTTGTGCCGCGCCCGCTCGAGCAGCACGGGCAGGACGTCGAGGTTGTGCGTGCCGAAGACGACGTCGACCCAGGGCGCCCGCTCGACGATCCCGGTGCGGTCCTTCTGCGCCAGGCACCCGCCGACCGCGATCTGCATGCCCGGGCGCGCGCGCTTCGTGCCCGCGAGCCGGCCCAGGTTGCCGTAGAGCTTGTCGGCGGCGTTCTCGCGCACGGCGCAGGTGTTGATGACGATGACGTCCGCGTCCTCCGCGGCGGCGTCGGCGGGACTGGCCGGCACGTAGCCCGCCTGCTCGAGCATGCCGGCCATGTGCTCGGAGTCGTGCACGTTCATCTGGCAGCCGAGCGTCTTGACGAGGTACGTGCGCGGGACGTCGGTCGCGTCGGCGAGCGGCGTCGGTGCGGGCAGGGTCGTGGACATCACCGACAAGGGTACGACCCGCCGCGACACGCCCGGGGCGGCCACACCCGGACACCCGACCTGACGCCACGCAGCCAGCGCACTTGACTGCGGTGTTGCACAACCGTGACCCGCACGGGTAGCAGGAACGGACATTCCCCCTCTAGCGTCGTCGAATGGCTGACCTCGCGGTGCAGGACGGACCCGCCCCCACCGAGCGCCCCGTGGGCGACCCGCTCGTCGTGCTCTCGGGCGTCGACAAGCACTTCGGCGCGCTGCACGTGCTGCAGGGCGTCGACCTGACCGTCCGGCGCGGCGAGGTCGTCGTCATCATCGGCCCGTCGGGCAGCGGCAAGTCGACGCTGTGCCGCACGATCAACCGCCTGGAGACCATCGACGCGGGCACGATCACGATCGACGGCAAGGAGCTGCCGTCGGAGGGGCGCGACCTCGCGCGGCTGCGCGCCGACGTCGGCATGGTGTTCCAGTCCTTCAACCTCTTCGCGCACAGGACGGTCCTGGAGAACGTGACGCTCGGGCCCACGCGGGCCAAGGGGGTCAAGAAGGCCGCCGCGCGCGAGCGTGCGATGGAGCTGCTGCGCCGCGTCGGCGTCGCGGACCAGGCGCACAAGCTCCCCGCCCAGCTCTCCGGCGGGCAGCAGCAGCGCGTCGCGATCGCGCGGGCGCTGGCGATGGACCCGAAGGTCATGCTCTTCGACGAGCCGACGTCCGCGCTCGACCCCGAGATGATCAACGAGGTCCTCGACGTCATGGTCGGGCTCGCCCGCGACGGCATGACGATGCTCGTCGTCACCCACGAGATGGGCTTCGCGCGCCGCGCCGCGCACCGCGTGGTGTTCATGGACGGCGGCCAGATCGTCGAGCAGGCCGACCCCGAGACGTTCTTCACCGCGCCGACGAGCGCCCGCGCCCGCGACTTCCTGTCGAAGATCCTCACGCACTGACCGCCACCGACCCGGACAAGGACACGACCCGACTCCGCACCGCCACGCAGTCCAGCCACACGAAGGGGACCACCATGCGCGCACGACGACTGGTCGCACTCGCGGCCGCCGCCACGCTCGGCCTCGCCGCCTGTTCCAGCGGGGGCGGTGACGACGACACCGACGCGGGCGCGGGCGGTGACGCGACCGAGACCTCCGGCGGCGCCGAGGGCACGATCCGCATCGGCATCAAGTTCGACCAGCCCGGGCTCGGCTTCCAGGACGGCTCCGACTACACCGGCTTCGACGTCGACGTGGCGCGGTACGTCGCCGACGCGCTCGGCTACGGCGAGGACCAGATCGAGTGGGTCCAGGCCCCGTCGGCCCAGCGGGAGAACCTGCTGCAGAACGGCCAGGTCGACATGATCTTCGCGACGTACTCGATCACCGACAAGCGCAAGGAGGTCGTGTCCTTCGCCGGGCCGTACTTCGTCGCCGGGCAGGACCTGCTCGTCGCGGCCGACGACGACTCGATCAGCGGGCCCGAGGACCTCGAGGGCAAGAACCTGTGCTCCGTCACCGGCTCGACCAGCGCGCAGCGCATCAAGGACGAGTACGCGGCCGGGACCAACCTGCTCGAGCAGCCCGGTTACGCCCAGTGCGTCACCGCCCTGATCTCGGGCGCCGTCGACGCCGTCACGACCGACGACATCATCCTGGCCGGCCTCGCGGCGGTGCCGGCGAACGAGGGCAAGGTCAAGGTCGTCGGCAACCCGTTCTCCGAGGAGAACTACGGCGTCGGACTGCCGAAGGACTCCGACCAGTGCGAGGCGATCAACGAGGCCATCACGACGATGGTCGAGGACGGCACGTGGCAGGAGCTCCTCGACGCGAACGTCGGCGCCTCCGGGTACGAGCCCAACGCGGACCTGAACCCGCCGGAGCCCGACGCCTGCGCCTGACCCCCTGACGACCGGTGGTCCGCACCCGCTGCGGGCCACCGGTCGTGCCGACCACACCCGTCGCGCGCGGCGGGCCGGACCACACCCTGGGAGGAGCGCCGGTGGACGACGGCTACCTCGAGCAGTTCCTGTCGCTGTTCGACCAGTTCGACGTGCTCGGCGCGTTCTGGGTCAACATCCAGCTGACGTTCTGGGCGGCGCTGCTGTCGCTCGTGCTCGGCACGGTCCTCGCGGTCATGCGGATATCCCCCGTCCCGAGCCTGCGCTGGGCCGGGTCCACCTACGTGACCCTGCTGCGCAACACGCCGCTCACGATCATCATCGTGTTCTGCGTGCTCGGGCTCTGGGGGCAGCTCGGCGTGCAGCTCTCCCCCGACTTCCAGACCAACTTCTTCCGCCTCGCCGTGGTCGGGCTGAGCGTGTACCACGCGGCGTTCGTCTGCGAGGCGCTGCGCTCGGGCGTCAACACCGTCCCCGTCGGGCAGGCGGAGGCCGCCCGCGCCCTCGGTCTCGGCTTCTGGCCCGCCGCCCGGCTCGTGATCCTGCCCCAGGCGTTCCGCGGTGCGATCGCGCCGCTCGGCAACGTGCTCATCGCGCTGACGAAGAACTCGACGGTCGCCGCGGCCGGGTCGGTCGCCGAGGCGTCCGGCCTCATGCTCACGATGATCGAGTTCCGGCCCGACGTCATCCTCCTGATCTTCTTCACGTTCGCGTCCGGGTTCGTCCTCATCGTGGTGCCGCTCGGCCTCGCGACGACCGCGCTCTCGCGCAGGCTGGCGGTGGCCCGGTGAGCCAGACCGTGCTGTTCGACGCTCCCGGCCCGCGCGCGCGGCGCCGCATGGTGTGGGTCAACGTCGCCGCGACGGTCGTCGTCGCCGGCATCGGTGTCTGGGTGCTCGCCCGCCTCGGTGCGAAGGGGCAGCTCGAAGCGGCGCTGTGGACGCCCTTCCTCACACCCGACCCGTGGGTCGACTACCTGCTGCCCGGCCTCGCGAGCACGCTCAAGGCCGCCGCGATCGCGATCGTCACCTCGGCCGTGTTCGGGCTCGTCTTCGGGCTCGGGCGGCTGTCCGCGTCGCGGGCCGTGCGTGCCGTGAGCGGCGCCGTCGTCGAGTTCTTCCGCGCGGTGCCCGTGCTGCTCATGATGATCTTCTTCTGGCTCGGCCTCGCGCGCCTGCAGCTGCTCGAGCCCCGCGACCTGCCGCTCGTCGCCGTCGTGCTCGGCCTGACGTTCTACAACGGCTCGGTGTTCGCCGAGCTCGTCCGCTCGGGCGTGCACGGGCTCCCGCGCGGGCAGCGCGAGGCCGCGCTCGCCGTGGGGCTGCGACGCGCCCAGTCGCTCCGGCTCGTGGAGGTCCCGCAGGCGCTCATCGCGATGCTCCCGGCGATCGCCAGCCAGCTCGTCGTGATCCTCAAGGACACCGCGCTCGGGTCGATCATCACCTACCCCGAGCTGCTCGACGCCGCCCGGCGGCTCGGCTCCGGCCAGGGCAACATCCTGCAGTCGCTGATCGTCGCCGCCCTCGTGTTCATCGTCATCAACTACGCCCTGACCCGGTTCGCGGGGCTGCTCGCGGGACGCGTCGGCCGCCGCACCGCGGGCCGTGCGCGCGCCGAGGCGCCGAGCCTGGCGGTGACCACGGATCGTTGACCCGACGCGGCACGGCCCGTTCCACGTGGCCCCTCCCGGACGCCGGGGGGGCCGGGCGGCGGGTTCGGGCGGTGCCGCCGCCCGGGCGCGGATCAGCCCGCCGTGGCGCTCGCGCGCGTCTCGCGGACCACGGTCACCTTGATCTCGCCCGGGTAGGCGAGGTCCCGCTCGATGTGCCGCGCGATCGTCACCGCGAGCTGCGGCAGGTCGCTGTCGACCACCCTCTCCGGCTCGACCACGACCCGGATCTCACGTCCGGCGGACATCGCGAGCGCGCGCCGGACGCCCTCGTGCTCGGCGACGAGCTGCTCGAGCTTGTCCATCCGCTCGACGTACTGGTCGAGGTCCTCGCGGCGGGCGCCCGGCCGGGACGCCGAGATCGCATCCGCGACCTGCACGAGCACGGCCTCCACCGTCTCGGGTGCGACCTCGTCGTGGTGGGCGGCGATCGCGTTGACCACCTCCGGCGACTCGCCGAGCCGGCGGGCGAGGTCGGCACCGACCAGCGCGTGCGTGCCGGGCACCTCGGCGGTCAGCGCCTTGCCGACGTCGTGCAGGAACGCGCCACGTCGAGCGACGTCGACGTCGGTGCCCGTCTCGGCGGCGAGCTGGGCGGCCAGGAGCGCCGACTCGACGAGGTGCTCGAGCACGTTCTGCCCGTAGGACGTGCGCAGCCGCAGCCGCCCGAGCGTGCGCACGAGCTCGGGGTGCAGCCCCGCGACCCCGGCGCGCTCGGCGGCGTCGTGACCGGCGGCGTCCGTGCGGTCCTCGGCGCCCGCGAGCGCGTCCGCGTACGCCGCCTCGATCCGCTGCGGGTGGATCCGGCCGTCCGCCATGAGCGCCTCGAGCGCGACCTGCGCGATCTCGCGCCGCTCGGCGTCGAAGCACGACAGGAGCACCGCGCCGGGCTGCTCGTCGACGAGCACGTTGACGCCCGTGAGCGCCTCGAACGCGCGGATGTTGCGCCCCTCCTTGCCGATGATCCGGCCCTTCATGTCGTCCGACGGCAGCGGGAGGGTCACCGTCGACGCCTGCGCGCTCGTCGCGACCGCCGTGCGCTGGATCGCGGTCGCGACGATGCGCCGTGCGCGGGCCTCCGCCGTGCGGCGCGCCTGCGCCTCCGCGCGACGCACCTGCGCCGCGGCGTCGTTCGTCGCCCGCTCGACGAGCCTGCGGGTCAGCTCCTCCAGCGCGGCCTCGCGCGTCAGCCCGGACGCCGACTCCAGCTCCTCGATCGCGGCGCGCTCCGCCTCGAGCACGCGCCGCGCCGCGAGCGCGTCGGCCTCCGCGAGGCGCGTCTGTGCCTCACGCTCGGCCGCGGCGGTGGTGCGATCGGCCTCGCGCGCCGCCTCGTCCGCGAGCCGCTGCGCCTCCCGGCGGGCGTCTGCGGCCTCCTCGGCCCGTGCGCGCGCCTTGCGGTCGAGGTCTTCGACCTGCGCCCGGTCACCGGCCAGCGTCTGCTCACGCTCCGCGAGTCGTCGTTCGCGTCGCTCGGCGTCGGCGAGCAGGGCGCGTGCCTCGTCCTTGATGGACGCGACGTCCTGCTCGGCACGCACGCGCTGCGCCGCCGCCTCCCGCCGCGCGACCAGGACGAGGATGAGCGCGACGAGGCAGGCGCCGAGGAGTCCCACGACGGTGGCGACGACTCCGGGATCCACGCGTTCCTCCTGTCGTCGGGGCACCGCCGTCCTGCGTGGAGCGGCTGCTCACGTCATTGTGTCCCACCTGCCTGGCAGGTCGCGGCACCGCCCGGCGCGGCGCACGTCGGGACCCGGAGGCGGTCGGCCCGGACGGCGAGCCTCCGCCGCCCGAGCTGGCCCCGTCACGGTCGAGCGCTGCCGACGGCGCCGCCCGGACCGAGCCCGGTCCGAGTTGGGCGCAGCGGTGGCGGTCTCAGTCCGCGTCCGCCCCGGCCAGGTCGGCGTCCTGCCCCTCGTGCGCCAGCTCCTCGCGCACCAGCCGGGCCACGAGACCGGGCGGGTACCCCTTGCGGCCGAGCGCTGCATAGGTGCGCCGGGCCCGGGTCTGGGCGTCGAGCCCGGACGTCGCGGCCAGCCGCCGCCGCACGAGGTGGCGCGCCGCCTCCTCCTCGTCGTCGGAGTCGATCTGCTCGAGCGCGCGCTGGGCGTCCTCGTCGTCGACGCCCTTGCGACGCAGCTCCACCGCCAGTGCGCGTCGCGACAGGCCGCGCTCGGTGTGTCGCGTGCGCACGAGCATCTCGGCGTACGCCGCGTCGTCGACGAGCCCGACCTCGGTGAACCGGTCGAGGACGCGCGCGGCGACGTCCTGCGGGACGTCCCGGCGCGCCATCGCCTCCTCGAGCTGGGCGCGGCTGCGCGGTGCTCCCGTCAGCATGCGCAGCGCGATCGCGCGGGCGACCGACTCCTGGTCCGGCTCGGCGTCCTGCGCGGCGGCACCCGTCGGGGGCGGCTCGGACGCCCGCCCCCGACGGCGGTCACGGCTCATGCGCGACGTGTCGCTCAGAAGTCGACCGGCGGCGGCACGTCCGCCGGCGCGTCGAGGCGTGCCCCGATGCCGAGCTTCTCCTTGATCTTCTTGTCGATCTCGTCGGCCAGGTCGGGGTTGTCGCGCAGGAACTTGCGCGCGTTCTCCTTGCCCTGGCCGAGCTGGTCGCCCTCGTACGTGTACCAGGCACCCGACTTGCGCACGAAGCCGTGCTCGACGCCGAGGTCGATGAGGCTGCCCTCACGGGAGATGCCGACGCCGTAGAGGATGTCGAACTCGGCCTGCTTGAACGGCGGGGCCATCTTGTTCTTGACGATCTTCACGCGGGTCCGGTTGCCGACCGCGTCCGTGCCCTCCTTGAGGGTCTCGATGCGGCGGATGTCCATGCGGACGGACGCGTAGAACTTGAGCGCCTTGCCACCGGTCGTCGTCTCCGGGGAGCCGAAGAAGACGCCGATCTTCTCGCGCAGCTGGTTGATGAAGATCGCCGTCGTGCCGGACGCGTTGAGGGCACCGGTGATCTTGCGCAGCGCCTGCGACATCAGGCGGGCCTGCAGACCGACGTGGCTGTCGCCCATCTCGCCCTCGATCTCCGCCTTGGGCACGAGGGCAGCGACGGAGTCGATGACGATGATGTCGATCGCGCCGGAGCGGATCAGCATGTCCATGATCTCGAGCGCCTGCTCACCGGTGTCCGGCTGCGACACGAGCAGCGCGTCGGTGTCGACGCCGAGCTTCTTGGCGTACTCCGGGTCCAGCGCGTGCTCGGCGTCGATGAAGGCCGCGATGCCGCCCGCCTTCTGGGCGTTCGCGACCGCGTGCAGCGCGACGGTCGTCTTGCCGGAGGACTCGGGGCCGTACACCTCGATGATGCGGCCGCGCGGCAGGCCGCCGATGCCGAGCGCCACGTCGAGCGCGATGGAGCCGGTCGGGATCACCTCGACGGGCGGGCGCCCCTCGTCGCCGAGGCGCATGATCGAGCCCTTGCCGAACTGGCGGTCGATCTGGCTGAGGGCGGCCTCGAGGGCCTTCTCGCGGTCCTGGGGTGCGGGCATGTTCCCACCTCGTCGTCTCGTGCAGCGTCCGGCTGCGCCTGCGGGGGCTGGTCTTCGTCGCGGGTGAACGTATGCCCGACCACCGACATCCCGACCGCTGCGCCACCCGCCCTGGGGACCCGGACGAGGCCGGGAGGGGCGGTGGACGGCTCGGTCGCCGATCACCCACGGACCACAGTACCCGAACAGGTGTTCGACGACGGCGACACGCCGACGGCGTGTCGTCCGATCCCGTCCGCACGGCCGGGCCCTCGACCGACGCGGGTCAGGGACCGTCCGCGTGCCGCTGCGGGCCGGGCCCGTCGAGCCGGTCGGGAGCACGGCCTGCCGGCCCGTCCGCCGGGTCGCCGTCGCGCCCGGCGAGCCGGACCTGCTCGCCCGGCGCCAGGACGTGCACGCGACACCCGGGCGCGAGCCGGGCCGCCGCTGCCGCGAACGCCGGCCCCGCGCGGTCCATCCACCCCGGGGGCAGCCGCCGCGACGCGGGCGGGTGCAGCGTGCCCCAGTGCACGGGCACCGCGGCGCGCGCGTGCACCGCGGCACAGGCCCGCGCCGCCTGGTGGGCGTCCATGTGCCCGCCCGACAGGCGCGGCCCCCACCCGCCGACGGGCACCAGCGCCACGTCCACCGGGCCGCCGAGCAGCGCGGGCAGGTCGTGCATCGCGGCGAACGGTGCGGTGTCCCCCGCGAACCACACGCGCGCGGACGGCGCGTCGACGAGGAACCCGTGGGCGGTGTTCGGGCGGTGCGGCATCGGCCGGTCCCCGTGCACCGCGGGCGCGAGCCGCACCCGCACCTCGCTGCCCGGCACCGTCCACCACACGTGGTCCGGCACGCCCAGCGCCGCCTCGACGCCGCGGCCCCGCATCCAGCGCGCGTTCGACGGCGCGGTCAGGACGGGCACGCCGGGAAGCTGCCGCAACGAGCCCAGCTCGGCGTGGTCGTGGTGCAGGTGGGACACGAGGACGGCGTCGGCACCCGCCCAGTGGTCGGGGTCCGGAGCAGCGCCGCGGCGCCGCAGCAGTCCCGCGTGCCCGCGCAGCAGGGGGTCGGTGAGCAGCCGGACGCCGTCGAGGTCCAGGACCGTCGTGGCGTGGCCGAGCCACCGCACGCGCACCCCGCCGGCCGTCACGGCCGCAGCCCCGCGGCCGACGCCCAGCGCAGGAGCTGGGCGTGCACCGCCTCCGCCCCGACCAGCAGCCGCGCGTCGCCGACGTCGTCGCGCAGGTCGTCGTCGACGCCCCAGTCGGTCGGGTGCAGGAGCAGCGCGTGGTTCTGGTCCCCCCCGATGCCGCCGTGCGACCCGACCTGGCCCTCGAACGCGTGCACGTGCCCGCGCTGCGACACCGTGGACACGACGAGCAGGTCGCCGCTGTGCGCGAGCCGCGCGGCCCGCACCAGGTCGGCCCGGCCGCGCGGCCCGTAGGGCGCCAGGGGGTCCTCACCCTCCGCGACCGCGCCGTCCTGCTCGAGGAGCAGCAGCCCGCGCGCACCGACCGCGACGAGGCCCCGGTCGCGCGTGTCCGCGACGACGACGCCGACCGTCGGCCGGGCGGCGAGCCCCGCGACGAGGCCCGGCCACCGCTCCTGCACGTCCTCGAGCGCGAGCCGGCGCGGCGTGCGCGGGAACCACACCAGCCCCAGGTTCCCCGACCCGACCACGACGACCTCGGGGACCTCGCCGGAGCGAGCGGCGTCGCGCCCGTCGCGGGCGTCCGGACCCACGACCGTCGTCGCGCGCCCGCCGCCGAACGCGCTGGTCAGCAGGGCGTTGAGCGGCCCCCAGTCCTCGCCCGTCGCGCTCTGCACGCCGGGGGCCGCCGGTGCCGCCATGAGCGCGCGGACGGTGTCGAGCAGGCTGCGCCCCTCCACGTCCTGCGCGGTCGCCCCGAGGGCCTGCCCGTGGTCGGACAGCACGACCACGCGGTACGCGCGCGGCGCCACCGCGACCACCTGCTCGAGGGTGTGCAGCACCCGGTCCAGGCCCTCCAGCGCGCGCATCGACTCCGGACGCGTGGGCCCCGCGTGGTGCGCGATCTCGTCGTAGTCCACGAGGTCGACGAAGACCGTCGGGTCGCCGCGCATGAGCGCCTCGGCGACGAGGGACGTGCTCAGGTCGCGCATGAGCACGTTCGTCACGCCCCGCAGGACGACGTACCAGCCGCCACGCGAGATGCGCGGCCGCACGTCGCGCACCCGCTGCCGGCGGGCCTGGTACAGCTCCTTGACCATCTCGCCCAGCGACAGGCTCACCGCGCGCGCGAGCACGAACGGGCTCGCGAAGAACCGCAGGAACGAC
The DNA here is from genome assembly GCF_000212695.1 of Cellulomonas fimi ATCC 484. Lineage (NCBI taxonomy): Bacteria > Bacillati > Actinomycetota > Actinomycetes > Micrococcales > Cellulomonadaceae > Cellulomonas > Cellulomonas fimi. The sequence goes on along the minus strand of NC_015514.1, from coordinate 1,716,691 downwards.
GGGCCCGGACCGAGACCGGCGCGCTCGCCGTCCGGCCCCCGGGTCCGGGCGCGGCTCATCACGACGTACGCGGCCGACGCGTCGCCGGAGAACATCGTCGAGACCGCCGTGCCGCCGCCGGCGAGCAGACCCTTGCCGGTCGTGAGCCGGGCCTCGACGAGCGCGGCGTCGACGGGGTGGTTCGTCACGACGAGCCGCCCCAGGCCCCGGTCCCACCAGCGGAACGCCGGGATCTGCGTCGAGTCGCCGTGCAGGAGGCCGGCCTGGCTGGCCGGCGTGGTCGACGGCACGCGCGCCCACCAGCGCTCGAGCCGGTGCGTGCCGTCGGTGAGCCAGCGCTGCACCGTCGGCGCGAGCCCCGCCTCGATCGCCTGCTGCAGGACGGGCTCCGCGACGCCGTCGAGCTGGACGACGAGCAGCCCCGCCTCGCGCGCACCGTCGTCGGGCCGCGCGCCCGCGCGTCGCGCGCGCCGCCGCGCCCGGCGCAGGACGTCGGCGATGACGTAGTCGCTGTCGTTCGCACCCCACACCCACCGCGCGGCCGCCATGACGACCGCTGTCAGCACGAGCACCGCGGCCGTGGCCCACGCGGAGTCGAGCGCGATCCCCGGGACGTACGCCAGGGCGACCCACGCGACGGCGACCTGGACGAGCAGCCCCGCCGCGAGCGCCCCCATGGCTCCGGCCGCGGCGGCGAACCAGCGCAGCGGCGCGCGCAGCAGCAGGTCGCCCACGCCGACCGCGAGCGCGACGAGGACGACCGAGAGCGGCGACGTCGCGGCCACGCCGTCGACGAGCGCGATCGCGACCGCGAGACCCAGGGCCGTGGTGGCCAGGCTCAGTGCGACGTCGCCCACGTCCGCGAGCGTGGGCACCCACCGCCGCGGCGGGCGGGCGGGTGCGGCCTCGACGGTCACGGGCGCGGACCTCAGCGCCGGGGCGGGGCCGCGCGGTGCGGGTCGCTGCCCCAGCGGGCGGCGTCGGGCACCTGCAGCGCGTCGCACAGCGCGTGCCACACGCTGCGGGGCTCGTCCCCGTCGTCGAGCGCCTGCTGCGCCGTGCGCTGCCCCAGCTCGTCGAGCACGAGCTCGCGCACCAGGCCACGGCCCTCGGCGCTGCCGAGGACGTCGTCGACCAGCTCCCAGAACTCGCGGTACCTCACGGCGACAGCCTGCCACCCGTACCGCCGCCGGCGCGCACCCGCGGCGGGTGGACGTGCGAGCGCCGCACGGCGGGTGTGGGCGCCACCTGACACGATGTCGCGGTGGTGCTCCCGAGGTTCTCCGACGCGACGCGGTCGTGGTTCGAGGGCGCGTTCGAGCAGCCCACGGCCGCGCAGGAGGGCGCGTGGGCCGCGGTCTCGGGCGGCGAGCACGCGCTCGTCGTGGCGCCGACGGGCTCCGGCAAGACGCTCGCCGCCTTCCTGTGGGCGCTCGACGGGCTCCTCACGGACGAGTCGCCGCCCGACCCGGCCGCCCGCTGCCGCGTGCTGTACGTCTCGCCGCTCAAGGCGCTCGCGACGGACGTCGAGCGGAACCTGCGCTCGCCCCTGGTCGGGATCCGGCAGGCCGCCGCACGCCTCGGCCGCACGCTGCCCGACGTGTCGGTGGGGATCCGCACGGGAGACACGCCGCCCGCGGAGCGGCGCGCGTTCGCGACACGGCCGCCGGACATCCTCATCACGACGCCCGAGTCGCTGTACCTCGTGCTGACGTCCGCGGCCCGCTCGGGCCTGTCGGGCGTGCGCACGGTCATCGTCGACGAGATCCACGCGGTCGCGGGCACCAAGCGCGGCGCGCACCTGGCGCTGTCGCTCGAGCGGCTCGACGCCCTGCTCGACCGCCCGGACGGGCCCGGGCCGGCGCAGCGCATCGGCCTGTCGGCGACGGTCCGCCCCGTGGAGACGGTCGCCGAGTTCCTGGGCGGCGCGCGGGCCGCCGCCGCGGGCGGACGCACGGTCCGGGTCGTGCAGCCGCCGTCGACGAAGCGGATCGACGTGGACGTCGTCGTGCCCGTGCCGGACCTCACCGAGCTCGCGGTCCCGTCGGGCCCGGGCGCCGGCGACGAGGCGCCGGGTGCCGACCTGACGGGCACCGCGGACCGGCCGCTCGTGCGCCCGTCCATCTGGCCGCACGTCGAGGAGCGCGTCGTCGACCTCGTGGCGCGTCACCGCTCGACCCTCGTGTTCACGAACTCCCGCCGCGGAGCCGAGCGCCTGACGTCGCGGATCAACGAGGTGTGGGCGGGGCGCCAGGGCGTCGACGTGCCGGACCCCGGGACGCTCCAGGTCGCCGCCGTCCCCGCGCAGTCGGGCACCGCGGTGGGTGTCGACACGCGGGACGCGGCGACGATCCTGGCTCGCGCGCACCACGGGTCGATGAGCCGCGCGGAGCGCACCCGCACCGAGTCCGAGCTCAAGGCCGGCCGGCTGCCCGCGGTCGTCGCGACCAGCTCGCTCGAGCTCGGCATCGACATGGGAGCGGTCGACCTCGTGGTCCAGGTCGGCACGCCACCGTCGGTCGCGAGCGGGCTGCAGCGCGTCGGCCGGGCCGGGCACCAGGTCGGGGCCGTCTCGCGCGGTGTCGTGTTCCCCACGTTCCGCGGCGAGCTCGTGCCCGCGGCCGTCACCGCCGAACGGATGCGCGACGGCGTCCTCGAGCCCATGTCCGTGCCGCGCAACCCGCTCGACGTGCTCGCGCAGCAGGTCGTCGCGATGGTCGCGGTCGACGACTGGTCCGTCGACGACCTGGCGGCGGTCGTGCGCCGCGCGGCGCCGTTCGCGACGCTCGGCGACGCGACGCTGCGGGCCGTGCTCGACATGCTCGCGGGCCGCTACCCCAGCGAGGAGTTCGCGGAGCTGCGCCCCCGCCTGGTGTGGGACCGCGTCACCGACGTGCTCACGGCCCGCCCCGGGGCACTGCGGCTCGCGGTGACGAGCGGCGGCACGATCCCCGACCGTGGACAGTTCGGGGTGTTCCTCGCGAGCGGTGCCGCGACCGAGGACGTGCCCGTCGACGCGGAGCGCGCGGGGGGCCGTGTCCGAGGGGGCCGCCGGGTCGGCGAGCTCGACGAGGAGATGGTCTACGAGTCGCGCGTCGGCGACACGTTCACGCTGGGCTCGTCGACGTGGCGCATCGAGGACATCACGCCCGACCGGGTGCTCGTGTCCCCCGCCCCGGGCGTCCCCGGGCGCCTGCCGTTCTGGAAGGGCGACTCGCAGGGCCGCCCCGCGGAGCTGGGCCGGGCGATGGGCGCGTGGGTGCGCGAGCTCGGCACGCTGCCCGAGGCGGCGGCGCGCGACCGCGTCGAGGCCGCAGGCCTGGACCCGTGGGCCGCCGACAACCTGCTCACCTATCTCGCGGAGCAGCGCGCGGCCACCGGCGAGCTGCCCACGGACGCCGTGCTCGTGGTCGAGCGGTTCCGCGACGAGCTCGGGGACTGGCGCGTGGTGCTGCACTCCCCGTACGGCGCGCGGGTGCACGCACCGTGGGCGGTCGTGGTGGGCGCGCGGCTGCGCGAGCGGTACGGCGTCGACGCGGCGGCGATGCACGCCGACGACGGGATCGTGCTGCGCCTGCCGGACGTGCTCGACGCGGGCGACGAGCCGTGGGACGGGGCCGATGCCGACGGTCCGGGCATCGAGCTGAGCGACCTCCTGCTCGAGCCGGAGGAGGTCCTCGACGTCGTACGCACGGAGCTCGCGTCGTCGACGATGTTCGGCGCGCGGTTCCGCGAGGCCGCGAGCCGTGCGCTGCTCCTGCCGCGCCGGCGCCCGGACCGTCGTCAGCCGCTGTGGCAGCAGCGGCAGCGCGCGGCGCAGCTGCTGCAGGTCGCCGCGCAGTACCCGGACTTCCCGATCCTGCTCGAGGCCGTCCGGGAGTGCCTGCAGGACGACTTCGACACGGACGCGCTCACGGGCCTGATGCGCGACATCGGCTCGGGGCGCGTGCGGGTCGTCGAGGTGACCACGCCGCAGCCGTCGCCGTTCGCGCAGGCGCTGCTGTTCGGCTACACCGCGCAGTTCCTCTACGACGGCGACGCCCCGCTGGCCGAGCGGCGCGCCGCGGCCCTCACGCTCGACCCGACGCTCCTGGCCGAGCTGCTGGGGCAGGGCGGCGAGTCCCAGCTCGCCGACCTCCTCGACCCGGCCGCGGTGGTCCGGACGGAGGCGGAGCTCGCGGGCACCGCACCCGACCGCCTGGTCCGGTCCGTGGAGGGCCTCGCGGACGTGCTGCGCCGGCACGGCCCGGTGACCGCCGACGAGGCGGCGCTGCGCGTCGTCGAGGAGCACCGCGCCGACGTCCCCACCTGGCTCACCGAGCTCGCGGCGGCACGCCGGGCGATCCGGGTGCGCCTCGGCGGGCTGCCGCCCGAGCGCGCGGACCAGTGGGCAGCCGTCGAGGACGCGGGGCGGCTGCGCGACGCGCTCGGCGTGGCCCTGCCCGTCGGTGTGCCGGAGGTGTTCACCGAGCTCGTCCCCGATCCCGTCGGCGACCTGCTGCGCCGGCACGCCCGCACCCGTGGCCCCTTCACGGCCGCGTCGGCGGCGGCACGGTTCGGCGTGGGCGTCGCCGTGGTCACGGAGACGCTGCGCCGGCTGGAGACGGCCGGCGTCCTCGTCCAGGGTCGTCTGCGCCCCGACGAGCTGGGTGGCACGGGCGACGAGTTCTGCGACGCCCAGGTCCTGCGCACGCTGCGCCGCCGGTCGCTCGCCGCGCTGCGCGCGCAGGTCGAGCCCGTCGACCCGCAGGCGCTCGGGGTCTTCCTGCCACGATGGCAGGGGGTGCAGCCGGCGCGGCTGCCGGGCCGCTCGTCCGGCTCGCCCGGGCTGCGCGGCGTCGACGGCGTCGCCCGCGTCGTCGAGCAGCTCGCGGGGGTGTCCCTGCCGGCGTCCGCGTGGGAGACGCACGTCCTGCCCGCGCGCGTGCCCGACTACGCACCCGCGATGCTCGACGAGCTCACGGCGGCCGGCGAGGTGCTGTGGGCGGGGCACGGCGCGCTCGCCGGGCACGACGGCCTGGTGTCGCTCCACCCGACGTCCGTGGCCGACCTCACGCTGCCCCCGGCACGGGACCGTGACGGCGACGACCCGACGGCGACGCCGCTGCACGCAGCCGTGCTCGACGCGCTCACGGGCGGCGGGGCCTGGTTCCTGCACCAGCTCGTCGAACGGGTGCGCACCACGCTGCCCACCGACGACGGCGTCCCCCCGCCGTCCGGGACGGACGTCGCCGGTGCCGTCTGGGACCTCGTGTGGGCGGGGCTCGTGACCAACGACTCGCTCGCCCCGCTGCGCGCGTGGCTCGGCTCGGGGTCCACCGCGCACCGCAGCCGTGCGCCCGCACCGCGCGGCCGGGCGCTGCGCCCGCGCCTGGGGCTGCGGGCCGGTCTGCGCGTCCCCGGCGCGGGCGCGACGGCGCTCGACGGTCCGGCGTCGGCCGGCGGACGCTGGTCGCTGCTTCCGCAGCGCGAGCCCGACCCGACCCTGCGCGCGCACGCCACGGCGGCGCAGCTCCTCGACCGGCACGGCGTCCTCACGCGGGCCGTGGCGCCGTCCGAGGGGCTGGGCGCACGGTTCACGGACGTCTACCGCGTGCTGAGCGCGCTCGAGAACGGCGGGCAGGTCCGCCGCGGCTACTTCGTGGAACGACTCGGGGGGTCGCAGTTCGCCCTGCCGGGGGCGGTCGACCGGCTCCGGGTCGACGCGCAGGTGGTGGACCGCGCCGCCGAGCGCGCCGCCGACAGCCGTGACGCTCCGGGCGACGCATGGGCGCACCCGGGTCCGACGACGTCGGCGTCGCCCGACACGGACGCCGTCGTCGTCGTGCTCGCCGCGACGGACCCGGCGAACCCCTACGGCGCGGCGCTCGCCTGGCCCGCAGCGGAACGCCCGCCCGCCGGGCCCGGCGTGGGTGGTGGGCCCACCTCCGGGACGGGCGCGGTCGGGGCCTCGGGGGTGACCGGTCGGCACCGTCCCGGCCGCAAGGCCGGAGCGCTCGTCGTGCTCGTCGACGGCGCCCTGGTGCTGTACCTGGAGCGGGGCGGGCGCACCGCGCTGTCGTTCGTCGACGACGAGCCGGCGCTCGCGGCCGCCGCGCAGGGGCTCGCCGAGGCCGTCCGGACCCGGCACACCGGACGCCTCACGGTGAGTCGGCTCGACGGCGCGGAGGTGCTCGCGGACGGCGCGCTGCACGGCCCGGTCGGTCGCGCGCTCGTCGCCGCGGGGTTCGCCCCGACGCCGCGCGGCCTGCGGCTGCGGGGACAGTCGTGAGGGCCCCGCCGGCCGGTGCTGCGCGGGCAGGCGTGCACGCCCCTGGAGCCGCGGGCGCGGGCGCCGCCCGGCCCGCCGCTGCGCGGGCGATCGACCCGGGACGGGGCGTCGATGCCCGAGGGTGACGTGCTGCGCCGGACCGCGGCCCGGCTCGACGCCGCGCTCGTCGGGACGCCGCTCGTGCGCGCCGAGCTGCGCTGGCCGACCGCCGCGACGGTCGACCTGGTCGGCCGGACCGTGCTCGGCACGCGCCCGTACGGCAAGCACCTGCTGACGCGGTTCGACGACGGCCGGACCCTGCACACGCACCTGCGGATGGACGGGACGTGGCGGGTGGAGCCGACGGGCTCGTCCGCGGCGCAGGGCCGCTCCACCCGCGTGCGAGCGCTGCTGGCGACGGAGCGCTGGACCGCGTTGGGCCTCCTGCTCGGCATGCTCGACGTCGTCCCGACGCGTGACGAGGCGACGCTGGTCGGGCACCTCGGGCCGGACGTGCTCGACGACCCGTTCGACCTCGACGAGGCGCTGCGGCGCTGGGCCGCACGCGGTGCCACGCCGGTCGCCGAGGTGCTGCTCGACCAGACGGTCGTGGCGGGGATCGGCACGATCTTCATGGCGGAGTCGCTGTTCGCCGAGCGCGTCTGGCCGTGGACCCCCGCGGACGCGGTGCCCGATCCCGGGCGCGTGCTGCGGGTCGCGCGACGGCTCATGCAGCGCTCGGTGCTGAGCGGCCGCCCGGCGGAGCGGGTGCACGGTCGCAACCGGCGGCCGTGCGTGCGCTGCGGGACGCCGATCACGGTCGGGTCGGCGCGGCCGGCGCCGATGTCGCGGCCGGTCTTCTGGTGCCCGCGCTGCCAGGCCCGGGACGCGGCGACGTCGCCGCGCTGACGGGTCGCGTCGGCCACCGCGGGTTTTCACCCGGGCGAGACCACAGTGCGGACGCGTCGATCACCCGTCCGGCGCACCGCCCGCGCGTGCGCGCTGCTGGTCGTCGGGTGCTCGCGCAGGACGCAGGCGGGCAAAGCACGGTCCGCGGACCGTGGTCCACGGACCGTGAGGCCCGGCAGAGCCGGGCGTGCACCTACCCGATCGGAGCAAGCTCCCCGCGGGTCCGCTGCCAACCGCCGTCGGCGTTGCCGCCGACCGAGGCCGCGAGGTCCGCCGGGACGGTGTCGGGGATCAGCAGACCCTCGGCCACCGCGACTCGGTCGCTCACCTCGCGCAGGACGAGGGACATCGGGACGTCCAGCGCCTCGCAGATGCTGTTCAGCAGCTCCGACGACGCCTCCTTCTGCCCCCGCTCCACCTCGCTGAGATACCCCAGCGAGACCCGGGCCGCAGACGACACCTCACGCAGGGTGCGCCCCTGGCGCTGACGCGCGTCCCGCAGGACGTCGCCGATCTCTCGACGTAGCACAACCATCCGGGCTCCCCCTCTCGTGTCGCGTGCCGGCCCACCGCTCGGCGCCGGGACCCTCGCAGGGCCCGTCACCACCGCTCCCGGCTTGGTCTGCGCCGGAAGACTCCCACCGTACCGCGCACCTCCCACACGCGCGGGCGTGCGTCGGGCCGGGGGTCGAGTGCTCATCACGAGCGTTCCAACGATCCCGCCCCACCGGGTGTTCCCGCGCCCGATCCCGCCCCACCGGGCGTTCCCGCGCCACGGGGCCGCGCGAACGCGACGAGCGTCCCTACGGCTCGGACGCGACCGTCTCGAGGGCGAGCCGGACCACCGCGTCGACGGCGGACGCGCGCACGCGCGGCCGGTCACCGTCGAGCCGCAGCGAACGGACGACGCACCCCGCGGGTGTCGCGACCGCCACGTGCACCGTGCCCGGCGGGTTCCCGTCCTGCGCGGCCGGCCCCGCGACGCCCGTCGTGGCGAGGCCGACGTCGGCCCCGAGCCGGTCACGCACCCCGGACGCCATCTGCCGGGCGACGTCGGGGTCCACGGCGCCTCGCCTCGCGAGCAGGTCCGCGTCGACGCCCAGCAGCGCCGCCTTGAGGTCGGTCGCGTACGCGACGACGGCACCGCGCAGCACGGTCGACGCACCCGGGACGGCGACGAGGGCCGCGGCGACGAGGCCACCCGTGAGCGACTCCGCCACAGCGAGGGTCCGGCCACGGCGCTCGAGCTCGTGGAGCAGCGCCGCTGCGTCCGGTGCGGATGCGTCCACCGCCGCCGGCCCTAGACCCCTGCCGCGGGCGGCACCGCCGCCGCGCGACGGATCCGGACCGCGGTGCGCACGTAGTCCAGGCCGGTGACGACGGTGACGACCAGCGCCGCTCCCATGACGACCGCGGCGACGACGCCCACGGCGTCGGGCAGCTGGTCGAGCGGCAGCAGGTAGAGGCCGATCGCGACGGACTGCAGCACGGTCTTGAGCTTGCCGCCGCGCGACGCGGGGAGCACGACGTACCGCAGCAGGAAGAACCGCATGGCCGTGATGCCGAGCTCCCGCACGAGGATCACGAGGGTCACCCACCACGGCAGGTCGCCGAGGGCCGACAGCAGGACCAGCGCGCTGCCCACGAGCAGCTTGTCCGCGATCGGGTCGAGAAGCTTGCCGAGGTCGGTGATCTGGCCCGAGCGGCGCGCGAGCCAGCCGTCCAGACGGTCCGTCACGGCGGCCAGCACGAAGATGCCCGTCGCGACGAGCCGGCCGGTGACGGTATGACCGCCGTCGGCCAGGAGGGCCCACGCGAAGAACGGCACGAGCAGGATGCGGACGACCGTCAGCGCGTTCGCCAGGTTCCAGGCGGAGGGCACGGCGTCGACGACCACCCGGACAGCGTAGTTGGGCCGCGGCGCCGGTCGGTGCACGTCCGGTCGGGTGACGTGTCGTGCGGTCCCGGTCGGGGCGGGCGTGGCGGCCGTTACGGTCCCGACGTGCATCACGCCCGCGCCCGCCGCCGCCGCTCACCGGTGGCGCTCGTCGCCGCCGGCGTCCTGGTGGCGCTCGCGGCCGCGGCGGGTGCGACCGCGACGACGTGGACGCACCCGGCGGGCGCCGCCGCCACTCCCGCCCCGGTCCCCGCCGCCTCCGCGAGCCCCGTCCCGGCGCCGGACCCGGCGGGCGCCCCGGGGCCGACCGCGTCGACGCCGCCGCGGGGACCCGACCCGGACGTCGAGCTGACGATCGTCGCGGCGGGTGACGTCCTCCCGCACCTGCCGGTGCTCTCGTCGGCGCGGACGGCCACGGGCGGGTACGACCTCGCGCCGCTGCTCGCACCGCTCGACGGGTGGGTGCGGCCGGCCGACCTCGCGCTGTGCCACGTCGAGGTGCCCGTCGCCCCTGCGGGTACGGAACCCAGCGGGTACCCCCTGTTCGGCACGGTCGCGTCGCTCGCGCAGGGGCTGCGGGACGGCGGGTGGGACGGGTGCTCGACGGCGTCGAACCACGCGGTCGACCGCGGGTTCGCCGGTGTCGCCGCGACGCTCGACGCTCTCGACGCCGCGGGCCTCGGGCACGTCGGCACCGCGCGGACACCCGCCGAGCAGGCGCAGCCCCAGCTGTACCGCCTCGAGCGCGGCGGCCGGAGCGTCACCGTGGCGCACCTCGCCGCGACGTACGGGACGAACGGGATGCCGGTCGACGCCGACAAGCCGTGGTCGGTCGACCGCATCGACGTGCCCGCGCTCGTCGCCGCCGCGACCGCCGCGCGCGCAGCCGGGGCCGACCTGGTGGTCGCGAGCATCCACTGCTGCACGGAGTACCGCACGGAGCCGACGGCGGAGCAGGTCGCGATCGACCAGCAGCTCGCCGACTCCGGCGTCGTCGACCTGGTCCTCGGCCACCACGCGCACGTCCCCCAGCCGGTCGCGCTGCTTCCCGGCGGCCCACGGGGTGAGGGCATGTGGGTCGCGTACGGCCTGGGGAACCTGCTGTCGAACCAGGACGAGGCCTGCTGCTCCCCCGAGACCGCGTCGGGGCTGCTCCTGACGGCGCACGTCCGCGCCGCGGGCGCCGACCCGGGCCGCGGGGTCCCCGCCGGGCCCGCCCGGGTGACGTCCGTCGAGTGGACGCCCGTGACGGTGGACCGTCGCGGCGGGCACCGGGTGCACGCGCTCGTCGACGTCCCGCAGGGCACGGCGACCCTGTCGGCCGCCCAGGTCACGGACCGGACCGCGCGCGTCGTCGCCGCCGTCGGGACGCAGGCGCCGGAACGGCGGGTCCCGGTCTCCCCGAGCGGGCCGCCGCCCGTCGTGGTCCTGCGCAGCGCGGGCTGACCGCGCCACGGGCCTCAGCGGGACACGTCCCCCGGCTGCGCGCCGCCGAACAGCCAGCCCTGCCCGTACCGCCAGCCGTTGCGGTGCAGGTAGCGCGCCTGCTCGTCGTGCTCGATGCCCTCGGCGATCGTCACCATCGCGAGCTCGCGCGCCAGGGCACCGAGAGCGCGGGCCACCTTGCCCGCGGTCGGGTCGTCCGGGATCCCGGAGGTGAACGACATGTCGAGCTTGACGCCCGCGACGGGCAGGTCGCGCAGGTACGACAGCGGCGAGACCCCGGTGCCGAAGTCGTCGAGCAGGATGGGCACGCCCGCGGCCGACAGCTGCGTGAGCTCGTGCCGGATGCGCGTCCCCGACGCGACGAGCGAGGACTCGGTGAGCTCCACGACGATGCGACCCGCCGCGACCCGGCGACGGCTGATCTCGCCGAGCAGCGTCGTCGCGAACTCGCCGTCGCCGAGCTGGTCCGCGGACACGTTGATCGACACCCAGCGCGTGCGGTCCGTCGTCTGCGACACGAACTCGACGACCTCGGTCGCGACGAACTGCGCGAGCGGCACCGACATGCCGGCCTCCTGCACGAGCGGCAGGAACGCCCCGGGAAGCAGCAGGCCGCGGTGCGGGTGCTGCCAGCGCACGAGCGCCTCGTAGCCGACGACGCGCATGTCCGCGAGATCGACGATCGGCTGGTAGTGCACGACGAGCTGCCGCGTCGCGATCGCGTCGGTGAGCTCACGGTGCAGGCTGCTCGTCGTCGCGACGCCCATGGACGAGTCGTACACCTCGGTCCGGCCGCGGCCCGCGCCCTTCGCCCGGTACAGCGCGGCGTCGGCCGCGGCGAGCAGCGCGGGCGCACCGCCCTCGACGGTCTCGGGGTCGGCGAGCGCGATCCCGATGCTCGCGGCGACCTGGACGCGCCGCCGGGCGATCCGGGCGGGCTCGACGAGGCCCGCGTGGATCGCGGCCGCGATCTCGAACACCGCACGGGGCCCGTCGGCGTCCTGGACCACGACGACGAACTCGTCGCCGCCGAGGCGCGCGACGGTGCCGCGCCGCGCCGTCGCGGCACGCAGCACCGCGGCGACGTGCACCAGCAGCTCGTCGCCCGCCGCGTGCCCGTAGCGGTCGTTCACCTGCTTGAACCCGTCCAGGTCGCACGCGATGACCGCGACGCGGTCGACGACCCCCGGCTGCTCGAGGACGGACTGCAGCACCTCCTGCATGAGGGTGCGGTTCGCGAGGCCCGTGAGCGGGTCGTGCATGGCCCGGTGCGTGAGCATCTCGGCCTGCAGCCGCGACTCGGTCGAGTCCCTGACCTGCACCACGAAGTGGTCGGGCGAGCCCGACGCGGAGCGCACGAGCGCCGCGTCCAGCACGACCCACACGGTCAGCCCGTCGGCGCGCACGTACTGCTGCTCGAGCGAGAACCGCGGCAGGCCGCCCTCGAGGAGCCGGTCGACCTCGACGCGCTCGGCGGCACGCCCCTCGGGCTCCGCGAGGTCGGCCATGGGGTAGCCGCGCAACGCGTCGACCCGCGTGCCGAGCAGCTCCGCGAACGCGGCGTTGGCCTCGACGATCCGCCAGTCGAGGTCGACGAGCGCCATGCCGATCGGTGCGTTCTCCATGGCGACGCGGAACTGCGTCTCCGAGCGCGACAGCGCCGCCTCGACCTCGCGCCGGCCGGTCACGTCCACGAGGGTCGTCAGGACCGCGGGGTTCTCGCCGTCGCCCGCGGGCACGAGCTGGCTCGCGACCTGCACCATGCGCACGTGCATGCCCTCGGGGTCGGCGAACGCGACGCCGACGAGCTCGGGCTCCCCCGGACCGGACGGGCGGACCGGTCCGCGGTGGCCGAGCACCGCCGCGGGGTTCATGGACAGCCCCTGCTCGTTGACGAGGACGAGCGGCAGGTCGGTGACGGGCCGCCCGGTCGCCGACTCGGCGTCGACGCCGAGGATCGCGGCGGCGCGCTCCGACATGTCGAGCACGCGCCCGGACAGCGACTGGACGAGCACGCCCTCCTTCGTCACCGACTGCAGCGCGTCGTAGCGCTGCCGCAGCTGGCGGGACAGCTCGAGGAGCCCGTTCGCGGTGCGCACCTGCGCGCGCTGGCGGGCCAGCAGGACGAGGACCGCCACGAGCGCGGCGATCGCGACGACGGCGATCACGGCCGTGACGACCCCGGCGGGGTCGGCGAGGACCTCGCTCATCGGCCGCCGGACCAGCGGCCCGCGTCCTCCTCCTCGGCGTCGTCGAAGTAGTCGGTCGCGACCGGCGGGTCCCCGGGGAGCGCGCCGTCGTCGGAGCCGCCCGGGTCGCCGCGGAGCATCGCGAGCGTGCCGGGCAGGTCGTCGGGCTGGACGAGCACCTCGCGCGCCTTCGACCCCTCGGAGGGACCGACGATCTCGCGGGACTCCAGCAGGTCCATGAGGCGGCCGGCCTTGGCGAACCCGACGCGGAGCTTGCGCTGGAGCATCGACGTGGACCCGAACTGCGAGGTCACGACGAGCTCCGCGGCCTGCAGGAGGAGGTCGAGGTCGTCGCCGATGTCCTCGTCGACCTGCTTCTTGGCGGGCGCGGCGGCGACGTCCTCCCGGTACACGGGCTTGAGCTGCTTCTTCACGTGCTCGACGACCGCGTGGATCTCGGACTCCGACACCCAGGCACCCTGCGTGCGCATGGGCTTGGCGGCACCCATCGGCAGGAACAGCGCGTCACCCTGGCCGATGAGCTTCTCGGCGCCCGGCTGGTCGAGCACGACGCGCGAGTCGGTCAGCGAGCTCGTCGCGAACGCGAGCCGCGACGGCACGTTGGCCTTGATGAGACCGGTCACGACGTCGACCGACGGGCGCTGCGTCGCGAGCACCAGGTGGATGCCGGCGGCGCGCGCGAGCTGGGTGATGCGCTGGATCGACGCCTCGACGTCGCGCGGGGCGACCATCATGAGGTCGGCGAGCTCGTCGACGATCACGAGCAGGTACGGGTAGGTCGCGATCTTGCGCTCGGAGCCGGGCAGCGGCTTGACCTTGCCCGCCCGGACGGCGGTGTTGAAGTCGTCGACGTGCTTGAAGCCGAACATCGCGAGGTCGTCGTAGCGCGCCTCCATCTCCCGCACGACCCACTCGAGGGCCTCCGCGGCCTTCTTCGGGTTCGTGATGATGGGCGTGATGAGGTGCGGGATGCCCTCGTAGATCGTCAGCTCGACGCGCTTGGGGTCGACGAGCACCATGCGGACCTCGTCGGGCGTGGCGCGCATGAGGACCGAGACGATCATCGAGTTCACGAAGCTCGACTTGCCCGCGCCGGTGGCGCCCGCGACCAGCAGGTGCGGCATCTTGGCGAGGTTGGCCGTGACGTACCCACCCTCGACGTCCTTGCCGACCCCGATCACCATCGGGTGCTCGGACCGCTTCGCGGCGCTCGAGCGCAGCACGTCGCCGAGGGAGACCGTCTCGCGGTCCGTGTTGGGGATCTCGATGCCGATCGCGGACTTGCCGGGGATCGGCGACAGGATCCGGACGTCGGCGCTGGCGACGGCGTACGCGATGTTCTTGCTGAGCGCGGTCACGCGCTCGACCTTGACGGCGGGACCGAGCTCGACCTCGTACCTGGTGACGGTCGGGCCGCGGGTGAAGCCCGTGACCTTGGCGTCGATCTCGAACTGGTCGAGGACGGTCGTGAGCGACTCCACGACCCGGTCGTTCGCGGCCGAGCGGACCTTGTGCGGCGCACCCTTGGCGAGGCTGTCCTCGCTCGGGAGCGTGTAGAGGACGTCGCCCTCGAGCATCGGCTGCTCGCCGCGCGGCACGGGACGGGGCTCGGGCGCGCGCAGCTCCTTCGCGGTGGGCGCGGGCACCACGGCCGTCGGCTCGGTGACGGGCGCACGCTCGGCGGCCTCGGCCTCGGCGGCCTCCGCGTCGGCCCGCAGCTTCTCGACCATCGCGGCACGCTCGAACGCCTCGTCGCCGACGTACGCCTCGAGGCGGTCCGCGTCCGCCTCGTCGACCTGCTCGGCGCGCTTGCGCCGGCCCAGCAGCCGCGGCGTGCGCTTCTTCGGGGCCTCGATCTCGGGCAGGGCGGTGTGGCCGGCGTTGATGACCAGGGGCGCGTCGTCGTCCTCGACCGCGTCCTCGTGGTGCCCGGTGAGCCGGTGGTACACGTCCCGCAGGCGCGGGCCGATCTGGTGCACGGGCGTGGCGGTCACGACGAGCACGCCGAAGAACGCGAGCAGCAGCAGCAGGGCGACGGCCACCCCGGCGGTGAGGAGGCTCGCGAGCGGCGTCCCGACGAGGTAGCCGACGACGCCCCCGGCGGTTCGCAGCGCGGGGAAGTCGTCGGTGCTCGGGCGACCCGCGGCGATGTGCACGAGACCGCAGACCGCGAGCGTGATCGCGGTGAGGCCGATGCTGATCCGGGAGTTCGCCTGCACGCGGTCGGGGTGCCGCATGAGGCGCACCGACAGCCCGAGCAGCACGACCGGGACGACGACGCCGACCTTGCCGAACGTGCCAGCGACGACCGCGTGCACGACGTCGCCCGCGGTCCCCGACAGGCTCCACCACTCGCGCGCGGCGATGACGATCGCGAGGCCGAGCAGCGTGAACGCGAGGCCGTCGCGGCGGTGCGCGGGGTCGAGGTCGCGCGCGCCGTGCCCGACCTTGCGGGCCGCTCCCCCGAGCAGGTGCGCCGACCCCATCCACACCCCGCGGATCATCCGCAGGGGAAGCGCGGGGCGCGGCGGGGCGGGTGCGGGGCCACGTCCGGACGGGCGCGACGACCCGCCGCGCGGGGTCGCGGGGCGGCCCTGACGCGACGACGAGGCTCCGCCGGACGCGCCGGAGCGCGAGCGGGACGAGGACGTGCGGGTCGCCATGGTCCTCACGCTAGTCGGCCGCACCGACGGCCCCCGGGTGCGCCCGCCGCGTGTCGCGCCGACGCGTGCGACCGCCGCACCTGGGGGGACGCCGCCTGCCCCGGTCGGCTCGACCACGCCCTGCGCTCGTGGCCGGGATCGTGGGCGACTGCCGGGCCCGCCCCGTGACGGTGTCGGTGCACCGTGGGACGGTGGGCGCGTGGGACTCCTGACCGTCACCCGTGACCAGGTGCTGCGCCGACGCGTGCGTGTCCAGCAGCTCGACCGGCCCCTCGACCCCGCCCGGGCGGTGACCGACGCGGCCGTGCTCGACCTCGGGGTGCAGGACACCGGTCCCGACGGCGCGCTGTGGGCGCTCGCGGTGCGCGGGGTCCCCGTCCGGGCACGCGCGTGGCCCGAGGACGACCTCGCGCTCGTGTGGTCGCTGCGCGCCGCTCCGCACGCCTACCGCCGTGACCGGCTGCGCGACGTCCAGGCCGCCCTGCGCCCGTGGTCCGACGCCGACGCCGCGTCGCGCGTCTACGACGCCGCGAAGCCGCTGCGCGAGGCCGGGATCCGCCCCGTGGACGGCCTCGCGCACGCCGCGCGCACGATGCGCGCGGTCGTCACCGAGCCCATGGCCAAGGGCGCCCTGTCGACCCGCATGACGCAGGAGCTCCCCGAGCCGTACGTGCGCTGGTGCCGCGCGTGCCGCGCCACGCACATGTGGGAGATGACGTTCCGCCTCGCCGCCCTGCACGGCGGGCTCGAGCTCGTGCCCGGCACGTCCCCGCCCGTGGTGCGCCGCATCCCGGGCTGGCCCGCGGCTCGTGTCGGGAGCGTCGAGCGCGGGCGGTCGACGCGTCCGGACGCGCTCGACCCCGTGCGCCTGCTGCTGCACCTGCTGGGTCCGCTCGACGCCAAGCAGGTGGCCACGTTCCTCGACGCACCCGTCGCCGACGTCCGCGCGCACTGGCCGGCCGACGCGGTGGAGGTGGACGTCGACGGCGCGGCACGCGGGCTGCTCGAGGCCGACGTCGACGACCTGACCGGCCCCGCGGACGATGCTCCGGTCGTCCGGCTGCTCGGCCCGTACGACCTGTTCCTGCAGTCGCGCGACCGCGAGACGCTCGTCCCCGACGCAGCGCACCGTCGCGCGCTGTGGCCCGTGCTCGGCCGGCCCGGTGCGGTGCTCGTCGACGGCGACGTGGTCGGCACGTGGCGTCCGCGGACGCGCGGCCGGCGGCTCGGCCTCGAGCTCGATCCCTGGGTGCCGTGGTCGCGTGACGTCGAGCGTGCCGTCGACGTCGAGCACGAGCGTCTCGCGCAGTTCCGCGGGCTCGAGCGCGCCTGAGCGCGCCGGCGCGGCGTCAGACGGCCGTCGGGACGCCCCGCTCGAGGACGACGAGGCGGTCCGCCTGGCCGGCCGCCCGCGCGGCGTCCACGAACGCGTCCAGCGGGTCGACGAAGTGGGCCCAGTCCGTGTGGTGCACCGGCACCACGCGCGCCGCCGCGAGCAGCGCGGTCGCCGCCACCGCGCGCGGCGCGTCGAGCGTGACCGGCTCGGTCCCGAACCTCCCGACGTCCGCGCCACCCACGAACAGGACCGCGAGGCCGACGTCCGGGAAGCGCTCGACGACCTGCGCCACCACGTCGACCTGCGCGTTGTCCCCCGAGACGTACACGGTCGGCTCACCCGGAGCCTGCAGCACGAACCCCGTCACCTGCCCGCTGAGCGCCTCCGCGCCGGGCGGGCCGTGCACCGCCGGCACCGCGGTCACCCGCACACCCTCGCCGACGGACGTCACCTCCCACGGCTCGAGGCCGCGGACGCCCGGGACACGCGCGGCGGCGTCGGGCGTCGAGAGCACGAGCGGCACGTCGGCGAGCAGCGCGCGACCACGGACGTCGAGGTTGTCGGCGTGCTGGTCGTGCGAGAGCAGCACGACGTCGACCGGGCCGACCTGGGCGGGCACGAGGGCCGGGCCGACGAGCTTGCGCAGCGTCACCGGTCCCGGGTACTCCGCGGGGGCGTCGTCGAACGTCGGGTCGGTGAGGAACGTGAGGCCGGCGTACCGCAGGCGCAGCGTCGGGCCGCCGACGAAGGTCGCCTCGGCTCCCCCGCTCGCCGCCGCGCGCGCGGCCGTCGCCGTGCCGTCCGGTCGTGCCCCCACGCCGACCGGTGCGGGGGTGGTGCGCTCGTCGTCGGCGTGGTCGCCGGCTGCCGTCGTCGTCATGCGTCGAGCCTCCCGCGGACCCACGGGGTCGGACAGTGGCCCGCAGGACACCTGTCGCCAGGATCGGGCCACTACGCTCGGGCGCGTGCCCCGGCTCGTCGCGGTCGTCGCGTTCGACGGCATCAGCCCCTTCCTCCTCGCCGTCCCGCAGGCTGTGCTGGGCGCCCGTCCCCTGCGGGGCACCGCCTACGACGTGCAGGTCTGCACCCCGTCGCCCGGCCCGCTGACGACCGAGGCGGGCTACGAGGTCACCGTCCGGCACGGCCTCGACCTGCTGGAGCGCGCAGACCTCGTCGTGCTCCCGAGCTGGGACCCGACGCGCGAGCCGCCGGGTGAGCTGCTCCACGCCGTACGGTCCGCGCACGCGCGCGGGGCCCGGGTCGTCGGGCTCTGCCTGGGCGCGTTCGTCGTGGCCGCCGCCGGGCTCGTCGACGGTCGCGAGGCGGCGACCCACTGGCACGCCGCCGAGACGCTCGCCCGCCGCCACCCGGCGGTCCGCGTCCGCTCGGACGTCCTGTGGTCCGACCTGGGCGACGTCGTGACGTCGGCGGGCGTCGCCGCGGCGCTCGACTGCCTCCTGCACGTGGTGCGCACCGACCTCGGCGCGCACGCCGCCGCCGACGTGGCGCGCTCGCTCGTCCTCGCGCCCCACCGGGACGGGTCCCAGGCGCAGTTCGTGCCCGTGCCCGTCGCACCGGCCGACGGCACGGACCCGGTCGCGCGTGCGATGGCGTGGGCGACGCAGCGGCTCGACGAGCCGCTGGACCTCGACACGTGGGCCGGGCACGCGCACGTGTCGCGCCGGACGTTCACGCGGCAGTTCCGCGCCCGCACGGGCACCAGCCCGACGGCGTGGCTGCTCGAGCAGAGGCTCGCGCGGGCCAGGGCGCTGCTCGAGCAGGGCGACGACCCGGTGGAGGTCGTCGCCCGGCGGGCCGGGTTCGGGTCGGCCGCGTCGATGCGCGGGCACTTCGCGCGCCGGTTCCGCACGAGCCCGCGGCAGCATCGCGCCGCCTTCCGGCAGGAATGACGGGGACCGGTGTCGGTGGTGCGTCCTAGCGTGGCCCGCATGACGTGCACGCACCTGCACAGGTCCCTCTCGTGAGCCGCCGCGGCTGGCTCCTCCTGCTGGTCATGGGCGTCGTCTGGGGCGTCCCGTACCTGCTCATCAAGGTCGCCGTGGGCGAGGTGTCGCCCCCGACGCTCGTGCTCGTGCGCACCGGCCTGGGCGCCCTGCTGCTCTTGCCGTTCGCGCTGCGCGGCGGCGGGCTGGGTGCGCTGCGCGGCCGGTGGCCGGCGGTGGTCGCGTTCGCGGTCCTCGAGATCGTCGGGCCGTGGATCCTGCTGTCGAACGCCGAGCGCACGCTGTCGAGCTCGATGACGGGTCTGCTGGTCGCGACCGTGCCGATCGCCGCGGTCGTGCTGTCCCGGGTCGTCGGCAAGGAGCACGTGTCGCTCGTCCGCTGGGTCGGCCTGCTGATCGCCCTCGGCGGTGTCGCGATGCTGCTCGGGCCGGGCGCCGCCGCGGACGACCCGTGGGCCGTGGCGCAGGTGCTGCTCGCCGCCCTCGGCTACGCGACGGCTCCGATGATCGCCGACCGCGCGCTGCGCGACGTGCCGCCGATCCCGCTGACGACCGCGTGCCTCGGGCTCACGGCGCTCGCCTACGCGCCCGTCGTCGCCGTCACCGGTCCGCACCCGTGGCCGAGCACCGACGCGCTGCTCGCGCTCGCCGCGCTCGGAGCCGTCTGCACGGCGCTGGCCTTCGTGCTGTTCTTCCGGCTCATCGCCGAGGTGGGCGCCGCACGCTCGACGCTCGTCGCGTACCTCAACCCGGTCGTCGCCGTGGTCCTCGGCGCCCTCGTGCTCGACGAGCCCGTGACGCTCGCGGTCGTCGTCGCGACCGCGCTGATCCTCGTCGGGTCCGCCGCGGCGTCGCGCCGGGCCCCCGCGCCGCCGGCGGACGCGACCGCGAAGGTCGGGCCCGCCGGCGAGGCGACGGTGGCCGTCGGGGCGGCTACGCCTCCACGACCACCGGGATGATCATCGGCCGGCGGCGCAGCCGGTTCGACACCCAGCGGCCCACGACCCGGCGCATGACCTGCTGGAGCTGGTGGGTGTCGACCGCGCCCTGCGCCGCCGCCTCCTCGAGCGCCCGCGTGAGCTCGGGGAGGATGTCCTCGAACACCGCGTCCTGCTCCGCGAAGCCGCGCGCGTGGATCTGCGGCCCCGCAAGGACCTTGCCGTCGGCCGAGCTGACCACGGCGAAGATCGAGATGAACCCCTCGTCGCCGAGGATCCGCCTGTCCTTGAGCTCGGCGTCGGTGATCCCGCCGACGCTCGAGCCGTCCACGTAGACGTACCCGCACGGCACCGCGCCGACGACGGAGGCGCGCCCGTCGACCAGGTCGACGACGACGCCGTCCTCCGCGAGGACGACCCGGTCCGCGGGGACGCCGGTCTGCACCGCGAGCGCCGCGTTCGCGACGAGGTGCCGGACCTCGCCGTGCACGGGCATGACGTTGCGCGGGCGCAGGATGTTGTAGCAGTACAGGAGCTCGCCGGCGCTCGCGTGGCCCGAGACGTGCACCTTCGCGTTGCCCGAGTGCACGACGCGTGCGCCGAGGCGGGTCAGGCCGTTGATGACCCGGAACACGGCGTTCTCGTTCCCGGGGATGAGCGACGACGCGAGGATCACGGTGTCGCCGGGGCCCACCGAGACCTTGTGGTCGTTGTTCGCCATCCGCGACAGGGCCGCCATGGGCTCCCCCTGCGAGCCCGTGCACATGAGCACGACCTCGTCGTCGGGCAGGTCGTCGACGGCCTTGAGGTCGACGATCACGCCGTCCGGGACCTTGAGGTAGCCGAGGTCGGACGCGATGGCCATGTTGCGGACCATCGAGCGGCCGACGAGCGCGACCCGACGGCCGTGCGCGGCGGCGGCGTCGAGCACCTGCTGCACACGGTGCACGTGCGAGGCGAACGACGCGACGATGATGCGCTTGGTCGACTCCGCGAACACCGCGTCGAGCACCGGTCCGATGCCGCGCTCCTGCGCGACGAACCCCGGCACCTCGGCGTTGGTCGAGTCGACCATGAACAGGTCGACACCCTGCTCGCCCAGCCGCGCGAACGCACGCAGGTCGGTGATCCGACCGTCGAGCGGGAGCTGGTCCATCTTGAAGTCGCCCGTGTGCAGCACGGTGCCGGCACCGGTGCGCACGGCGACCGCCAGCGCGTCCGGGATCGAGTGGTTCACGGCGACGAACTCGCACTCGAACGCACCGAGCGTCTCCGTCTGCCCCTCGCGCACGGCCAGCGTGAGCGGCTGGATGCGGTGCTCCTTGAGCTTGGCCTCGACGAACGCCAGCGTGAGCTGCGAGCCGACGAGCGGGATGTCCCGGCGCAGCCGCAGCAGGTACGGCACGGCGCCGATGTGGTCCTCGTGCCCGTGCGTGAGGACGATCGCGTCGATGTCGTCGAGCCGGTCCCGGATGTAGTCGAAGTCCGGGAGGATCAGGTCGACGCCGGGCTGGTGGTCCTCGGGGAACAGCACGCCGCAGTCGATGACCAGCAGCCGGCCGGCGTACTCGAGGACGGCCATGTTGCGGCCGACCTCGCCGAGGCCGCCGAGGGCCACGACGCGCAGCGCGCCGTCGGGGAGGGCCGGGGGCAGGCCGAGCTCGGGGTGGGGGTGGCTCATGGGTCTCCTGGGGGTCAGCGGAGCGCGACGTCGAGCAGCCCGGCGGCCCGCAGGCCGTCCCGGATCGCGTCGAGCTCGTCGTCGGTCGCGGGCACGAGCGGCAGGCGCGTGGACCGCGTGGGGATGAGGTCGAGCAGCTCGCACGCGGCCTTCGCGGCGACGGCCTGGAAGCCCGCGCCGTTGAGCGCGTCGATGGCGGGGACGATGGTGCGGAACACGCGCAGCGCCTCGGCGTGGTCGCACGCGTCCCAGGCACGCACCACGGCGGCGAGCTGGGTGCCGGCGACGTGGCCCGTGACGGACACGATGCCGACGCCGCCCGCGGCGAGCAGCGTGAGCAGCGCACCGTCGTCGCCCGAGTACCAGGCGAGCCCGGTGCGGGCGGCGGCGGTGGTCGCGGCGTACGCGTCACCGGTGGCGTCCTTGATGGCGACGACGCGGTCGTGCGCGGCGAGCGCGTCGAGCGACGCCTGCGCGAACCGGACGCCCGTGCGTCCGGGTACGTCGTAGAGCATCACGGGCAGGTCGGTCGCGTCGGCGATCGCGGTGCAGTGCGCGACGACGCCGGGCTGCGACGGGCGCGAGTAGTACGGGGTGATGACGAGGAGCCCGTGCGCGCCGGCCTCGGCGGCCTGCTCGGCCATGCGGACCGCGTGCGCGGTGTCGTTCGAGCCGGCGCCCGCGAGGACGAACGCGTCGTCACCCACCGCGTCGACGACCGCGCGGACCAGCTCGGCCTTCTCCGGGGCGTGCGTCGTGGGTGCCTCGCCCGTGGTGCCGTTCAGCACGAGGCCGTCGTTGCCCTGCGCGACGAGCGTCTTCGCCAGCTCGACCGCCGCACCGAGGTCGACGGCACCGTCGGGGGTCATCGGCGTCACCATCGCGGTGAGCACGGCCCCGAACGGACGGGCGGGCGTGGCGGCGCGGGTCATGCGCTCACGGTACCGCCCGGCGGTCGGCGTCCGACGACCGGACCACGCCCCGGACCTCCTTGTCGACCCCGCCGGCGATCTCCCCGGCGACCCGGTGCGAGCCCCTGCGTCAGACCCGGACCCACGTGCGGAAGCGGTAGCGCGTCACGCCGTCGCGCGAGACCTGCCAGTCGCCCGGGCCGTCGTCCGGGTCCTGCTCGCGCCAGTCGGCCGCGTCGAGCACGGGGGCGTACGTGTCGCCCGGGACGTCGCGGTCGACGAAGGTCACCTCGACGCGTTCCGCGAGCGGCAGCGCGAGCGCGTAGACCGCTCCCCCGCCGACGACCCACGTCTCGGCCTCGCCCACGAGCGCGAGCGCCTCGTCGAGCGAGCCGACGACCTCGGCCCCGGGCGCGTCGTACGCGGCGTCGCGGGACAGCACGACGTTGCGACGACCGGGCAGGGGCCGGAACCGCTCGGGCAGCGACTCCCACGTCGCTCGGCCCATGACGACGGGGTGGCCGGTGGTGAGCCGGCGGAAGCGCGCCTGGTCCTCCGGGACGTGCCAGGGCAGCGTGTTGTCGACGCCGATGACGCCCGCGGGCGTCTGCGCCCAGACGAGGCGCAGGCTCACACCGCCACCGGCGCCTTGATGGTCGGGTGGTGCCGGTAGTCGACCACCTCGACGTCCTCGAACCGGTACTCGAGGATCGACGGCGCGCGGCGCAGGCGCAGCGTCGGCGGCGCGTACGGCTCGCGGGACAGCTGCTCGCGGACCTGGTCGACGTGGTTGTCGTAGACGTGGCAGTCGCCGCCCGTCCACACGAGGTCGCCCACCTCGAGGTCCGTCTGCTGGGCCAGCATGTGCGTGAGCAGCGCGTACGACGCGAGGTTGAACGGCACGCCGAGGAACAGGTCCGCCGAGCGCTGGTACACCTGCAGCGACAGCCGCCCGTCGGCGACGTACGCCTGGAAGAACGCGTGGCACGGCGCGAGGGCCATGTCCGGGATGGCGGCGACGTTCCACGCCGAGACGAGGTGGCGGCGCGAGTCCGGGTCGCGGCGCAGGTTCTCGACGAGCTGCGTGATCTGGTCGACCGCTCCCCCGTCGGGCGTGGGCCACGAGCGCCACTGCACGCCGTACACGGGGCCGAGCTCGCCGTCGGCGTCGGCCCACTCGTCCCAGATGGTCACGCCCTGCTCGCGCAGCCAGCGCACGTTCGACTCGCCGCGCAGGAACCACAGCAGCTCCTGGACGACCGAGCGCAGGTGCACGCGCTTGGTGGTGACGAGCGGGAAGCCCTGCGACAGGTCGAAGCGCAGCTGGTGGCCGAAGACGCTGCGCGTGCCGGTGCCCGTGCGGTCCGACTTGGGCGTGCCGGTCGCCATCACGAGGCGCAGGAGGTCCTCGTAGGGCGTCGCGACGGGGGTGCCGTCCGTGCGGGGGGTGGGCAGGACGGCGCCGGCGTCGGTCATGCGGCAGATGCTAGGACGGTGCCGGGCGGCACGGAACGACCGCCCGCAGTGTGGCGGCAGGTCGGCTCGCCGGGCGGGACGGGACGGTCCGGGACCTCGCCGCGTCCGCGGACGGGCGACGCACGTGCCGACCGACCTCGGCGTCAGACCGACCGGTCGGTTGACGGTGTGCGACGCGGTGTTCCGGGCCAGACTGGACCGATGACGACGACGTCCTCGCACCTGCCCCCCACGGTCGCCGCGCACGTGCCCACGGGCGTGCTGGTCGGCGGCGCCTGGCGGCCCGCGCACGGCGGCCGCACGTTCGAGGTCGCGGACCCCGCCACCACCGAGGTCCTGTTCGACGTCGCCGACGGCGACGAGCAGGACGCGCTCGACGCGCTCACGGCCGCCGACGAGGCGTTCGAGCCGTGGCGCACGGTCGCACCCCGCGTGCGCTCGGACCTGCTGCGGGCGGTGTTCGACACCCTCACGCGTCGCACCGAGGACGTCGCGGCACTGGTCACGGCGGAGGGCGGCAAGCCGCTCGCGGAGTCCCGCGCGGAGGTCGCCTACGCGGCCGAGTACGTCCGCTGGTACTCCGAGCAGGCGGTCCGCGTCGACGGGCTGGCCCGCCGCGCACCCGCGGGCACGCACCACCAGCTCGTCCTGCGCCGGCCGGTCGGCCCGGCGCTGCTCGTCGCACCGTGGAACTTCCCGATCGCGATGATCGCGCGCAAGCTCGCCCCCGCGCTCGCCGCGGGATGCACGGCCGTCGTGAAGCCGGCCCAGCTCACGCCGCTCACCACGGCGTTCGTCGCGGAGATCGTCCGCGAGGAGCTCGCCGCCCGGGACCTGCCGACCGGTGTCGTCAACGTCGTCCCGACCTCCTCCGCGCGGTCGGTGTCCGGGCCGCTGCTCGCCGACGCGCGGCTGCGCAAGCTCTCGTTCACGGGCTCCACGGAGGTCGGCGCGACGCTGCTCAAGGCCTCCGCGGACCGCATCCTGCGCACGTCGATGGAGCTCGGCGGCAACGCGCCGTTCCTCGTCTTCGACGACGCCGACCTCGACGCCGCGGTCGAGGGTGCCGTGCAGGCCAAGATGCGCAACGCGGGCCAGACCTGCGTCGCCGCGAACCGCTTCCTCGTGCAGGAGGGCGTCGCCGAGGAGTTCACGCAGCGGCTCGCACGCGCGTTCCGCACGCTCGTCGTGGGCCACGGCGCCGAACCCGGCACGACGGTCGGGCCGCTCATCGAGGAGTCCGCGGTCGAGCGCGTCCAGCAGGTCGTCGCGGAGGCGGTCGACGGCGGTGCGCGCGTTCACGTCGGCGGCGAGCGCCCCGCACGCCGCGGCTGGTTCTACGCGCCGACGGTCGTCGACCGCGTCTCCCCCGAGGCGCGGCTCGTCAGCGAGGAGATCTTCGGACCCGTCGCCCCGGTCGTGACGTTCGGCACCGAGGACGAGGCCGTGGGCCTGGCGAACGGCACGCCGTTCGGGCTCGTCGCGTACGCGTACACGCGCGACGTGGGCCGCGTCATGCGGCTCGCCGAGTCGCTCGAGACCGGCATGCTCGGCGTCAACCGCGGCATGGTCTCGGACGCCAGCGCACCCTTCGGCGGCGTCAAGGCGTCCGGGCTCGGTCGCGAGGGCGGCGAGGCCGGGATCGAGGAGTACCTGGAGACCCTGTACGTCGCCCTGTGAGCCGCAGCGCACGTCCGGCGCCGGCCCGCAGGCGTCGGGAGGTGTCGTCGCCGTGTGCGACAGTGACCCGCGTGGCAGGGGACGACGACGAGGCGGTGCGGGCCGCCGTCCGGCAGGCCGTCTCGGTCTCCGTCGCGACGGGCCTGTACGGGGTGTCCTTCGGCGCCCTGTCGGTCGCGGCCGGGCTGAGCATCCCGCAGACGGCGGCCCTGTCCCTGCTCATGTTCTCGGGGGGCTCGCAGTTCGCCCTCGTCGGCGTCGTCGGGGCGGGCGGCGCGGCGGGTGCCGCGATCGCGACGGCCGGGCTGCTCGGGGTGCGCAACGGCCTGTACGGGCCGCAGGTCGCTCCGCTGCTGGGCGTGCACGGCTGGCGCAGGCTGCTCGCCGCCCACCTCACGATCGACGAGTCGACCGCGGTCGGCACGGCCCAGCGGAGCAACGCCGCCGCACGCGCCGGGTTCTGGTGGACCGGTGCGGGCGTCTTCGTCCTGTGGAACGCGTTCACGCTGCTCGGTGCCCTGCTGGGCGACGCGCTGGGCGACCCCCGCACGTACGGCCTCGACGCCGCGGCCGCCGCCGCGTTCCTCGCCCTCGTCTGGCCGCGCGTCGCCGGGCGCGGCGCACGCCTGGCCCGGACGGTCGCGGCCGCAGCCGTGGTCGTGGCCCTCGCCGCCACGCCGTTCGTGCCCGCCGGCGTGCCGGTCCTGCTCGCCGCCCTCGTCGCCGTGCTGGTCGGCATGCTGGTCCCCCCGTCGGACGAGCCGACCGCCACGACGCCCGCCGGCCCGACGCGCGACCGGGCGTCGGGCGCCACGGAGGGACGGGCACGATGAGCGACGCCGCGCTGTGGGTGGCCGTCGTCGGCGCAGGCCTGGTGTGCCTGGGCATCAAGCTCGTCGGCCACCTGGTCCCCGAGCACTGGCTCGCACAGCCCCGTGTCGCGCGCACCGCCGCCCTCGTCACCGTCGCCCTGCTGTCGGCGCTCGTCGCCGTCCAGGCCGCGACGTCGGGGCGCGACCTCGTGGTCGACGCCCGCCTGCCCGCGCTGGCCGTCGCAGCCGTCGCGCTCGCGCTCCGGGCACCGTTCGTCCTGGTCGTCGTGCTCGCCGCCGGCACCGCCGCGCTCCTGCGCGCGCTCGGCATGCCGTGACCCGCTCCTCCCGCGCCCACCGGAGCGGGCGCCCCGCACCGCGCCGGGCCCGGCGACCGCCTTGATAGCCTCGCCCGACCCCGCGACCCGACCGGGGCCGGTCACCGAGGACCGCGCCCGCACCCACCCCCGACCGCCGGAGGACACCGTGCCCTCGACCTCGCCCGCACCCGCCCGGACCGTCCGGTGAGCGCGCCCGGCCCCACGGCGGACGTCTCGGTCCGCCCCGCCGTCCCGGGTGACGAGGGACGCATCGCGCGCGTGCAGCTCGCCGCGTGGCGGCTCGCGCACGCCGACGCCCTCGGCCCGGCCGCGCTGGACCTCGTCGACGAGGAGGCCGTCCGCGGTCAGTGGGCCGCGGCCATCGGCTCCCCGCCCGCCGGCGGGTTCCACGTCCTGGTCGCGTGCGACGGTCCCGCGGTCGTCGGGGTCGCGTCGGTCGCACCCGTCCCGCCGCCGGGCGACGACCCGACCGCGGCCCCGGGCGGGGTCGTGCTGGCGCTCGAGGTGGACCCGGTCCGCCAGCGGCAGGGGCACGGGTCGCGCCTGCTCGCGGCCGCCGTCGACCTGCTGCGCGCCGACGGGGCGGACCAGGTGACGACGTGGGTCCTCGACGGCGACCCGGCGCGCGAGCAGTTCCTCGCGTCGTGCGGGCTCGGGCCCGACGGTGCCACGCGCGAGCTCGCGTCCGGCACCGACGCGGACGGGTCGGCCCGCGTCGTGCGCGAGCACCGCTGGTCCGCCGCGATCTGAGCGCCCGCCGGCCGGCGGGTCACCGGCGGTGGCCGGCGCCGCGGTCAGGCCGTGCGGGGCGCCCGGTGCAGACGGCTCGCGGTGCGCAGCGACTCGCGGGCGCGGCGACGGTCCCCCGCGGCGTCGTACGCGAACGCGAGGTGGTACCAGGAGCGCCAGTCGTCGGGCGCGGCGTCGACCACCTCACGGGCGTCCTCGAACGCCTCGCGCGCGGCCGCACGGTCGATCCGGCCGCCGGGAGACCGCGGCAGCGTGTCGAGCGGCAGCTCGTCGGCGGCGGCGAGCTCGTCGGCCATGCGCTGGACGTCGATCGCGAGGCGCCACTCGCGGGCGACCAGGCCGATGACGAGCAGCGGCAGGACCCAGAACGCGATCCCGAGCGCGACGGCGACCGGCTCACCGGTGCCGATCAGCGCGGTCGCGCGCACCGCCACGAGCCAGACGTACAGGCCCAGCAGCGCGGTCAGGGCGACCGCCGCGAGCACCGACGTGCGCCGTGCACCGCCTCGACCGGTCGCCATCAGAGGTCGAGGAGGTGCTCGAGGCCGACGGTCAGCCCGGGCCGGCGGCCGACCTGACGCACGCCGAGCAGCACGCCCGGCATGAAGCTCACCCGGTCGAACGAGTCGTGCCGGATGGTGAGCTGCTCCCCCGCGTTGCCGAGCAGGATCTCCTCGTGCGCGACGAGCCCGCGCAGGCGGACCGCGTGCACGCGGACCCCGTCGACGTCCGCGCCCCGCGCGCCGTCGAGGCTCTGCTCCGTGGCGTCCGGCACCGGACCGAGGCCCGCGGCGGCACGGGCCGCGGCGATCGCGTGCGCGGTGTGCCGTGCCGTCCCGGAGGGCGCGTCGACCTTGTCGGGGTGGTGCAGCTCCACGACCTCGACGGACTCGAACCAGCGCGCGGCCCGCGCGGCGAACGCCATCGCGAGGACCGCGCCGAGCGCGAAGTTGGGGGCGACGAGCACGCCGACCCCCGGGCGGTCGGCGAGGTGGTCGCGCACCCGGTCGAGCGCGCCCGCGTCCCACCCGGTGGTCCCGACGACGAGGTGCACGCCCGCGTCGACGAGCGCGTGCACGTTGCCCTCCGTGACGGACGGCACCGTGAAGTCGACCGCGACGTGCGCGCCCGCGTCCGTGACCGCGGCGAGGTCGTCCCCCGCGTCGACCGCGGCCACCAGCTCCAGGTCGGGTGCGGCCTCGACCGCGCGCACCACCGTCGCCCCCATGCGTCCCGCCGCGCCCAGCACGGCCACCCTGATCGCGTCGCTCACGGGCAGCAACCCTAACCGGCGACGGGCACCCCGAGGGCCTCGGCGATCCCCTGCTCGACACGGCGCAGCTCGAGCGGCGTCGACCCCGTGAACCGCTCGACCTCGCGCGGCGGGTAGCCCGCCTGCACGTACCAGCGGATCGCGCCCAGCACGTCCTGCGGGCGCACGGGGCCGGGCCCGACGGCGTCGCGCACGAACGCCGAGAACCGGACGGCCGCGAGAAGCTGGTCGGGCGCGAGGCCGAGGCGCTCGACGCACCACCGGTGCAGCGTCGGGACGGGCAGCTCGCTGCCGCGCGCGAGGTCGCTCGCCGTGACCAGGCCCCGGGTCGCGAGCACCTCGTCGACGACGGGACGCAGGCTGGTGAGCACGTCGTCGGGCGGTGCGACGGCGAGCCGGCCCGCGATCGCCGCACCGAGGACGTCCGCGGCGCGGGCGTCGTCGCCGGCCTCCAGGGCGGCCTGGCACGTGGCGACGTCGGCGGTCGGCAGCACCCGGTCGAGCGGCACGACCTCGTCCGCGGGGACGGCGATCCCCAGCTGGGCGAGCGCGAGCGGTCGCAGCTGGGCACCGAGGCGGGCGCTCGGGCCCGCCTGCTCCCGCACCACGGGTCGCCGGGCCGGGCCGCGGACGCCCGGCACGTCGGCGGAGCGCCGCCGCGCGAGCGGGTCGACGCGCGACGCGCGGTTGCCGATCGTGACGAGCACGAGCCCGTGCCCGTCGGGCAGGAGCACCTCGCGCGTCAGGGTGCCGGCCGGCTGCCGGTCCACCCACAGGTGCTCGACGACGTCACGGGCCGGCTCCGGTGCCGGGAACCTCCGGTAGGTCATGTCCCATCATCCCGCGCGCGACGCCCGCCGGGGCACGACCGCACAGGACGGATCGACGCGGCGCGCCACCCCGAGGGGAGGGACTGCCGGCCGACGACGGCCGCACCGCGGCGGGGACTGCCGGCCGGCGACCGCGGACGACGGCAGGGGCGCCCGACCACGGCCGGACGCACGCGGCGGCGTGCACGGCACCCGACGCATCGGGTGCCGTGCACGCACGACCGGCCTCTCGGGCCCGTCGTCAGGCGCCGAACGGTCCCACGCGCACGACCGACCGCGGCCGCGACGCGAGCTCGGCGGCGAGCTCCTGCACGTCCGCCGCGGTGACCGCGCGGATGCGGTCGAGCGACTCGTCGATGCTCAGCAGCTCGCCGTGCACCAGCTCGGCCTTGCCCAGGCGGCTCATGCGCGACCCGGTGTCCTCCATGCCGAGCACGAGCCCGCCCGCGAGCTGGCCGAGCGAGCGCTCGAGCTCCGCGGGGGTGATCCCGCCGTCGGCGAGCCGCTCCCACTCGGCGACCATGAGCTCGACGACCTCGTCGACCTTGCCGGGCGCGCAGCCCGCGTACAGCCCGAAGACGCCGGTGTCGGCGTGGCCGGACGCGAACGAGTACGTCGAGTACGCCAGGCCCCGCTTCTCACGGATCTCCTGGAACAGGCGCGACGACATGCCGCCGCCCAGCACCGCGTTGAGCACGGACAGCGTGAACCGCCGCGGGTCGGTCGCGGTGAGCGCCGTCCCGCCGACGATGACGTTGGCCTGCTCGGTGTGCCGCTGGATCGTCAGCTCCACGCCGTCGGCGGGGATCCCGTCGACGCCCGCGGCGACCGACGACGCGGTGAGCGGCCGACGCCCCGTGGGTGCGTCGTCCCCGTCGAGCGCCCAGCCGCCCGCGGCGAGCGCGTCGGCGACCTGACCGCACAGCGTGTCGTGGTCGACACCTCCGGCGGCCGTGACGACGAGCGTCGCGGGCGTGTAGTGCCAGCGGTAGTGCTCCCAGACGGCGTCGCGCGGCACGGCACGGATGGTGTCGGGCGTGCCGCCGATGGGGCGGCCGAGCGGGTGCTCGCCGAGCACCGCGGCCGCGAACTGCTCGTGCACGACATCGCTCGGGTCGTCGTCGTTCATCGCGAGCTCTTCGAGGATGACGCCGCGCTCGGTCTCGAGCTCGTCGGTGTCGAGGCGCGCCGAGGTCACCATGTCGGCGATGACGTCCACCGCCATGGGCAGGTCGTCGTCGAGCACGCGCGCGTAGTAGCACGTGTGCTCCTTGCCGGTGGCCGCGTTGGCCTCGCCGCCGACGGCGTCGAACGCCTCGGCGATGTCCATCGCCGACCGGCGCGCGGTGCCCTTGAACAGCAGGTGCTCGAGGAAGTGCGTCGAGCCGTAGTGGCCCGACGTCTCGTCGCGCGAGCCGACGCCGACCCAGGCCCCGACGGTCGCGGAGCGCAGGCCGGGCATCTGCTCGGTGAGCACCCGGACCCCGCCGGGCAGGACCGAGCGACGCACGATGGCGTCGCCGTCCTGCCCGGCGGTCTGCTCGGAGCCCGGTGCACCCGGACGGACGAGCGGGAGGTCCAGCGGCACGTCAGGCGTCGGCGGCCGCGGCGGACTCCGCCGGGGCCTCGGCCGCGGCGTCCTCCTCGATGACCGCGTGCAGCGACAGCTTGCCGCGCGGGTCGATCTCGCCGATCTCGACCTGGACCTTCTGGCCCACCGAGAGGACGTCCTCGACGTTCTCCACGCGCTTGCCGCCGACGAGCTTGCGGATCTGCGAGATGTGCAGCAGGCCGTCCTTGCCCGGCGAGAGCGACACGAACGCGCCGAACGTCGTCGTCTTCACGACGGTGCCGACGAACCGCTCGCCCACCTCGGGCATGTGCGGGTTCGCGATCGCGTTGATCGCGGCCCGCGCGGCCTCCGCCGACGGACCGTCGGTGGCGCCGATGTAGACCGTGCCGTCGTCCTCGATGGAGATGTCGGCGCCGGTCTCCTCCTGGATCTGGTTGATCATCTTGCCCTTCGGGCCGATGACCTCGCCGATCTTGTCGACCGGGACCTTCACCGTGATGACGCGCGGCGCGAACGGGCTCATCTCGTCCGGGACGTCGATCGCCTCGGCGATGACGTCGAGGATCGCCAGACGCGCCTCCTTGGCCTGCGTCAGCGCGCCGCCGAGGACCGACGCCGGGATGCCGTCGAGCTTCGTGTCGAGCTGGATCGCGGTGACGAACTCGCGCGTGCCGGCGACCTTGAAGTCCATGTCACCGAACGCGTCCTCGGCGCCGAGGATGTCCGTGAGCGCGGCGTAGCGGGTCTCGCCGTCGACCGTGTCGGACACGAGGCCCATCGCGATGCCCGCGACGGGGGCGCGCAGCGGCACACCCGCGTTGAGCAGCGACAGCGTCGAGGCGCAGACCGAGCCCATCGACGTCGAGCCGTTGGAGCCGAGGGCCTCGGACACCTGACGGATCGCGTACGGGAACTCCTCGCGGCTCGGCAGCACGGGCATGAGCGCCCGCTCGGCGAGCGCGCCGTGGCCGATCTCGCGGCGCTTCGGCGAGCCCACGCGGCCCGTCTCACCGGTCGAGTACGGCGGGAAGTTGTAGTTGTGCATGTAGCGCTTGCGCGTCTCCGGGGAGAGCGTGTCGAGCTGCTGCTCCATGCGCAGCATGTTGAGCGTCGTGACGCCGAGGATCTGCGTCTCGCCGCGCTCGAAGATCGCCGACCCGTGCACGCGCGGCAGGACCTCGACCTCGGCCGAGAGCGTGCGGATGTCCCGCAGGCCACGGCCGTCGATGCGGAAGCCGTCCGTGAGGATGCGCTGGCGGATGAGCTTCTTCTGCACCGACCGGTAGGCGGCGGAGAGCTCCTTCTCGCGGCCCTCGAACTGCTCCGCGAGCTGGCCGACGACCTCGGCCTTGATCTCGTCGAGACGGTTCTCGCGCGTCTGCTTGTCGGCGATGGACAGCGCCTCGCCCAGCGACGTGGTGGCCGCGGCCTCGACGGCGGCGAACGCGTCGTCCTGGTAGTCCGGGAACGTCGGGAAGACCTGGGTCTCCTTGGCGGCCTTCGCGGCGAGCTCCTGCTGCGCCTCGACGAGGACCTTGATGAACGGCTTCGCCGCCTCGAGGCCCTGCGCGACGACCTCCTCGGTGGGCGCGGTCGCACCCTCCTGGATGAGGTTCCACGACTTCTCGGGCGCCTCGGCCTCGATCATCGCGATGGCCACGTCGTCGCCGACGACACGACCGGCGACGACCATGTCGAACGTCGCACGCTCGCGCTCGGAGTAGCGCGGGAACGCGACCCACTGGCCGTCGACGAGCGCGATGCGCACGCCACCGACCGGGCCCGAGAACGGCAGGCCGGACAGCTGCGTCGAGATCGACGCCGCGTTGATCGCGAGCGTGTCGTACGCGTCGTCCGGGTGGATCGCCAGGACGGTGATGACGACCTGGACCTCGTTGCGCAGACCCTTGACGAACAGGGGGCGCAGCGGGCGGTCGACGAGGCGGCACGCGAGGATCGCCTCGGTCGAGGGACGGCCCTCGCGGCGGAAGAACGAGCCGGGGATCTTGCCGGCGGCGTACTGCCGCTCCTCGACGTCGATCGTCAGCGGGAAGAAGTCGAACTGGTCCTTGGGGTGCTTGCCGGCCGTCGTGGCCGACAGCAGCATCGTCTCGCCGTCCAGGTAGGCGGCGGCGGAGCCGGCGGCCTGCTTGGCCAGGCGGCCCGTCTCGAAGCGGACGGTGCGGGTGCCGAAGCGGCCGTTGTCGATGACGGCCTCGGCGAACTGGATCTCGGGACCCTCCACGGGTGCCCTCCTCGTTCTACGAAGGCGCCGGCCGGCCGCGGCGGTCTTCGACCGTGGTCCTCGGAGCCGAGAGCTCCGGGGGCCACTACCGAGGACCGGACGAGCGGGCCGACGCGGTGGATGGTGCTGGGTGGTGCTGGTGGATCTAGGTGGTGCTGGTGGATCTCGGTGGTGCGGGGTGGTTCTCGCTGGTGCTGTCCGGGCGGGCGGTCGTCGCGCACCCGGGGCGAACGTCGGACCAGCCCGGACCCTGTCGTGGGTCCGGGCTGGTCCGGTGGCTCAACGGCGCAGGCCGAGGCGCTCGATGATCGAGCGGTAGCGGTTGATGTCGACCTTCTGCAGGTAGCCGAGAAGGCGGCGACGACGGCCGACGAGCAGCAGCAGACCACGACGGCTGTGGTGGTCGTGCTTGTGCTCCTTGAGGTGCTCCGTCAGGTCCTTGATCCGCTGGGTCAGGACGGCGATCTGCACCTCCGGCGAACCGGTGTCGCCCTCGTGCGTCGCGTACTCGGTCATGATGGCCTGCTTGGTGGCGCTGTCCAGGGACACAGTTCTCCAGGTTGTCTCGTTGCGCGGTGCTCCGGGGCACGTCCACCCGGGCTCTCTCGTTCCGCGGCCGTTCTGACGGCGTCGTCCATCGTACCAGGCGGTCCGCGACCGCCCGACGACGCGGGGTCGGGCGGGTCAGGCGTCGGCGGTGCCCGCGAGCACGACGCGCACGCGCTCCACGTCCTCGCCCATGCGCTCGAGCAGCGCCTCGACCGAGTCGAACCGCAGCGTCGGCCGCAGCCGCTCGACGAGCTCGACGACCACCTGCTGGTCGTAGAGGTCGAGGTCGTCGCGGTCCAGGACGTACGCCTCGACGCGCCGCTCGACGCCGTCGAACGTGGGGTTCGTGCCGATCGACACCGCGGCCGGCAGCACGACGTCCCCCTCGTGCGGGTCGACGGGCGACCCGTCCGCGTGGCGGGTCCGGCGCAGCCAGCCGGCGTAGACGCCGTCGGCGGGCACCATCCCGGCGAGGTCGCCCCCGAGGTTCGCCGTCGGGTAGCCCAGCTCGCGGCCGCGCGCGTCGCCGTGCACGACGGTGCCGCGGACGCGGTGCGGGCGGCCGAGCACGCGGGCCGCCTGCACGACGTCGCCGGCCGCGAGCAGCTCGCGTGCCCACGTCGAGGACCAGCGGCGCCGCAGCGGGTCGGCCGCGCGGTCCTCGGCGCTGCCGGGGTCGGCCGCGGCGGCGGGCGTCACGTCGTCGATGACCTCGACCTCGAAGCCGTACCGCTCGCCGAGGGCGACCATGGTCGACAGGTCGCCGGAGTTCTGCCAGCCGAACCGCACGTCGCGGCCGACGACCACGGTGCGCGCCCGCAGGCCGTCGACGAGGTAGCGCTCGACGAACTCCTGCGGCGTCTGCCGGGCGAACTCGAGCGTGTACGGCAGGAGCAGGACCGCGTCGAGGCCCGTCTGCTCGAGCAGCTCGAGCCGGTCCTCGTCGCCGGTCAGCAGCTCGGGCGCCTCGTCGGGGCGGTGCACCTGCAACGGGTGCGGCGTGAACGTCACCGCGACGGCCCGCGCCCCGGCGGCCCGGGCGTCCGCGCACATGCGGGTCAGGACGCTGGCGTGGCCGCGGTGCACGCCGTCGAAGTTGCCGATGGTCACGACCGAGGGGCCGAACCCGGACGGGACGTCCGCGAGGTCGTTCCAGCGCTGCACAGGGAGGATCATGCCACCGCGCACCCGCCCGGCCTGCGACCGTCCCGTCCGCGAGCGCCCTGGGTGCCGCGAGCGGCTCGTGCGTCACGTCCCCTCTGCCGCGCCTCCGGGTCGACCACGCCGACGCACCTGCGCACCTGACGTCGGAACGCCGGCGTCCGTCGGGCACGGCGGCGCGCGGTCGACCCGGAGGCCGACCGCGCGCCGTCGTCACCCGCCCGCCGGAACGCCCGGCGAGGGCACGATCAGCTGCGCGGACGCTGCACGGCGAGCTCGGCAGGCTCGGTCGCCGCGGTGCCGACGGCGTTGGTGAACACCGCGCGGTACTCCGTGCCCGCCGCGAGCACCGTGACCGGCACGGAGAGCGTCGTCGAGGTGGCCCACGGGATCGGCCGCCAGCTCCCGCCGCCCCACCGCACCTGCCACACGACGCAGGGCGTGGGGTACCCGTCGGCGGCCGCGCGGAACACGGCACGCGTGCCGACCCGTGCCCGGACGTCGGCCGGGTGCTGCGTCACGACGGGTGCCGCGCGCTCGACGGTGAGCCGCACGACGGCGCTCTCGACCGAGCCGGCCGCGTTGGTGAACACCGCCCGGTACCGCGTGCCGTCGGTGCGGGCGGTCGCGCGGACCGTGAGCGTGGTCCCGGTCGCGCCGGCGACGTCCTTCCAGCCGCGGCCGGCCCGCACCTGCCACCGGACGGTCGGCGCGGGCACGCCGCTCGCCTCCGCGGTGAACGTGGCGTCGGCACCGAGCGCGACGGTCGCGTCGACGGGCTGCCGCGTCACCACCGGCGCCGTCGGCACCGGCTCGGCCGAGCCCTGGTCGGCCACCCACGAGGCGACCCAGGACAGCGCGGAGTTCCAGTTGACGGTGAGCTCGTTCGTCGACCACGCCTGGATCTCGTCGACGTAGCACGCGGACGGCGCGCAGCCGTCGGGGAACGCCGCCTTCGTCGTCGGGTCCCACGTCGCGGCCTGCGAGTTCGGGCCGCCCGCGAGCGAGCCGGGCGGCGGGCTCGGGAGCGACGGGTCGAGCTGGTGCGCGAACCACCGGCTGTGCTGCTGGTGCGAGGCGACCTCGCCCCAGCCCGTCACGTACGACTGGTTGAGCGCGTTGCGGCCGAACAGGTAGTCGAGCCCCTCGAGCGTCGCCGCCCGGAACCGCTCGTCGCCCGTGAGGTCGTACGCGGTCGCGACGACGACGAGGTTGTTCGCGACCTGCGAGCTCGAGCCCCAGACGTACTCGCCGCCGGGCGGGGAGTACAGCGAGCCGAATCCCTGCCCCGCCTGCGCCGCGAGGTACTCCTGCGCCCCCTCGACGACCGACGATTGCACCGCGTCGAGACCCGGCAGCTCGTTCGGCACCGTCGCGAGGTCGAGGCGACCCAGCGCGGCGACGCTCCCCCAGCCGAACCCGTCCGCGGTGAACACGTCCGCGGTGTGCAGCGGCGAGGTCGTCACCGCGGTGGCGAACGCGTCCTCGCCCGTCGTCAGGTAGAGCTCGGCGGCCGCCCAGTAGAACTCGTCGGCCACCTGGGAGTCGTTGTACGCGCCACCGCCGTCCGCGCCGGCCTCGCCCGGGGCGTACAGCGCCGGGTGCTCCTGGGCCGCAGCCCAGGTCGTGCGTGCCGCCTCCAGCAGCGTCTGCGCGAGCTGCGGGTCGTACGGCTCGAGCAGGCGCGCCCCCTGCGCCGCGACGGCGGACAGGTTGAGCGTCGCCGCGGTCGACGGCCGGTGCAGCGAGCGCGCCTGCGGGTCGTCGGCCGGCAGCAGCGGCAGCCCGGTCCAGCCCTCGTCGTGCACCTTGTGGTGCACCATCCCCGCGTACTCCCCCTCGGGCACGATCATCGAGAGCATCCACTCGAGCTCCCAGCGCGCCTCGTCCAGGACGTCGGGCACGTCGTTGCCGTGCTCGGGCACGTCGAGGGTGCCGTCCGCGAGCGCGTCGGCGGTGCCCGCGTGCAGCGCCCGCTCGTACGTCTGCAGGAGCTGCCCGACCGCGATGCCGCCGTTGACGACGTACTTGCCGTGGTCGCCGGCGTCGTACCAGCCGCCGCTCACGTCGAGCCGGTAGTCGCACGTCCAGCCGTCGTAGTAGTCGCGCGGGCCGATGCACGGCACGTCGGTGTCGCCCTGGTTGGGCGCGACGCCGACGTGGCCCGCCTCGCGGGCGTACTCCTCGCCGACCACGTCCGCCTCGATCTCGGTGCCGGAGCGCGCGAGGTAGAAGTAGTTGAGCGCGTCGTACCGGAGCTGCTGGTACAGGTCGCCGTCGATGTCGAAGGGGCGGCTCGTCTCGCCGTCGGCGACGAGCGTGTACCCCGCGCCCTGCGTCGTGACGTCGGAGAAGTCGAGCACGTGCACCGCCTGCGCGGCCGACGGCTCGACGCCGCGCGGCTCGCTGGTCCCGTCGGCGACGACCACGCCGTCGGCGTCGCGCAGCTCCCACGCGACCGGCTCGGCCGCGTCGGTGACGAGGGTGGCGCGCTTCGGCCCGAACGGCAGGTAGCCCACCTGGTTGACCCGCACGCGCGGGCCGGTGTCGGGCTCGTACCCGGGCGGCGGCGTCGCCGAGGTGGTGAGCGACACCTGCGAGATGCAGAACTCGTACGCACCGGCCTTGCCGAGGTGGAACGCGACCTGGCCGGGTGCGTCGCCGTCGGGCGGGAACGTCAGGTTCGAGGTGAACGCGTACTCGCGGGTCGCGGGCTCGCCGGTCAGCGGTGCCGACCCCTGCTCGAAGGCGGTCCGGTAGGCGCCGCCGCCCTCGCCGACGAGCACGCGCACCGGCATGTCGGGCGTCGCGCTCGCGGTGAACGACAGGACGTAGCTCTCGCCCTCGCCGACGGGAACGCCGTTGTAGACGAGGCCCGCGTCCCAGGGGTTGCCCTGCCCGCCGGGCAGGTCGACGCACATCCGGCCGTCGGCGAACACCGGCTCGCTCGTGCCGTACAGGGACCACGGGCCGAGCGACTCGGCGAACGACGTGTGCGGCAGGAGCTCGACCTCGGAGTCGAGCGCGACGTCGTCGAGGCAGAACGTCCACGCGTCGGCGCTGAACCCGCCGAGCTGGAAGGCGATCTGCCCCTCGGGGTCGTCGGCGGCGGGTGTCGCGGGGTACGTCGCCGAGGCCGTGAACGTCTCGGTCACCTGCCGCGGCTCGGACGTCAGGGCCGGGCTCGTGTCGAGCACGGTGCCGTAGGGGGCGCCGTTCTGCCCGACGAGCGCCCGCACGGTGACGTCGGTCGAGGCCGTCGCGGTGTACCGGAGCGTGTAGGTGGTCCCTTCCTCGATCGCGACGCCGTTGAGCACGACGCCGACGCCGTACTGCGCGGATCCGGCCGGCACGGCGACGCACAGCGCGCCCGTGCTCGTGTCGAGGGGGCCGTCGGTGCCGTACGCGACCCACCCCTCGGGCCCGTCGTCGAACGTTCCCTCCCCGATCGGCGACGCGGCGAGCGCGGTGCCGCTCCCGGCGAGCGCGAGGGCGAGCGTCGCGACGACGGCCGTGAGCGCGCCGCGCGCCTGTGATGACCTGCGAGAAACCACTCTGTCTCCCCTGTCGTAGGAGCGCTC
The DNA here is from genome assembly GCF_000212695.1 of Cellulomonas fimi ATCC 484. Taxonomy (NCBI): domain Bacteria; kingdom Bacillati; phylum Actinomycetota; class Actinomycetes; order Micrococcales; family Cellulomonadaceae; genus Cellulomonas; species Cellulomonas fimi. The sequence goes on along the minus strand of NC_015514.1, from coordinate 1,678,215 downwards.
CCACCCTGCGGTGGAGAACGCCGGTGCTGCGGCGGCAGGGTAGGCACGGCCGCGGCGCCCGCGGAAGCGTGCGCACCGGACCGAATCGTTTCGGTCGCGGACGGCTCCAGACAGGGTGCGGGCGGAGGCGCGCGCCGTGCCGACCGGTCAGGCGGTCGCGGGCGCGAAGACGAGGACCGGCCGCACGCGCCCGCCCCGGTCCTCGACCAGGGCGACGAGCGTCCCGTCCGGGGCGATCGCCGCGACCGTGCCCGCGGGCCCCCCGTCGACGGGCGCGAGCGCCTGCCCGTACGAGAGTGCCCGCACCTCCGGCTCGGCCAGGTCGCGCACGGGGAAGGTCGCCCGCGCGGCGTCGGACAGCGGCAGCACGGGAAGCGGCGCGTCCTCCGGCTCGGCGGCGAGCTGCTCGAGCGTGCGGGCGACGTCCAGGCCGAACCCGCCGACCCGCGTGCGGCGCAGCGCCGTCAGGTGACCGCCGACGCCCAGGGCCGCCCCGACGTCGCGCGCGAGCGCCCGCACGTACGTGCCCGACGAGCACACGACCGTGACGTCGACGTCGAGCACCGCGGTGCCGTCGACGACCGCGCGCCGGCGTCCGTGCACGTCGAACCGCGACACCGTGACGGGCCGCGCCGCGAGCTCCACCTGCTCCCCCGCCCGCACCCGCGCGTAGGCGCGCTCACCGGCGACCTTGATCGCCGACACCGAGCTGGGCACCTGCAGGATCGGGCCGGTGAGCGCGGCGACGGCTGCCGCGAGCCCTGCGTCGCTCACCCCGGACGCGTCGCGCACCGCGACGACCTCGCCCTCGGCGTCGTCGGTCGTGGTCGCGACGCCCAGCCGGACGGTCGCCGTGTACTCCTTGTCCGCGCCGACGACGTAGGTGAGCAGCCGGGTCGCGCGCCCGATCCCGAGCACCAGGACGCCCGTCGCCATCGGGTCGAGCGTGCCGGCGTGGCCGACCTTGCGGGTCGCCGCGAGCCGGCGCGTGCGGGCGACGACGTCGTGGCTCGTCCACCCCTGCGGCTTGTCGACGACGAGGAGGCCGTCCGCCGCGGTGGGACGGCGAGGGCCGGGGCGCTGCTCGCGGGTCACGACAGCGGGGTGAGGTGCTGGAGCGTGCAGAAGACGAGCCCGTCCATGCCGGTGTCCTCACCGACGTGGCGGTGGGCGTCGACGGCGAGGAGCACGTTGATGAGCATGCCCTGCGCGACGAACAGGCGGGCGTCGTCGTCGGTGCCGCCGGTGCGCTCGCGGAACAGCCGGAACGCCTCGCCGAGGGTGTGCCGGGCCACGACGCCGACCTCGGTGTCGCCGCCGGCGATGAACCCGTGCATGAGCAGCCGCAGCAGGTCGCGGTCGTCGAGCAGGCCGACGTAGGCGTCCCCCATGTCCTTGCCCGCGTCGGGACCGGGCGCCACGGAGGACAGCGTGGCGAGCACCTGGGCGCTCGCCTGCCGGTACGTCTCGAGGAACAGCTCGCGCTTCGAGCCGAACAGGCGCACGACGTACGGCTGGGAGACGCCCGCGGCGCGTGCGACCTCGTCGGTGCTGGCGGCGTAGCCGCCCTCGGCGAACACGCGCCGGGCGGCGGCGAGGATCTGCTCGCGTCGCTCGGCGCCGGTCATCCGCGGCGCGGCGGTGGCGTGGTCGGTGGACGGCACCTTGACAGGTTATCAGTCGATGCCTACGTTCGGCGCTTGTTAGTAATCACTCAATGCCAACAAGCCGAGGAGTCGACGTGTCCGCGACCGCCACCGCACCTCCCCCGAGCCCCGGAGCGGGCACCACCGCGGACCCGACGAGGACCCCGCGGCGCACGGGCCGCCCGCGCTCGCGGGCCGTCCCCGTCGGCGTCGCCCTCGTCGCCGCCTCCCTGCCGATGTTCATGGCCACGCTCGACAACCTCGTCATGACCACGGCGCTGCCCGTCCTGCAGGTCGAGCTCGCCGCGTCGCTCGAGCAGCTCCAGTGGATGGTCAACGCGTACACGCTGTCCTTCGCGAGCCTCATGATCGCCGCCGCCACGCTCGGCGACCGCTGGGGCAGGCGCCGGGTCTTCGTCGCCGGCATCACGGTCTTCGCCCTCGCGTCGGTCGCCTCGGCCATGGCCACCGACGCGGGCACGCTCATCGCGGCCCGTGCCGTCCAGGGCGCCGGCGCGGCCGCGGTCATGCCGCTGTCCCTCACGCTGCTCGCCGGCGCCGTCCCCGCCGCGCGGCGCGCCATGGCGATCGGCGTCTGGGGCGCCGTCTCCGGGCTCGGCGTCGCGCTCGGGCCCGTCATCGGCGGAGCCGTCGTCGACGGCATCGCCTGGCAGGCGATCTTCTGGATCAACGTCCCCGTCGCCGTCGTCGCGATCCCGCTCGTGCGCCGCGCGCTGCCCGAGTCGCACGGGCACCGCCAGCCGCTCGACCTCGTCGGCCTCGCCCTGGCGGGCACCGGCGTCCTGTCGACCGTGTGGGCGATCGTGCGCGGCAACGACGACGGCTGGGCCTCGACGCGCGTCGTCGGCGGGCTCCTGCTCGGCACCCTGCTGCTCGCGGCGTTCCTCGTGCGGGAGAACCGCACCGCCCACCCGCTCGTCCCGCTGCGGCTGTTCCGCGTGCGCTCGTTCGGCGTCGCCAACGCCACGGCGCTGCTGTTCTCCGTCGGCGTCTTCGGCATCGTGTTCCTGCTGTCGCAGTACCTGCAGGTCGGGCTCGGCTACTCCCCGCTCGAGGCGGGCGTCCGCACGCTGCCCTGGACGGCCGCACCCATGCTCGTCGCCCCGATCGCCGGTGCGCTCGCACCCCGCGTCGGCGTACGCCCGCTGCTCACCGCAGGGCTGGCGCTGCAGGCGCTCGGCCTGGCCTGGCAGGGCGCGCTCGTCGGCGGCGACGTCGTCTACGCCGACCTCGTGCCGGGGCTCGCGCTCGCCGGGATCGGCATGGGTCTGACCTTCGCGCCCAGCGCCACGGCCGTCCTGGCCGACATGGGCGCCGACGACCACGGCACGGCCAGCTCGGTCAACGCGACCGTCCGCGAGCTCGGCGGCGCGCTCGGCGTCGCGGTCCTCGTCGCGGTGTTCACCGCCGCCGACGGCACCCTCAGCCCGACGGGCTACACCGCCGGGCTGCAGCCCGCCATGCTCGCGGCGGCCGCGATCGTGGGCGCCGGCGCGCTGCTCGCGCTCCTCATGCCGCGCGCGACCGGTCGGGGCCAGGCGGTCGCCCTGCACTGAGCGCCAGTCCCTACCTCGGCCGCCCGCCCGTCGCTGCCCGCGGGCGGGCGGCCGGGACACGACGAGCCCCGCACCGGTCCTCGGTGCGGGGCTCGTCGTGCGTGGTGGCGCGGCGCCTCAGGCCCGCGCGTCCGTCTCGTCGTCCTCGTCGTCCGCGGGCCGGCGGTACGGGTCCGCCTCCCCGGCGTAGGACGCCGCCGCGGCCAGCGCCGCGACCTCGGCGTCCCGACGCGCCGCCTCGATCAGCGCCGCGTCGAGGTGCGCCGCCGTCTCCGGGACCGCGTCCAGGTGGAACGCCAGCGTCGGCGTCAGCCGGATGCCGGTCTGCTTGCCGACCTCCGAGCGGATGATGCCCTTGGCGCTCTCGAGGGCCTTCGCGCTGCCCTCGCGCGCCTCGTCGTCGCCGTACACGGTGTAGAAGACGTCGGCGTGCTGCAGGTCGCCCGTCACGCGCACGTCCGTGACCGTGACGAAGCCGAGCCGCGGGTCCTTGATGCGGGTGTCGAGCATCTGGGCGACGACCTGCTGGATCCGCTCCGCCAGCTTCCTGGCCCGTGCGGTGTCCGCCATGGCACTTCCTTTCTCTCAGCCCCCACCAGCGAGAAGCCTCGCACGGGGACGAACGGAGGGCTCGGCGCCCGTCCGCGGCCGTGGTGGGTCCGGCGGCCGGTCGTCCCGAGGGACGACCGGCCGGTAGGCCGCGGACGGGCACCGAGCCCGGCCGCTACGAACGATCAGGAGCGAGGCTTCTCGCGCAGCTCCCAGGTCTCGATGACGTCCTCGACCTGCAGGTCGTTGAACGACCCGAGACCGATACCGCACTCGTAGCCCTCGCGGACCTCGGTCGCGTCGTCCTTGAACCGCTTGAGCGACTCGATCGTGAGGTTGTCCCCGATGACCTTGCCGCCGCGCAGCACGCGGGCCTTGGAGTTCCGTCGGATCTCGCCCGAGCGGACGATCGAGCCGGCGATGTTGCCGAACTTCGACGAGCGGAAGATCTCGCGGATCTCCGCAGAGCCGAGCTGGACCTCCTCGTACTCCGGCTTGAGCATGCCCTTGAGCGCAGCCTCGACGTCGTCGATCGCCTGGTAGATGACCGAGTAGAAGCGCACGTCGACGCCCTCACGGTCCGCCAGCTCCTCGACCCGCTCCGCGAACTTCACGTTGAAGCCGATGATGATCGCGGAGTCGACCGTGGCCAGGTTGACGTCGTTCTGCGTGATCGCACCGACACCGCGGTGGATGACCCGCAGGTCGACCTCGTCGCCCACGTCGATCTTGAGCAGCGCGTCCTCGAGCGCCTCGACGGCACCCGACACGTCACCCTTGATGACCAGGTTGAGCGTCTCGACCTTGCCCTGGGCGAGCGCCTGCGTGAAGTCCTCGAGGCTGATGCGCTTGCGGCGCTTGGCCAGGAGGGCGGCGCGCTCGGCGGCCTCGCGCTTCTCGGCGATCTGCCGGGCGGTGCGCTCGTCGGGCGCCACGAGGAACGTGTCGCCCGCGCTCGGCACCGACGCGAGGCCGAGCACCTGCACCGGACGGGCGGGGCCCGCCTCGGTGAGCGCGTTGCCGTGCTCGTCGAACATCGCACGCACGCGGCCGTGGGCCGTGCCGGCGACGATCGCGTCCCCGACGTGCAGCGTGCCCGACTGGACCAGGACGGTCGCGACGGAGCCACGACCCTTGTCGAGGTTCGCCTCGATCGCGACACCGCGCGCGTCCTTGTCGGGGTTGGCCCGCAGGTCGAGCGAGGCGTCGGCCGTGAGGAGCACGGCCTCGAGGAGCTCGTCGATGCCCATGTTCTGCTTCGCCGAGACGTCGACGAACATGGTGTCGCCGCCGTACTCCTCGGCCACGAGGTTGTACTCGGTGAGCTGCTGGCGGATCTTGGCGGGGTTGGCCCCCTCCTTGTCCACCTTGTTCACCGCGACCACGATCGGCACGTTGGCGGCCTGCGCGTGGTTGAGCGCCTCGATCGTCTGGGGCATCACGCCGTCGTCCGCCGCGACCACGAGGATCGCGATGTCGGTGACCTGCGCACCACGGGCACGCATGGCGGTGAACGCCTCGTGACCCGGGGTGTCGATGAACGTGATCGGGCGGTCGTTGCCCTCGTGCTGCTTGGTGACCTGGTAGGCACCGATGTGCTGCGTGATCCCACCGGCCTCGCCGGCCACCACATCCGTGGACCGGATCGCGTCGAGGAGCTTGGTCTTGCCGTGGTCGACGTGACCCATGACGGTCACGACCGGCGGGCGGGCCCGCAGCTCGTCGTCGCCCTCGGCCTCGAGCTCGGCGTCCAGGTCGATGTCGAACGACCCGAGCAGCTCGCGGTCCTCCTCCTCGGCCGAGACCATCTCGACGACGTAGCCGAGCTCCGCCGCGAGCGTGCCGAACGTGTCCTCGTCGAGCGACTGCGTCGCGGTCGCCATCTCACCCAGGTGGAACAGCACCGTGACGAGCGCCGCCGGGTTCGCGTCGATCTTGTCCGCGAAGTCGTTCAGCGACGAGCCGTGCCGCAGCCGGATGACCGTGGAGCCGTTGCCGCGCGGGACGCTGACGCCACCGAGCGACGGGGCCTGCATGGCCTCGAACTCCTGACGCTTCGCCCGCTTCGACTTGCGCCCACGGACCGGGCGACCACCGGCGCGACCGAACGCACCCTGCGTGGAGCCGCGACCGGCACCGCCGGGACGACCACCGCCACCGGGACGACCGGCGAACCCGCCGCCGCCACCGGCACCGGGCGCACCGCCACCGCCGCCGGGACGACCGCCGAAGCCGCCACGGCCACCGCCGCCGCCACCGCCGGGACGACCGGCACCGGCCGGGCGCTCACCGGGGCGACCGACGCCGCTGGACGTGCGGCCCGGCATCATTCCGGGGTTCGGGCGCGGCCCGCCGGGACGCGGACCGCCCGGACGCGGACCACCGGGACGGTCGCCCGCCGCGGCCGCGGGGGCCTCGGGACGACGGTCGCCGGGGCGCGGCATGCCCTGCGAGGGCGCGAACGGGTTGTTGCCCGGACGCGGACCACCGGGACGGGGACCGCCACCGGACGGACGCTCGCCGCCCTGACGGGGCATGCCCTGCGAGGGCGCGAACGGGTTGTTGCCGGGACGCGCCGCGGGGCGCGGCGCGGGACGTGCGCCGGGCGTCGGCGCGCCGCCGGGGCGCGACTGGCCGGCAGCCGGACGGCTCGCGGGAGCCGGGGCGGGAGCCGCCGAGGCGGCGGGACGCGCGGCCGGGGCCGGCGCGGGACGTGCGGGTGCCGGAGCGGCCGGAGCCGGGGCGGGAGCCGCCGGTGCGGGCGCGGCCGGCGCGGGGGCCGCTGCCACGGCCGGAGCCGGGGCGGCGGGAGCGGACGGCGCCGCCGGAGCGGGCGCGGCAGGAGCCGGGCGCGCAGGGCGGGCGGCCGACGGGGCGGCGCCACCGCCGGCGGGGTAGGTGTCGCGCAGCTTGCGCACGACGGGCGGCTCGATCGTCGAGCTCGCCGAGCGGACGAACTCACCGAGCTCGTTCAGCTTGGTCATGAGGGTCTTGCTGTCGACTCCGAGCTCCTTGGCGAGCTCGTAGACGCGGACCTTGGCCACATCTCTCCTGTCCTGGTCCGCCCCGGGCAGGGTGGACCGTCGTTAGTGCTGGGTACTCATCGCTGGGTACTCATCGGTGCGTGCTCATCGGGCAGCCATCGGCTTCCAACCCGCTTTCCGTCTCGACGATCGGCCTCGGCACCGGGGTGTCCCGGTGCCGTTCACTGCTCGTGCGTGCTCGCCAGGTGCTCGTGGACCGCCCGTGTGCCGGGGGGACCCGCCACACGCAGCGCCCGTCCGAACGCCCTGCGGCGCTCGGCGAGCTCGAGACATGCACGATCGGGGTGCAGCCACGCTCCCCTGCCCGGCATCCGGCGACCGACGTCCACCACCAGCTCCGGGGATCCCGGAACGGCCGTGGACACGACCACCCTCAGCAGGGCCGACCTCGGGCCGGTCGCGCGGCACCCCACGCACGTGCGCACCGGGCCCACGACGGGCACGGGAGGTGCGGGGTCGGGGGTCCGCCTGCTCGGCGAGGAGAGCCGGGCGTCCGGCCCAGCCGTCGACAGTCTACCCCTCCGCGTCACCGGCGCTGACCGGAGCCGCCCTGCGGGGCCGGTCGGGCGCCGTCCGACTCGTCCGCTGCGCCCGTCTCCGCGTCCGAGCGGATGTCGATGCGCCAGCCCGTGAGCTTCGCGGCGAGACGGGCGTTCTGCCCCTCCTTGCCGATCGCCAGCGACAGCTGGTAGTCGGGCACGACGACGCGCGCCGCCCGCGCGTCCGGGTCCACCACCGTGACGGACACCACGCGGGCCGGCGACAGCGCGTGCGCGATCATCTCCGCCGGGTCGTCCGAGTGGTCGACGATGTCGATCTTCTCGCCGTGCAGCTCCGCCATGACGGCGCGCACACGGCCGCCCATCGGGCCGATGCACGCGCCCTTGGCGTTGACCCCGGCGACGGTCGCCCGGACCGCCATCTTCGTGCGGTGGCCCGCCTCGCGTGCCATCGCGGTGATCTCGACCGTGCCGTCGGCGACCTCCGGGACCTCGAGCGCGAACAGCCGGCGCACGAGGTTCGGGTGCGTGCGCGACAGCGTGACCTGCGGGCCGCGCGGGCCGCGGGCGACCTCGAGCACGTAGGCGCGCAGCCGCTCGCCGTGCACGTACTCCTCGCCGGGCACCTGCTCGTGCTGCGGGAGCACCGCCTCGGTGCCGCCGACGTCGACCAGCACGGTGCGCGGGTCCCGTCCCTGCTGGATCACGCCGCCGAGGACCTCGCCCTCCTTGCCGCGGAACGTGCCGAGCACCTGGTCGTCCTCGGCGTCGCGCAGCCGCTGCACGATGACCTGACGCGCCGTCGCGGTCGCGATGCGGCCGAACCCGTCGGGCGTGTCGTCGAACTCGGGCATGTCCACCTCGACGGGACGACCGTCCTCGCCCACCGGCGCGGGCTCGCGCGCCCACACGGTCACGTGGCCGGACCGGCGGTCCACCTCGACGCGGGCGCGCTGGTGCGAGCCCGGCGTGCGGTGGTACGCGGACAGCAGCGCCTGCTCGATCGCGGCGACCAGCACGTCGAGGCTGATCTCCCGCTCACGCTCGAGCAGCCGCAACGCCTGCATGTCGATGTCCATGTCAGCTCTCCTGTCCGGCGGCGTCGGCACGGGGGCCCGCCACGTCGTCGTCGTCCACAGGGCCCAGCCCGCTCAGGTCCACCTCGACGCGCGCGTCACGCACGTCGGCGAGCAGGATCCGGACCGGGGCGCCGTTCTTGGGTCGGCGCCCCTTGAGCCCGGGCGTGACCGGGACGACCACGACCGCGTCGTCGGCGTCCTGCGCCCCGCGCTCCACGGCCGTGAGGCGTCCGGAGACCGACCCGCCGTCGACGAGCCGCACGCTCACGCTGCGCCCGACGGCGCGCGCGAAGTGCCGGCGCTGCGTCAGGGGCCGGGAGACGCCGGGGCTCGAGACCTCGAGCGTGTACTCGCCCGCGACCACGTCCTGGGCGTCGAGGGCGTCGGAGACGGCTCGGGTGACCTCCGCGACGCGGTCCAGGTCGAGCTCGCCCTCGTCGTCCTCGGGGACGTCCACGACCACGCGGACCACCGAGTGGGCGCCCGCCCTGGTCACCTCGACGTCCTCGAGCAGCAGACCGACCTCGGCCACCGCGGGCTCGACGACCTGCCGGACCCGCTGCGCGGGTGCTGGCGCGACCATGGGAGGGCCTCCTGTCGGTTCCGACGGGTCACCGACGCGCGGCTCGACCCTGTGATGTTGTGGGTCCAGCGTAACGAGTCCGCGCGTGCCCGCCGGTCCGCCGTGCGGCGCGTGGGAGGATCACCGGCGATGAGCGCGCCGCACCGACCTCCCGCCCCCCACCTCGCCGGACGCCGCCGCGCGGCGTCCGCCGCCGCCGCGACGGTGCTCGCCGTCGCGCTGTCGGGGTGCGGGCTGCGGCTCGAGACGCCGCCACCCGTCGAGCCGTCGCCGGACGCCGTCGAGCAGGTGCGCGGGCGCACGGTCGACGACGCCCTCGGCCTCGCGCAGGACGCGCGCGCGGCGCTCGCCGCCGCCCCCGCCGAACCGGTGTCCGCGGTGCTGACCGACGTCGCCGCGTTCGGCGACCTGCACGCGCAGCAGCTGGGAGGCGTCTACGACTCGGGCCTGCCCGACGCGACCCCCTCCCCGAGCGCCACGGCGTCGGCCCCGACGCCCCCCGCCGTGGCGCCGGAGGCCGTCCTGGAGGAGCTGACGGCCGACGCGCGCACCGCGCTCGCGGACGCCGACACGGTCGCGGACGGGCCGCTCGCCCGGCTCGTGGGCTCGGTCGCGGCGTCGCGCGTCGACCTCGCGCAGCGCCTCGCGACGGCGCTGGGCGCCCCCGCGCCGGACCTCGCCGCCCGGCCCGCGGGCACCGACGGCACCGATGGCACCGATGGCACCGACAGCACGGACGGCACCGACAGCACGGACGGCACCGACAGCACGGACGGCACGGACGCAGACGATGCCGGCGTCGACGCGGACGCCTCGGCCGAGGCCGCGCCCGCGGGGCTGACCCGCACCGATCTCGACGCCCTCACCCTCGCGCACGACGAGGCCGGCTACGGGCTCGAGGTGGTCGCCGCCAAGCTGACCGACGCGGCACGCACGACCGCACGCGACACCGCCGCCCGGCACCGCCAGGAGGCGAGCCGGTGGGCCGAGGCCTCGGGTGCGGCCGGCACGGCCGACGACCCGCGTCGCGTCGCCTACGCGCTCCCGGCCGGTCTCGAGGACCCGGCGGTGACGACGTCGCTCGCGCGCACGCTCGAGACGGGCGTCGCCGACACCTACGGCCACCTGCTCGCGAGCGCGGACCCGGGCGCCCGCGCCGTCCTGCTGGACGGGCTGCGCGCCGCCACGGAGCGCGCCCGCACGTGGGGCGCGACGCCGGTCGCGTTCCCAGGCATGCCGGAGCTCGCCGCGGTGGCTCCCACGCCCACGCCGACCGAGGGCTGACGCCCGGGGGGCACCGACCGTGGCCTGACGCCGGGGCACCGACCGTGGCCTGACGCCGTGCACCGACCGTGGTGGCACCGACCGAGGTCCGGCGCCTGCGGCGCCTCGTCACCGGCCGACGGCCCGGACGCGACGCACGCGTCGACCGGGACCGCCGGGCCGGTGACGTCAGCGCGCGAGCAGCTCCGCGACGCGCCCCGCGACGTGCTCCACGACGTCGGCGACGGGCACCTGCACGGGCTCCCCGCCGACGCGCGGGCGCACCTCGACCAGACCCTCGGCCAGCCCGCGGCCGACGACGACGACCAGCGGGACGCCGAACAGCTCGGCGTCGGCGAACTTCACGCCCGGCGAGACCTTCGGGCGGTCGTCGTAGAGCACCTCGACGCCGCGCGCCACGAGCTGCGCCGCGACGTCCTCGGCGGCCTCGAAGACGCTCGCGTCCTTGCCGGTCGCGACGACGTGCACGTGCGCGGGGGCGACGTGCGCGGGCCACGCGAGCCCGCGGTCGTCGTGGTTGGCCTCGGCGAGCGCCGCGAGCACGCGCGTGACGCCGATGCCGTAGGAGCCCATGGTCACGACCTGGGACTTGCCGTTCTGGTCGAGCACCGTCAGCCCGAGCGCCTGGGCGTACTTGCGGCCGAGCTGGAAGATGTGGCCGATCTCGATGCCGCGCGCGAGCTCGAGCGGCCCAGAGCCGTCGGGTGCGGGGTCGCCCGCGCGCACCTCGGCGGCCTCGACGGTCCCGTCGGCGGTGAAGTCCCGCCCGGCGACGAGGTCGTAGACGTGCCGCCCGGGCTCGTTCGCACCCGTGATCCAGCGCGTGCCGTCGACGACGCGCGGGTCGAGCAGGTACCGCACCGCGGTCCGCTCGGCACCGTCGGCGACGGGCACGTTCGGACCCAGCACGCCGGGACCGATGTAGCCCTTGACGAGCTCCGGGTGGGCGGCGAAGTCGGCCTCGCCCGCGGCCTCGACCTCGGCGGGCGCGAGCGCTGCCTCGAGACGCTTGAGGTCGACCTCGCGGTCGCCGGGCAGGCCGACGACGAGCAGCTCGCGCTCGCCCGACGGGTGGACGAGGGCGAGCACGACGTTCTTGAGCGTGTCGGCGGCGGTCCAGGGCCGGTCCGCACGCGGGAAGCGGTCGTTCGACACGGTGACGAGGGTGTCGATGGTCGGGGTGTCGGGCGTGTCCTCGACGTGGGCCGCGGGCGCGTCGGACCAGTCGAGCGCGGGCGGCGCGACGGTCGTGACGGCCTCGACGTTCGCGGCGTAGCCGCCCGCCGAGCGCACGAACGTGTCCTCCCCGATCGCCGTCGGCGTCAGGAACTCCTCGGACCGCGAGCCCCCCATCGCGCCGGACGTCGCGGACACGATGACGTACTCGAGCCCGAGCCGCTCGAACACGCGCTGGTACGCGGCGCGCTGAGCGGCGTAGGACGCGTCGAGGCCGGCGTCGTCGACGTCGAACGAGTAGGCGTCCTTCATGACGAACTCGCGTCCGCGGATGAGGCCGGCACGCGGGCGGGCCTCGTCGCGGTACTTCGTCTGGATCTGGAAGAGGGTGAGCGGCAGGTCCTTGTACGACGAGTACAGGTCCTTGACGAGCAGCGTGAACAGCTCCTCGTGCGTGGGCGCGAGCAGGTAGTCGCCGCCCTTGCGGTCCTTCAGGCGGAAGATGTTCGGCCCGTACTCGGTCCAGCGCCCCGTCGCCTCGTAGGGCTCCTTCGGCAGCAGGGCCGGGAAGTGGACCTCCTGGGCGCCCGCGGCGGCCATCTCCTCGCGCACCACGGCCTCGACCTTGGCGAGCACGCGCAGGCCGAGCGGGAGCCAGGTGTAGATGCCCGGGGCCGCGCGGCGGATGTAGCCGGCGCGCACGAGCAGCTTGTGGCTGGCCACCTCGGCGTCGGCGGGGTCCTCGCGCAGCGTGCGGACGAACAGCGTGGACAGGCGCAGGAGCATGGGGGCGAGCCTAGTGGTCGCGGCGGGGTGCCCTCGCGCCGCCCCGGGCTGTCCCCTGTGGGCGGCGTCGGCCAGGATGGGCCCGTGCCCGAGCTCCCCGAGGTCGAGGCGCTCGCGGGGTTCCTGCGCGGGCGCGCGGTCGACCACGCCGTGTCCGGTGTCGAGGTGGGTGCGATCAGCGCCCTCAAGACGTTCCGCCCGCCGCCGGACGCGCTCGTCGGCGCCGTCGTCGTCGACGTGACGCGGCACGGCAAGTGGCTGGACCTCATGGTGGCCACCGCGACCGGCGAGCCGCTGCACCTCGTCTGGCACCTGTCCCGGGCGGGCTGGGTGCGCTGGACGGACCAGCTCTCCGACCGGCCCGTGCGGCCGGGCAAGTCGCCGATCGCGCTGCGCGTGCGCCTCGACGACGGGTCCGGGTTCGACCTCACCGAGGCGGGGACGCGCAAGCGGCTCGCGGTGCACGTCGTCGCCGAGCCGACGGACGTCCCCCAGGTCGCGACGCTCGGCGTCGAGCCGTTGTCGGACGAGTTCACGCAGGACCGGCTCACGGAGCTGCTCGCGGCCCGCAACCAGCAGGTCAAGGGCCTCCTGCGGGACCAGGGCACGATCGCGGGCATCGGCAACGCCTACTCCGACGAGATCCTGCACGCGGCCCGGATGAGCCCGTTCGCGCCCACCCGGTCGTTCGACGCCGACCGCACGGCGACGCTGTACGCGGCGATCCGGCAGGTGCTCACGGAGGCCGTCGAGGCCGCGTCGGGCCGGCCGGCGGCGGAGCTCAAGGACGCCAAGCGCCGCGGCATGCGGGTGCACGGCCGCACGGGCGAGGCGTGCCCGGGGTGGGACGGGGTGCCGTGCGGCGACACGGTGCACGAGGTGTCCTTCGCGGACTCGTCGCTGCAGTACTGCCCGACCTGCCAGACGGGCGGCAAGCCGCTCGCCGACCGCCGGATGTCGCGGCTGCTGCGTTGAGCGCCGGGCCGCGGAGGTAGGGACCTGGGCGGCGCCGGCTGCCCGACCGCACGGCGACAGCCGGCGGCGCGCCGTCGGCCGGCGTCAGAAGAGCACGGTGGCGTACGTGCCGACCCGGCGGAACCCCACGGCCGTGTACGCCGCGACCGCGCGGTGGTTGTACCCGTTCACGTAGAGCGACACGACGGGGGTGTCCGCCGTGCGCGCGAGCTCGACGACCGCCGCCATGCCGGTCTCCGAAAGCCGTTCACCGCGCCGCTCGGGGGTCACCCAGACGCCCTGCACCTGGGCCACGCCGCCCGCGACGGCGCCCAGCTCGGCCTTGAACACGACCGTGTCCCGGGGACCGCGGCGCCCGTCCTCGCGCTCCACGCGCACGAACGAGCGTCCCGCGGCGATGAGCCCGCGCACGCGTGTCTCGTACGGGCCGTTCGGGCCACCCGCGGGCGAGTAGCCGACCTCCTCGGTGAACATCCGGATGCAGGCGGGCAGGACGAGCCCGTACTCGTCCGCACGCGAGCGGCGCACCTGCGGGTCGGGCGTCACCGCGGGCGGGTGGTCGATCACCATCGAGGGCTGCACGGCGCGGACCTCGCGCGCGGCGGGCCAGACGGTGCTCAGCCGGTCCCACAGCCCGAGGACGGGCTCGGCGGCGCCGACGATCGAGGAGCACCGCCGCCCCTGGGCGCGCGCGAGCCCGGCGAACGCGTCGAGGGCCCGCTGCGCGACGCGGGGGTCGCGCACGGGGACGACCGGGACGAGGTTGGCGCCGGCCCAGCATACGGCCACGAGCTCACCCTCGTGCTCGAAGCCCCACAACGACCCGCCGGCGGTCCGCAGGCCGCCCGCGACCGCCTGCTCGAGGCGCGTCGTGGCCAGCACCGCGGCGACGGGGGCACGGGCGCAGACCGCGAGCGCCGCCTGCAGGTCCACGTCCCCCAGGACGCGGCCCCCTGCCCGCTCGTCGAGCAGCACCGCGCGCCGAGAACCCATGACACGGATTGTGCACCACGGCGGGCGGGCGGTCCCGTCGGCGACCGAACCGCTTCGACGTGGCGCGCCGCCGACGTCAGCCGACCGAGACCGTGGGCCCGCCCTGGCCGGCCTCGACCGGGTCCATCGACTCGGCGAGCCGCATGGCCTCCTCGATGAGGGTCTCGACGATGAGCGACTCCGGGACGGTCTTGATGACCTCGCCCTTGACGAAGATCTGCCCCTTGCCGTTGCCCGACGCGACGCCGAGGTCGGCCTCGCGCGCCTCGCCGGGGCCGTTGACGACGCACCCCATGACGGCCACGCGCAGCGGGACCTCCATGCCCTCGAGGCCGGCGGTGACCTTCTCCGCGAGCGTGTAGACGTCGACCTGCGCACGCCCGCAGGACGGGCACGACACGATCTCGAGCTTGCGCGGGCGCAGGTTCAGCGACTGCAGGATCTGGATGCCGACCTTGACCTCCTCGACGGGAGGCGCGGACAGCGACACGCGGATGGTGTCGCCGATGCCCTTGCTCAGCAGCGCGCCGAACGCCGTCGCGGACTTGATCGTGCCCTGGAACGCCGGGCCCGCCTCGGTGACGCCGAGGTGCAGCGGCCAGTCGCCCGCCTCGGCGAGCAGCTCGTACGCGCGGACCATGACCACCGGGTCGTTGTGCTTGACCGAGATCTTGAAGTCGTGGAAGCCGTGCTCCTCGAACAGCGACGCCTCCCACACGGCGGACTCGACGAGCGCCTCGGGCGTGGCCTTGCCGTACTTCGCGAGCAGGCGCGGGTCGAGCGAGCCGGCGTTGACGCCGATCCGGATCGAGACGCCCGCGTCGGTCGCGGCGCGGGCGATCTCCTTGACCTGGTCGTCGAACTTGCGGATGTTGCCGGGGTTCACGCGGACGGCCGCGCACCCCGCGTCGATCGCGGCGAACACGTACTTCGGCTGGAAGTGGATGTCGGCGATCACGGGGATCTGGGACTTGCGGGCGATGGCGGGCAGTGCGTCCGCGTCGTCCTGGCTGGGCACGGCGACGCGCACGATGTCGCAGCCCGACGCCGTCAGCGCGGCGATCTGCTGGAGCGTGGCGTTGATGTCCGTCGTCGGCGTCGTGGTCATGGACTGGACGCTGATCGGGGCGTCGCCGCCGACCTCCACCCTGCCGACGCGGATCTTGCGCGAGGGACGGCGGGGGGCCAGGACGGGGACCGGCGCCTGCGGCATGCCGAGGCTGATCGGGGTGCTCACCCGTCCATCATCGCACCGTCGCGCGCAGCCCCCGGCCGTCGTGGGCGCCCGCCACGAGACCCGCACAGAACCCGCGCGCGGTCGCGGGCCGTCGCACGGGACGGGTCAGATCGTCACCGGGTTGACGATGTCGGCGTACACGAGCAGCAGGCCGACCGCACCCAGCAGCACGAACACGGCGTACGCGAGCGGGACGAGCCGCGCGCTGTCCGACGGGCCCGGCCGCGGCAGCCCCCGCAGGCGTGCGACCTGCCGGCGCGCGCCCTCCCAGAGGGCGGCGGCGACGTGCCCGCCGTCGAGCGGCGGCAGCGGGATGAGGTTGAACACGAACAGCGCGACGTTGAGCATCGCGAGCATCTCGAGCCAGGAGACGACCTTGACCTCCAGGCCGAGGTCGCCGAGCCCCTCGTAGGCGCCGATCTCGCCGGCGAACCGACCGATGCCGACGACCCCGACGATGCTGTCCACGCCCCGCTCCTGCGAGCCGAACGTCGACTGCACGAGGTCGACGACGCGCGCGGGCAGCGTCGCCACGACGGTGATCGTCTGCCACGTGCGCTCGGCGACGACCCCGGGCACCTCGAGGACCGGCGTGCGCTCGAGCGCCATCATCGGCTGCACTCCCAGGAACCCGACGCGCGTCATGACCGGCTCGCCGTCCGGGCCCAGGACGGCCTCCCCCGCGTCGTCGAGCTGCGGGCGGTCGGCCACGACCGGCGTGACCGTCAGGTCGACCCGCGCGCCGTCGCGCTCGACGACGACGGGCACCTCCTGGTCGCCGCTCGCACGGATGAGCTCGGTGAGCTGCGCCCAGGACGTGACGTCGGTGCCGTCGTAGCGCACGACGGTGTCGCCGGGGCGCATGCCCGCCGCGGCGCCGGGGGCGGGCTCGTCCGCGTCGGTGCAGGTCCGGTCCGCCGGGGCGTCCGACGGCAGCACGCACGCGTACACGGCCTGCAGCGTCGTGCTCGTGCCCGTCGGCGCACCGATCGCGGACAGGGCGACGCCGAGCAGCACGACGGCGATGACGAGGTTCATCACGGGCCCGCCGAGCATGACGACGAGCTTCTTGGGCGTCGAGAGCCGGTAGAACGCCCGGTGGTCCTCCCCCGGCCGGATCTCCTCGGCGCTCGCCTGCCGGGCGTCGCGGGCGAGGCGGCCCAGCCACGTGCGCGCGGGCGGGTTGCCGACGGCCTCGTCGGGTGCGTACATCCCCACGAGCCGCACGAACCCGCCCAGCGGGATGGCCTTGAGGCCGTACTCCGTCTCGCCCTTGGTGCGCGACCACAGCGTCGGCCCGAACCCGACCATGTAGTGGCTCACGCGCACGCCGAAGCGCTTGGCGGGCACCATGTGCCCGACCTCGTGCAGCGCGATGGACGCGAGCAGCACGACGACGAAGACGAGCACCCCGAGCAGGTACGCCATCCGGACCCTCACACCTCGACACGCGTCCGCGCGCGCGGACGGGCCCGGGACTGCCCCGGACCGGCACCCATCATCCCCTGCCCGGCTGGGAGGCCGCTGACAGCTCCGCCCGTGCCACCCGCGCGGAGCACCTCGACGGGCCGGGGACGTACGGTCCGCCCTCGCCGCCGCCCGCGGGGGGCACTACCGTCCGGGCATGGCGACGGTCCCCCGCACGCACCCTCTCTGGCTCGACCGGCTCCCCACGGAGGAGCCCCGCCCGCCGCTCGACGGCGACTCCCGCGCCGACGTCGTCGTCCTCGGCGCAGGCCTGAGCGGGCTGTGGACCGCGTACTACCTGCTCGAGGCCGACCCCGCGCTCGACGTCCTGGTCGTCGAGGCGGACGTCGTGGGCGGCGGTGCCGCGGGACGGGGCGACGGGTGGTGCACGGCCGACCCGGTGCTCCCGGTCCCGGCCGACGAGGTCCCGCCCGACGGACGCGCCCTGCGGCAGGCGCTGCGCGACGCCGTCGTCGAGGTGGGGGGCGTGGCCGCCGCCGAGCAGGTCGACTGCGGCTTCGACTACGGGGGGACCGTGTGGCTCGCCCGCCATCCCGGCGCGCTCGAGCACCTCGCCGCCGTCGCCCGCACGGCCGCGGACGACGACGACCTGCACCTGCTCGGGCCCGCGGAGGCGACCGACCTCGTGGGCGCCGACGGCGTCCTGGGCGGCCTCGTCGGGCACGACAGCGCCCGGCTCGACCCGGCGAGGCTCGCGCGCGGGCTGCGGGACGTCGTGCTCGCGCGCGGCGCACGCGTCGTCGAGCGCACGCACGCGGTGCGGGTGTCGCCGCGTGCCGTCGTCACCGACCGGGGCACCGTCCGGACGCGGTGGTCGGTGCGCGCGCTCGGCGCGTGGTCGGCCGGACCGGCGGGCGATGCCCGCGCGGTCGCGTCGCGGCACGCCGTCGCGGTCACGACCGCGCCGCTCGACGCCGCCGCGTGGGGCGCCGTCGGCCTCGGGCGGGAGTCGTTCACCGACGTGCGCCCCCTGCCGGTGCGGGGGGCCCGCACCGACGACGGACGGCTCCTGCTCGTCGACCCCGTCGGCGTGCCGGCCGGCGCGGGCGGCCCCGCGGGACGCGACGTCGAGCGGGCGGCCGCGCGCCTGCGGGCGGCCCTCGCGTCGCTGTTCGGCTCGCTCGACGGCGCCGCGGCCAGCCTGTGCTGGACGGTGCCGCTCGGTGTCGCGCGCGACGGGCTCCCGTCGGTCGGCCTCGGTGACGACGGCGTCGCGTGGATCCGTGGGCTCGGGTCCGGCGGGGCCGCCGCGGCGAACCTCGCGGGCCGCACGGTCGCGGACCTCGTCACGGGTGCCGACAGCCCGCTCGTGCGGCTGCCGTGGGTGGGGCACCGCTCGCCCGCGTGGCCGGCCGGCCCCCTGAGGGTGCTGGACGGCGCCGTGGCACGGCGGCGTGCCGAGCGCGCGGACGCCACCGTGCGCGTGCCCGACGGGGTGCGCACGCCGCGCTGACGCCGCTCCCGGCCGCGCCCCCACCGCCCGGCCGACCCCAGCCGACCCCGGCCGCCGTCGCGGCCCCGTCCGGGCGGGTCGCGTCAGCGGCGGTCGAGCACCTCGTGCGCGCGGGCACGGGCCCACGCCTCCGCCGCGAGGACCGCGTCCAGCGTGAGGTCTCCGGGCGCGGTCCCGTCGTGCTCGCGCAGCACGCGCTCGACGGTCGTGACGATGTCCAGGAAGCCGATCCGGCCCGCGAGGAAGGCGTCGACGCACTCCTCGTTCGCCGCGTTGTACACCGCCGGGTGGGTCGCCGACGCGGCGACCGCCTCCCGCGCGAGGCGCACCGCGCCGAACACCTCCTCGTCGAGGGGCTCGAACGTCCACGCCGTCGCCTGCGACCAGTCGCACGGCGGTGCGACGGCCGGGACCCGGTCCGGCCACGACAGGCCGAGGGCGATGGGCAGGCGCATGTCCGGCGGGGACGCCTGCGCGATCGTCGAGCCGTCGACGAACTCGACCATCGAGTGCACGACCGACTGCGGGTGCACGACCACCGTGATGTCGTCGACGGGCACGCCGAACAGCAGGTGCGCCTCGATGAGCTCGAGCCCCTTGTTCATCAGGGTCGAGGAGTTGACGGTCACGACCGGCCCCATCGACCACGTCGGGTGCGCGAGGGCCTGCTGCGCCGTGACCGTCTTGACGTCGTCGAGCGACCAGCCGCGGAACGGACCGCCCGACGCGGTCAGGACGATCCGGCGCACCTCGCCGCGCGCCCCGCCGCGCAGGGCCTGCGCGATGGCCGAGTGCTCGGAGTCGACGGGCACGATCTGGTCGTCGCGGCGTCGCGCGGCGTGCACGAGCGCGCCGCCGACCACGAGCGACTCCTTGTTGGCGAGCGCGAGCGTGCTCCCCGCACGCAGCGCCGCGAGCGTCGGCCCGAGCCCCACCGACCCCGTGATGCCGTTGAGCACCACGTCGGCGCCCCGGCCCGCGAGCGTCGTCGACGCGTCCGGCCCGGCCAGCACCTCGATCCCCGTGCCGTCGAGCGCCGCGGCAAGCGCGGGACCCGCGCCCTCGTCCGCGACGGCGACCGTCTGCACGCCGAGCTCGCGCGCGTCCCGCGCGACCGCCGCGACGTCGCGCCCGCCGGCGCTCAGACCGACGACGTCGAACCGCTCCGGGTTGCGCCGGACGACGTCGATCGCCTGCGTGCCGATGGACCCCGTGGAGCCGAGGATGACGACGGTGCGTGCACTCACGCGCCCATCCTCCCCGACGGCGCCCCTGCTCGCGGCCACGCCGACGGTGCAGGACTCACCCGGCCGGGCTCACTCGACGCCGAGCAGCACCTCGACCGCGCGGGCCAGGAAGGCGTCGACGGGCGGCTCGGCGTACGCGTTGCCCCCCTTGCGGCTGCGGAACGTCGCCGAGCGGACCTCGGCCGCCGACAGCGGGGTGCCCTTGTCGAAGTACGCGACGAGCCGGTGGCACAACGCGTCGACGTCCGCGGGCTCGTACCCCTGCTCGCGGCCCTCCGGCGGACCGAACCGGTCCCCGTCCGGGCGGGACAGCCGGCCGTACAGCGAGCGCGCCTGCTCGCTGAGGCGCGCCATCCACGCCTCCTGGCCGTTGCGCGCCACGAACTCGGCGCGCTGGCGCGCGACGAACGCCGCCTCGAGACGGTCCAGCGCCGCGTCGACCGCCGACGTCACGTAGCCGCCGCGCACCATGTCGAACGCTACGCCGCGCACGTCCTTGCTGGACAGCGCGGACGACGGGCCGGTCTCGTACACCTGCCGGGCGTGCGTGAAGAAGTCGTCGACCTCGTCCGGGTCGTAGCCCTGCTTCAGGCCGGAGACGGTCCGGAACATGCCGTCGCTCACTCAGTCCTCCTCCGCCGCGAGCTGGCCGCACGCACCGTCGATCTCGCTGCCGCGCGTGTCCCGGACGGTCGTCGGGATGCCGTGCGCACGCAAGCGTGCCACGAACTCCCGCTCCACCTGGGGATCGCTCGCCGTCCACCGCGAGTTCGGCACCGGGTTGAGCGGGATCGGGTTGCAGTGCACCCAGCCCGTGCCACGGGCAGCGAGCTTCTCGCCGAGGAGGTCCGCACGCCAGGCGTGGTCGTTGACGTCCCGGATGAGCGCGTACTCGATCGAGACGCGACGGCCGGTCTTCTCGAAGTACCGGTGCGCCGAGTCGATCGCCTCGTCGACGCTCCACCGGGTGTTCACCGGGACCAGCTCGCTGCGCAGCTCGTCGTCCGGGGCGTGCAGCGACAGCGCGAGCGTCACCGGGATGCCCTCGTTCGCCAGCTTGTCCATAGCCGGCACCATGCCGACCGTCGACACCGTGACGTTGCGGGCCGACATGCCCAGCCCGTCCGGCGTCGGCGCCACGAGGCGGCGCACCGTCTCCATGACCGCCTTGTAGTTCGCGAGCGGCTCGCCCATGCCCATGAACACGACGTTCGTCAGGCGCGTCGGGCCGCCCGGAACCTCGCCGTCCGCGAGCGAACGGGCCGCGGCGCGCACCTGCTCGACGATCTCCGCGGTCGACAGGTTGCGGGTCAGGCCGAGCTGGCCCGTCGCGCAGAACGCGCACGCGAGTCCGCAGCCCGCCTGGCTCGAGATGCACAGCGTCGTCCGGTTCGCGTAGCGCATGAGCACCGACTCGACCTTCGCGCCGTCGAACAGGTGCCACAGCGTCTTGACCGTCGTGCCCTGGTCCGCCGTGAGCGTGCGGTGCGCGGTGAGGAGCGTCGGGAACAGGCCCTCGACGAGCTTGTCCCGCGTCGCCTTCGGCAGGTCGGTCATCGCCGCGGGGTCCGACGTCAGGTGCGTGAAGTAGTGCGTCGCGAGCTGCTTGGCGCGGAACGGCTTCTCACCGAGCTCGGTGACCGCGGCGACCCGCTGCTCCGGGGTCAGGTCGACGAAGTGCTTGGGCGGCTTGCCCCGCGGCCCACGGGTGGGGGACGACAGGTCGAGACGCACGGGTGTACCGGTCATGTGCGGGTACCCCCTTCTGGTGGTGCGGCGGTGGCCGCGGGTCGGACGGTCGGTCGGTGCGGGTCGGTCGGCGCCCGCGGGGGTGCTCGTCGGTGGGTGCTGGTCAGACCGTGGCCGGGACCAGCATCGCCAGCACGAGGTAGACGGCCGGCGCCGTCAGCAGCAGCGAGTCGAGCCGGTCGAGGACACCGCCGTGCCCCGGGACGAGCCGGCCCATGTCCTTGAGCTCCAGGTCGCGCTTGAGCATCGACTCCGCGAGGTCGCCCAGCGTCGCCGTCGCGACGGTCGCCAGGCCGAGGAACACCCCGACGAGCGGCTCGCCCTCGAACGCCATCTGCACGCCGACGACTCCCACGACGCATGCGAGCACGATCGACCCGAGCAGACCCTCCCAGGTCTTGTTCGGGCTGACCGAGGGCGCGAGGGGGTGCCGGCCGAGCAGGACCCCCACGGTGTACCCGCCCGTGTCGCTCGCGACGACGAGCAGGATGAACAGCAGCACGCGTGCGGGCCCGTCGGGCTCCGCGAGCATGAGCATCGCGAACCCGGCGAGGAACGGCAGGTACGCCGCCGCGAAGGCGCCCGCGGTCGCGTCGCGCACCGCGGGCTCGCCGCTGCCGTCGAGGACCCGCCACACGACCACGCCGCCCACCGTGAGCATGAACGCGACGAACAGCGCCTCCGGACCGGCGAGGTACGCCGACACGAGCGTGCCGACCGCGCCCACCAGCAGCGGCAGGAGCGGCAGGTGGATGTTGCGGCGCGTGAACGCCTGCGCGAGCTCCCACAGCGCCGCGCACACGGCGACGATCGCCAGGACCCCGAACGCCTCCTTGCGCACGAACAGGGAGGCGACCACCACGACGAGCAGCGTGACGCCGACCACGACCGCGACCGGGAGGTCACGGCCCGGGCGCAGGGTGCGGGGGGCGGCGATGGTGCTGTGCTCCGTCATCAGACCTCGAGGAGCTCGCTCTCCTTGGAGGCGAGCAGGTGGTCGATCGTCTCGACGTGCTTCTTCGTGAGCGCCTCGAGCTCCTTCTCCGCGCGCACGACCTCGTCCTCGCCGGCCTCGCCGTCCTTGACGATGCGGTCGAGCTCTTCCTTGGCCTTGCGGCGCACGGAGCGCACCGACACGCGCGCGTCCTCCGCCTTGGCCTTGGCGAGCTTCACGAAGTCGCGGCGGCGCTCCTCCGTGAGGGCCGGCAGCACGACGCGGATGACGTTGCCGTCGTTGGTGGGGTTGACGCCCAGGTCGGAGTCGCGCAGCGCCTTCTCGATCGCCGTCGTCGACGACTTGTCGAACGGCGAGACCAGGATCGTGCGCGCCTCGGTGACGTTGAACGACGCGAGCTGCTGCAGCGGCGTGGGGCTGCCGTAGTAGTCGACGAACACCTTGGAGAACATCGCCGCGTTGGCCCGGCCGGTACGGATCGTCGCGAAGTCGTCCTTCGCGACCTCGACCGCCTTGTCCATCTTCTCCTCGGCCTCGAGGAGGGTCTCGTCGATCACCGCTGCTCCTTCGTGCTGCTGTCGTCTCGGGTCTGGCGTGCGGGCGTGGTGCGTCAGCTCGCGGTGACCAGCGTGCCGATCTTCTCACCCTGCAGGGCGCGCGTGACGTTGCCCCGCTCCTCGAGCCCGAACACCCGCATGACCACGTCGTTGTCGCGGCACAGGCTCAGAGCCGTCGCGTCCATCACGCCGAGGTCGCCCACGAGGGCGTCCGTGTACGTCAGGTGGTCGAGCTTGACGGCCGACGGGTCCTTGCGCGGGTCCGCGCTGTAGACGCCGTCGACGCCGTTCTTGCCCATGAGGACCTCCTGGCAGTGCGTCTCCAGGGCCCGCTGGACGCTCACCGTGTCCGTCGAGAAGTAGGGCATGCCGGCGCCCGCGCCGAAGATCACGACGCGGCCCTTCTCCAGGTGCCGGATCGCGCGCAGCGGGATGTACGGCTCGGCGACCTGGCCCATCGCGATGGCGGTCTGCACGCGCGTGCTCACCCCGGCCTGCTCGAGGAAGTCCTGCAGCGCGAGGCAGTTCATCACCGTGCCGAGCATGCCCATGTAGTCCGCGCGTGCGCGGTCGATGCCGCGCTGCGACAGCTCGGCGCCGCGGAAGAAGTTGCCGCCGCCGACGACGATCGCGACCTGCACGCCCGAGCGCACCGCGACCGCGATCTCGGCCGCGACCCGCTGCACGACGTCGGCCGCGAGACCCACGTCACCGCCGCCGAACGTCTCTCCGGAGAGCTTGAGGAGCACGCGCCGCGGGGGTGCGACCTCCGCGGTCGCGGTCGGGTCCTGGGTCACTGCGCCTCCATCGACATCGGTCGTGCTCGGTCGTGCGACGGGGCGCTGCACCCGGCCCCGGTGCGACGGTGGCCCCGACCCTCCCGGGCCGGGGCCACCGTCGTGTCACATGGCGTCAGGCTCCCACGCGGTAACGGACGAAGCCCGTCAGCGTGCCGCCGGCCTCGGTGAGGACCTGGCCGACCGACTTCTTCGGGTCCTTCGCGAACGCCTGGTCGAGCAGGACGTTCTCCTTGAAGAAGCCGTTGAGGCGGCCCTCGACGATCTTCGGCAGCGCGGCCTCGGGCTTGCCCTCGGTGCGGGCCGTCTCCTCGGCGATGCGACGCTCGCTCTCGACCGTCTCCGCCGGGACGTCCTCACGCGTGAGGAACGTCGGCGAGAAGGCCGCGATGTGCGTCGCGATGTCGCGGGCGACACCGGCACCGGCCGCGTCGGTCGCCACGAGGACGCCGACCTGCGGGGGCAGGTCCTTGTTGACCTTGTGCAGGTAGACCTCGACGTGCTCGCCGGCCACGCGGGCCAGACGACGCACGACGACGCGCTCACCCAGGGTGGCGGCCGTCTCGTCGACGATCGACTGCACGCTCGTGCCGTCGACCTCGGTGGCCAGCAGCGCGTCCGCGTCACGGGCGGCCGAGCCGACCGCGGCCGAGAGGACGCGCTCCGCCAGCGCGACGAAGTTCGGGCTCTTCGCCACGAAGTCCGTCTCCGAGTTGACCTCGACCAGCACGCCGGTCTGGCCCTCGCCGTCCGCCGTCGGACCGACGTGCGCCGCGACGAGACCGTCGGAGGCCGCACGGCCCTCACGCTTGCCGACGCCCTTGAGGCCCTTGACGCGGATGATCTCCAGCGCCTTGTCGGAGTCGCCCTCCGCCTCCTCGAGCGCCTTCTTGACGTCGAGCATGCCGGCGCCGGTCTTCTCGCGCAGCGCCTTGATGTCCGCGAGCGAGTAGTTCGCCATCAGTGGTTCCCGTTCCTGTCGTGGTGGGGTGCAGCGGGCCGGGGCCCGGTCACTTGGACTCGGCGTCGCCCTCGGCGGCCTCGGCGGCGGCGTCGACGGCCGGCGCAGCGTCCGCACCCGGCGCCTCGGCGGCCTCGTCCGCGGCGGGGGCAGCGGCCTCGTCCGCGGCGGGGGCAGCGGCCTCGTCCGCGGCGGGGGCGGCAGCGGCCTCGGGCTCGGCGGCGGCCTCGGCGACCTGCGCCTCGGCACCGGCGAGCAGCTCACGCTCCCACTCGGCGAGCGGCTCGGCGTCGGCCTCGGCACCCTCCGCGGCGGCGGTGCGGCCCGAGTGGCGCTTGAGCAGGCCGTCGGCGGCGGCGTCCGCGATCACGCGGGTGAGCAGCTGCACGGCACGGATCGCGTCGTCGTTGCCCGGGATCGGGTAGTCGACGACGTCCGGGTCGCAGTTGGTGTCGAGGATCGCGACGACCGGGATGCCGAGCTTGCGCGCCTCGTCGACCGCGAGGTGCTCCTTGTTGGTGTCGACGATCCACACGGCCGAGGGGACCTTGGCCATGTCGCGGATGCCGCCCAGGGTCTTGCTGAGCTTGTCCTTCTCGCGACGCAGGACGAGCAGCTCCTTCTTCGTCAGGCCCGAGGCCGCGACGTCGTCGAAGTCGATCTGCTCGAGCTCCTTGAGGCGCTGCAGGCGCTTGTGGACGGTCGTGAAGTTGGTGAGCATGCCACCGAGCCAGCGCTGGTTGACGTACGGCATGCCGACGCGGGCGGCCTGCTCGGCGACGGGCTCCTGCGCCTGCTTCTTGGTGCCGACGAACAGGATCGAGCCGCCGTGCGCGACGGTCTGGCTGACGAAGTCGTACGCGCGGTCGATGTAGGACAGCGACTGCTGCAGGTCGACGATGTAGATGCCGTTGCGCTCGGTGAAGATGAAGCGCTTCATCTTGGGGTTCCAGCGGCGGGTCTGGTGCCCGAAGTGGACACCGCTCTCGAGCAGCTGGCGCATGGTCACGACGGCCATGGCACGTCCTTCCGGCGCGCACCGTGCGGTGCGCGCGTCTGGGCGGACCCGCCTCGGCGGACCCGCGTCTCGGTTGTCGGCTCCGACGTGGTCGGGGCCCCTGGCACCATGTCGGAGGCCGCGCCGGGACCTCGTCGACTGACGGTGGTCCCGGACCGGTGCGGCGTCCGACCCCGGCCGCGGTCCGCGGGGCGGACGTGCGGGCGGGTGGATGGTGCGCGATGTCGACCGGCACGGACCGGTCGCAGGGGAAGTCTAGCCGATGCCCGGCCGTGCCCCGGACGGCGCCCCGGGCGAGGCTCCGGACCGCGCCCCCGATCGTGACGGTGCCGCCGAGCCGTCCACAGCCGGCGCCGTCGGCGCGTCGTCCACCGCACGACCCGCCCGCCGCGACGCCCGGAGCCGCCGGGCGCCACGGTGAGGCGTGCCCCACCCCCACCCCTGGCCCCTCGTCGCGGCGGTCACCCTCCTCGCGGCGCTCGCCGCTCCACCGTTCGCGGCCGCAGCCGCGGCCGACCCGCCCGCACCGGTGCCCACGTCGGCGTCGGGCCGCACGCACGGCCCCTACCAGCTGCCGGTGGACGGGGACCCAGCGGTCCTGCGTGCCTTCGAGCGCCCGCCCGAGCCGTGGGCCGCCGGGCACCGGGGTGTCGACCTGCGGGCACCCGACGGGTCCACGGTCGTGGCGCCGGCCGCGGGCACGGTGGCGTTCGCGGGCGTCGTGGCGGGGCGCGGCGTCGTCACCGTCGCGCACGACGACGGGCTGCGGTCCTCG
Organism: Cellulomonas fimi ATCC 484; assembly: GCF_000212695.1. Taxonomy (NCBI): domain Bacteria; kingdom Bacillati; phylum Actinomycetota; class Actinomycetes; order Micrococcales; family Cellulomonadaceae; genus Cellulomonas; species Cellulomonas fimi. The sequence goes on along the minus strand of NC_015514.1, from coordinate 1,651,786 downwards.
TTCGAGCCCGTCGACGCGGCAGCCGCGGTCGGGGCGCGTGTCGCGGCGGGCCAGGCCATCGGCACCGTGGCCGCCGGCGGCTCGCACTGCGCGCCCGCGGCGTGCGTCCACTGGGGCGTGCGGCGGGGCGAGGAGTACCTCGACCCGATGGCGCTCGTCGGCGGCGGACCGATCGTGCTCCTCCCACCGGGGTAGCGGGCGCCCCTACCCGTCGAGGCGTCCCGCAGGGCGGTCCGCGCGGGTGCGGGTGAGCGCCGCGCGTGCCGGGGCGACGGCCGGACGCACGGACGGGCCGGGGCGACGGCAGGACGCACGGACGGACGGGCCGGCGCGCCGAGGAACGGCGGGCCGACCCGTCCGGGGTCGTACGAGACGGGGCGTCAGCCCTGCTCGGCCTCCACGAGGCGCGTGCGCAGGCGCAGCATCGCCGCGGTGTGCATCTGCGAGATGCGGGACTCGGTGACGCCGAGCACCCGGCCGATCTCGGCCAGCGTCATGCCCTCGTAGTAGTAGAGGACGACGACCATGCGCTCGCGGTCGCCGAGCTGCTCGATCGCCCGCGCCAGCAGGTACTTGGTCTCGGCCGCGTCGAGCGAGCCGGCCGGGTCCTGCGTGCGCTCGTCACCGAGGGTGTCGACGAGGCACACGCCCGCCTGACGGTCCTCGCCGCCGCCGAGCAGCTCGTCGAGCGCGGCGATGTTGACGGTCGACAGCTGGGAGAACGTCGCCCGGAGCTCGCCGACCGAGATCTCGAGGTGGCGGGCCACCTCCGCCTCGGTGGGGGCACGGTGCAGGGTCGCCTCGAGCTCGGCGTACGCGCGGTCGACGGAGCGTGCCTTGGTGCGGACCGAGCGCGGCACCCAGTCCATGGCCCGCAGCTCGTCGATGATCGCGCCGCGGATGCGGGACGAGGCGTAGGACTCGAACTTCACCGCGCGGTCGGTCTCGTACTTCTCGATCGCGTCGATGAGACCGAACATGCCGTAGGAGACGAGGTCCGCCTGCTCGACCGTGCTGGGCAGGCGCATCCCGACGCGGCCGGCGACGGCCGCCACGAGCGGCGCGTAGTGCAGGATCAGGTGCTCGCGGGCGGCGCGCGAGCCGGTGGACTTGAAGTCGGCCCACGCGGCGTCGACGGCCGACACCTCGGGGACGTCGACCTGCGGGGCATCGGTCGGGGCCGTGCCGCGCTGCTGCGGGATGACGCCCAGCGGGGCGCTGCCGGCGTGACGCGTACGGAGCACCAGCCCGGTGTCCAGGGCACTCGTCATCGGGGTACTCCGTTCGTGCGTGCGCGCGTGCGCGGGCGGTCGTCGGCCGGGCGACCCGGTCGGACCGCGAGGAGGGAGGGCGTGCGCTCGCCGACCGTGGCGCGCTGCGTGGCCGCCGCGGACTGCACCGTCCGCCGAGCGCCGCACCGAGCCGGGCCGGCCGACATTCCCGGAATCACGCGGAATGCCGAGAACGAGGCCGAGGAACTCGCGGGGAGAACGTCCTCCGTCGCGGGCCGCGTCTCGTTCATGGCCCTACGGTGGCGGGAAACACAGGCGGGAACAAGCGACGTTCGTCACTCGGTCGGCCCATCGGGGGCGAATGTGGCGGCATTGTCTGAATCGATGTCCGATTCGGCCGTTTCGGCCGCCGAAATTCACCCGACCGGCCGTCCACGGCCGGGAACTCCGCCGGGCGACGACGCCGGGGCGGTCGGGGTGGCACGTGTCGCGGGACCGAGCCGCCACCCGTCGACCACACGCTCGGCGAGCCCCGCGAGCTCGAGGAGCCCGAGTGCCGCGCGGGCCTCCGCGAGACTCACCCCGGCGTCGGCGGCGGTGGTCGCGGCGTCCCGCGCCCGGCGCCGCGACAACGCGTCCAGGACCCGCGCGGCGTGCTCGGGCAGACCGTCCGCCGGTCCGGCACCGGTGTCGCGCGTCCCCGGCTCCCCGGTACCCCGGGCTCCCCCGAGACCGGCGAGCTCGAGCACCTCGGAGGGATCCGTCACGCACACCGCGACGCCGTCCCGCAGCAGCCGGTGGCAGCCCGCCGACGCGACCGAGGTGACCGGCCCGGGGAACGCGCCGACGGGACGCAGCAGACCGGCCGCGTGGTGGGCGGTGCTGATCGCCCCCGACCTCCACGCCGCCTCCACGACGACGGACGCCCGTGCCGTCGCGGCGATCACGCGGTTGCGCTGCAGGAACCGGCTGCGGGTCGGCAGCGCGCCGACGGGGACCTCGGAGACGACCGTTCCCCCGTCGTCCATCACGGCGGCGATCATCCGGGCGTTGCCGACCGGGTAGGCACGGTCGACGCCGCCCGCGAGCACGACGACCGTCGGACCGCCGCGCGCGAGCGCCCCGCGGTGCGCGGCGGCGTCGATCCCGAACGCTCCCCCGGACACGACGGCGACGTCCGCGTCGACCAGCGCACCGGCGACGTCGTGCGCGAGACGCTCGCCGTACGTCGTGGCGGCGCGGGCGCCCACGACCGCGACCGAGCGATCGGTGACGGCGTCGAGGTCGCTGCGACCCCGCACCCACAGGGCGAGCGGTGCCGCCGGTCCGAGGTCGCGCAGTCCCCGCGGCCAGCGGCCGTCGCCGGGGACGAGCAGGGTGCCGCCCAGGTCCTCCAGCGCGCGGAGCCGGCCCGCCCCGTCGACGGCCGGCAGCCGGGGTGCCCACCGGTCGACCGCGCGGGCCACCCGGGACCGCGACGCGGACGGCACGTCGTCGCGGACGCCGTCCACCGCCGCACGACGGACCCACTCCCACGCCTCCCGGGCGCCCCACGCGGCGACCAGCGCGCCGGCGACCGGGTCGCCCGGCTCGACGAGCTCGCTCCACGCGGCGCGGGCGGTGCGCTCGTCGTGCGGCTCGGGTGCGCTGCTCATGCGCCGTGCCCTCGCGTCCGCAGCAGCAGGGCGCGGCCGATGTCGGAGCGCGTCGGTGCCGCGCGGCCGTCGAGGTCGGCGAGCGTCCACGCCACCCGGAGCACCCGGTCCACGCCGCGCAGGCTCAGCGTTCCCCGCTCGAGCGCCCGGTCGAGGTCCGCGACCGCCGCCCGGTCCGGGCCCAACCGGTCCCGCAGCCAACGGCCGGGCACCTCCGAGTTCGTCCGCCACGGCGTCGTCCGCAGGCGCTGCTCCTGCGCCGCGCGGGCGGCGGCGACCCGGCGCGCGACGACGGCGCTGCCGTCCCCCGCGCGACCCGCCGCGCGCGCCGGCTCGAGCTCGACCTGCACGTCCACCCGGTCGAGCAACGGGCCGGAGAGGCGCGCGAAGTAGCGCCGGCGCTGCTCGCTGCGGCACGTGCAGTCGAGACCGCGGCCGACCGCGCGGCCGCACGGGCACGGGTTCGCCGCGAGCACGAGCTGGAACCGTGCGGGGTACCGCGCGGCACCCGCCGCCCGGTGCAGGACCACCTCGCCGTGCTCGAGCGGCTGGCGGAGCGTCTGCAGCACCGCGGAGGTGAACTCCGGCGCCTCGTCGAGGAACAGCACCCCTCGGTGCGCCCGCGACGCGGCCCCCGGTCGGGGCAGACCGGATCCCCCACCGACCACGCTCGCGGGCGTCGCGGTGTGGTGCGGGTCCTCGAACGGCGGCCGCCGCACGAGCCCCGCGCCGGGGTCGAAGGTGCCCGCGACGGAGTGCACGGACGTCACCTCGACGGCCGCCGCCTCGTCGAGGTCGGGGAGCAGTCCCGGCAGCCGTGCGGCGAGCATCGTCTTGCCGGTGCCGGGCGCACCGACCATGAGGAGGTGGTGGCCACCCGCGGCGGCGACCTCCAGGCAGTGCCGCGCGTCGTCCTGGCCCAGGACGTCGGCCAGGTCGCCGCAGTCCTCCTGCGCCGGTCCGGGAGGCGCCTCGGCGCCCACCGCCGGCAGGTCGGGGACCGCGACCGGCGCGCCGTACAGCGCGGCGACCTCGGCCAGGCTCGCCGCACCGACGACCAGCGCGCCGGGCACCAGACGTGCCTCGGCGAGGTTCGCGGCCGGCACCACGACGCGCGGGTGCCCCGCGGCGACCGCGGCCGCGACCGCCGGCAGGACGCCCCGGACGGGTCGCAGGCGGCCGTCGAGGCCCAGCTCCCCGAGGTGGACGACCGCGCCGGCACGCTCCGCGTCGGGCAGGCCCGCAGCGGCGAGCGTCGCCACGGCGATCGCGAGGTCGAACCCGGAGCCCGACTTCGGCAGCGCCGCAGGGCTGAGGTTCACCGTGATGCGCCGGTTCGGCCAGGGCAGGCCGCTCGACGTCACGGCGGCGCGCACGCGGTCGCGGGCCTCGGCGAGGGCCGCGTCGGGAAGCCCGACGAGCGTGAACGCCGGCAGCGAGGGCGCGAGGTGCGCCTCGACCTCGACGACGTGCGCGGCGAGCCCGACGAGCGCGACCGCCCAGGAGCGCCCGAGCGTCACTCAGACCACCCCCACGAGGTGCTCGACGAGCGCCGCGCCGCTGCGCGGGACGCTCACGCACACCACGTCGACCCGCACCGAGGCCGGCCGGACGTCGTGCTCCGCGAGCCACCGCGCGGCGAGCCGGCGGACCCGGGCGAGCTTGCGCGCCGTCACCGCCTCCGCAGGGCTGCCGTACGTGGTCGAGCGCCGCGTCTTGACCTCGACGACCACGAGCTCACGGCCGTCGAGAGCGACCAGGTCGAGCTCGCCGTCGCTGCACCGCCAGTTGCGGGCCAGCACCTGCCAGCCCCGCGCGACGACGTGCCTCGCGGCCACGTCCTCGCCGTACCGTCCCACCGCGTCCTTCGCACGCACCGGACCACCTCCGCACGGAAGGCTGCCGCGCGGGCCGGACGCCGGACGCGACGACCGGGCGCCGCCGTGGAGAGGGCCGGCGGGGCCGGGGGCTGTGGACGGCTGGGCGTCGGATCAGCGCGGGAAGCCCGCGCCGCCGCCCAGGTCGAGCTCCGCCTTGGCGAGCTCCTCGACGTTGACGTCCTTGAACGTCACGACGCGCACCGACTTCACGAACCGCGCCGACCGGTACACGTCCCACACCCACGCGTCCGCGAGGCTGAGCTCGAAGTACACCTCGCCCGCGGCGGACCGCACCTGCAGGTCGACGTGGTTCGCCAGGTAGAACCGGCGCTCCGTCTCCACGACGTACGAGAAGAGACCCACGACGTCCCGGTACTCGCGGTACAGCGCGAGCTCCATGTCGGTCTCGTAGTTCTCCAGGTCCTCGGCGCTCACCGGTCCATCATCCCCCATGGGCGGCCCGCACCCACCACCGGCACCCGCGCGGCGGAGCCGGTACGCCTCAGCGCGCCTCGGCCGGCACGACCCTCGCGCCGTCGTACGCCTCGAGGACGTCGAGCGGCAGCAGCGCGTCGGCGTCGACCACGTCGCGCGGGCCGGGTCCGTCCGCGGCGGGCAGCCGCCACGACCGGCGGTGCAGCACGCACGGGCCGTGGTCGCGCAGCGCGGCGAGGTGGTCCGGCGAGGAGTAGCCCTTGTTCTCGTCCCAGCGGTACTCGGGGTGGCGGGCCGCCAGGTCGACCATGACCGCGTCGCGCTCGCACTTGGCGAGCACCGACGCCGCAGCGACGGTCGCGCACGTGCGGTCCGCCTTGACGCGCGTGAGCACGCGCGGCGGCGTGGGGGCGGAGGCGTCGACCGCGGCGAAGAGGTCCTGCTGCGTGGGCCCGGACAGCCAGTCGTGCGAGCCGTCGAGCAGCACCACGTCGACGGGCCCGACGGCTGCGTGCACGGTCTCCAGCGCGCGCGTCCCGGCCAGCCGCAGGGCGGCGATGATCCCGACGGCGTCGATCTCCTCGGCGCTCGCGTGCCCGACGGCGCGGGCGACGCCCCACCGGCCGAGCGCGGGCAGCAGCGCGGTGCGCGCGGCCGGCGTGAGGAGCTTGGAGTCGGCGACGCCTCGCGGTGCGGAGCGCGTCGCGACGTCGACGACCACGACGCCGACGCTCACGGGCCCGGCGAGCGACCCGCGTCCGACCTCGTCCATGCCGGCGACGAGCCGCGCGCCGTCGCGCAGCAGGACGCGTTCGTGGCGCAGGTGCGGGCCGGGCCGCGCAGCCCGGAGCCGCGCGCGCGGCACGAGAGCGGCGTCGGCGGTCACGGCGCGGCCGGGACGTCCTCGAACGCGGCCGTGGGGTTGCGCAGCAGCCCGGCGCGGTCGAGGGGCCACACGGTCACGAACGCGACGCCCACCACGTTCGCGACGGGCACCGAGCCGCCGCCCGGCTTGCCCATGTTGAACCGCGAGTCGAACGAGTGCTGGCGGTTGTCCCCCATGACCCACAACGAGTCCGCCGGCACGACGACGTCGAACGCCACGTCGCTCGGCACGGCGCCCGGCGCCAGGTACGGCTCGTCGACGGCGACGCCGTTCACGGTGATGGGCCCGCCCTGCGAGCGGCACGTCTCATCGCACGCCACGTGGTCGCCGGGCAGCCCGATGATCCGCTTGACCAGGTGCTCGCCCGCGTCCTGCGGGTAGAGGCCGACGAACGTCAGCACCGTGCGGACGACCTTGTCGAACCCCGTCGGCGCGACCTCCTGGGCACCGCTCAGCCAGTCACCGGGATCCTTGAAGACGACGATGTCGCCCCGCTTCAGGTCGAAGGGGCCCGGCGTGAGCTTGCTGACCAGGATGCGGTCGTCCTCGACGAGGGTCTGCTCCATCGACGGGCTGGGGATGAAGAACGCCTGGATGAGGAAGGTCTTGACGACGAGCGACAGCACGAGCGCGCTGACGAGGATGATGACCGTCTCGCGCAGCATGGACAGCGCACCGCTGCGCTTCTGCTGGGCCGCGTGCCGGTGGTGACGTCCCTGCCGTCCGCCCGCGTCGGCGCCGGTCGGCTCGACCTTCCCGTCCTGGGCCGGGACGACGAGCCCGTCACGAGGCCACGGCGGGCGCCGGCGCTGGTCGTCGAGCTCCTCGGCGGGGCGGTCGATCACCCGCACACTCTCGCATGCCCGGGAGAACTTCGTGTAACGGACCCCGGCCTGTCGCCAGACGCCGACGGGCGGCCACCCCGGAGGGTGACCGCCCGTCGGTCGGGAGCGTCGAAGGACTCAGCCCTTCGCCGGCGCGTTGTCGCGCTTCTCCTTGATCTTGGCCTTCTTGCCGCGCAGGGCCCGCAGGTAGTACAGCTTCGCCCGGCGGACGTCACCGCGGGTGACGACCTCGATGGACTCGAGCGACGGGGAGTGCACGGGGAACGTGCGCTCGACACCCACCTGGAAGCTGATCTTGCGGACCGTGAAGGTCTCGCGGACGCCGCTGCCCTGGCGGGCGATGACGACACCCTGGAACGCCTGGACGCGCGAGCGGTTGCCCTCGACGACCTTGACGTTGACCTTGACGGTGTCACCGGGGCGGAAGTCCGGGACGTCGCTGCGCAGCGAGGCTGCGTCGAGCTGGTCGAGCGTGTGCATGTGTGCCACTTCCCCGCCCTGCCACAGGTCAGGAACGTCGTCGTGGCGCTCCGGCCGCGCTGCGGCGGGCGCCTGCGATGGTCTGGTCAGGTGCGACCGGGCGTCGAGCGATCGACGTGGTCCCGGTTGGTCGTGGGCCGTCTCCCCTGTGGCAGAGACGCGACCGGCGCGCACCAGCGGACAAGTCTGCCACACGGCGCACGGACCGGCGTAATCGCGCACGCCGGGGGGCCGGCCGTCGCGGTGGTCAGCCGCCGCTGCCGTCCGGGCCGGGCTCCCACCCGGCGTCGGCGAGCGTGGCCCGGTCGTGCGCGTCGAGCTCCGCGGGGTCCAGCGCGGCGAGCATGTCGGGACGACGGCGCGCCGTCCGCAGGAGCGCCTGGTCGCGTCGCCACCGCGCGATGCGGGCGTGGTGACCGGAGAGCAGCACCTCGGGCACGTCGAGGTCCGCCCAGGTCGGCGGCTTGGTGTAGACCGGGTACTCGAGCAGGCCGGCCGCCCCGTGCGACTCCTCGACGAGCGACTCCGGGTTACCGACCACGCCGGGCAGCAGCCGCGCGACGGCCTCGACCAGCACGAGCGCCGCGACCTCGCCTCCGTTGAGGACGTAGTCGCCGATCGAGAACTCGCTGACCCGCACGCCCGGCCGGGTCGCGAAGTGCTCGGCGACCCGCGCGTCGATGCCCTCGTACCGCCCGCAGGCGACGACGAGGTGCTGCTCGGTCGCGAGCGCCTCGGCGGTGCGCTGCGTGAGCGGGGCGCCCGAGGGCGTCGGCAGCAGCAGGTGCGCGCCGTCGTCGAGCACGTCGTCGAGCGCGCGGCCCCACACGTCGGGCCGCATGACCATGCCCGCTCCCCCGCCGAACGGGGTGTCGTCGACCGTGCGGTGGCGGTCCGTGGTCCAGTCCCGCAGGTCGTGCACGCGCAGGTCGAGCAGCCCCGCCGCGCGCGCCTTGCCGACGAGGGACAGGTCGAGCGGCGCGAGGTAGTCGGGGAAGATCGAGACGACGTCGACGCGCACGTCAGGCCTCGGTCCCGCGGGTCTCGTCGGACACGACGAGGTTCTCCGCGTCGGACGCGAGCAGCCCGCCCGGCGGGTCGAGCACGACGCGCCCCCCGCGCACGTCCACCGTGGGGACGATCGCGCGGACGAACGGCACGAGGGTCCGTGTGCCGTCGGGCTCCCGGACGACGAGGACGTCGTGCGCGGGAGCGTGCTCGAGGCCGACGACCTCGCCGAGCACCCGTCCGTCGACGTGCTCCGCGCGCAGGCCGGCGAGCTCGTGCGGGTACCACGCGTCGTCGTCGGCGTCCGCGTCCTCGTCGACCTCGACCACGAGCGTGGTCCCCGTCAGCGCCTCGGCGGCGGTCCGGTCGGAGGCCTCGGCGAACGTCACGTACCAGCGCCCCTGCTGGACCCGTGTGCGCATGACGGTGAGCGGTCCGGACCCGGCCGGCTCGGTCTGCAGCACGGCACCGACGGCGAGGCGCTCCTGCGGCGCGTCGGTGCGCAGGTCGAGTGCGACCTCGCCGCGCAGCCCGTGCGCGCGGCCGATGCGCGCGACGTTCAGCAGCATGGGGATCCTCCGGAGGACGACGACCGGGGGTTACGGCCCGGTCGGGCAGGTGGGGGGACGGCGCAGGCCCGGTCCCCAGGCTAGGGGACCGGGCCTGCGTGGAGCCGATCGCGCGGGGCGGGCCCGCGGCGGTCAGGTCAGCGGCGGTCGACGTCGACGACGTCCACCCGCACCGCCCCGTCCGAGGACAGCGCCCCGACGACGGTGCGCAGCGCGCGGGCGGTGCGACCGCCCCGGCCGATGACGCGACCCAGGTCGTCCGGGTGGACCCGGACCTCGAGGAGCTCGCCGCGCCGCAGCGACGACGAGCTGACGCGCACGTCGTCCGGGTGGTCGACGATCCCGCGCACCAGGTGCTCGAGCGCGTCGGCGAGCATCAGGCCTGCTCGTCCTCGGCGGCGGGCGTCTCCGCCGGCGTCTCCTCGGCGGCGGACTTCTTCTCCGACGCCTTCGCCTTGACCTTCTCGGCGTCGGCGGCGGCGGCCTCGACAGCGGCCTTCGGGTCGACCTTCTCGCCCTTGGTCCGCAGGGTGCCCTCGGCACCCGGCAGGCCCTTGAACTTCTGCCAGTCGCCCGTGATCTTCAGGAGCGCGAGGACCTGCTCGGTCGGCTGCGCGCCGACGCCCAGCCAGTACTGCGCACGCTCCGAGCTGACCTCGATGAACGAGGGCTCCTCGGTCGGGTGGTACTTGCCGATCTCCTCGATGACGCGGCCGTCACGCTTGGTGCGCGAGTCGGCGACGACGATGCGGTAGTACGGCGCACGGATCTTGCCGAGACGCTTGAGACGGATCTTGGTGGCCACGGTGTGGTCTTCTCCCGGTGTCTGCTGGTGTGGCCTCGCCGCGCTGCCCGTGGGGAGGGCGCGCCGGTCCGGCCGAGGACACGACGGGCGCAGGTAGAGGGGCTGCAGCCGTCGGGTACAGCCGACCATTGTGCCAGACGGCGCAACGTGCACCCAAACGTGTGCCGCCCGCGCCCGCGTCGAGCCTAGGGTTCGCTCCACGCACTGGCCCCGACGACGGAGCAGCCCTCATGACGACCACCGACCAGGACGGCATCGTCCGCACGACCCGCTCGGCCGACGGCGTGCCCGTCCTGTGGACCCCCGTCCCCGGCGACACCTTCGGCGGGCTCGTCGTCGGCGTCGGCGCACGCGACGTCACGCCGGCCACGACCGGGATCCACCACCTCGTCGAGCACCTCGTCATGGCCCGGGTCGGTCCGGTCGTCGTCGAGCACAACGCGGAGTCGTCGCTCGACAGCCTCGTCTTCTGGGCGTCAGGGCGCACCGACGCCGTCGTCGGCTTCCTCGGGCGCGTGGGAGCCGCGATCGCCGCGCTCGGCGACGTGACCGACGAGGAGGTCGACCTGCAGCGCGCGACGATCCGCCGCGAGCTCGGGCTGCCCGGGATGTACGCCGCCGCAGGCCCCCTGTCGGCACGGTTCGGCGCAGCCGGGCTCGGGCTCGCCGACGTCGAGCACGCTGCGCTGCCGGCGATCACCGCGGCCGACGTGCACGCGTTCGCGGCGCGGTGGATGGTCGCCGGGAACGCGCGCGTCGTCCTGACGACCGAGCCGCCGCAGGATCTCGCGGTGGGCATGCCGCTCGGCGACGCGCCCGCGCGGCCCGCTCACCCGGCCCCCGTCGACGGGCCCCTGCCCGGTCTCGTCGTCACGCCCGCGGGCCGGGGCGCGTCGCTGTCGTTCCTCGTCGGCGGCACGCCCGCCGCGCGCATGGTGACGGGGACGCTCGTCGAGGAGGTGCTGACGCGCCGCCTGCGGCACGCCGACGGTGCGGTGTACAGCGTCGCGCTCGCGTCGTGGTGGGTCGACGCGACGACCTCCGCGTGGGTCGTCGGCATGGACCCCGAGGAGCAGCGGGCGGGGCGCGTCCTGCTCGACGCGTACCGCACGCTGCTCGGGGTCGCCGCGGACGGCCCCGACGACGACGTGCTGGCGCACGCGCGCGCCGTGCTGCTGGAGCAGATGGGGTCCGTCGACGGCCACCGCGGCCTGCTGGCCCTCAACGCCGAGGCGGACCTGCGCGGTGTGCCGCGGCCCCCCGACCTGGCCACCGAGGTCGCGGACGCCGCCGCGGTCACGCGCGAGCAGGTCCGCGCGCTGCTCGAGGACGCGCTCGCGCGCGTGATCCTCGTCGTGCCGGCGGACGGGTTCGACGACGAGACGGCCACGGCGTTCGAGGACCTCGGCGTCACGTACCGCCACATGTACCCGGCCTTCGAGGGCAGCCCGCGCGAGCTCATGCGCAACCTCATGTCGGGCGGCACGGCGACACGGGGCTTGCTCTCCGCGGCGCTGTCCGAGGCCGGCTCGGTCCACCCCGGACGGTTCTTCGGCCCGCGGCGCGGGGAGGAGATCTGGCTGGGCCCGCGCCAGCTCGCCCTGCCGTCGCTCGCCGCGCACGTCACGGTGGAGGACGTCGTGCTGGCCGGGGAGGACGACGACGGCGACGTCGAGCTGGTCACCCGCACGGGCGGCACGGTGCTGCTGAACCCCGCGCACTTCCGCCGTGCCGCCACGCCGTGGGCGCGCTTCATGTCCGCGCTGCCGCCGGAGGTCGTCCGGCACAAGCGGGGGGTGGGCGTCGGCCGCGAACGCGCCTGAGCGCGCGTCGCGGCCGTCCCTGCGCCTGCTGGCGGGACCGCTCCCGCCGCGGGGGTCCCCGTGTCGCGGCCGCCGGGTCGCGTCAGCGGACGCGCGTGCCGCGCAGCACGACCGCGCGCGGGTCGGCGAGCACGCGGACGTCGCGGCGGGGGTCGGCGGCGTAGACCACGACATCGGCGGACGCACCCTCGTCGAGCACCTCGGCGCCGAGCCAGGCGCGCGTGCGCCAGCTCGCGGCCGCGACGACGTCGTGGTCCGGGATGCCGGCGCGGACCAGCTCCGCCGCCTCCTGCGCGACGAGCCCGTGGCCGAGCGTCCCGCCCGCGTCGGTACCGACCAGGACCCGCACGCCGGCGTCGTGCAGGTCGCGCACGTGCGCGTACCGCCTCTCCCCCATCGCGCGCATGCGGGCGGCGAAGCGCGGGTAGCGTGCCTCGCCCTGCGCCGCGATCTCCTCGAAGCGGGCGACCTGCAGGAGCGTCGCGGTGACGGGGATGCCGGCCGCCGCGATGCGCTCGACGTGCTCCGGCGTCGCGCCGGTCGCGTGCTCGAGGCAGTCCACGCCGGCGTCGAGCAGGTCGTCGAGCGCCTCGGTCGCGAAGGTGTGCGCCGTGACGCGGGCGCCCGCGGCGTGCGCGGCGGCGACCGCCTCGTGCAGCACGTCGCGCGGCCACAGCGGGCGCAGGTCGCCGTCGGGGCCCAGGTCACGGTCGATCCAGTCGGCGACGAGCTTGACCCAGCCGTCGCCGCGCGCGGCCTCCTCGCGGACGGCACCGGGCAGGTCGTCGACCGACGCGAGCTCGCGGCCGTAGTGCCGCAGGTAGCGCCGGGGGCGGGCGAGGTGCCGTCCCGAGCGGATCAGGCGGGGCAGGTCGTCGCGGTCGTGCACCCAGCCGGTGTCGGCGGGCGAGCCCGCGTCGCGGACGAGCAGGACCCCGGAGTCGCGGTCGGCGAGCGCCTGCTTCTCGGCGGTCCCGTCGTCGACGGGCCCGTCGGCCGCGAGGCCGATGTGGCAGTGCACGTCGACCAGCCCGGGCAGCACCCAGCCGTCGAGCGTGGCCGTCACGCGAGCCGCCGGCCGCGTGAACGTCAGGCGGCCGCCGACGACCCAGGCCTCACCCGCCTCGCGGTCGTCGTCGAGCACGACCGTCCCGCGCACGTGCAGGACCCCGCCCGTCATGGTCGCGTCAGCGCCCGAGGAAGCGGTCCAGCCCGCCCGGCAGCTGCAGGCTCGACGGGTCCACGTCGGGCTGCGCGGGCTGCTGGCCGCCGAGCCCGAACGCCGAGCCCGCGGGCGCGGCCGGGGCGCCGACCGACCGGTCCGCGGCGGCGCGCTCCTGCGCCGCGCGCTTCGCGGGGTTGCCCGACTTGCCCTTGACCTTGCGCGCCGGGGCCGCGGTGCGGCCGCGTGACTTCTTGCCGCCCATCCCGGGCAGGTTCCCCATGCCCGGCATGCCCGACATGCCGCCCCCCTTGGCCATCTGGCGCATGACCTTCTGCGCGCCGTCGAACCGCTCGACGAGCTGGTTGATGTCGGTGGGCGTGGTGCCCGAGCCGCGCGCGATGCGGGCGCGGCGCGAGCCGTTGATGATCTTGGGGTTCTGCCGCTCGGCGGGTGTCATCGAGCGGATGATCGCCTCGATGCGGTCGACCTCGCGCTCGTCGAAGTTGTCGAGCGCCTCCCGCATCTGCCCCATGCCGGGGAGCATCCCGAACATGTTCTTCAGCGGGCCCATCTTGCGCAGCTGCTGCATCTGCACGAGGAAGTCCTCGAGCGTGAAGTCCTCGCCGCTGACGAGCTTGCCGGCCATCTTCTCGGCCTGCTCGGCGTCGAACGCCTTCTCGGCCTGCTCGATGAGGGTGAGCACGTCACCCATGTCGAGGATGCGCGAGGCCATGCGGTCGGGGTGGAAGACCTCGAAGTCGGTGAGCTTCTCGCCCGTCGACGCGAACAGGATCGGGCGGCCCGTGACGGACGCGACCGACAGCGCCGCACCACCACGCGCGTCGCCGTCGAGCTTCGACAGGACGACGCCCGTGAAGCCGACCCCGTCCGCGAAGGCCTGCGCGGTGGCGACCGCGTCCTGGCCGATCATCGCGTCGATGACGAACAGGACCTCGTCGGGCTCGACCGCGTCACGGATGTCGGACGCCTGCTGCATGAGCTCGGCGTCGACACCCAGCCGGCCGGCCGTGTCGACGATGAGGACGTCGTGCTGGCGGGTGCGCGCGGTCTCGAGGCCCTGGCGGGCGACGGCGACGGGGTCCGCACCGGCCGGCAGGTAGTCGTCGGCGCCCTGGTTGCCGGGGTGCGGCGCGTACACGGGGACCCCCGCACGCTCCCCCACGACCTGCAGCTGCGTGACGGCGTTGGGGCGCTGCAGGTCCGCGGCGACGAGCAGCGGCGTGTGGCCCTGGTTCTTCAGGTGCAGCGCGAGCTTGCCGGCCAGCGTCGTCTTGCCGGCACCCTGCAGCCCTGCGAGCAGGATGACGGTCGGCGGGCGCTTGGCCATCGCGAGCGGGCGGTTCTGCCCGCCGAGGATCGCCACGAGCTCGTCGTTGACGATCTTGACGACCTGCTGCGCCGGGTTCAGCGCCTGCGACACCTCGGCGGACAGCGCACGCTCGCGCACCGCCCCGGTGAAGGAGCGCACGACCGGCACGGCGACGTCGGCGTCGAGCAGCGCCCGGCGGATCTCGCGCACCGTGGCGTCGATGTCCGCCTCGGACAGACGGCCCTTGGTGCGCAGGTTCTTGAAGGTCGACGTCAGTCGGTCGGACAGGGTGGCGAACACCGGGCGGTCCTCACGCTTCGGGGGTCACGGACGTCCCAGGGTACCCGCCAGCACCCGTCCGGCCCGCGCGACGAGGTCGTCGACGAGCGTGCCGCGCCACGCGCTCCACGCGGCCGGACCGGCGGCCGAGGCGTCGGCCTCGGTCAGCGCACGCAGCACGGCGAGCAGGTCCGCCCGGTGGTCGACCGCGTCGAGCAGGCGCGCGACGGTCGCCGGGTCCTCCGGGTCCTCCGTCGTCGCGAGCTCGACGAGGGTGAGATGCTCCCGCACGAGCCGCGCGACGTCGGCCGCGACCTGCTCGTCGAAGCCCATGCGCGTGACGATCGGGCCCGCCAGGCGTGCGCCCTCGACCGAGTGGTCACCCGCGCCCGCGCGCTTGCCGATGTCGTGCAGCAGCGCGGCGAGCAGGAGCGTGTCGCCGAGCGCGACGTCCTTGCGGTCGCGGCCCGCCCGGGCGACGGTCTCGACGAGGTGCCGGTCCACCGTGTGGCGGTGCACGGGCGAGCGTTGCGGCCGGTTGCGCACGCCCGCCCACTCGGGGATCCACGTGGTGACGACGCCCGCGAGGTCGAGCGCCTCCCAGATCGGCACCTGCGCGTGCTCGGAGCCGAGCAGCTGCAGGAGGGCGGAGCGGGCCGCGCGCGGCCACGGGGTCGGCAGCGGCGGCGTCGCGGTGAGGCTCGCGACCGTCACGGGCGAGAGGGTCAGGCCCGTGCGCGCCGCCGTCGCGGCGGCCCGCAGGGACAGCAGCGGGTCGTCGGCAGGGCGCGCGTCGACCGCCAGCACGATCTCGCCGTCGTGCTCGACGAGGTCCTCGGCGATGGGGCGCAGGCGGGGCGCGGCCCGCCGGCCACGCACCAGGACGGGCCTGCGAGCAGGCCGCTGCAGGGCCTGCCGGGCGTTGCGAGCCGTGGTGTCCAGCGCGTAGGAGATGACGCGCCCGGCCTCAGCGATGCTCGCGAGCAGGTCGTCGCGGTCGTCGAAGCCGACGAGCGACGCGACCTCGTCCTGGTCGGCGAGCAGCAGCCGGTTGGTGTGCCGCCGGGTCGCGACCTGCACCGCGTCGCGCACGTCGAGCAGGTGCGCGTACGCGTGGTCGACGGCGCCGTGCGGGCGGTCCGTGAGCCACGTCGCGGCGAGCGCGCTCAGCACGACCGCGTCGCGGATCCCACCGCGGGCCTCCTTGAGCTCGGGCTCGATGCGGTAGGCGAGCTCGCCGTGCTGGTCGGCGCGCTGCCGGGTCGAGGCGAGCAGCTCGGGCAGCCGCCGCCGCGCCGCCGACCGCCAGTCCTCGAGCAGCGCCGAGCGGGCGCGCGCGATCACGACCGCGTCCCCGGCGACGGGCTGCAGGTCGAGCAGGCCGACCGCCGCCGGCAGGTCCTTCGAGGCGACCTGGCGGCACTGCGCGAGCGAACGGACCGAGTGGTCGAGGTCCAGCCCCGCGTCCCAGATCGGGTACCAGAGCCGCTGCGCGAGCTCGGCGAGCTGCTCGGGCGAGTGCCCGCGGCCCTCGTGCACGAGAAGCAGGTCGAGGTCGCTGACCGGGCTGGCGTCGCCGCGGCCGATGCTGCCGACGGCGCCCAGGGCGATGCCGTTGACGTCCTGCCCGTCGGTGGCCTCGCGCCAGAGCTCGGCGAGGCGGTGGCGGACGAGGTCGACGACGGCGGCGCGGCGTGCCACGCCGTCGGAGGAAGGGCCGGAGAGGCGGGCCGCGAGGTCGAGCCGCTCGACGCGGAGGTCCCGCACCCCGACGGGGGGGTGCGGGACCTCCGGCGACCCGTGCTCGGCCGCGCCCCCCGCGGGCGGCCGGTCGTTCGTCATGCGCTGCGCGGGACCGTCCTGCTCAGAGGGCGTCGTCGCCGTGCTCGCCGGTGCGGACGCGAGCCACGTCCTCGACCGGCACGACCCAGACCTTGCCGTCGCCGATCTTGCCGGTCTGCGCCGCGCGCACGATCACCTCGGTGACGCTCGCGGTGTCCGCGTCGGCGACCAGCACGTCGATCTTGACCTTGGGCACGAGGTCCACGGTGTACTCCGCGCCCCGGTAGACCTCGGTGTGCCCGCGCTGCCGGCCGTAGCCGCTCGCCTCGCTCACCGTGAGCCCGCGGACGCCCGCGGCCTCGAGGGCCGACTTCACGTCGTCCAGCCTGTGCGGCTGGATGACCGCCGTCACCAGCTTCGTCATCACTTCACCTCCGTCACGACACGGGCGCCAGCGCCCAGGGACTCGTACGCCGTCTCACCGTGCGTCGTCAGGTCGAGGCCGGTGACCTCGTCCTCCTCCGTCGCCCGCAGGCCGATCGTGGCCTTGAGGACCAGGGCGATGACGAGCGTCGCCAGACCGCTGAACACGACCGCGCACAGCGCCACCACGACCTGCGTCGCGAGCTGGCCGACGCCACCACCGTAGAACAGGCCGTTCGCGGCGCCCTCGGGGTACCACGTGGCGTTCTCGTTCGTCGCGAACAGGCCGATGAGCACCGTGCCGACGAGACCGCCGACGAGGTGGACGCCGACGACGTCGAGCGAGTCGTCGTAGCCGAACCGGTACTTCAGCCCCACCGCGAGGGCGCACAGGACGCCGGCGACGAGACCGATCGCGATCGCGCCCCACGTGTCGACCGCCGCGGCGGCCGGGGTGATGGCGACGAGGCCCGCGACGACGCCGGACGCGGCGCCGAGGGACGTGGCGTGCCCGTCGCGGACCTTCTCCGTGCCGAGCCAGGCGAGCATCGCGACGGCCGTCGCGACCGTGGTGTTGAGCCACGCGCGGCCGGCGGTGGCGTCGGCGGCGAACTCCGAGCCCGCGTTGAAGCCGAACCAGCCGAACCACAGCAGGGCCGCGCCGAGCATGACGAACGGCAGGTTGTGCGGGCGCATCGGCTCGCGGCCGAAGCCGCGGCGCTTGCCCGTCACGACGGCCAGCACGAGGCCCGCGACACCGGCGTTGATGTGGACGACCGTGCCACCGGCGAAGTCGATCGGGAGGGGCAGCGCGCCGTCGAGGAAGTAGCCGCCGCCGAGCAGGCCGCCGCCCCAGACCATGTGCGCGAGGGGGATGTAGACGACGGTCACCCAGACCGCCGCGAACACGAGCCACGTGCCGAACTTGAAGCGGTCGGCGATCGCCCCCGAGATCAGCGCGACCGTGATGACGGCGAACGTCAGCTGGTAGCCGGCCGCGACCAGGAACGGCACGCCGGTGGCGGCCATGAGGCTCTGGTCGTCGGTCGCCCCCTGCAGGCCGAAGAAGTCCGTCGGGTTCCCGATGAAGCCGCCGATGTCGGTGCCGAACGTCGCCGAGTAGCCGTACAGCACCCAGATGAGCGAGACGATGCCGAGGGCACCGAAGCTCATCATCATCATGTTGAGCACGCTCTTGCCGCGCACCATGCCGCCGTAGAAGAACGCCAGGGCCGGCGTCATCAGCAGCACGAGGGACGCGGCGAGGAGGATGAACGCCGTGTTCCCGCTGTCCAGTTCGAATTCCATCGAGTCGCCTCTCCCGTTCCCAGCCGGGGCTGGCTGGTCGGGTACCAAGGTCGAGCAGGACCGTTTCGGCGATGCGCTGGCGGTGTTACAGCGGTGTGACAACGCTCACCCGCGCGTAAACGTTCGGTTTCGGGGTGGGCGGACGTCCAGCACGTCCGGATCGTCCGGGGCGTGAGAGGGCGCGTCCCACGCCCCGGACGGCGGGTCAGCCCTGCAGGATCCCGTCGACGAACGCCTCGGGGTCGAACGGCGCGAGGTCGTCCGGGCCCTCACCCAGACCGACGAGCTTGACGGGCACGCCGAGCTCGCGCTGCACGGCCACGACGATGCCGCCCTTCGCGGTGCCGTCCAGCTTCGTCAGGACGATGCCCGTGACGCCTGCGACCTCCGCGAAGACGCGGGCCTGGTTGAGCCCGTTCTGGCCCGTGGTCGCATCGAGGACGAGCAGGACCTCGGACAGCGGCGCCTCGCGCGTCAGGACGCGCGTGATCTTGCCCAGCTCGTCCATGAGCCCTGCCTTGTTCTGCAGCCGGCCCGCGGTGTCGACGAGCACGACGTCGACGCCCTCGGCGCGGCCCGTGCGGACCGCGTCGAACGCGACCGACGCCGGGTCGGCGCCGTCCCGGTCGGACCGCACGGTGCGCACGCCGACGCGCGAGCCCCACGTCTCGAGCTGGTCGGCGGCCGCGGCGCGGAAGGTGTCCGCAGCGCCGAGCAC
The DNA here is from genome assembly GCF_000212695.1 of Cellulomonas fimi ATCC 484. Lineage (NCBI taxonomy): Bacteria > Bacillati > Actinomycetota > Actinomycetes > Micrococcales > Cellulomonadaceae > Cellulomonas > Cellulomonas fimi. Next base: position 1,633,163 of record NC_015514.1, on the reverse strand, counting down.
GACGCTGCGCCCCTCCGCGACGAGCACGCGGGCGAGCTTGCCGACCGTCGTCGTCTTGCCCGTCCCGTTGACGCCGACGACGAGCACGACCGCGGGCACGGTCGCGCCGTCCGGCGTCGTCGTCGGGGCGGTGCCGAGCGTGCGGTCGAGCGACGGGTCGACGATCGCGAGCAGCTGGTCGCGCAGGACGGCGCGCACCTGACCCGGCTCGCGCAGCCCCTCGACGCGCACACGGGTGCGCAGCGCGTCGACGATCTCGGTGGTCGGGCCGGCGCCGACGTCGGCGAGGAGCAGCGTCTCCTCGAGCTCGTCCCAGTCGTCCTCGGTGAGGTGGTCGCGCGACAGGACCTGCAGCAGCCGGGTGCCGAGCGGCGAGCCGGACCGCGACAGCCGGTCGCGCAGGCGGGTCAGGCGACCAGCGACCGGCGCGGGCACCTCGAGGACGGGCGGCTCCTCGAGCTCGGCGACGTCGTCGGGGGCGCGCTCCGGCGCGGTCGTGCCGGTGGGCGAGCCCGGGCGGGCGTCGGCCGGGGCCTCGGGCGCGGCGGGCGGTGCGGGGGCGCCGGCCGGCGGGGCGGCGGGGGGCTTGGTGTCGGTCGTCCCCGTCCGGGACGAGCCGCGACGGCGCAGGAGCACCGTGCCGAGCGTCACGACGGCGACGGTCGGCAGCCCGACGGCGAGCAGGGTGTTGAGGAGGTCCTGGTCCACGTGGACAGTCTGTCTGCCGGGCGCCCCTCGACGCGAACCGGTCGCGGGCCGTCAGGCGGTGCGCCCGGACCGCGAACCGGTCCGAAGCCGTCAGGCCCCGCGCTGCTGACGCGGCAGCGCCGAGCCGGCACGCCGGGCGGCGCGCTCGAGCGCCGCGCTGAGGTCGTCGACCTGCAGGTACGCGTCCCCCTGCTCGACGTTCGCGCTCAGGAGCTCCTGCAGCGAGACGTCGACCGGGTCCGCCGAGGCCGCGACGGCAGCGGCACGCTGCGCGGGGTCGGGGTGACGCCGTGCGCGCCACCCGTCCCGGAACGTTCGCCAGGGGCCGCCCCGGCTGTCACCGCGCGCGTCGGCGGCCGCCTCGGCACCCGCCAGCACGAGCACGGCGGCGGCGACGACGAGCGACACGACGATCCCGATGAGCACGACCACGCTCCCAGTCTCGGCCGCGCCCCGTCGTCCGTCGCGCCGCCTCACCCGTGTGGCGGGCAAGCCGCACACAATCTCCACACCTGTCAGGCGGGGACGTCCTCGCGCATCCGCTGGCTCACGACGGTCGTCACGCCGTCGCCGCGCATCGTCACGCCGTAGAGCGCGTCGGCGATCTCCATCGTGCGCTTCTGGTGCGTCACGACGATGAGCTGGGAGTCCTCCTGCAGCTCGCGGAAGATGTCGAGCAGCCGCCCCAGGTTCGCGTCGTCGAGCGCCGCCTCCACCTCGTCCATGACGTAGAACGGGCTGGGCCGGGCCTTGAAGATCGCGACGAGCAGCGCGACGGCCGTCAGGGAGCGCTCGCCGCCCGACAGCAGCGACAGGCGCTTGACCTTCTTGCCGGCGGGGCGCGCCTCGACCTCGATCCCCGTGGTCAGCATGTCGTCCGGGTCGGTGAGGACCAGGCGGCCCTCGCCGCCCGGGAACAGGCGCGGGAACACGACGTCGAACGCCGCGGCCGTGTCGCGGTACGCCTCGGCGAACACCTGCTCGACGCGCTCGTCGATCTCACGGACGATCTCCAGCAGGTCGGCGCGCGACTTCTTCAGGTCGGCGAGCTGCTCGGTGAGGAAGCGGTGGCGCTCCTCGAGGGCCGCGAACTCCTCCAGCGCGAGCGGGTTGACGCGGCCGAGCTGGGACAGGGCGCGCTCGGCGGCCCGCAGCCGCTTCTCCTGCTGCTCGCGGACGAACGGCACGGCGGTCGGCGCGCCCGGGTCCGGCTCGGTGCCGGGCGGCAGGACGACGGGCACGTCGCGGTGCGGCCCGAACTCGTCGAGCAGGACCTGCGGGTCGAGGCCGAGCTCCTCGACGGACCGCGCCTGCAGCTGCTCGACGCGCAGCCGCTGCTGGGTGCGGGCGACCTCGTCACGGTGCGCCGCGTCGGTCAGCCGGGCCAGCTCGGCCGCGAGCTCCTCGACGCGTGCGCGTGTCGCGGACAGGTGCTGCTCGCGCTCGGCCCGCGCCGTCTCGGCGGCCTCGCGCTCGGCGGTCGCCCGGCGCAGGGAGTCGTCGAGCGCGGTGAGCGCGTGCGCGGCGCCGGCACCGACCGCCGCGGCGGCCGCGGACTGCCGGGCCCGGACCTGCTCCCGCTCGGCCGCGCGCCGCCGCGCGACGCGCTCCGACTCGGCGGCCCGCTCCAGCGACGCCGCGCGGCCGGACATCGCGCGGGCGCGCTCCTCACCCGTGCGCAGCGTGAGCCGCGCCTCGGTCTCGCGTGCGCGCGCGTCCGTGGCCAGGCCCGCGAGGCGGTCGCGACGCGCGGTGACCTCGGCGATCGCGGCCTCGGTGTCGGCGGGCTCCTGCTCGGCGGCGGCGAGCCGCTCGGTGAGCTCGGCGAGCTCGGCGGCGTCCGCCTCGAGCGTCGTGGACGCGGCGGTCAGCGTCGCCTGCGCACGGTCGGCCTCGGCGCGTGCGGCCCGCACGGCGGACGCCAGGTGGCCGAGCTGCTCGGCGACCGCGGCGAGCGCGGCGTCGGACTCGTGCAGGCGCTCGAGCGTGCGGTCGTGCGCGTCGCGGGCCTCCTGCTCCGCACGCGTCGCGCCGGCGATCTCGAACCGCAGCCGCTCCGCGGTCGCGGTCGCCTCCGCCGCACCGGCCCGGGCCTGCTCGAGCGCCGTCTGCAGGTGCAGCGCGCTGGGCGCCGTCGCTGAGCCGCCCGAGGCGCGCGTGCGCGACAGGAGGTCACCGGCGCGCGTCGCGACGACGAGGTGCGGGTGCTGCGCGACCAGCGCGCGGGCCGCGGCGAGGTCGTCGACGACGACGACGTCGGCGAGCAGCGCGCGCACGGTGTCCTGCACGTGGGCCGGGGCGCGCACGAGGTCGACGGCGCGGTCCACGCCCGGCGGCAGGTCGACGTCGGCGGCGGGGGGCGCGCCCGCGACGAGCAGCGACGCTCGCCCGGCGTCCTCGGTGCGCAGGTGGCGCAGCGCGTCGACGGCGGCGTCGACGGACTCGACCGCGACGCCGTCGGCGACCGCACCGAGCGCGGCGACCACGGCTTCCTCGTCGCGTGGTTCCACGGCGAGCAGCGCGGCGACCGACCCGAGCGTCCCGGTCAGGGTCTCGGCGGCGAGCAGGGCCCCGGCGCCGTCCTTGCGGTCCAGGCTGAGCTCCAGCGTCTCGGCCCGGGCGACGAGCGTGCCGTGCTCGCGCTCGGCGTCCGCGAGCTGCGCGCGCAGCACGGCGAGGTGCTCGGTCGCGGCGTCGAGCGCCTCGACCGCGGCCTCGTGCGCCGCGTCCAGGCCCTCCTCACCCGCCTCGACGCCCGCGACCTCGGACTCGAGCGCGACGAACTCCTCGCTCGCGGTCGACTCGCGCTCGCGGGCCGCGGCGAGCGTGTCCCGCAGGCGGCCGATCTCGGCCTGCGTGGCCTCGACGCGGCTGCGGCGAGCGGCGACCTGGCCCGCGAGGCGCGCGACGCCCTCACGCCGGTCCGCGGCCCCGCGCAGGACGGTCGCGAGCTCCTTCTCGGCCGCGGTCGCCTGCTGCTCGACCTCCTGGCGCGCGGCGACGGCCGCCTCGAGGGCCGCCCGCCCCTGCTCGACCTCGGTCGCGAGGTCCGCCTCCGCGGCGCGCACGCGCCGCGCCTGGGCGGCGAGGTCGTCCGGGTCCTGACCGCCGGGCCGCTCGGGCGCCGCGCTGCCGAGCAGCCGCACACGGTCGGCCGCGAGCGACGCGGTGCCGCGCAGCCGCTCGCGCAGCGACGACAGGCGGTACCAGACGTCGGTCGCCTCGGTGAGCTGCGGCGTCGCCTCGGCGGCCTCGCGCTCGAGCGCCGCGAGCCGGTCGCGGTGCTGCGCGAGCGCGCCCTCGACCTCGGCGCGCCGGGCGAGCAGCGCGGTCTCGTCGGCGATCTCCTGCTCGAGCGTCGCGGTCAGCTGCGCGAGGTCGTCGGCGAGCAGCCGTGCCCGGGCGTCGCGCAGGTCGGACTGGACGACGGCCGCCTTGCGCGCGACCTCCGCCTGCCGGCCGAGCGGGCCGAGCTGGCGGCGGATCTCCCCCGTGAGGTCGCCGAGGCGCGTCAGGTTGGCCTGCATCGCGTCGAGCTTGCGCAGGGCCTTCTCCTTGCGCTTGCGGTGCTTGAGGACGCCCGCGGCCTCCTCGACGAACCCGCGCCGCTCCTCGGGCGTCGCGCGCAGGACCGCGTCGAGCTGGCCCTGGCCGACGATGACGTGCATCTCGCGGCCCAGGCCGGAGTCGGACAGCAGCTCCTGGATGTCGAGCAGCCGGCAGCCCTGGCCGTTGATGGCGTACTCGGACCCGCCGTTGCGGAACAGGGTCCGCGAGATCGTGACCTCGGTGTACTCGATCGGCAGCGCGCCGTCGGTGTTGTCGATCGTGAGCGCGACCTCGGCCCGGCCGAGCGGCGGCCGGCCGGCGGTGCCGGCGAAGATGACGTCCTCCATCTTGCCGCCGCGCAACGACTTGGCGCCCTGCTCCCCCATGACCCAGGCGAGCGCGTCGACGACGTTCGACTTGCCCGAGCCGTTGGGCCCGACGACGCACGTGACGCCGGGCTCGAAGGTCAGGGTCGTCGCCGACGCGAACGACTTGAACCCCCGCAGGGTGAGGGTCTTGAGGTGCACGCACGCAGCCTAGGACGTGCGAGGCGGGCCGTCGGGGACCCGGGCCGCGTCCGCCGACGGCCCGCCGCCGGTCGTGCTCGCGCGAGGGCGGGTCAGAGCGCCGGGAACCAGAGCCCGATCTCGCGGGCCGCCGACTCCTCGCCGTCGGAGCCGTGGACGAGGTTCTGGATGACCTTGAGGCCCCAGTCGCGGGCGAGGTCGCCGCGGATCGTGCCGGGCGCCGCGACGGTGGGGTCGGTCGCGCCCGCGAGCGAGCGGAAGCCCTCGATCACGCGGTGCCCCTCGACGACCGCGGCGAGCACCGGGCCCGAGCGCATGAAGTCGACGAGCGGCTGCAGGAACGGCTTGCCGGCGTGCTCCGCGTAGTGCTCCGCGAGCAGCGCCTCGTCGGCCTCGCGGAGCTCGACGGCGACGAGCGTGTAGCCCTTCGCCTCGATGCGACGCAGGATCTCCCCCACCAGACCCCGGCGGACGCCGTCGGGCTTGACGAGGACCAGGGTGCGCTGCGTGTCAGTCATGCCGGTCACCCTAGCCGGGGACGTGCGAACGCCCCGCGGCCGGTCCGTGGACGGACGGCGGCCGCGGGGCGTCGCTGCGGTGCGGCGTCGGGACGGTCAGGGACCGACCGCGCCGGGGTGCGCGGCGTCCCACTCGGCGCGCTCGCGGTCGATGCGACCGCCGACGCGCAGAGAGAAGACCCACAGCGCGACGAACACGCCGCCGATGACGAACATCATCGGCACGACGAACCCCCCGGCCAGGACGAGCGCCTGGGCGACCGACCCGGCGACGTAGCCGCCGGGCCGGCCCACCCAGCCGGAGAGCACGAGCAGGAGCACCGCGAGGCCGCCGCCGACGCCCCACACCAGAGCGGGCTCGGCGACGCGCAGCCCGTACGCCACGAGCGTGGCGAACAGGACGACGAAGGCCTCGAGGATCAGCATCGTCTGCGTGAACTGGGGCTTCGCGGGGCGCTTGCGGCGCACCGCCTGCCCCTCGGGGACGCCGGAGCTCATCGCGTCAGGCTACCGGGCACCCACGGCGTCGCCGTCGGGCGTCCGGCCGTCGCGGTCCGCGGTCGCGGACGCTCCGGCGCCGTCCGCGGACAGCTCGTCGACCACGACGGCGCCGTCGAGCGTCGCCGTGACGCCCGCCCGGGCGTCGGGCGCCGCCACGGCCTCCCCGCGCGCGACCATGCCCGCGACGTCGGAGAGCTTGACCTCCTTGAGGAACAGCGCGAGGACGAAGCCGACGACGACGAGCGGGATGAAGTACCAGAACGACGACGACAGGCTGTCGGCGTACGCGTCGATGACGCCCGACTTCAACGGCTCGGGCAGCTGCTGCACGACGTCCGGCGTGAGGCCCGACGCCTCGCCGCCGCCCGCACCCTGCGGGACGCCCGCGAAGACCTCGGTGACCTGCTCCACGAGCCGGCTCGTGAACATCGTCGAGAACACGGCGACACCGACGGCCGCGCCGATCTCGCGGAAGAAGTTGTTCGCCGACGTCGCGGTGCCGAGCTCGTGCGGGTCGACGGCGTTCTGCACGGCCAGGACGATCGTCTGCATGACGAGGCCCATGCCGGCCCCGAGCACGAAGATCATGGCCCCGAACAGCCACATCGACATGTCGCCGGTGATGCGCGTGAGCCACACCATGCCCACGGTCGTGATGGCGAGGCCGGCGACCGGGTAGACCTTGTAGCGGCCCGTCTTGGTGATCGCGACGCCCGAGCCGATCGCGGTGAGCATGACGCCCGCCATCATCGGCAGCAGCAGGTAGCCGGACTGCGTGACGCCGACGCCGGTCGACATCTGCAGGAACGTCGGCAGGAAGGCGAGCGCGGAGAACATGCCCATGCCGAGGATGAAGCCGATGGACGTCGCGATCGTGAAGGTGCGGTTGCGGAACAGGCGCAGCGGCAGCAGCGGGTCGGACGCCTTGAGCTCGGCGAGGACGAACAGCGCGATCGAGAGCAGCGTGCCGCCGACGAGCGCCAGCAGGCCCGGGTCGGACCAGTCGTACCCGCGCTGCCCGCTCCAGCTCTCCCAGCTCGTCGCCAGGACCAGGCCCGACGTGCCGAGGACGACGAGGACGATGCCTGCGACGTCGATGCGGCGGCCCGAACGGTGCGACGGCAGCTTGAGCGCGAACCACGCGACCGCGAACGCCGCGATGCCGACGGGGATGTTGATCCAGAAGCACCAGCGCCAGTCGGCGTGCTCGGTGAACAGGCCGCCGAGGAGCGGGCCGACGACGGCCGCGATGCCGAACAGCGCGCCCATCGGGCCCATGTACTTGCCGCGGTCCTTGGCGGGGACGATGTCGGCGATGATGGCCTGCGACAGGATCATGAGGCCGCCGCCGCCGAGGCCCTGGATGCCGCGGCCGACGACGAGCCAGCCGAACGAGCCGGCGAAGCCCGCCACCGCGGAGCCCGCGGTGAACAGGGCGATCGCGACGAGGAACGGCCAGCGCCGCCCCCAGAGGTCGCCGAACTTGCCGTACAGCGGCATGACGATCGCGATCGCGAGGATGTAGGCGGTGACGACCCAGCCCTGGTGCTCGACGCCGTCGAGCTCGCCCACGATCGTGGGCATCGCGGTGCCGACGATCGACTGGTCGAGCGACGACAGGAACATGCTCGCCATGAGCGCGCCGAAGATCAGCCAGACGGTGCGGGGCGTGAGGACGACGAGCGGCTTGTCGCTCGCTCCCACGTCGGGGACGGTGGCGGTGGCCATGCGGGTTCCTTGCTCTCGGGAGGGCGCACGAGGGTGCTCGGGCGCGGACGTGCGAGCCCGGCCGCGGCGGCGGCGGTCCGGGTGACGGTGGTGGCGGTGGGCGTCTGTCGGTCGGTGGGGTCGGTCGGGTGGCGGTGGTCGTCAGCCGCCGCGCGCGGGGCCGGCGTCGCGAGCGGGGTCGGCGTCGCGCGCGGCGGCCGCGTCACGCGCGGTGGTCGTGTCGTCCGCGAGGAGCGCGCGCAGCTCGCCGAGGACGTCGTGCAGGTGGTCACGGACCTCGCCCGTGCCGCCGCGGGCCTCCCAGCGCACGAACGACGCGTGCGTGAGGAACAGCGCGAGCGACGCGACGGTCTCGGGCGGGTGCACGGGGTCGTCGCCCAGCCGGCGGGCGACGAGCGTCATGAGCAGGCCCTTGTGCTTGTCGAGCCACGCGAGGTGGCGCGCGAGGAGCCGGGGCTCCCGGGCTGCGATCTCCAGCCCCTTGGCCATGCGCGCCCGGGCCGACGGAGCGGCCTCGAGGAGCGAGGCGACGAGGTGCTCGACGTCGGTCAGGAGGTGGCCGGTGGGACCGCCCGCGGCGAACTCGTCCTCGAGCACCGGGTCGATCGGGTACGTCGCGTGGCCGAGGACCGCGTCGTCCTTCGTCTCGAAGTAGTTGAAGAACGTGCGCACGGAGACGCCCGCGGCCTCGCAGATGGCCTCGACGGTCACCGCGTCGAGCCCGTCGCGGTCGACGAGGCGGTGGGTCGCGTCGATGAGCGCGTCACGCCGCGCCCGCTTCTTGCGCTCGCGCAGGCCGAGGGCGCCGACGAGCTCGGCGATCGTCGGCGGCTCCTGGGCCGGCACGCCCTCGGCGACCGCCGGGGTGGACGCGACTTCCTGCATGGTGTGCAACTTTACACCGACTGCAACTTTGCAGTCCATGCATTCTTCGTGCCGTCCCTCACACGGACCGCGGTCCGTGGCGTGGTCAGACCTCGCCGAAGCCCTGCTCGACCGCCGCGAGAAGGGCGTCCCGCGCCTCGACCGCCTGCGGACCGTGCGCCTCCACGACGACCTCCTGGCCCTGCACCGCACCGAGCTTCATGAGCTCGAGCACGCTCGCCGCGTTCACGCCGTTGACCAGCACCCGCGCGTCGAAGCCCGCCATCAGCCGGGCCACGACGGCCGCCGGACGCGCGTGCAGCCCGAGCCGGTTGCGCAGCACCGCCGACCCGCGGACCGTCCCGTCCTCGCCGCCGGGCCCGGGGCCGGCCCCGGGCGGCCCGGCGGACGCCTCCGGCGCGACCGCGAACGTCGACCCCGCGTGCTCGGCCGCGGCCACGACACCCGTGAGGTCCGCACCCCCGTGCGCGGCGACCGCCGCCGCGACGGCCCCCTCGACGAACGGCGCGTCCGCGAGCCGGACCCGCTCCGCGAGGTCGGGGTCGGCGAGCTCGAGCACCGACTCCGCGGTGAGCACCGCCGACCCCAGGTCCGTCAGGACCACGGCGGAGCGGCCGTCACCGGTCGCCTCCAGCAGGGCCGCCTCCACGAGGTCGAAGCTCGTGCCGAGCCCGCCGTCGGGACCGCCGCCCGCCGCGCGCAGCAGCACGCCCGGCGCCATCTGCGCGGCCAGCTCGACGGCCCCCTCGGCCAGCGTGCGGGAGTGCGAGACGAGGACGAGCGCGACGCGGGCCACGGTGCGGCCCGCGCCCGCCCCGCCGGTCACGCCGCCGCCTGCGCCGCTGCGGCGAGCAGGAGCTCGGTCGAGCGGGCGCCCGGGTCGAGGTGTCCCGCCGAGCGCTCGCCCAGGTAGGACGCGCGGCCCTTGGTCGCGACGAGCGGGATCGTGGCCTGCGCGCCGTCGGTCGCGGCGCGCGCGGCGGCGGCCAGCACGTCGGCCGGGCCCGCGCCCCCGTCGGCCGCGGCGACGGCCGCCTCCGTCGCCGGCGTCCACGCGTCGACCATCGTCTTCTCGCCCGTCGTCGCCTTGCCCCGCACGACGATCCCTTCCAGCGCGGCCTCGAGCAGGGCGACGACGCCGCCGCTGTCGAGCTCGCTCACCGCGGTCGCGCGCGACGCCCGCAGGAACGCGGTGCCGTACAGCGGGCCGGCCGCGCCGCCCACGGTGGACATGAGCGTGGTGGCGACGAGCTTGAGCACGTCGCCGATCTGCGCGGGCGGGGCGTCGAGCGCGTCGAGCTTCGCGACCACCGCCCTGAACCCGCGGTTGAGGTTCTCGCCGTGGTCGCCGTCCCCGATCTGCCGGTCCAGCTCGACCAGCTCGTCGCGGTGCTCCGCGACGGTCCGGGCGCACGCGCGCACCCAGTCGACCGCCCACGCCACGTCCAGCGTCATGCCCACGCTCCCTCGGCCCGTCCGACCGGCGCCCCGAGCAGGCCGCGTCTCACCAACGCAGCGCCGTCGTGTGCACCGGTGCGTCCCACAGGGCGGTCAGCTCGTCGTCCAGCCGCAGCACGGTGACGGACGCGCCCTGCATCTCCAGTGATGTCACGTAGTTGCCGACGAGCGAGCGAGTGACCTCGACCCCGCGCTCGGAGAGCAACGCGCGTGCCCGACGATAGACGACGTACAGCTCGGACGCGGGCGTGCCCCCCATGCCGTTGACGAACAGCAGCACCTGCTCCCCGCCCGACAGGCCGAGGTCGTCGACGACGGGCGTCAGGAGCATCTCGGTGATCTCGTCGGCGCCCGCGAGCGGGATCCGCCGCCGCCCGGGCTCGCCGTGGATCCCGATGCCGATCTCGATCTCGTCCTCGGGCAGGTCGAAGCTCGGCCTGCCGGCGTGCGGGACCGTGCAGGCGGTGAGCGCGACGCCCATCGAGCGCACGTTCGCGATCACGCGCTCGGCGACCGCGGCGACCGCGTCGAGGTCGCCGCCGCGCTCGGCGGCGGCTCCGGCGATCTTCTCGACGCACACCGTCCCGGCGACGCCCCGGCGACCCGCGGTGTAGAGCGAGTTCTCGACCGCGACGTCGTCGTCCACGACCACGGAGCGCACGGTGACGCCGTCGGCCTCGGCGAGCTCGGCGCCCGTCTCGAAGTTGAGGACGTCGCCCGTGTAGTTCTTGACGATCGCGAGGACGCCCTTGCCGCCGTCGGCGGCCTGCAGCGCGGGCGCGATCTGGTCCGGCGTCGGCGAGGTGAACACCGCCCCCGGCACGGCCGCGTCGAGCATGCCGACGCCGACGAAGCCCGCGTGCAGCGGCTCGTGCCCCGAGCCGCCGCCGCTCACCAGACCGACCTTCCCCGGGACCGCCCCGCCGGCGCGCGTGACGAACGGCGGGTCCGCGTGCACCGCGACGAGGTCCGCGTGCGCGGCCGCGAAGCCCTCGAGGGACTCGGCGACGACGTCCTGGGGATCGTTGATGAGCTTCTTCACGCTGACCGCTCCCTCCTCCGACGTGGGCGATCGCCCACGTCACGTGCGTCGCGGCGCCGTCGCCCGACATGCCTCACCCTCGCCGCGCCCTCCGGCACGGTCAAGGGGAGGACGTGCGCACCGGGTGCACGTTCGTGCAGGCCGGCGGGCGGCGACGTGCCTCGTCACCCCCGCGGGCGACGACGGCGGGCGGGACGGCGTGCGCCGAGCCCGCCCGCCCCAGGGCCGGTGTCGCGCGTCAGGGGCGGCCGAGCAGGATGCGCGCCTCCGCGACCAGCAGGATCGAGCCCGTCACGAGGACCGCGCCACCGCGCTCGACCTCGCCCTCCGCACGCGCCGCCGCGAGGTCGATCGCCTCGTCGAGCCGCTCGACCACGTGCACGCGGTCCTCGCCGAAGACGTCGACCGCGACCTCCGCGAGGTCCTGCGGGTCGAGCGCGCGCGGGTTCGACGCGCGCGTCACGACGACCTCGGCGAGCACCGGCTCGAGCAGCGCGAGGATGCCCTCGGGGTCCTTGTCGGCCATGACGCCCACGACCCCCACGACGCGCTGGAACGCGAACGCCTCGTCGAGCGCGGCGACGAGCGCCTCGACGCCCGCGGGGTTGTGCGCACCGTCGACCAGGACGGTCGGGCTCGACCGCACGACCTCGAGCCGGCCCGGCGACGAGACGTCGGCGAACGCGGTCCCGACGACGTCGCCGTCGAGCGCCGCTCCCCCGGTGAGGAACGCCTCGGCCGCGACGAGCGCGAGCAGCGCGTTGTGCGCCTGGAACTCGCCGTGCAGCGGCAGGAAGACGTCCGCGTACACGCCGCCGAGGCCGCGCAGCGTGAGCAGCTGCCCGCCGACCGCGACCTGCCGCTCCACGACGTCGATGTCGACGCCCTCGCGCACGACCCGCGCGCCCTTCTCGGCGGCCGCCGCGAGCACGACCCCCTCGACGACCTCGTCCTGCTGCGCGAGCACGAGCGTCGCGCCCTCCTTGACGATGCCCGCCTTGACCGAGGCGATCTCGGCGAGCGTGTCGCCCAGGTAGCGCTCGTGGTCCATCGCGACGGGCGTGATGACCGCGACCTCGCCGTCGGCGACGTTCGTCGAGTCCCACAGCCCGCCCATGCCGACCTCGACGACCGCGACGTCGACGGGCGCGTCGGCGAACGCCGCGAACGCCATGACCGTGAACACCTCGAAGAACGACAGCTGCGGCTTGCCCTCATCACGCGCGCGCTGGTCGACGAGGTGCACGTACGGCGCGACGTCCTGCCACACCTCGACGAACCGCTCGTCGCTGATGGGCTCGCCGTCGACGACGATGCGCTCGTTCACGCGCGTGAGGTGCGGGCTCGTGAACCGGCCCGTGCGCAGGCCGTGCTCGCGCAGGAGCCGCTCGACCATGCGCGCGGTCGACGTCTTGCCGTTGGTGCCGGTCAGGTGGACCACGCGGTACGCCCGCTGCGGGTCCCCCAGCAGCTCCATGACCTGCCGCGTGCGCTCGAACGACGGGTCGATCTCGTGCTCGGGGGCCCGGGCGAGGATCGCCCGGTACACCTCGTCGGCGGCCTCCCGCGCGGCCCGCGCCTGCTCGGCGCGCAGGTGCTCCGAGCCCCCGTCGCGTCCGCGGCGGCTCATGCCTCGTACCCGCCCGCCTCGACGGCCGCGACGTGCACGGCGACCTCCGGACCCGGCACGGGGTTGACCGTGACGGAGACCGCGAGGGTCTCGTGCGCGATGGTCTCGCGGTGCGCCTCGACGGCCGCGACGTGGTCGCGCGGCACGTCGAGCGTGAGCAGCACGCGGTCGCCCACGTGCAGGCCCGCGGCCTTGCGCGCGTCCTGCACCTGGCGCACGACGTCGCGCGCGTACCCCTCGGCGAGCAGCTCGTCGTCGAGCGCGACGTCGAGCACGACGAACCCGTCGCCCGACAGCACGCCCGCGGCGAGCTCGACGCCCTCGCGCTGCTCGACGACGGTCGCGACCGTGTACTCGTGCTCCTGCAGCGCGACGTCGCCGTCGTCGGTGCGCACCACGACACCGTCGACGGTCTGCTCCCACGCCCCGGCCTTCGCGGCCTTGATGACCGACTGCACGGCACGGCCCAGGCGCGGGCCCGCCGCACGCGCGTTCACCGCGAGCTGGGCGCTCACGCCCAGGTCGGCGGCGTCGGCGTCGTGCAGGCCGAGCACGCGGACGTGGCGGACGTTCACCTCGGACGCGACGAGGTCGAGGAACGGCCCGAACCACTCGGGGTGCGGCACGACGACCCGCAGCTCGCGCAGCGGCTGGCGCACGCGCAGCTGGCGGGCCTTGCGCAGCCCGAGCGTCACCGAGACGACCTCCCGCACGCGGTCCATCGCCGCCACGAGCTCGGCCTCGGTGCCGGCGGCACCCGCGTCCGTCGCCACGAGCTCGCCGGGCGTCGGCCAGTCCGTCAGGTGCACGCTGCGCCCGCCCGTCAGGCCGCGCCAGATCTCCTCGGTGACGAGCGGCGCGAGGGGCGCCATGACGCGCGTGAGGACCTCGAGCGCGGTCCACAGCGTGTCGAACGCGGCCTGGTCCTCGTCCCAGAACCGCTGGCGCTGCGTGCGCACGTACCAGTTCGTGACCAGGTCGAGGTGGTCGCGGACCGCCTCGCACGCCTCCGCCACGTCGTACGCGTCGAGGTGCTTCGTGACGTCCGCGACCAGCCAGCGCGTGCGCGCGAGCAGGTACCGGTCCATCGTCGCCAGGCCCTCGGCCTCGCGCTCGTCCACGCGCTGCGCCGACAGCCCGGCACCGCCGCGCGCGGCCCCGGCGTAGAGCGTGAAGAAGTAGTACGTGCTCCACAGCGGCAGCAGCACCTGGCGCACGCCGTCGCGGATGCCCTCCTCCGTCACGACGAGGTTGCCGCCGCGCAGGATCGGGCTCGACATGAGCGACCAGCGCACCGCGTCCGAGCCGTACTTGTCCCACATCAGGACGGGGTCGGGGAAGTTGCGCAGCGACTTGCTCGCCTTGCGACCGTCGTCGCCGAGCACGATGCCGTGGCACATGACGTTGCGGAACGCGGGGCGGTCGAAGATCGCGGTCGCCAGCACGTGCAGCGTGTAGAACCAGCCGCGCGTCTGCCCGATGTACTCGACGATGAAGTCGCCCGGGTAGTGGTGCTCGAACCAGTCCGCGTTCTCGAACGGGTAGTGCACCTGCGCGAACGGCATCGCCCCCGAGTCGAACCACACGTCGAGGACGTCGGGGATGCGGCGCATGGTGCTCTTCCCGGACGGGTCGTCCGGGTTCGGGCGCGTGAGGTCGTCGATGAACGGCCGGTGCAGGTCGGGCTCGCCCGCCTCGTTCGTCGGCAGGCGGCCGAAGTCCGCCTCGAGCTCGGCGAGCGAGCCGTACACGTCGACGCGGGGGTGCAGCGGGTCGTCCGAGACCCACACCGGGATCGGCGTGCCCCAGTAGCGGTTGCGGCTGATCGACCAGTCGCGCGCACCCGCGAGCCACTTGCCGAACTGCCCGTCACGGATGTGCTCGGGCGTCCAGGTGATCTCCTGGTTGAGCTCGACCATGCGGTCGCGGAACTCGGTGACACGCACGAACCACGACGACACGGCCTTGTAGATCAGCGGGTTCCGGCACCGCCAGCAGTGCGGGTAGGAGTGCTCGTACGTCTCGTGGCGCACGACGACGGCGCGCCGGTCCGCCGCGACGCGGGCGAGCGGGCCCGTGCCCCCCTTGAGGTCCGCGATGATCGGCTTGTTCGCCTCGAAGACCTGCTGGTCGGCGTAGTCCCCGACCTCGGCGGTGAAGCGGCCCCGGGCGTCGACCGGCACGACGGGCGCGATCCCGGCGGCGTCGCACGCGACCATGTCGTCCTCGCCGAACGCGGGCGCGAGGTGCACGATCCCCGAGCCGTCGTCGGTCGTGACGAAGTCGGCCGTGAGGACCTGGTGCGCGTTCTCGTGCCCCGCGAAGTAGTCGAACGGCGGCGTGTACCGGCGACCCGCGAGCTGCGCGCCCGTGAGCGTCTCGACGACCGTCGCCTCCCCGAGCTCGCGCTGGTAGGCCGCGAGCCGGGCGGCCGCGAGCACGACGCGCTCACCGGGGTGCGCCTGCCCGAACGGCGAGTCCGCCGCGGGCTCGGCGACGACGTACTCGACGTCGGCCCCCACGGCGACCGCCAGGTTGCTCGGCAGCGTCCACGGCGTCGTCGTCCAGATGAGCGCGAGCTCCCCGGACTCCAGCCGCAGGCCGACCGTGAGCGCCGGGTCCTGGCGCGACGCGTACACGTCGTCGTCCATGCGCAGCTCGTGGTTGGACAGCGGCGTCTCGTCGACCCAGCAGTACGGCAGGACGCGGTAGCCCTCGTACGCCAGGCCCTTGTCGTGGAGCTGCTTGAACGCCCAGATCACCGACTCCATGAAGGTGACGTCGAGCGTCTTGTAGTCGTGGTCGAAGTCCACCCAGCGCGCCTGGCGCGTCACGTACTCGCGCCACTCGCCCGTGTACCTGAGCACGGACTCGCGGCACGCCTGGTTGAACTTCGCGATGCCGAGCTCGTCGATCTGGGCCTTCTCGGTGATGCCCAGCAGGCGCTGGGCCTCGAGCTCGGCGGGCAGCCCGTGCGTGTCCCAGCCGAACCGGCGCTCGACCCGGCGGCCCTTCATCGTCTGGTAGCGCGGCACGACGTCCTTGGCGTACCCCGTGAGCAGGTGGCCGTAGTGCGGCAGGCCGTTGGCGAACGGCGGGCCGTCGTAGAAGACGAACTCGTTGCTGCCGTTCTCGCCCGCGTCGCGCTGGTCGATCGACGCCTGGAAGGTCCCGTCGGCGTCCCAGTGCGCGAGGACCTCGCGCTCGAGGCCCGGCAGGTCCGGCGACGCGGGCACGGGCTGGTCGGGGCGGTGCAGCGGGTAGCGCGGTGCGGTGGTCACCGTCGGGTCTCCTGGTCGATCGCTCACGGCCACGAGGACGACCACCCCCTGGCGGGGACGACCGCGGTACCACCTCGCTTGCCGGCTCCCCCGGGCGGGGTCGTCGACCTCTCTGCTGCGGCTGTGACGGGCCTGCCCCGTCCGGTTCTACTGGGGCGGCTCCCCGGTGCCGGGGTCCCGCCTGTTCTTCCGGAGGCTCGCCGGTGATGGCCGGGTCGACGCCTGTGCCCCCGAGTCTAGCGACCCGTCGCCGGGGGTCCACCACCGCGACCGCGTCGGCGCAGGCCCGTGCGCCGTGCTCGGGCAGGCCGCGGCCCGGCCGCCCAGGAGGAGAGGGGCGACCGGGCCGCGGCGGGAGGGTCAGCGCGTCGCGAGCGCGGCGACCTCCGTGGGGGTGAGCGCGGAGCTCCACACCGACACCTCGTCGACGTCGCCCTGGAACGGCGTGTCCCACCAGTTGACGCCGAGCGCGAAGGTGCCGGCGGTCGTCGTCAGGACGCCCGGGAACCCCGTGCCCGTGTACGCGGCCTCGCCGTCGACGTAGACGACCACGTCGCCGCCGTCGACCGTGAACGCCACGTGGCTCCACCGCCCGACCGGGATCTGCGTACCCGTGCCCGCGTCGTACCACTGCGAGCCGGACCACACCATGGTCGAGCCGCCGACGCCGTCGTGGCCGCGCGGCACGACGCTCACCCACGCGTTCGCGTCGCGGGCCGCGAAGAACGCGGACGTGTACGGCGTGAGCACCTGCGGGCGCAGCCACATCGCCGCGGACCAGGTGGCCCCGGAGACGAGGCCGTCGGGCAGGCGGACGCCGGACGTGCCGTCGAGGTGCACGGCCTGGCCACGAGCACCGTCCGCGACGTACGTGACCTGGCCGCCGGCCTGGTCGAGCCTCGGGCCGGTCGTGCTCGCCGGGACGCTGCGACCCGTGCCGTCGGCGAGGTCGCCCTCGAACGACCACGAGCCGACGACGCCGCCCGCGACCCGCTGCAGGACGGTCACCGGGAAGGTCACGGCACGGGTGCGCGTGCCGTTGGTGACCGTCGCGGTCAGCGTGACGTGCGCGTCCCCCGCCCCCGCCTCGGGCCGCGTGACGTCGCCCGTCGTCGAGACGACGGCCGGGTCGGACGACGTCCACGTGATCGTCGTGCCGTGCGTGCCCGTGGTCGGCAGCGCCAGGTCGGACACGACGGCGGTGGTGTCGCCCAGGTCGAGGTCGGCGACGACCGCGTCGACCGCCTGCTTCGCGGTCATCGGCGGGACGGCGCTGCCCCACAGGGTCACGCCGTCACGGGACAGGACGCTGAACGTCACGACCCAGCGCGCGAGGTCCGGCTGCCACGAGCGCGTGAACACGCCGTCGTAGCGTGTGCCGCCCACGTCGAGCCGCGCGCGGTTCTTCCCGGACAGCGACCACTTCCCGGTCACGGCGCCGGAGACCTTGCCGTTCGACTGCAGCGTCACGCTCTGCGCGCGGCGCTGGTCCGCGGTGAGCGCCTTGTCGTGCGTGACGAGCGCGTAGTCGCCCGCGACGTCGCCGCGCTGCACGCGACGGTCGTCGCCACCCGCGTAGCGGTACGGGTCGAGGACGGGCCAGCCGTCCGCGTTCATCCACAGCTGGTGGACGCGGACCTCGTGCTCCTCGCCGCGCCCCGGGAACCGGGAGTGGAAGACGAGGAACGTCTCGCCCGTCTCCGGGTCGCGGTACCAGCTGTTGTGGCCCGGCGAGAGGTAGCCGGTGCCCAGCCCCTCGCCGGGGTCGCCGACCTCGCGGGCGACCAGGTGGTTGCCGAGGATCTTGGTGCCGAACGGCTCGATCGACGCGTCGTCGAACAGCGGCTTGCTCGGGTCCGCCTTCACCTGCGCCATGTCGTTGCCGGCGGCGTCGACGTACGGCCCGTCGGGGTTCGTGGAGCGCGCGACGCGGACGTTGTACGCACCGTTCGCGTCGAGGCCGCCGAACGACAGGAAGAGGTAGTAGAACTTCGTGCCCGGGTCGTACATGACGGTCGGGCCCTCGATGCGGCTGTGGTTGCCGCCGACGAGGTGCGTGCCGTAGCCCTGCCCCGGCACGGGCTCGCCGGTGGCCGGGTCGAGCGCGAGGACGAAGATGCCGCCCGAGTACGAGCCGTACACGAGCCACCAGTCGCCCTCGGCGTCGACGAAGACGTCCGGGTCGACCGTGTTGGGGTGCACGCGGGCGTCGTAGATCGCGCCGTCGACCGCGTCGGAGGGCTGGTCCCACATCCCCGACCGCAGGAAGATCCCCTGGTCGACGTAGGGACCGTCGACGTCGTCGCTGACCGCGACGCCCATCGCGGAGCGCGGCGAGTCGCCCTTGCAGGCGTTGTAGTACATCGCGTACCGGCCGTCGGGCAGCTGGATGACGTCGGCGGCCCACAGGGTGTCGGTCTGGGCCCACGCGAACGTCTCGGCGAGGTTCGCCCGGACGTCGTCGAAGAGCGGGTTGTCGGCGTTCGCGCCGTCGGCGACCTTCTCCCAGTGCAGGAGGTCGTCGGTCTTCGCGGCGGCGAGGTGGCTGCCGAAGACCCAGATCTCGTCGTCCGCGACCACGACCGAGGGGTCGTGCACGGAGACGTCCTGGAACGTCGGCGGCGGTGGACCGGCCGGGCGGCGGTCCGCCTGGGCCGGGGCGCTCGTGGCGACGAGCGCGAGGGTGACGACGGCCGCCGAGAGGGCGGCGCGCAGGGGGCGACGGGCCATGGAGAGCTCCTGGTGCGACGTCGGACGCAGGACAGGCACGGTTCGCGGCGGTTCGCCGGAGGTGCCGGTCCGAAATCTACAACGTTGTGGGACTTCTGTACATCGTTGTACGAGACGAACCGCCAAGGACGCCGGACGGCGGGGCCGCGCGCGTCGACCGGACCGCGGGGTGCGCGCGCCCGTCGCAGCGGTGGCCGTCGTGCTCGGCCGGCGTGCCGGTCGGGCCGTCAGCCCTCCGCCGCGGGGCTCGGGCGCCCGTCGCCCAGACCTGCGAGGTACGCCGCGACCCAGGCCAGCGCCGAGTTCCAGTTGATCGTCATCTCGTTCACGCCGTACGCGCCCACGTCGTCGACGAAGCAGCACTGCGCGGGCGAACCCGCGAGCGCGGCCGACACCGGGTCGGGGCAGTCGGAGTTCGGGCCCCCCGAGACCGTGCCCCGCGGCGGGTGCGGCAGGGCCGGGTCGAGCTGGTGGGCGTACCAGCGCGAGTGCTGGTTGCGGACGTCGCGCGTGCCGTAGCCGGTCACGTAGGACACGCCGAGCGCGTTGCGGCCGAACACGTAGTCCACCCCGCCGAGCACCGCGTCGCGGTACCGGTCGTCGCCCGTGATCTCGTGCGCCGCCGCGAGCACGGCGAGGTTGTTGAGCAGCAGGCCGTTCGAGCCCCAGTCGTACCGGCCGCTCGTCGGCACGTAGGGGTGGCCGAACGGCTGCGTGGCCTGCGCCTCGACCAGCGCGTCCGCCGCGTCCACGACGGACGCGCGCACGAGCGCACGCTCCGGCAGCGCGCTGTCGACCGTCGCGAGCTGCAGCCGCGCCCACGCCGCGACGTGGTTCCAGTCGAAGCCCTCCGGGCGGAAGGCGGGAGCCGTGCCGCCGAGACGGTAGGGGTTCGCGCGCAGGTCGGCCGCGTACCGGTCCTCGCCCGTCGAGAGGTACAGCTCGGTCGCCGCCCAGAGGCGGTCGTCGTCGACGTCGGTGTCGTCGTAGGGCCCGCTGCCGGCGTTCTCCAGCGTGTTGGTGTCGGGCGCGAGCAGGACGGGGTGCGCCTGCGCCGCGTCGTACGCCGCGCGCGCCGCGGCGAGCAGCCGGTCGGCGAAGGCCGCGTCGTGCGGTGCGAACAGTCGCGACCCCTGCGCGGCGACCGCCGCGAGGTTGAGCGTCGCCGCGGTCGACGGGCGGTGCAGGAAGCGGGGCTGCGGGTCGTCCGCGGGGAGCATCGGCAGCGGCACCCAGCGCTCGTCGGAGACCTTGTGGTGCACGAGGCCCGCGAGCGGCTCCCCCTCGGGCACGACCATGCGCAGCATCCACTCGAGCTCCCAGCGCGCCTCGGACAGCACGTCGGGCACGCCGTCGCCGCTCTCCGGCACCCGCAGGGAGCCGTCCCCCAGGGCGCCGGCCGTGCCCGTGCGCAGCGCGCGCTCGTACAGTCCGAGCAGCTGGGCGACCGCGATGCCGCCGTTGACGACGTACTTGCCCTGGTCCCCCGCGTCGTACCAGCCGCCCGTCACGTCGAGCGCGTACCCGCCGGTCCAGCCCTCGTACAGGTCGACGCCCGCCGCGGTCGTCGCGTGCCCCGCCGGCAGGCACGCCACGTCGCCGTCCCCGCCGTTGGGTGCCACGTCCACGTGACCCGCGGCGCGCCCGTAGCCGGCTCCCAGCAGGTCCTCCTCGATCGGGATGCCGCTGCGCTGGCCGTAGAACACCACGAGCGAGTCCACGCGCAGGCCGTCCCACAGGTCGCCACCGATCGCGAACGGGTCGCTCGTCGCGCCGTCCGCCTCCAGGACGTAGCCCGCGCCCGGCTCGTGCACGTCGTCGAGGTGCAGCGTGTGCACGTCCAGCCCCGCGGACGGGTCGTGCCCCGCGGGACCGACCGGCCTGCCGCGACGACGGCGCCGCCGCGCAGCAGCCGCCACGCCACCGGGTCGGTCGCGTCCGTGACGAGCGTCGCGGCCTTCGGGCCGTGCGTCAGGTACCCGACCTGGTTGACGCGCACGCGCGGGGCGTCCTGGGCGGTCATGGGTTGTCCTTCCCGAGCGTCGAGGGGACCGCGTCCGAGCGGAAGCGGCGGGGCTTGCCGGGGCCGAGCGCGGCCGGGTCGTGCACGACGTCGAGCCGGACCGGGCGGCCGAGCCAGCGTTCGACCGCGTCCGCCGCGGCGCGGGCCGTCGCGACCGGGTCGGCGCCCAGGCCCGTGACCGGCAACGCCGTCAGCCGGACGTCGCCGGCGACGTCCTGCACGAGCTCCCAGCCCGCCAGGCCGTACGCCTGCAGGAGCTGCGTCGCGTCGATCGACGAGCTCGCCGAGCCGTCCGCCGCGACGAACCGCACCGGCGCCCGGCCCTGCAGCCCGACCAGCACGGTGCCGCGCGCGTCGCGGACCAGCGCGGCCGTGTCGCCCGTGCGGTAGCGCAGCAGCGGCAGGTACGGGTTCTCGTCGACGGTGACCACGACCTCGCCGCGCTCGCCGTCGGGCAGCCGGCGCCCGTCCGGCCCGAGGACCTCGACGAAGACCCGCCGCGGCACCACCACGTGGCCCGCGCCGTCCGTCGAGACCGCGACCGGGCCGGTCTCGCGCAGGCCGTAGAGGTCGAGCACCGGGCAGCCCCACGTGCGGGCCACCGCGTCCCGGACCGCGGGCGGCAGGTCCGTCGCCCCGTTGACGACCGCGACGGGGTGCAGCGCGAGGCCCGCGGCGGCCAGGTCGAGCAGGTGCAGCAGAGGGAGCGTCGACGTGCTCAGCACCTGCGGGTCCGCCGCCTGGAGGTACCGCTCGCGGTCGCCGTCGCCGCGCCACACCGACGCGTGCAGGTTGACGCGCGCCATGACCGGCGCGGGCGTGCCGGGTGGACGGCGGAAGCCCGTCATCGCGGACACGTACGTGAACGACGCACGCTGGTCGACGACGTTCGCGAGTCCCAGCCGGTCCGGGTCGACCTGCCAGGTCGCACCCGTCGCCTCGACCAGGTGCTGCAGCAGGACGAGGTCCGCGGCCACCGACAGCGGGTGCAGCGGCACGAGCAGCGCCGCGCCCGTGTGTCCCGAGCTGCTGCCCTCGAGCACCCGGTCGAGCGGCACGTCGAGCGGCACGTGCGCGGCCGCGTCGGACAGGTCGGAGCGGGTCGTGGTGGGCAGGTCGACCAGCGGGGTGCCCGGCCCGCTGCGGCCCTCGCGCGCGGCGCGGCGCCAGCGCGGGACCGTCTCGTGCACCCGCGCGACCAGCTCGCGGACCCACGCAGGCTCGTCCGCGGCCTGCGCCGCGGCGCAGCCCGGAGCGGCCAGCCGGCCGGCGACCGCCTCGAGCGCGTCGAGGTCGTCGGGCCGCAGCCGGTCGCCCGTCGCGTGGACCCAGACGGGCGCGTCCGGCCGGGACCGCCACGCGTCGACGCGCGCGAGCCCGAGGGCGTCGAGCGTCGGCCAGCGCTCCTGGTCGGTCAGCGCGACCGAGCCCATCGCCGCGTACTCGCCGAGCGCGGGGTCGGGGACGAGCGCGGGGTCGGGAGCGGTGGCGGCGGTGGGGTCGGGCACGGGGACCGGGTCGTGGTCCGGCACGCCGCCGCCGGGTGCGCCGGGGGCGGGTGCGCGTCCCGGGCCGCCGTCGGGGCCCGGCGCGGGGTCAGTAGTTCGCATACTGCGCCGCCGCCTCCTTGGCCTTCTGCTCCGCGAGCGCGCGCGCGAGCGCCTCGGCCCGCGCCTGCTCGACCGCGAGCGCCTGCGCGACCCTGCGCTGGTAGGCCGAGCTCACCGTGAGCCAGCGGTCGTCGGCGGTCGCGGGGTCCTCTCCCGCGGGCAGGACGCCACCGAGCCGCAGGACCGCGCGGGCCAGCTCCTCCCGCGCCGTCTCGTCGCGGACCCAGTCGCGGGCCGGTCGCTGTCCCGCGAGCGTGCGCTGCACGCCGGCCACGACCCCGAGGAACCAGCCCGACAGGCCGCCCGCCGACGCCGCCGCGGTCCGCACGCCGGGGGCGTCGGCGAGGGTCGGGTCGGTGGCCAGCCAGCAGACGAGCCCGACGAGCGCGCGCCGCGCGGGGCCGTCGGGCGACGTCACGCGCAGGTCGGCGTCGAGCGCGCGCAGGGAGTCGCGCCCGAGCACGGAGCGGTCGAGCCCCACGGCGACGTCGGCCACGAGCGCGGGCACCGACACGGCAGGCTCGAAGAGGTCGGGCGGCGCGAGGGCGAGGCGGTGCACGAGCGCCGCGAGCGGCGGCCCGCCGGTGACGCCGGCCGGCACGCGCTCGAACTCGTCGGGGTGGTCGGTCACGCCTCGTCGCCTCCCCAGGTGCTCGCGGCCATGCGGCGCACGAACGTCAGCAGGTCCTCGTCCGTGAGCACGCTGTGCACGGCGTACCCCTGCGCCCGCTGCTCGAACGTCGCGACCCACTGCGGTCGCGCGTGCAGCACGAGCGTCCCGCCGCCCTCGGCGGCGCGCAGGGCCTCGCCGGCCGTCGGGTCGTCGTGACGGGGGTCCGCCGCGCGCGGCCACCCCATGCCGAACATCGTCGCGATGCCGTCGTCCGAGATGACGGCCACGTGGGTCGGCCCGCGCCGCGTCGGCGGCGCACCGGTGTCGGGATCGCCCAGGTGCGTGCGGCGCAGGAGCGCGAGGGGGAACGACGTGGCTCCCCCGAAGTACGCGACGACCGCGCGCAGCACCGCGTCGGCGTCGCGCGTGAACCCGTCCGTCCCGGCCACCTGGCCGGCACCGCTCCACGTCGTCGCCTGCACGCGTGCGCCCGCCCGCAGCGCCGACAGCGCGAGGATCGCGCCGGCGAGCGCGATGGGTGCGCGCGTGCGGCTCGGGTCCGGCATCGAGCCCGACGAGTCGAGGTACAGGTCCAGGTCGACCAGGCGCTGCTCGCTCTCCTCCTCGGGGTCGTCGAGGTACGCGCGGCGGACGGTCGTCATGCCCGGCACGACGACGGGCGACGCCGTCATGGTCCCGGTCCAGTCGACCGACGCGAGGTCGTCGCCGACCTCCCACGGCTCGAGGCCCGCGATCAGCTCGTCCGCCGGCCGGGGCCGGCGGCGGGTCGGGAACGGCACCAGGTGCCGGGCGGCGTGCTCGCGGTACCAGGCGATCGCGACGTCCTCGCGGGACGTCGTCGCCCCGAGGGCCGCGAGCACCGCGTGCAGCGCCGCCGGCTCGAGCACGTTGCCGCCGCCCGGGGGCGGGACCTCGCCGTCCTCGCCGACCGCGGCCTCGACCGTCCCGGCGCCCACGACGCGCGGGTCGAGCGAGGGGTGCAGCACGGGCGCGCCCAGCGTCGGGTCGGTCGCGACGCCGAAGGGCACCGAGCCGTCGTCGCCGCCGGGCCCGCCGCACGCGACGCGAACGAGCGTGCGGGTCCGCGCGCCCAGGTCGCGCAGCTGCTCCTCGGGCACCGTGGTGCGCACGAGCGACGCGAAGCCCGCGGCGCCCCCGACGGGGTCCCGGGCGTAGGCCCGCACGAGGCGCGCACAGAGCATCGCCTGTGCGTCGGGAGCGGCGTGCGCGCCGACGAGCGTGCCGCGCGGCAGCCCCCACAGGACCTCGTTCGTGCGCAGCACGAGCAGCATGAGGACGTCGTCCGCGACCGGCGGACCCACGGCGGCCGACAGTGCGGCCCGGTCCACGCCCGCGCGGCGCTGGAGCCGGTCGTTGATGAGCAGGTCGCACCACAGGTTCGCGACCAGCCCGACGAGGTGGTCCATGTCGACGAGCCCCGCCTGGACGCGCGCCGCGATCCGGACGTGCGACGCGCGGTCGACGGGTGCCAGCAGGTGGTGGCCGATCTCGTGCGCGAGGACCGCGAGCGCGTGGTCCTCGACGCCACGCTCGCGCACGACGGTCAGGTCGACGTGCACCTCGACGTCCTCGACGTCGTACCAGGCCCACGACGGCATCCCGCAGGGCTGCTGGTGCAGCACGGGCGGGTGCAGGCGCGTCGTGCGTCCCCATGCCGCGAGCGCCTGCGGCCACGTGGCCCGCCAGCGGCGCTCGAGGTCGTCGAGGGGGGCGTCGGCAGCACCCGACGGCGCGGTGCCGGGCGTCCCCGCGGGGGCCGTCACGCGGCGACCCGCACGACGTCGAGCGAGTACGAGTGGCGGCGGCTCACGACGAGCACGCGCTCGTCGCCCCCCGCGGCCGCCCAGCCCGTGACCTCGTCGTCCCACGGCACGGGGAGCGTGGGGGCGCTCGCGCGCACCTCGTCGTCGGTCGTGTCGAGGCGGACGACGGCGCTTCCGTGGACGTCGAGGAGCACCGCCCAGCACACGCCGTCGGTGCGCACGTGGCAGCCGGACGACGCCGTCGACGACACCCGCGGCACGGCGAGCCACGGCCCGCCGAACCCGCGGAACCCGCCGACGCGGCGCACGACCCCGACCGGCGACGGCACCCCGGGCCACCACCACGGGTCGGCGGCGTTCCGGTCGAGCACCGCGGCGACGTCCTGACCCGCGGGCAGCCCGAGCACGGCGGCGGCCAGCGGCGCGGGCAGCGCGGCCGCGCGGCGCAGGGCGGCCGCCCGGTAGCGCACCCCGCCGGCGCGCCAGGTCGCGACGAGGACGGCCGCCCGCAGGTCGTCGACGTCGGCGGTCGCGGGGGCGGCCGCGAGGAGGTCCGCCCACCGGGCGGCGTCGGCGCCGCGCCGGACGGCCCCCGCCGACGCGACGAGCAGCGGCACCACGACGTCGGGGCGGGCGCGCACGAGGGCGGCGGCCCGCGGGACGACGTCGACCAGCGTGTCGTGCTCGGCGACCCCGGCGCGCCAGCGGTCCCGTCCGGCGAGGTCGGTCACGGCAGCGAGCAGCGCCCGCCCGAGCCGCGGGTCGAGGTCGCCGTCGGACAGCCGCTCGGCGACCGGCACGACGTCCCGCACGGCGGCCGCGACGGGGGCGGCGTCGCCCCGGCGCGCGGCGGCCGCGCGCAGCACCGGGTCGGCGTGCGCGCGGTCGGCGGCGAGCCAGCGGCCGAACGCGGACCCGGGGTCCAGGCCGGCACCGCTCACGCGCCGCTCCAGCGCAGCCACGCGAGGTAGCCGGAGTAGCGCTGGTGCGCGTACTTCAGCGCGAGGGCGTCCTCGTACAGGCTGCCGTGCAGCTTGGTCGCGTCCTGCCAGCCGGCGAGCACGCCCTCGATGTGCGCGAGACGACGGCGGACCTCGGCCTCGGGCAGCCCGTCGAGCCCCGCGTGCAGCTCGTCGAGGATCGTGCCGACCGGGTCGTCCGTGTCGAGGTCCTCGGCGTCGTACAGGACGCACGCGGAGTCGAACAGGTCCCGCAGCCAGGACACGCGGTCGATGCGCATGGCCTCACGCGCCGGGTCCTCGAACGTCGGCGACGCGAGGTCGGGGTGCAGCTTGTCGTGCAGCACGAACGGCAGCACGGCGCGCAGGTCCTCGAGGCCGACCTCGGCCTGGCCGCGGAAGTACGCCATCGCCTTGGCGTAGAGCACGAGCGACTGCAGCGCCCGCACGGACAGCCCGTTGAGCGTCTGCGCGCCGATGTCCGAGCGCAGGTCGCGGCCCGAGTCCCGCGCGAGCACCCGGTGCGGGTCCTCCCCGGCGAGCCGGACCGTGTCCTTGGTGCGGTACTCGAGCTGCACCGCGCCGCGCTCGGCCAGCTCGAGCTGCGAGGCGAAGTACTCCAGGCGGCGGCGGACGTGCCGCGGGACGGGGACCGCGACGACCTCGCGGTGCAGCCGGTCGTGCTCGTCGGCGTCGAACACGACCGCGGGCGGCACGTTCTCCTCGGGGCGCAGCCCGCGCTCCGCCCGCGAGACCAGGTCGCCGAGGAAGCGCGAGTTGAACGACAGGGCCTTGACGACGACGTCGATGCGGTCGCGCAGCGCGTCGACCACCTGGAAGGTGCCGCCGCCCGCGTCGTCGTTGGCGGTGAGGTACCAGGCCGCGTGGCCGGTCTCGTAGACCTGGTCGAACACCTCGACGTAGCCGTCCGCGAGGACCGTGAGCAGCGCGGACTGGGTGCGCGTCGGGATGCGGTTGTACTCGTCGACGATCTTCACGCGGCGGCCGAGCCACGAGCGCCACGCGACGTCGATGTCCGCGAGGCTCTCCGCGGCGACCAGGTCGCGCGGCAGCGGTGTGCCGAACATGTCCTGCACGGTGAGCTGCGGGTGGCCGTGCTGCATCGCGCGGCGGACCTCGTGCACCGGGTAGCCCGCGAGGACGCCCATGAGGATCGCGCTCGCCGTCTTGCCGCGGCCCGGTCCGCCCACGAGCAGGCAGCGCCCGCGCACCGCGAACGTGAGCAGCGGCAGCAGCACGAACGACGAGTACGACTGGTCCGTCGGGAGATCCACCTCGGCCTGCGAGTCGCCGAGCCGGAAGCGCGTGCGGGGCCGGTCGGCGTCGTGGAACTCGACGTCGTAGTGCGGGCTGATGATCGCGTGGTTGACCATCCAGAAGTACGCCTGGCGCAGCTTCTCGTCGAGCGGCGCACCGGCGGACCCCGTGGGCGCGTCGGCCCCGGCGAAGAGCTGGTCGACGTCGAGGTCGAGGCGGGCACGCGGTGCAGCGGCCCCGGCCCGTGTGGGGGCGGCGGAGACCTGGTCGAACGCGTCGGCGGTGGGCGTCGTCACGGGCCCGAGTGTGGCAGAGCCAGAGCCGCGGCCAGGTCCGGGACCTGCTCGTGGCGCTGCTCCATCGGCTCGGCGAGGGGTCGGGGGCGGTCCCGCAGCGGCTCGACGAGCGCGAGCGCGGCGGCGAGCCGCTCGCCGGGGTCGCCCCGCAGCTCGACCCACGGCGCACCGCCCGCGGCCTCCTGCTCGGCGAGGACCTCCCGGAACCGGTCCTGCATCGCGTGCCGCAGGTGCTCGCCGTCGCGCAGCCCGTCCTGCACGAAGGGGATCTCGTCGCCCGTGAGCAGGTAGAGGTCGGGGACGCGGCGCGCGGCGAGGGACCGCACCGACGGAGACGGGCGGCCGACGTAGCGCTCGTGCCAGACCGCGGTCGCCAGGACGTCGGTGTCGCACACGAGCAGCGGCACCGGCGTGCGCGCGGCCGCGTCGTCCTCCGTGCGGGCCTGCTCGCGCGCGACGAGGTCGAACTCGGCGGTGTGCCACGGGGCGGTGAAGCCTCCCGGGCGGATCTCGGACCACTCGCGCCCGAACTCGGCGACCGTCGGCAGCCCGAGGTGCGCGGTGAGCGCCTCGGCGAGCGTCGTCGTGCCGGTGGACTCCGCGCCGATCACGACGACGCGCCGCACGAACCACGCCCGCACGGCAGCGGGCAGCGCCCACCAGTACGCGCCGGGGTCGGCGCGGACCGCGCGCGCGCTCACGGGCGTCCCGCGGCGGCCGGGGTCGACCTGCACCCAGCGGGCGCCGAGGCGGCGCGCGAGCTCCTCGCCGTAGTCGTCGGAGCTGAACAGCGCGTCGACGGGTGCGTCGAGCAGGCCCTCGATGACGGCGGTGTGGGCCTGCCAGGCCGCCTCGCTCGCGTAGTCGACCGGGGCGTCGTCGAGGCCGTGCACGACGTGCGCGCCGGGCAGCTCGTCGCGCAGCCACCGCGCGCGCAGCTCGGCGGGCAGGCTCTCCTGCGAGGACGCCAGGACCTGGACGGTGACCCGCGCGCACCGTGCGAGGGCGGCGCGCACCAGCGCGAGGTGGCCCGCGTGCGGCGGGTAGAACTTGCCGATCACGAGCCCGTGCGCGAACGCCGTCACGCCGGGACCGCCGCGGGTTCGCGCTCCGGCTCCGGCGACGGCGCGAGGGCCCGGCGCCAGTCCCGCCAGCCGACGACGCACAGCACGATGAACCCGGCGTACAGCACGGCGGTGAGCACGAGGCCCTGGCTCGCGTACAGGCCGACCAGGACGACGTCCGTGGCGATCCAGACGGCCCACGACCCGACCCACTTGCGGCCGAGCATGAGCTGGGCGACGAGGCTCGACGACGTGGTGAGCGCGTCCCAGAACGGCGCGGCCGAGCCGGCGGTCGCGGACAGCAGCGCGGTGAGCCCGGCCGTGCCGGCGACGATCGCGACCGCACCGGCGGGCCACACCCAGCGCGGCGTGCGGGACACCGCGAGCGTGCCGTGGTCCGCGCCGCCGCGGACCCACCACACCCAGCCGAGCACGGCGAGCACGACGTAGACGACCTGCAGGCCCGCGTTCGCGTACAGGCCGGTCGTGGCGAACAGCCACACGAACAGCAGGTTGTTGGCGATCCCGACCGGGAAGTTCCAGATGTTCTGCCGGGTCGCGAGCCACACGCACACGGCGCCGCTGACGAACCCCAGGACCTCGACCCAGCTCACGACCGGACACCCTAACGGCGGGGACGGACGGCCCGGCGCGCGGCTCCACGGCCGCGAGAGGATCACCCGCATGCCCGCTCCCCTGGTCCTGCTCGACCTCGACGGCACGCTCGTCGACTCCGCCCCCGGCATCACCGCGTGCGTCGCCGCGGCCTACCGCTCCGTGGGGCTGCCGGCACCCGACGCGGCCACGCTGCGCTCGTTCGTCGGGCCGGGGATCTGGGAGAGCCTGCGACGCCACGGCGTGCCGGAGGAGCTCGTGCCCGACGTGGTCGCGGCCTACCGGGAGCGTTACGCCGCGACGGGCCGGCACGACGCCACGGTGTTCGACGGGATCCCCGCCCTGCTGGGCGACCTGCGCGCGGCGGGGATCCGGCTGCTCGTCGCGACCGCGAAGCCGGAGGCGTTCGCGGTGCCGATCTGCGGCGACCTGGGTCTGACCCCGCTGCTCGACGGGATCTTCGGCACCTCGCTCGACGAGTCCACGTCGAAGGCCCAGGTCGTGGCGCGCGCGCTGGCGTCCGCGCCCGACCACGACCCGGCGACGACGCTCATGGTCGGCGACCGCGAGCACGACGTGCACGGCGCGGGCGAGCACGGCGTCGGCTGCATCGGGGTGACGTGGGGCTACGCCGCACCCGGCGAGCTCGCGGCGGCGGGTGCGCTGGAGGTCGTCGGCACCGCGGACGCGCTGCGCGCCGCGCTGCTCGCCCGGCTCGGTGCCGACGCGGTCGTCTGACCGCTTGACCTTGACGCTGCGTCAACTCCTACCGTGGATCAGGACCACACAGGGAACGGGAGGGACGCGGTGGAGGCCTCGATCCAGGAGGTCGCCCGGCTGACGGGCACCACGAGCCGCACGCTGCGGCACTACGACCAGATCGGGCTGCTCGAGCCCAGCCGGGTCGGCGAGAACGGGTACCGCTGGTACGACGAGGACGCCCTCGTGCGGCTCCAGCGGATCCTGCTCCTGCGCGACCTCGGCCTCGGGCTCACCGAGATCGGCCGGGTGCTCGACCGCGAGACCGACGAGACCGCCGCGCTGCGGCGGCACCTCGACTGGCTGCGCAGCGAGCAGCAGCGGCTCGGGCGCCAGGCCGCGTCCGTCGTCCGGACCCTGACCGCACGGCAGGAAGGAGCACCGATCATGGCCGACCAGATGTTCGACGGGTTCGACCACACGCAGTACCAGGACGAGGTCGAGCAGCGCTGGGGCAAGGACGCGTACGCGCAGTCCGACGCCTGGTGGCGCGGCATGTCCGACGCGGAGCGCACGGCGTTCCAGGAGCGCAGCGCGACGCTCGCGCGCGACTGGGCGTCCGCCGCGGAGGCAGGCGTCGACCCCGTCTCCGACGAGGCCCAGGAGCTCGCGCGGCGTCACGTCGCGTGGCTCGGCGGCATCCCCGGCACGCCCGGGGCCGGCAGCACCCCCGTCCGGGAGTACGTCGTCGGCCTCGCCGACATGTACGTGGCGGACCCGCGGTTCGCGAAGAACTACGGCGGCGAGCCGGGGGCGACGTTCGTCCGCGACGCGCTGCACGAGTACGCGGCCCGGCACCTCTGACGCGCACGCCCGGTCGAACCGCCCGGGCACCCGGGCTCCACGCCCTGGTGCCCGGGCGCACCGCCCGCCGAGTCTCCTTCCAGCCGCCGGCACGCCACGCCGGCGCCGAGACGAAGGAGCACCCGCATGACCAGCACCACCGCCGACCCGACGGCCACCCCGACGCGCCGCGGCCCGGCGACGAGCCGCGCCTGGGCGTGGACCGGCGTCGCCGCGGGCGCCCTCGGCGTCGCGGCGATCCAGGCCTCCATGGCGACGTCCACCGACTGGGAGAAGGTCGCGGGCGACCCGGTCGCGATCCTCGAGGATGCGGCGACCAAGCAGTCGGCCTTCCTCGTCTTCCACGTGCTCGCGACGCTGACCGTCGTCCTGCTGCCCGTGTTCGCGGCCGGTCTGCGCCGCCGCCTCGACCAGCAGGCTCCCGCCGGGTCGCTGCAGGGCATGGTCGCCGCGACGGGGCTCGTCCTGACCGCCGCGGCGCTGCTGCTCGGCAGCGGCCTCGACACGCAGTTCACGTTCGCGTTCGCGGACACCTCGATGATCGTCCCCGAGTCCGGCGCCTTCTACACCGACTGGGTCGCGACGATCCCGTGGCTGTGGCTCGGTGCGGGCCTCTCGGCACTCGCCCTGGGCGTCGCCTCGCTGCGGCACGCCGCGGCGCCGAGGTGGATCGGGTGGGTCAGCGTCGTGCTCGGCGGCCTCACGGTGCTCACGGGCATCTCGCCGCTGCAGTACCTGTCCGGGTTCGTCGGCCCGATCTGGCTGCTCGTCGTCGCGCTCGGCTTCGCGCTGGGCGACCGGCGCTGACGTGCCCGCCGCTCGCGTCGGGCCCGCGCTCGACGTGGACGCCCCCGTCCGGTTCACCCGGGCGGGGGCGTACCCGCGCGCGCACCCCTCCCCCTACGGTGACGCCATGGCGACACCTGCGACCCGACCGGGCGGCCGACCCCGGACCGCGGTCGCGCTCGTGCTCGTCGCGTGGGTGCTGACGCTCGCGGGCGCGCTGCTCCTGGTGACCGCGGGCGTGCCGGTGACCCCTGACCTGCTGTTCTCGGCCGTCGACGCGATGGTCGGCCTCGTCTACGGCACGGTCGGCGCGGTGCTCGTCGCGCGCCGCGCGCACCCCGTCGGCTGGCTCGTGTCCGTCACCGGGCTCGGCGGGGCGCTCGCGACCGTCGGCGGGGGCTGGGGCGCCTACTCCTCGACGCACCCGACCCTGCCCGCGCTGCCGGGCGTCGAGTCGCTCGTCAGCTGGGCGTGGGTGCCGGGCACGCTCGCGCTCTTCCTCGTCGTGCCGTGGCTCGTGCGCGAGACGCGGGCCGGTGCGTGGGCGCGGTCCGGGCTGGGGCTCGGCATCGCGACCACCGTCGGGTTCACGCTGCAGCGTCTGCTGCTGCCGATGTCGGACAACACCGCGACCGTCCTGCTCACGGTCGCCGTCGGCCTGCTCACCGCCGCGGCGACCTGGTGGCGGCGCGTCCGCGGGCCTGCCGCCGAGCGACCCGGGCTCGGTCTGCTCGCGCTCGGCGTCGCGCTCATGGCGGTGTCGTTCCTGCCGCTCGCGTTCGCGGACACGCCGTTCGAGATCGTGCTCGCCGTCCCGCTCGTGCACCTCGCGTGCCAGGCGCTGTTCCCCGTCGCGCTGCTCACGACGGTCCTGCGCAACCGGTTGTGGGGCATCGACCTGGCCGTCAGCCGCGCGTCGGTCGCGGCCCTGCTCACGCTGGGCCTGGCGCTCGTGTACGCGGCCGTGCTCGTCGCCGCCGGGGCGCTCGTCGGCAGCAGCGCCGTGGCGCAGGTGCTCGCGACCGTGGGCGTCGCGGTCGCTGTCCAGCCGGTGCACGGCTGGCTCGGGCGCCGCGTGCGCGTGCTCGTCTACGGCGAGGCGGCGACGCCCGGGCGCGCGGCGCTGCGCGTGGGGCGGCAGCTCTCCGCGGCCGCGGACACCGACGACCTCCTGCGCGGGCTCGCGGGCGCGCTCGGCGAGGCGCTGCGGCTGGAGTCGGTCGCCGTCCACGGCGTCCGCGACGGGCTGTCAGCCTCCTGGGGCGTCCCGACGTCCGACCCGGTCGAGCGCGCGCTCGAGCACGGCGGGCAGCCGGTCGGGACCCTGACCGTCACCGCACGCCCCGGGGAGCGCCTCGACGCGCGCACCACCGACGCGCTCGACCACCTGTCCCCCGTCGTCGCCGCCGGAGTCGCGCTCGCGCTCGGCACCGCCGACCTCGTCCGCGCCCGCGACGCCGCGACCCGCGCGCGCCTCGCCGAACGCACCCTCATCCGGCGCGAGCTGCACGACGGCATCGGCCCCTGGCTCACCGGGCTGCGCCTCGGGCTCCAGGGCGCGCGCAACACCCTCGACCGCGACCCCGCCGCGGCCGCCGCCGTGCTCGACGCGCTCGGGGCCGAGGTCGCGCAGCGGGTCGAGGACGTGCGGCTGCTGTCCCGCAGCCTCCTGCCGCCCGTGCTCGACGAGCAGGGTCTGCGCGCCGCGCTCGACGACCTCGCACGACGCACCGCCGCCTCGGGGTTCGGCGTGCACGTGGAGGCGGACGACCCCGCGCTCGACGTGCTCGACGCGCGCGTGGCCGCCGCGGCGTACGGGATCGCCGGCGAGGCCGTGACCAACGCGTCGCGGCACAGCGGCGGCGCCGGGTGCGTGGTCACGGTCGCCGTCGACGGCTCCCTGCTCACCCTGACCTGCGACGACAGGGGCCGTGGACTGTCGTCCGACCGGATCGCCGGCGTGGGTACCCGGTCGATGCGCGAGCGCGCGGACGAGCTCGGCGGGCACGTCCTCGTCGAGGGGCGCCCCGGCGGCGGGACGCGCGTGCGGGCGGTGCTGCCGCTCGTGCCGGGGGCCACCGCGCACGAGCCCGCGCCGCCGCGCGGTGCCGGCACCACGGCGGAGGTCCCCGCGTGAGCGTGCGCGTCGTCCTCGTCGACGACCACCCCGTCTTCCGCATCGGCATGGCCGCGCTGCTCGAGTCGCTGCCCGGCCTGCGCGTCACCGGTCAGGCGGCCTCCGCCGCCGAGGCGCGCGCGCTGTTCGCCGGAGCAGTCGAGGCCGACGTCGTCCTCATGGACCTCGACCTCGGCGACGGCTCGGGCGTCGACCTCACACGCGAGCTCCTCGCCGCCCGCCCGGGCCTCGCGGTGCTCGTCGTCACGATGCACGAGGACGA
The DNA here is from genome assembly GCF_000212695.1 of Cellulomonas fimi ATCC 484. Classification (NCBI taxonomy): domain Bacteria; kingdom Bacillati; phylum Actinomycetota; class Actinomycetes; order Micrococcales; family Cellulomonadaceae; genus Cellulomonas; species Cellulomonas fimi. Next base: position 1,599,595 of record NC_015514.1, on the reverse strand, counting down.
CGACGCCGTCGTCGCGTCGGTCCGCGCCGGTGCCCGCGGCTACCTCGTGAAGTCCGCCCCGCCCGACGCGGTCGAGCGCGCCGTCCGGGCCGTCGCCGCGGGCGAGATGATCCTGTCCCCCGCCGTCGCGCAGCGCGCCATGGCCTACGTGCTGGGTGGCCGCACCGCCACGCGCGTGCCGTTCCCGCAGCTCACCGACCGCGAGCGCGAGGTCCTCGACCTGGTCGCCGCCGGTCGCGACAACGCCGTCATCTCCCGCCGCCTGTCGCTGAGCCCGAAGACCGTCCGCAACCACGTCGCGAACGTCCTCACCAAGCTGTCGCTGCCCGACCGCTCCGCCGCGATCCTGCGCGCCCGTGAGGAAGGCCTGGGCGGCGCCTGAGCACGTCGCCGTGCGTCGACGGTGACGACCCGGTGACGACCTGTCCGCCGATCCCGACCACCGGGACCGCAGGGCACCCCCAGGCGGCGCCGGGCGTGGCTCCCGGGCTCGCTAACCTCGTGATGTGACGGCAACCGGCGAGGGCCCGCCTAGCCGGACTCGGTCCACGTCCCTGCTCGCCGCCGCGGTGGTCGCGCTCGCGGTCGGCGGTGCCGTCTCGGTCTGGGTGGCAGCCTCGTACGTGCCGCACGGTGGCGTCTGCGCTGCCGTGCTCCCGGTGCCGAGGGCCTGCGACACCGCGTCGCGCCAGCTCTGGGCAGGCTGCTGGATCGCGGCGCTCGCGGTCGTCGGGGCTCTCGGAGCGGTACGGGTCCGGCGGCTCGTGGCTCTCGACCGGCGGCTCGTGCCGCTCGTCCTCGTCGGGCAGTGCGTCGTCACGGCCCTCGCGCTGCTTGCCGTGCGCCCGTGACGCGCGGACGACGGCACGTCTGCCGCTCGCGTCGGACGTCGCGACCGCCCCGTGCCGTCAGCTCCCCGTCGCGGCCGTGACCGGCGGCTCCGCCGACCACGGGAACGTGATCCAGCGGTCCGTGCGGCGCCAGACGTAGTCGGGGTCGACGACCGAGCGGGGCTTGGCGTAGAGCACGGCGGTGCGGGCCTCGGCGCAGTGGGCCGCGATGAGGCGCTGGACCAGCGCGAGCGTCTCGCCGGTGTCGGCGACGTCGTCGACGACGAGCGCGGACAGGCCGTGCAGGGCGTCGGTGTCGAGCAGCGGTGGCAGCAGCTGCGGCTCGTCGAGCCGCTCGTCGACGCCCGTGTAGAACTCGACGTTGAGCGTGCCGACGGACTTGGTGCCGAGCGCGTAGGCCATCGCGCCGCCCGGGGGCAGCCCGCCGCGGGCGACGGCGACGACGAGGTCGGGGACGAATCCCGAGTCGACGACGGCCTGCGCGAGGTCGCGGACGGCGACGCCGAAGGTCGCCCAGTCGAGGTTCTCGCGGTCCGCGGGGACCTCCTGGCCGGGTGCTGCCTCGGTGATCGCCATGCCGTCAGGGTAGGCGGCGCTCGTTGCCGCGACGTTGCCCGCAGGTCCCGGGTGAGGAGCGGCCCGGTGCGCTGGCGTGGCGCCCGGACGAGACCGTCAGGCTCGGTCGAGCGAGCGCTGCCAGTCGGCGTGCAGGTCGGCGAACCGCCCGCCGGTCGCGACGAGGTCGGCGGGGCTGCCGTCCTCGACGACGCGCCCGTCCTCGACGACGAGAACCCGGTCGGCGCCCATGACCGTGGACAGGCGGTGCGCGATCACGACGGCGGTGCGGTCCGCGAGCAGCGTGCGCAGGCCCTCCTGGACGAGCACCTCGCCGGGGACGTCGAGCGAGCTCGTCGCCTCGTCGAGCACCAGCAGCGCGGGGTCCGCGAGGAACGCGCGCGCGAACGACACGAGCTGACGCTGACCGGCGGACAGCCGGACGCCGCGCTTGTCGACCTCGGTGTCGTACCCGTCGGGCAGGGACGCGACGAGGTCGTGCACGCCGACCGCACGCGCGGCCGCCTCGACCTCGCCGCGCGTCGCGCCGGGGCGGCCGAGGGCGATGTTCGCGGCGACCGACCCGGAGAACAGGTACGCCTCCTGCGTGACCATGACGACCGCGCGGCGCAGGTCGACCGGGTCGACGTCGCGCACGTCGATGCCGTCGATCGTCACCGCGCCCGTCCGGACGTCGTAGAACCGGACCAGCAGCTTCGCGATGGTCGACTTGCCCGCGCCGGTCGCGCCGACGAGCGCGACCGTCTGCCCGGACGGCACGTGCAGGTCGAGACGGTGCAGCACGGCCGGGCCGTCGCCGTAGCCGAACTCGACGCCGTCGAACCGCACCTCGGCGCGGGCGGCGGGCAGCCGGACCGGGTGCGCGGGGTCCGGCACCGACGGCTCCTCGGCCAGCAGGTCGGCGACCTTCTCGAGCGCGGCGGTCGCGGACTGGAAGGCGTTGTAGAACATCGCGATCTGCTGCAGCGGCGCGAAGAACCGGCGCGCGTAGAGCACCGCGGCGACGAGGACGCCCACGGCCAGGTCGCCGTCGAGCGCACGCAGCCCGCCCGCGAGCAGCACGCCGGCGAGCGTGACGTTGCCGATGAGGACGAGGCCCGAGTCGAACCAGCCGTTGAGCCGGATCGACCCCGCGCTCGAGCGCCGGTACTCCTCCGCGAGCTCGTCGTAGGCGGCCTGCACCTGCGGCTCACGGCGGAACGCCTGCACCGCGCGGATCCCCGTCATCGTCTCGACGAACCGGACGATCGTGCGTGCCGCCGCGGTCCGGTTCGTGCGGTACTGGGCCTGCGACCGGCGCTGGAACCACCGGCTCAGCAGCACGCCCGGCACGACGGCGACGAGCAGCACGAGCCCGCTGCGCCAGTCGAGCACCGCGAGGGACACGGCCGTGAACGTCATCGACAGCGCGCCCGCGGCGAGCGTCGTGACGCCGCCGTCGAGGAGCTCGCGGACCGCGTCGAGGTCGGACGTCTGCCGGCTGATGATGCGCCCCGACGTGTAGCGCTCGTGGAACTCCAGGGACAGGCGCTGCGTGTGCCGGAAGACGCGCCGACGCAGGTCGAGCAGGATCGCCTGGCTCGCGCGGGCGGACGCGCGGACCGTGGCCGCGGCGAGGAACCCCCCGAGCACCGCGACGACCAGGTACGTGCCGGCGACGGCGGTCAGCGGCGCCCCGTTCCCGTCCCGCAGCGCGGGCAGCGCGTGGTCGATGCCGTACGCGACGAGCGCGGGACCCGCGACCGCCGCGAGCTGCGCCCCGACGACGAGCGCCACGGTCCCCCACACCGGGCGGGCGACCGGACGCAGGAGCGACCGCAGGAGCGCGAGCGAGCGGCGCCGCACGGCCCGGGACACGGCGCGCGGGTCCGCCTCCGGGCCGGCGCCGGCCGGTACCTGCACGGTCGTCGCGTTCACCGGGCCGCCTCCGTCCCGACGGGCTCGTCGTCGGTCCAGGGCTCGTCCGACGCGGCGAGCGCCGTGAGCACGAACCGGTAGTGGGGGTGGTGCGCGAGCAGCTCGGTGTGCGTGCCGACGCCCGTGATGCGCCCGTCCTCGAGCACCGCGACGCGGTCGGCGAGCGCGACCGTCGAGGGGCGGTGCGCGACGACGAGGGTCGTCGTGCCCGTGAGCTCGGCGCGCAGGCGGCGCGTGACCTCGGCCTCCGTCGTGACGTCGAGCGCGGACAGCGGGTCGTCGAGCAGCAGGACGCGCGGGCGCACCGCGATGGCGCGCGCCAGCGAGACGCGCTGCCGCTGCCCGCCGGACAGGCTCAGGCCCTCCTCGCCGATGACGGTGTCGACGCCCTGCGGCAGCCGGTGCACGAAGTCGGCGCGGGCGACGTCGAGCGCGCGCGTGAGCCGGTCGTCGGTCGCGTCGTCGGGGTCGACGCCGAGCAGGACGTTCTCGCGCACGCTCGTCGAGAACAGGATCGGGTCCTCGAACGCGACGGCGACCGCTCGCCGCAGGTCCTGCCGCGTCAGGTCGCGGACGTCGACACCGTCGATGCGCACGCTGCCGCCGGTCACGTCGTAGAGGCGCGGCACGAGCTGCAGGAGCGTCGTCTTGCCGCTGCCCGTGAGCCCGACGAGCGCGACCGTCTCCCCCGGCTCGACCACGAGGTCGACGCCCGCGAGCACGTCGTCGCCGTGGCCGTGCGCGAACCGCACGCCCGACAGCTCCAGGCGCGCGCCGCGCGGCCCGGGCGGCGGCAGCGTGCGGGGCGCGGGCGGGTCGGTCACGGTCGAGGCGGTGTCGACGACCTGCAGGTAGCGGTCGGTCGCGGCGCGTGCGTCGAGCGTCATCGCGAGCAGCGCACCCAGGCGCTCGACGGGCTGGTTGACGACCGCGGCGGTCGCGAAGAACGCGACGAGCGCCCCGACGCTCAGCTCGCCGCGCGCCGTGAGCGTGACGCCGACCGCGAGGGACACCGCGAGCACCGCCTCGGGCAGCGCGCCGAGCGCGAACGACACGCGCGACAGCGTGCGGGCCTTGTGGATCTCGGTCGCGCGCAGCTCGTCGGCCTGCCGCACGAAGTCGTCGAGCGCGTCGTCGCCCCGACCGAACGCCTTGAGCACGCGGATGCCGTGCACGGACTCCTCGACCGTCGTCGCGAGGTCGCCCGCCTGGTCGCGCGCCCGGCGGGCGACGTCGCGGTAGCCGGTGCGGAACCGGAAGCTCAGCCACACCATCGGCACGGCGCCCACGAGGTAGACGAGCCCGAGCTGCCAGCTCGTGGCGAGCATGAGGACGAGCCCGACGACGAGTGTCGTCGCGCTGACCAGCAGCATCACGAGCCCGAACACCATCCAGCGCCGGATCGTGCCCAGGTCGGACATCGCGCGCGACAGCAGCTGCCCGCCGGACCAGCGGTCGTGGAACGCGACCGGCAGGTCGAGCAGGTGGCGGAACAGCGACGTGCGCATCTCGCGCTCGACGGTCGTGCCGGGCGTGAGGATGAGCGCGCGCCGCGACCACACGAGCACGGCCTCGACGACCCCGAGCACGAGCACGAGGAGCGCGCCGAGCACGACGCCGCGCGTGTGCCCGGCGGACGCGTCCAGCAGCGGGCCGTTCACGATGCCGCGCAGCACCTGCGGCACCGCGAGCGCGAGCATGCTCGCCCCGAGGGCGGTGCAGCCGCCGAGGACGACGCGCGGGACCGCCGGCCGCGCCCAGTCGAGCAGGCGCAGCATCGCGCGCGGGGTGGCACGACCGGTGCCGGTCGAGGGGGCGGGGGGCACCCGTCCACCCTACGAACCGGTGTTCGACGCCGCCCGGCGCGTCGTCCGCGTCCTGCATCGCGAGACGCATCCGGGCCGGCGCCCCGCGGCGGGCGCCGGCGTGGTTGCCGCCGCGGCCCGGCTGCCCGGCTCAGACGCCCGTGCGCGCCGTCTTCGTGTTGTGCGCCTGCGCGCGCGGGCGCACGACCAGCAGGTCGACGTTGACGTGCGGCGGCCGGGTGAGCGCCCACGTGATCGCGTCGGCGACGTCGTCCGCGACGAGCGGCAGGTAGCCCTCGTACACCGCCGCCGCGCGCTCGGCGTCGCCGTCGAACCGCACGAGCGAGAACTCCTCGGTCGCGACCGCGCCGGGCGCGATCTCGACGACCCGGATCGGCTCGCCGACGATCTCCCAGCGCAGCGTCGTGGCGAGCATCCGCTCGGCGTGCTTCGCGCCCGTGTACCCGGCACCGCCCTCGTACGCGCCGTGCGCGGCGGTGGACGTCACGACGACGACGTCCCCCTCGCCGCGCTCGCGCAGCAGCGGCAGGAACGCCTTCGTCACGCGCAGCGTGCCGAGCACGTTGAGGTCGTACATCGTGCGCCACTGCTCGAGGTCGGCCGTCTCGACGGGGTCCAGGCCGAGCGCGCCGCCCGCGTTGTTGACGAGCGCGTCGACGCCGCCCGTCGCGGCGACGTGCGCGGCGAGCCGGGCCACGTCGTCGTCGGACGTGACGTCGGCGACGAACGCCTGCGCGCCCGTCTCGGCCGCGAGCGCCTCGAGCCGGTCCGCGCGACGGGCGGTGGCGACGACGTCCCAGCCCTCGACGCGCAGGCGGCGGACGGTGGCGGCGCCGATGCCCGACGAGGCGCCGGTGACGACGGCGCGGCGGGTGCGGGCGGGGGCGGTGCTCATGCGGACTCCCTGGTGCTGACGGTGCTGGCGGTGCTGGCGGTGGTGCCGGTGCTGGCGGTCGTGCCGGTGGTCGTGCGGGCGCGGCGGCGGCCGTCGCGCATCACAGCACGTCGGCGGCGACGGCGTCGAGCACGTCGCCCAGGATCTCGACCCCGGTCGCGGCGTCGGCGGCGCCGATCACGCACGGCGGCACGACGTGCACGCGGTTCTCGGCGACGAAGGGCAGGAGCCCCCGCGCGAGCGCGCCGGCCTTGATCCGGCCCATGGTCGCGGCGTCGACCGGTTCGCGGGACGCGCGGTCGCGCACCAGCTCGAGCGCCCAGAACACCCCGAGCCCGCGGACGTCGCCGACGAGCGGGTTGCGCTCGGCGAGCGCGGCCAGGCCGGGGGCGAGGACCTCGCGCCCGACGGCGGCGGCGTTCGCGACGACGCCCTCGTCGGCCATCGCGTCGAGCGACGCGACGATCGCCGCCATGGCGAGCGGGTGGCCCGAGTACGTGAGCCCACCGGGGAAGACGCGCTCGTCGAACGTGCGCGCGATCTCCTCCGAGATCATCACGCCGCCCGCGGGGACGTACCCGGAGTTCACGCCCTTGGCGAAGGTCACGAGGTCGGGCACGACGTCGAACGCGTCGAGCGCGAGCCAGTGACCGGTCCGGCCGAACCCGGCCATGACCTCGTCGAGGATCAGCACGATGCCGTACCGGTCGGCGATCTCGCGCACGCCGGGCAGGTACCCGGGCGGCGGGACGAGCACGCCCGCGGTCCCGGGGATCGTCTCCAGCAGGATCGCGGCGACCGACGCCGGACCCTCGGACTGGATGACGCGCTCCAGGTGGTGCAGCGCGCGCTCCGCCTCCTGCTCGGGACTCGTCGACCAGAACTCGGAGCGGTAGGCGTACGGGCCGAACACGTGCACGTGGCCGCGCGCGTACTCGTTGGGCACGCGCCGCCAGTCGCCCGTCGCGACGACCGCCGCGCCGGTGTTGCCGTGGTAGGAGCGGTAGTGCGAGACGACCTTGTCGCGGCCGGTGTGCAGCCGCGCCATGCGGATCGCGTTCTCGTTGGCGTCGGCGCCGCCGTTGGTGAAGAACACCTTGGAGATCCCGGCGGGCGCGTGCGCGAGGACCCGCTCGGCGGCCTCGCCGCGCACGAGCGCCGCGGTCGAGGGCGCGATCGTCGCGAGACGCCCGGCCTGCTCCTGGATCGCCGCGACCACGCGCGGGTGCTGGTGCCCGATGTTCGTGTTGACGAGCTGGCTGGAGAAGTCGAGGTAGCGCCGCCCCGCGTGGTCCCACACGTGCACGCCGCTGCCGCCGGCGACGACCAGCGGGTCGAGGTGGGCCTGCGCGGACCACGAGTGGAAGACGTGCGCGCGGTCGAGTCGGCGGGCGGCCTCGTCGTCGGGGTGCGGGGCGGGCGGCCCGTCGGGGCGCTGCGCGGTCACGGTGCTGGTGCTGCTGGTCGGGTCGGTCACGTCTCCCCCTCGTCGGTTCGGTGCTGCCGGGCCGTGCGGCGCGGACGGGTGCGTCCCGCCCGCGCCGCACGCGGTGCGTCAGTTGCCGCCCGGCTCCAGCGTGACCTCCAGGGCCTCGAAGTCGGTGCCGTCGACGTCCACGCCCTCGTCGCGCAGCTGCGCGAGCGCCTCGTCCACGTACTCGTTGGTGAACGCGTCGGCGCCCGGCTCGGACGTGATGACGGTCGCGCCCTGGTCGTTCTTGGTGTGCAGGGCGATGTCGACCGTCCGCGCCCAGGCGGACTCGTCGATGATCCCGATGCCGCCCGGCGAGGGCCACACGAGCTTGTTCACCTCGTTGACCTGCCACAGCTGGTGGCTGGCGCCGAGCTGCGAGCCCGCGGCGACGACGAGGTCACGCGCCTCCTGCGGGTTGTCGCGGACCCAGATCCAGCCCTCGAGGCTCGCCTTGAGGAACTTGACGGTCGTCTCCTCGTACTCCGCGTCGGACGCGAGGCGCTCGGTGTTCGCCCAGATCGCGTCCTGGAGCATCGCCGTGCCCTCGTCGTTCCAGTCGACGACCGTGAAGTCCTCGGGCTGGTACAGCTCACCGGTCTCGGGGTTCTCCGCCTCGAGGACCTGCGCGTACTCGTTGTACGTCATGGCCTGGGCGGCGTCGATCTCGCCCGACAGCAGGGCGTTCATGTCGAACTGCTGCTGCACGAGCGTGACGTCGGTCGCGGGGTCGAGGCCCGCCTCGGTCATGCCGGCGAACAGCTCGAACTCGTTGCCGAAGCCCCAGTTGCCGACCTTCTTGCCCTTCAGGTCCGCCGCCGAGGAGATGCCGGAGTCGGCGAACGCGACCTGCAGGGTGCCGGAACGCTGGAAGATCTGGGCGACGTCGGTGATGCCCGCGCCCTGCTCGCGCGACGCGAGCGCCTTGGGCACCCACGCGATCGCGTAGTCGACGGAGCCGTCGGCGAGCACCGACTGCGGGACGATGTCGACGCCGCCCTCGACGATCTCGACGTCGAGGCCCTCGTCCTCGTAGAAGCCCTGCTCGACCGCCGCGATGTAGCCGGCGAACTGGGCCTGGGTGAACCACTGCAGCTGGAGCTTCACGGGGGTCAGCCCGTCGGCCCCGGTGGCCTCGGGCTCGGCCGGGTCGCCGCTGCCGCTGCTGCACGCGGACAGCACGAGCGCGGTCGCGACGCCGACGGCGGTCGCGGTCCACGCGGGACGCCTGGTGGGGGTCATCGGTCCTCCTGGGGTTCGACGGGTCGGCACTGGCGGGGGCGCGCTCGCAGGGGGGCGAGTCGCGGTCGACCGCACCTGACGTCGTCGGCAGGCGGGACGGGTGGGGCCGCGGTCAGGTCTCGGGGACGCCGTGGCGGTGGGCGACGGCGCGTTCGAGCGCCGTCGTGGCGAGGTGGAACAGGAGGCCGAGCAGGATCGCACCGAGCACGAACGCCCAGGCCCGGGCGTAGGCGCTGTTCGCGGCGGCGGCGGTGATGCGCGACCCGAGCCCGTTCTGGAGACCGCCGAAGTACTCGGCGACGACGGCCGCGATGACGCCGGTGGACGCGGCGATCCGCAGGCCCGTGAACAGGTACGGCAGGGCGCCGGGGATCGTGACGGTGCGCGTGACCTGGCGCGGGGTCGCGGCGTAGGCGCGCAGGAGGTCGCGGTGCACGGGCTGCACCTGCCGCAGGCCGCGCAGCGTGTTGACGAACACGGGCGCGAACACCACGACGGCGACGACGAGCCGGCGCGGCGTGGTCGACGTCGTGCCGAAGAGCGTGTTGAGCGCCGGGGCGAGCGCCACGATCGGCATGACCGCGAGGGCGGCGGCCGTGGGCGAGAGCAGGCCGTCGACGAGCCGGCTGCGCGCCGCGAGCACCGCCGCGCCGACCGCCAGCAGGGCCCCCGCGACGAGCCCGACGAGGACGTTCGCGCCCGTCGCGAGCGCGGCCGACCACACGAGCGGGACGACGAGGCGCAGCTGCTCGACGATCGCCGTCGGGCTGGGGAGCAGGTACGGCGGCAGCTCGGCGCCGACGACGACGGCCTGCCACACCGCGAGGGCGAGCACGCCGAGCAGGACGGGCGCGCACCACCGTGCGACCCGGGCGACGTGCACGGCGCCGGGCGCGCGGCCCGGGGCGGGGCCGGTCGCGGCGCTCACCGGACGTCCACGCCGCGCGTCGGGACGGCCGTCCCGGTGCCGTGGTGCAGCGCCTCGCGGACCGCGGTGACGGCCGCGAAGAACGCCGCGTCCTCCCGCAGGTCGTCCGTCCGCTCCCCCGCCCCGGCGAGATCCACGTCCACGACCGCGGAGATCCGGCCGGGCCGGGGCGACATGACGACGACCCGCTGCGAGAGGAACACCGCCTCGGGGATCGAGTGCGTGACGAACACGACGGCCGCCCCGGACTCGGCGCAGAGCCGCACGAGCTCGGTCTGCATGCGCTCGCGCGTCATCTCGTCGAGCGCGCCGAACGGCTCGTCCATGAGGAGCAGGCTCGGGCTCTCCGCGAGCGACCGGGCGATCGCGACGCGCTGCTGCATGCCGCCCGAGAGCTGGTGCGGGAAGTGCCCGGCGAAGTCCGTGAGCCCGACGAGCGCGAGCAGCTCGGCCGCCCGGGAGGCCCGCTCGCGACGGCCCACGCCGTGCAGCTCGAGCGGCAGCTCGACGTTCGCGGTGACGGTGCGCCACGGCAGGAGCCCGGCCTGCTGGAACGCGATGCCGTAGTCCCGCGCCTCGCGGGCCACCCGCGGCGGCCGGCCGAACACAGCGATCTCGCCCGACGTCGGCTCGTCGAGGTCGGCGACGAGCCGCAGGAGCGTCGACTTGCCGCACCCCGAGGGGCCGATGAGCGAGACGAACTCGCCCGCAGCGACGCTCAGGTGGATGTCGTCGAGAGCCGTGACGGTGCCGGCGCGGGTCGTGAAGACCTTCGAGACGCCGCGCACGTCGACGGCGGTGGCGGGGCCGGTCGTGGGCTGTGCCGGGGAGCCGGCCGGGGGCGCGGCCGTCGCCGGCTCGGTGGCGGTGCTGACGTCGCTCATGAGACCTCCGCGTGGCGGTAACGGCCCAGGCCGAGCCCGAGCAGGGTGACGAGACCGGCGGCGAGCAGGCCCAGCACGGCCGCGGCGAGGATCGCCGCCCACGGCTTGGCCGGGTCGCCGCTCGCGGCCTGGGCGTAGGCGATGACGAGGCGCCCGACGCCGCCCTTGGTGCCGGTGGACACCTCGGCGACGATCGCGCCGACGACCGCGGTGGCGGCGGCCAGGCGCAGGGCCGGGAGCAGGTACGGGACGGACGCGGGCAGCCGCAGCGAGACGAGCGTGCGCCCCCAGGACGCGGCGTTCGCGCGGAACAGCTCGACCTGCGCGGCGGTCGGCGACTGCAGCCCGCGCAGCATCCCGACCGCGACGGGGAAGAACGCGAGGTAGGACGCGATGAGCGCGACCGACATCCACTTCTGCCACGCGAACGCGCCGATCTCGATGCGCCCGCCCCACCCGACGACGAGCGGTGCGAGCGCGACGAGCGGGACCGTCTGGCTGAGCACGACCCACGGCAGCAGCGCGTGCTCGGCGAGCCGCGAGCGCTGCATCACCACCGCGACGAGCGTGCCGCCGAGGACGCCGAGCACCCAGCCCGCCACCGCGACGCGCAGCGTGAACCAGCACGCCTGGAGCATCGCGACGAGCACCGTCGGGGCGCCCGTCGCGGAGGTCTCCGGCTCGCCGATCCGCGCGACGACGTCCCAGACGTGCGGCATCGCGACGTCGTCGGTGCGGGGCAGGACGCTCGCCTCGCCGACGTGCCACCCGGTGTCCGGCACGACGGCCTTGGTGAGCTCCCACAGCACGGCGAGCAGGACGACGGCGGCGAGGCCCCAGGCCGCGGACCGGACCGCCCGGCGGGCGGTCACGCGGTCGCCACCACGGTCTCGGCGAGCGCGGGGATGACCCGCTCGCCGTACAGCCGCATCGTCTCCTCCTTGTTGTCGTGCTGGAGGTACGCGGCGAACTGGGTCACGCCGAGGTCGCGCAGCGCCTCGAGCTTCTCGACGTGCTCGCGCGGGCTGCCGAGCAGGCAGAACCGCTCGACGATCTCGTCGGGGACGAACGTGGTGTGCGAGTTCCCGGCACGGCCGTGCTCGTTGTAGTCGTAGCCCTCGCGGTTCTTGATGTAGTCGGTGAGGGCCTTCGGCACGGTGCTGTCGGCGCCGTACCGGGACACGATGTCGGCGACGTGGTTGCCGACCATGCCGCCGAACCACCGGCACTGCTCGCGCATGTGCGCGCGGGCGGCCGGCGAGTCGCCGTCGCCGACGTAGGCGGGCGCTGCGACGCAGAACTGGATCGCGTCGGGGTCGCGGCCCGCGGCCTCGGCGGCGTCGCGGACCACCTTGATGGTCCACGCCGCGATGTCCGGGTCGGCGAGCTGCAGGATGAACCCGTCGCCGACCTCGCCGGTCAGCTTGAGCGCGAGCGGCCCGTACGCGGCGACCCACACGCCGAGCCGCGAGCCCTTCGCCCACGGGAAGCGCACGGTGCGGCCGTTGAGCTCGACGGGCCGGTCGTTCGCGAGCTCGCGGATCACGTGGATCGACTCGCGCAGCGTCGCGAGGTTCGACGGCCGCCCGTTGAGCGTGCGTACCGCCGAGTCGCCGCGGCCGATGCCGCACACCGTGCGGTTGCCGTACATCTCGTTGAGCGTCGCGAACAGCGACGCGGTCACGGTCCAGTCCCGGGTCGCGGGGTTGGTGACCATGGGACCCACCACCACCTTGCGGGTCGCGGCGAGGATCGCCGAGTACACGACGTACGGCTCCTGCCACAGCAGGTGGGAGTCGAACGTCCACACGTAGTCGAACCCGTGCGACTCGGCCTGGCGGGCCAGGTCGACGGTCCGCCAGGCGGGCGGGTTGTTCTGCAGGACGACACCGAAGTCCACGGCGTGGCTCCTCTCGTGGGGGACGGTGAGGGTCAGACGAGGTACTGCGACAGCTCGCGCGCGACGTAGCGCCCGTGCCCCGCGCGGCCGTGGTAGCCGTCGGCGTCCACGAGCACCTCGCCGCGGGACATCACGACGTCGACGTGCCCGTCGACCTCGAAGCCCTCCCACGCGGAGTGGTCCATGGCCATGTGGTGCGTGGCGGCGCTGATCGTCGTGTGACCGGCCGGGTCGTAGACCACGACGTCGGCGTCGGCGCCGGGGGCGATGACGCCCTTGCGGCCGTGCAGCCCGAACATCCGCGCGGGCGTCGTCGACGTGAGCTCGACCCAGCGCTCGAGCGTGATCTCGCCGGTCACGACGCCCTGGTACATGAGGTCCATCCGGTGCTCGACCGACCCGATGCCGTTGGGGATCGCGCGGAAGTCACCGAGCCCGAGCTCCTTCTGGCCCTTCATGCAGAACGGGCAGTGGTCGGTCGAGACCATCTGGAGGTCGTTGGTGCGCAGCGCGCGCCACATGTGGTCCTGGTGCCCCTCGGCCCGCGAGCGCAGCGGTGTCGAGCACACCCACTTCGCGCCCTCGAACCCGGGAGCCCCGAGCTGCTCCTCGAGCGACAGGTACAGGTACTGCGGGCACGTCTCGCCGAACACGTTCCGGCCCTCGTCGCGGGCCGACGCGAGCTGCGCGACGGCCTGCTTCGCGCTGACGTGCACGACGTACAGCGGTGCGTTGGTCAGATCGGCGAGCATGATCGCGCGGTGCGTCGCCTCCTCCTCGAGCTGCCACGCGCGGGCGATGCCGTGGAAGTACGGGTCCGTCTTCCCCTGCTCGACGAGCTGCGCGGCGAGCACGTCGATCGCGGGCCCGTTCTCGGCGTGCATCATCGTGAGCAGCCCGAGGTCGGCGGCCTTCTGCATGGCCCGGACGATCTGCGCGTCGTCGCTCATGAAGACGCCGGGGTAGGCCATGAACAGCTTGTAGCTCGTGACGCCCTCCGCGACGAGGCCCTCCATCGCCTTGAGGGAGTCGTCGTCCACGCCCCCGACGATCTGGTGGAACGCGTAGTCGACCGCGCACCGCCCGGCGGCCTTCTCGTGCCAGGCCGCGAGCCCGTCCATGACGCGCTCCCCGGTGCGCTGCACGGCGAAGTCGATGATCGTCGTCGTGCCGCCCCACGCGGCGGCGCGCGTGCCCGTCTCGAACGTGTCGGACGCCGCGGTGCCGCCGAACGGCAGCTCCATGTGGGTGTGCGCGTCGATGCCGCCGGGGATGACGTACTTGCCGGTCGCGTCGACCACCCGGTCGACGTGCGCGGCCAGGTCGTGGCCGAGCAGCGTCGAGCCGGGGGCCAGCACCGCGGCGATGGTCTCGCCGTCGACGAGCACGTCGGCGGCCGTGCGGCCCGTCGCGCTGACGACGGTCCCGCCGGTGATCAAGGTCTTCACGTGCGTCCTTCCGGTGCCGGGGCCGAGGTCAGGGGGCGACGATCGCGCCGTAGGCGTCGGGACGGCGGTCGCGGAAGAACTGCCAGCGCTCGCGGACCTCGCGGATCTGGTCGAGGTCGAGGTCGCGGACGAGCAGCTGGTCCTCGGTGGTCGAGCCGACCTCGCCGACGTAGTTGCCGTCGGGACCCACGGCGTACGACGAGCCGTAGAACGCGACCGCCTCGTCGCCGTACTCGTTCTCCTCGCGGCCCACGCGGTTGTTCGCGACGACGAAGTACCCGTTGGCGACGGCCGCGGCCGGCTGCTCGATCTCCCACAGCTTGTTGGAGATGCCGGGCGCGGTCGCGTTCGGGTTGAACACGATCTCCGCGCCGCCCAGCGCGAGCACGCGCCATCCCTCGGGGAAGTGCCGGTCGTAGCAGATGTTCACGCCGATCTTCCCGACGGCCGTCTCGAACACCGGGTACCCGAGGTTGCCGGGCCGGAAGTAGAACTTCTCCCAGAACTTCGGCAGGTGCGGGATGTGGTGCTTGCGGTACTTGCCGAGGTACGTGCCGTCCGCGTCGATGACCGCGGCCGTGTTGTACAGCACGCCCGGCTGGTCCTCCTCGTACACCGGGAGCACGATCACCATGCCGAGCTCGGCGGCGAGGGCCGCGAACCGCTCGGTCGTCGGGCCGGGCACCGACTCCGCGTAGTCGTAGTAGGCCGTGTCCTGCGTGATGCCGAAGTACGGCCCGTAAAACAGCTCCTGGAAGCAGATCACCTGCGCACCGGCCGACGCGGCCTCGCGCGTCCAGGCCTCGTGCAGCGCGATCATCGACTCCTTGTCGCCGGTCCAGGTGGCCTGGGTGAACGCGACACGTACGACGGTCATGGGGGTCCTCCGGTCCTCGGTCGGGCCGTCGACGGGGACCCGGCCCCGACGGGAGGTGGCGGTCTCCCCGTTGTGCGACGGGCCATGCCTGCCGGGCCGGGCCCCGTCGCCGTGGAATGTGACTGTCGGCGTTGAACATTTCTGCGGCGTTACCCTCCGTTTCCGCCACGCGAACAACCGGGGCCCCTGTGTAAACACCTGGTCCACCGTCCCTTTCGTCGGGCTGCGAGGTGCCGGGGCACGCCCCGCGCGCGGGCATGCTGCGCGCATGGACCTGGCCTCCCACGTCGACGACCGGTCGCCGCGCGGCATCGCGGCCGCCGTCGCGCGCCTCGTGCACGGCGGCGACCTCGTGCCCGGCGACCGCCTGCCGACGGTCCGCGCGCTCGCGATCGACCTGGGCGTGAGCCCCGCGACGGTGAGCGGCGCGTTCCAGGCGCTCGCGACCGTCGGGCTCGTCGCGTCGCGCGGCCGCGCCGGCACGTTCGTCCTGCCGCCGCCCGCCGCGTGGCTCCCGCCCCGCTACCGCGACCTGGCCGGGGGCGCGCCCGCGCGGCTCGACCTGTCCACCGGCACGCCCGACCCCGAGCTGCTGCCCGCACTCGGTCCCGCGCTGGCCCGTGTGGCGGCCCGCACGCCCGCCGCCGAGGCCGGCACGTACCTGTCGGCGCCGCTCGTGCCCGAGCTCGAGTCGCTGCTGCGCGAGTCGTGGCCGTTCGTGCCGCAGCGGCTCACCGTCGTCGACGGCGCGGTCGACGCGATCAGCCGCACGCTCGAGCAGGTCGCGTCGTTCGGCGACCGCGTCGCGGTCGAGGACCCCGGCTTCCCGCCGCTGTTCGACCTGCTCGACCAGCTCGGGCTGCCGCGCGTCGCGTGCGCGCTCGACCGCAACGGCATGCGTCCCGACGCGCTGGCCCGTGCGCTCGACGCCGGCGCGACGGTCGTCGTCCTGCAGCCGCGCGCCCACAACCCCACCGGTGCGAGCCTCACCCCGACCCGCGCGCGCGAGCTCGCCGCGGTCGTGCGCCGCCACCACTCCCCCGTGACCGTGATCGAGGACGACCACTGCGGGCAGATCTCGTCGGCGCGTGACGTGTCCCTCGGCACGTGGCTGCCCGACGCGACCGTGCACGTGCGGTCCTACTCCAAGTCGCACGGCCCCGACCTGCGGCTCGCGGCCGTCGGCGGCCCGGCCCGCGTGCTCGACGCGCTCGTCGCCCGGCGGATGCTCGGCCCGGGGTGGACCAGCCGGCTGCTCCAGCACGTGCTCGTCGACCTGCTCACCGACCCGGCCGCGGTCGACGCGGTCGCGCACGCGCGGCGCGTGTACTTCGCCCGGCGACGCGCGCTCACGACCGCGCTCGCGCTGTTCGACGTGCACGTCGACGGCGGCGACGGCATCAACCTGTGGCTCCCCGTGCACGACGAGCGCACCGCGCTCCTGCGGCTCGAGGCGGCCGGGATCCGTGCCGCGCCGGGGTCCCCGTTCGTCGCCGGGACGGCCGGCGCGGGCGGACCGGGTGGCCCGGCCGGTTCCGGCTGGTCACGCGGCCCGGCGACGCCCGGCACGTCGACGCCGACACGGCCCGCGGACGGCGACGGCACGCACGACGCCCCCGGCGGGCACCTGCGTGTCACCGTCGGGCTGCTCGTGGGCGACGTGGCCGAGGTCGCGCAGGCGCTCGCGCTCGCCGCAGGGCCCTGACCGGCCGCTTCGCCCACGGCGGACAGCCGTGCACTTGCGTCGCACGCCCCGGCGCGGCCTAGGCTGTGCGCGGAACCCGGCCCGCTCTGGCCCGGGTCGCGCCGCCCGGCACTCGGCGGCCGTCCGGGGTGCGACGTGCACCCGTCCCTGTCGTGCGCACCGCCGCGCACCCCCGCCCGCGCTGGGGTCGCAGGCCCCGGCGCAGATCCTCGGAGTGTCGATGCCCCGCCGTGCCGTCCGTCCCGCCGCCAGCCTCGCCGTGCTCGCCGCCGTCGCCCTCGGGGCGTCCGCGTGCGCCGCCGACGCGCAGGCCGGTGGCGCCACCAGCGCCACCCCGACCACCGGCTCGGGGTTCACTCCCGTGGAGCTCGACAACTGCGGCACGCCCGTGACGGTCGAGGCGCCGCCGGAGCGCGTCGTGACGATCAAGTCGTCGTCGACCGAGATGATGCTCGCGCTCGGGCTGGGCGACCGGCTCGTCGGCACCGCGTTCGCGGACGGCCCCGTGCCCGAGCAGTGGGCCGCCGCGTACGACGCCGTGCCGGTCGTGTCCGACAAGGTGCCCGGCCAGGAGGCGCTGCTCGCGCTCACGCCCGACTTCGTCTACGCGGGCTGGGAGTCGAACTTCTCCGCCGACGGCGCCGGGGACCGCGCGACCCTCGCCGACCGCGGCATCGGCACCTACGTGTCCCCCGCGGCGTGCAAGGAGGAGGGCTACCAGCCCGACCCGCTGACGTTCGACGTCGTCGAGGACGAGATCCGCGAGGTCGCGTCGCTGTTCGGCGCGCAGGACGCCGCCGAGGAGCTCGTCGCCGCGCAGCGCGAGACGCTCGCGGACGTCGAGAAGCCCGCGGAGCCGACCACCGCGCTGTGGTACTCGTCGGGCTCGGACACGCCCTACGTCGGCGCGGGCATCGGCGCGCCGCAGATGATCCTCGACGCCGCGGGGCTGACGAACGTGTTCGGCGACGTGCACGACACCTGGACGTCGGTCGGCTGGGAGCAGGTCGTCGCGGCCGACCCCGACGTCATCGTGCTCGTCGACGCCACCTGGAACACCGCCGAGAAGAAGATCGAGCTGCTCGAGAGCAACCCGGCCACGTCGGTCCTGCGGGCCGTGCAGGAGAAGCGCTACGTGACGGTCCCGTTCGCGGCGACCGAGGCGGGCGTGCGCAACGCCGAGGCGGTCGCGGACATCGCGGACCAGGTCGCCGCGCTCGAGGGGCGGTGACCGGGACGACCACCACCGCCACGCCCCGCGCGACGCACCCGACCGCACCGGCGACGCCGCCCGCGTCCCGGCGCGCCCCGCTTCCGCTGCTCCTCGCGGTCGGCGTCGCCGCGCTCGTCGCGACGGTGCTCGTCGCCGTGACGATCGGCCCCGCCGACCTGTCCGTCGGCGAGGTCGCGCGCAGCATCGGCACCCACCTCGGCCTGCCCGTCACGCCGGTCGACCCCCGGTTCGACGCGATCGTCTGGGAGCTGCGGCTGCCGCGCGTGCTCACGGGCGCGGCGGTCGGCGCGGGGCTCGCGCTCGCGGGTGCCGTCATGCAGAGCCTCACGCGCAACCCGCTCGCCGACCCGTACCTGCTCGGGCTGTCGTCGGGTGCGTCGCTCGGCGCGGTCGCCGTGCTCGTCGTCGGCGTCGCGGTCCTGCTGCCGGTCGCCGCGTTCGTCGGGGCGATGGCGGCGCTCGTCGCGACCCTCGCGCTCGCCCGCTCGCAGGGCACGCTCGCGCCCGGGCGCGCGGTGCTCGCCGGGCTCGCGGTGTCGCAGCTGGCGGCGGCCGGCACGTCGTTCGTCATCTTCTGGACGGCGACCGGCGACTCCTACCGCGAGATCCTGTCGTGGCTGCTCGGCTCCCTCGCGGGCGCCACGTGGACGTCGGTTGCCATCGCCGGGGTCGCGGTGCTCGTCGTCGGGACGGTCGTCGTGCTCGCCGGGCAGCGGCTCGACGCGTTCGCGTTCGGCGACACCTCGGCGGCGGCGCTCGGCATCGACGTCGACCGCACCCGGTGGACGCTCATGACGCTCGTCGCGCTGCTCACGGGCGCGATGGTGGCCGTGAGCGGCGCGATCGGGTTCGTCGGGCTCGTCCTGCCGCACGCCGTCGGCGCCCTCACCGGTCCCGCGCACCGGCGCCTGCTGCCCGTCGCGGCGCTCGCGGGCGCGGTGCTGCTCGTGTGGGCCGACACGCTCGCGCGCACGGTGTTCGACCCGCGCGAGCTGCCCGTCGGCATCGTCACCGCGCTCGTCGGCGTGCCCGTGTTCGCGGTGCTGCTGCGGCGGGGACGGGGGTCGGCATGGACCTGAGGCTGGACGGCGTCGGCACGCGGCTCGGTGGCCGCTGGGTGGTGGACGGCGTCGACGCGACTCCCCCGCCCGGGCACTTCACGGGCCTGCTCGGCCCCAACGGCGCGGGCAAGTCGACGCTGCTGCGCCTGGTCGCAGGGCTGCTGGAGCCCGAGCGCGGCGCCGTGCTCGTCGGCACGGCCCCGGAGAAGCCGGTGCCCGTCGCGTCGCTCGGCCGCCGGGAACGGGCCCGCCGCATCGCGCTCCTGGAGCAGGAGTCGTCGAGCACCGTGCCGCTCACGGTGCGCGAGGTCGTCGCGCTGGGCCGCATCCCCTACCGGACGCTGTGGGGCGCGGACCCGGGCGACGACGCGGTCGACCGGGCGCTCGCCGCCGCCGACGCCACCCACCTCGCCGACCGCGCGTGGGCGACGCTGTCGGGCGGCGAGCGGCAGCGCGTGCACGTGGCCCGCGCGCTCGCGCAGGAGCCCGAGCTGCTGCTGCTCGACGAGCCCACCAACCACCTCGACGTGAGCGCACAGCTCCAGCTGCTCGCCTTCGTCCGTGACCTCGGCACCACCACGGTCGCGGCGCTGCACGACCTCAACCTCGCCGCGGCGTTCTGCGAGCACGTCCTCGTGCTGTCGCAGGGGCGGCTCGCGGCGGCGGGTCACCCCCGCGAGGTGCTGCGACCCGCGCTGCTGCGCGAGGTGTACGGCGTCGAGGCCGACGTCCTGGAGCACCCCCGCACGGGGCGCCCCGTCATCGCGTTCCACGAGCCCGCACCCGTGCGCGCGGGCGTCACCGCGGGAGAGCCATGAGGATCACCGTCCTGTCCGGCGGCGTCGGCGGCGCCCGCTTCACGCGCGGGCTTCTCGCGCTCCTGCGGGAGCGCCTGCCCGACGGTGCCGGCGGCACGACCGCGCAGGTCACCGTCGTGGCGAACACGGGCGACGACCTGTGGCTGCACGGCGTGCGCGTGTGCCCCGACCTCGACACCCTCATGTACACCCTCGGCGGCGCCGTGCACGAGCAGCAGGGCTGGGGGCGCCGCGACGAGAGCCGCCGCGTGTCCGACGACCTCGCCGCGTACGGCCTGGGCTGGGAGTGGTTCACGCTCGGCGACCTGGACCTCGCGACCCACCTCGCGCGCACCGAGCTGCTGCTGTCGGGCGTGCCCCTGTCGGCCGTGACCGCGCGGCTCGCCGAACGCTGGCAGCCGGGCGTGACGCTGCTGCCGATGTCGGACGACGAGGTCGAGACCCACGTCGAGACCGTCGACGGCCGGATGATGCACTTCGAGGAGTGGTGGGTGCTGCACCGCGCCGGCGTGCCCGCGCGCCGGTTCGTGCAGGTCGGTCTCGACGGCTCGACCGCGGGCCCGGGCGTGCTCGACGCGCTCGCGGGCGCCGACGTGGTCGTCGTGCCGCCGTCCAACCCCGTCGTGTCGGTGGGCACGATCCTCGCGGTCCCCGGCGTGCGCGACGCGCTGCGCGCCACGGCCGCCCCCGTCGTCGGCGTGAGCCCCGTGATCGGGGGCGCACCCGTGCGCGGCATGGCCGACGCGTGCCTGGCTGCGATCGACGTCGCGACCGCCGCCCACGCCGTCGCCCGGCACTACGGTCGGCGCGCCGACGGCGGCGTGCTCGACGCGTGGCTCGTCGACGACGCCGACGCGGACGCGGTCGCGCCGCTGCGCGCCGAAGGCTGGACGGTCGAGGCTGCGCCGACCCTCATGACCGACGTCCCCGCGACCGCCGCGATCGCGGCCCGCGCACTCGCGCTCGTGGACCGGCTGCCGTGACCGCCTGGACGGTGGTCGTCCCCGTCAAGGACGCCCGCCGCGGCAAGTCGCGCCTCGCCCCCGTCCTGCCCGACGACGAGCGCGCCCGGTTCGTGCGGTCGATGGCGCTCGACACGCTCGCGGCGGCGTCGGCCGCCGACGACGTGGAGCGGGTCGTCCTCGTGACGCCCGACCCGCTGCTCGGGTCGTGGGCGCAGCGCGGCGGGGCGGTCGTCGTCGACGAGCCGCCCGGAGGCGGCCTGGACGCGGCGGTGCTCGCGGGTGTCACGCACGCCCGCCGCCTCGACCCCTCGGCAGCGGTCGCGGTGCTGCTGGGCGACCTGCCCGGCCTGCGCCCCGACGATCTCGACGCCGCACTGCGGCTCGCGTCCGCGCACCCGCGTGCGCACGTCCCCGACGCGCAGGGCACCGGCACGACGCTCCTCACGGCTGCCGCACGCGTCGACCCTCGACCCGCCTTCGGCGCGGGGTCGTCGGCCCGGCACGCCGCCGCGGGCCACGTCCGCCTCGACGTCCCGTCGACCTCGTCGCTCCGCCACGACGTCGACGACCCTGCCGACCTCGACACGCTCGTCGACGTCGCCGCTGCCCACCGCGCCGGTCCGCGGTCCAGGATGGGCGCATGACGCTCTGGCTCACCGGCGACGCAGCCGCCGACCACCTCCTGTCCGACGACCCGTTCGCGCTGCTCGTGGGCATGCTGCTCGATCAGCAGGTCACGATGGAGAGCGCGTTCGCCGGGCCCTCCAAGATCGCGGAGCGCATGGGGGGGCTCGACGTGCACGAGGTCGCCGACGCCGACCCGGAGCAGTTCGCGGCGCTGTGCGCGACGCCGCCGGCGGTGCACCGCTACCCGGGGTCGATGGCGGGCCGCATCCAGGCGGTCGCGCGCGCGGTCGTCGAGGAGTACCACGGCGACGTCGCGCGCATCTGGACCACGGGCGACCCGGACGGCGCGACCGTGCTGAAGCGGCTCAAGGCCCTGCCCGGGTTCGGCGACCAGAAGGCGCGCATCTTCCTCGCGCTGCTCGGCAAGCAGTACGGCGTCACGCCCGACGGCTGGCGCGAGGCGGCGGGCGCGTACGGCGAGGAGGGGTCGCGCCGCTCGATCGCCGACGTCACCGACCCGACGTCGCTCGCCGAGGTGCGTGCGACGAAGCAGGCCGCGAAGGCGGCGGCGAAGGCCGCGCGCGGCTGACCCGGACGCGTGGTCGGCGGTCCGGACCCGGGCCGCCGTGCGACCGCCGTGCCACGATGCAGCGGTGATCGTGGTGACGACGAACGAGATCCCCGGCTACCGCATCCAGGCGGTGCTGGGCGAGGTCATGGGCCTGACGGTGCGCTCGACGAACATCGGCGGTGCGTTCACCGCGAGCCTGCGCGCCATCGGCGGCGGCGAGATCCCCGAGTACACGACGATCATGTACGAGAGCCGCCACGAGGTCATGCGGCGCATGGTCGACGAGGCGCGCGAGCGCGGCGCGAACGCGGTCGTGGCGATGCGGTTCGACACGGGCGCGGTCGGCAACTTCAGCGAGGTGTGCGTCTACGGCACCGCCGTGGTCGCCGAGCCGATCCCGGCGGGCGAGGCCGGCGCGACCGGGCAGTCCGCGCAGGTCGCCGCCGCGACGCCGGCGGCCGAGGGCTGACACGCCACGATCCCCGACCGGCGTGCGGTCGAGGATCCTGGCGCCTCAGTCCGGGTTCCGGACGGGGTTCGGGCGGTGCGACATCAGCGCACGCGGCGCCGGTAGGCGGACATCGCGCCGAGGTAGGCGACGACGAGGATGCCCACGCACCAGCCGAGCGCGACCCAGATGTCGTTGCCGACGGGCTCGCCCGCGAACAGGTGCTGGATGGTGTCGACGATCGACGTCACCGGCTGGTGCTCGGCGAACCACTGCACCGGGCCCGGCATCGACTCGGTGGGCACGAAGGCCGAGCTGATGAACGGCAGGAAGATCAGCGGGTAGGAGAAGCCCGCGGCCCCGTCGACGGACTTCGCGGTGAGCCCGGCGATGACGGCGAGCCAGGTGAGAGCCAGCGTGAACAGCGCGAGGATCCCGGCCACCGCGAGCCACGCCCCGACGCCCGCCGAGGTGCGGAAGCCCATCAGGAGCCCGACGACCACGATGATCACGACCGTGATCCCGTTGGCGACGAGCGACGTGAGCACGTGCGCCCACAGCACCGACGACCGGGCGATCGGCATCGAGTGGAACCGCTCGAAGATGCCGCTCTGCATGTCGGTGAACAGCCGGACGGCCGTGTAGGCGATGCCGGACGCGATCGCGATGAGCAGGATCCCGGGCAGCAGGTAGTTGACGTAGTTCGCGGTCCCGCTCTCGATCGCGCCACCGAAGACGTACACGAACAGCAGCAGCAGGGCGATCGGCGTGAGCGCGGTCGTGATGATGGTGTCGGCGCTGCGGCTGATGTGGCGCAGCGACCGGCCCGTGAGGGCGCGGGTGTCGGCGTAGGCGTGGGTGCTCATGACGGGTCCTTCTGGGAGTCGGTGGTGGCGCGGGTCCCGACGAGCGCGAGGAAGATCTCCTCGAGCGTCGGCTGCTTCTCGACGTACTCGACGGTCGCGGGCGGCAGGAGCGCCTTGAGCTCGGCGAGCGTGCCGTTCGCGATGATGCGGCCCTGGTGGAGGATCGCGATGCGGTCGGCGAGCTGCTCGGCCTCCTCGAGGTACTGCGTGGTGAGCAGCACCGTCGTTCCCTGCCGGGCGAGGCCCTGGATGACCTGCCAGACCTCCTGCCGCGCCTCCGGGTCGAGC
Source organism: Cellulomonas fimi ATCC 484 (assembly GCF_000212695.1). NCBI lineage: Bacteria > Bacillati > Actinomycetota > Actinomycetes > Micrococcales > Cellulomonadaceae > Cellulomonas > Cellulomonas fimi. The sequence continues at coordinate 1,576,197 of NC_015514.1, read as the reverse complement.
CCCGTCGTCGGCTCGTCGAGGAACAGCACGGTCGGGTGCCCGACGAGGCTCATCGCGATGTCGAGACGTCGCCGCATGCCGCCGGAGTAGGTCGACACGCGCCGCGACCCGGCGTCGGTGAGGCTGAACCGGGCGAGCAGGTCGTCCGCGATCGCGCCCGGGTCGTCGAGGTGGCGCAGGCGCGCGACCAGGACGAGGTTCTCGCGGCCCGACAGGATCTCGTCGACCGCCGCGAACTGCCCCGTGAGGCTGATCGACTCGCGCACGTCGCGCGGTGCGGTCGTGACGTCGAACCCGTTGACGACGGCGGTGCCGGCGTCGGGAGCGAGCAGCGTCGACAGGATCCGGACCATGGTCGTCTTGCCGGCGCCGTTCGAGCCGAGCAGGGCGAAGATGCTGCCCGGTGCGACGTCGAGGTAGACGCCCCGCAGGACGTGCAGGTCGCCGAACGACTTCTCGACGCCGCGCACGCGGATGGCGGGTTGTGTGCTGGTGCTCATGAGGTGTCGCGTTCCCTTCTCGTGGTGGTGGGTGCCCGCTCAGCGGGCGTGCTGGACCGTGATGTCGCCCGAGCGCGTGCGCGCCCGGACCGCGACGGTGAGCTCGCCCTCGTCGGGCGTGCGCTCGCCGTCGAGCTGGTTGCGGACGCGGCCGTCCTTGGAGGACAGGTCGAGCCACGCGGCGACGCCGGGGCGCACACCGACGGAGACCTGCCCGTAGCCGCTCTCGACCTGGATCGACCCGCTCGACACCTCGCCGAGACGGATCGAGCCGTAGGCGGTCTTCGCGCCGACCGAGCCGAGGGCCCGCTCGATGTCGAGGTCCCCGTACGAGAGCTTGGCCTCGAGGTCGCCCCGGGACTCCTCGACGTGGACCGAGCCGTGCGACGCCTTGACCACGGCGTCGCCGTCGACCGTGCCGAGCCGGACGCGGCCGTGGTCGGCCGTGATCTCGGCGGTGCCCTCGACGTGCTCCACCTCGACCTCGCCGTGCATCGCACGGACCCACAGGTCGCCCGTCGTGCCGAGGTGAACGGCTGAGCTCTTGGCTCGCGTCGCGCCGAGCCGTCCGACGGTGTGCACGGTGCCGACCGAGAGCTCCGCGGTCAGGCGTGACCCGGCCGGCAGCTCGACGGTGACGTCGACGGACTCGGACGGGCCGGGGCCGATCCAGCTCAGGCGGGGCCGGGGGCCGAGGACGGTGAGCCGTCGTCCGTCGAGCGCGACCTTCGTCTCCTCGACGGCTCGGTGGTCGCCGTCCTTCGCGGGGTTCGACGGCGCGAGGGTCACGACCGTGTCGGTCCGGTCGCTCGCGACGACGCGCAGGTCGCCGACCGGGACGTGGACCGCGAGGTCGATGGCCTCGGGGGTGCTGTAGGTGGGCATGCTGACGCCTCCCGTTGTCAGGGTGTGCTCGTCCGACCCCGCGGGTCCGCGGGGCTGGTGGTGCTCGGTGGTTCCCGGTCGTCCCGGGGTGGAGCGGTGCTGGGCTAGCGGGCCCAGCCGGCGAAGCTGTCGCCGGTGCGCAGCGTGCGCTGCGCGGATCGGCGCTGCTTGGGCTGCAGTGCTGCCGCGATCGCGCGGACGAGCCACGCGTTGACGGACAGCCCGTCGGCGGCGGCCGCCTCGTCGACGCGCGCCTTGAGCGCGTCGGGCAGGCGGAGCGTGGTGCGCGAGGTGCTCACGTCGTCGAGGTCGACGGGCGCGGCCGTCGCCGTGCTCGTCTCCTCGACGTCGTTCTCGGACGCGGGCTGGGTCACGACGAATTCGACCTCGCGCCCGCGCAGGCGGACGTCGACCGAGCCGGGGGCGAGGTCACGCGTGATCTCGCCGGCGGCGGCCGACAGCGCGTCGAGCAGCACGAGGCGGGTGGCGGCGTCGAGGCCCGCGGCGAGCCGCTCGGCGACGGCGCGGGTGTCGTCCCCGCCGTGCTCCGCGGCGTCCAGGAGCTGACGCTGGAGGTCGTTCACGTACTGCCCGAGTTCCATAGAACCAGCATGACACCACCGTGGTGTCATCGCAAGCCCTTGTGACACCAATGTGGCGTCGGATGGTGTCAGGCGTGGTGTCGCACGGGGACGACCTGCGTCGGGAGCGGGCGCGCGCGGCGCGCCGGAGCGCGGTCAGTCGCGCTCGAGCGCGTCCTTCCAGCCCTGCGCGTACGCCTCGGCGCTCCCCTGCCGGAACATGTCCTCGTCCCCCGTGCGCACGAGCACACGCGCCCCGGGCCCGTCGTCGTCGGTGACGACGTGCGCGAGGCCCCGCACCACGGCGAGCGGCCGCCCCGACGCCTTGCCCTTGACGAGCTCGCCCGCCGCGGCGATCTCGTCGGCCACCGCGGTCACCGTCATCGTCAGCGGCCGCCCGAAGCTGTCGACCTGCCCGCGCAGGTCGTCCAGCACGGCGACCCCCGCGGCCCCGATCGCGAGGTCGGCCACGCCCTGGCGCCAGGGGCGACCCGCGGTGTCGCTCACGACCACCCCGACGCGCACCCCGAGCGCCGCGGCGACCACCGCCCGCACGCGCCGGGCGGACGCGTCGGGGTCGAGCGGGAGCAGCAGCACGGTCCCGTCGGGCGTGTTGCTCGCGTCCACGCCCGCCGCAGCCATGACCAGCCCCAGCCGGTTCTCCACGATCCGCGTCACCCCGGACGCGTGCTCGCGCGTCGCCACGACGCGGACCGTCTCGTCGGTGATCGCCTGCTCGCGGTCGGCGGCGGCGACCACGCGCCCCTCCGCCTTCGAGACGACCTTGCTCGTGAGCACCAGGACGTCGCCGTCCGCGAGCGCCCGCCCCGGCACGGCGGCCGCGTCGGCGCGCAGCAGCTCGACGAGGAGCGCGGCCAGGTCGTCGCCCGGCCGGACCTCGCCGAGCCCGGCGGGCGCCCAGACCCGCAGCTCGCCGTCCATCACCGCACCAGCTTCGGCAGCACCTGCTCGCCGAAGACCTCGATCCACTCGCGCTGGTTGCGCCCGACGTTGTGCAGGTAGACGCGGTCGAAGCCGAGGTCCACGTACTTCTGGATCTCGGCCCGGTGCACGTCGGGGTCGGACGAGATGACCATGCGGCCCTCGAAGTCCTCGGGCCGCACGAGCTTGGCCATCTGCTCGAAGTCGAACGGCGAGCGGATGTCGGCCTTGGGGAACTTCATGCCGCCGTTGGGCCACTCGTGCATCGCGTTGGCCAGCGCCTCGGAGTCGGTCGGCGCCCACGACAGGTGCAGCTGCAGCACCTTCGGCATGGCCTCGCCGTCGCGGCCGGCCTCGCGCGCCCCCTCGTGGAACTTGCCGAACAGCCCGCTGATCTTCTCCAGCGGCGCGCCGACCGTGATGAGCCCGTCCGCGTGCTTGCCCGCGCGCTTCGCCGTCACGGGACCGGCGGTCGCGACGAGGATCTCGGGCGCCTCCTCCGGCATGGTCCACAGCCGCGTGGACTCGAGCTTGTAGAACTGCCCGGCGTGCTTGACGTCGCGCCCCGCGAGCGACGCGGTGAACAGCTTCTTGATGATGTCGATGGCCTCGAACATGCGGTTGATGCGCTCCGGCGCCTCGGGCCAGTACTCGGCGATGATGTGCTCGTTGAGCGCCTCGCCGGACCCGAGCCCGAGCCAGTGCCGCCCGGGGTACATCGCGGCGAGCGTCGCCGACGCCTGCGCGACCATCGCGGGGTGCCAGCGGAACGTCGGGGCGGTCACGCCGGGCCCGAAGTCGCCGCGCGTGCGCTCGCCGATCGCGGTGAGCACGTTCCAGACGAAGGACGACTGCCCCTGCGCCGGCACCCACGGCTGGAAGTGGTCCGCCGCCATGACGCCCGAGAAGCCGTGCTCCTCGGCGTACGCGGACAGGGCCACGGCCTCCGTCGGGTGGAACTGCTCCAGCATCGCCGCGTAGCCGACCGTCAGACCGTTCGCCGTCACACTCACCCGCGTGCTCTCCCTCGTCGGTGCCGGGCACGCCACCCCGTGCGGGTGGGCCCTCGGCGACACTAACCCCGCCATGTGTCGGGCGTGTTCCCGACGGGCACGGTCCGACCCCGCGGATCTGGGAGGATGTGTGCCCATGAGCGACCTGAACCCGACCGCCCCCTCGACGACCCCTGGCAGCACGGGCACGCGGGCGGTACCGGACAAGGTCTCGCTCGACGGGCTCGAGCAGCGCTGGGACGCCGCGTGGACGCAGCAGGGCCTGTACGCGTTCGACCGGTCGCGCACGCGCGAGGAGATCTACTCGATCGACACCCCGCCGCCCACGGTGTCGGGCTCGCTGCACGTGGGCCACGTGTTCTCCTACACGCACACCGACGTCGTCGCGCGCTTCCGCCGCATGCGCGGGCGCGAGGTCTTCTACCCGATGGGCTGGGACGACAACGGCCTGCCCACCGAGCGCCGCGTGCAGAACTACTACGGCGTGCGCTGCGACCCGTCGCTCCCCTACGACCCGGACTTCGTCCCGCCGCACGAGGGCACGGACGGCAAGCCGGTCAAGCCCGCCGACCAGGTGCCCGTGAGCCGCCGCAACTTCGTCGAGCTGTGCGAGCGCCTGACGGCCGACGACGAGCGCCAGTTCGAGGCGCTGTGGCGCCACCTGGGCCTGTCGGTCGACTGGTCGATGACGTACCAGACGGTGTCCGCCGAGGCGCGCGCCGTCGCGCAGCAGGCGTTCCTGCGCAACCTCGCGCGCGGCGAGGCGTACCAGGCCGAGGCCCCGGGCCTGTGGGACGTGACGTTCCAGACGGCCGTCGCGCAGGCCGAGCTCGAGGCCCGCGACTACCCGGGCGCGTTCCACCGCGTGGCCTTCCACCGGGATGGGAGCGAGCCCGTCCACATCGAGACGACGCGCCCCGAGCTGCTGCCCGCGTGCGTCGCGCTCATCGCGCACCCCGACGACGAGCGCTACCAGCACCTGTTCGGCACGACGGTCACCTCGCCCCTGTTCGGCGTCGAGCTGCCGGTGCTCGCGCACCCCGCCGCCGAGCCCGACAAGGGCGCCGGCATCGCGATGTGCTGCACGTTCGGCGACCTGACCGACGTGCAGTGGTGGCGCGAGCTGCAGCTGCCGACCCGCTCGGTCGTGGGCCGCGACGGTCGCCTCGTGCGTGAGACGCCGGAGTGGATCACCACCGAGGCGGGGCAGGCGGCGTTCGCCGAGCTCGCCGGCAAGACGACCTTCTCCGCACGTGAGGCGGTCGTGGCCGGGCTGCGGGCATCGGGCGACCTCGACGGCGAGCCGGTCAAGACGCAGCGCAAGGCGAACTTCTACGAGAAGGGCGACAAGCCCCTCGAGATCGTCACGAGCCGCCAGTGGTACATCCGCAACGGCGGCCGCGACGCGGAGCTGCGCGACGCGCTGCTCGCACGCGGTGCCGAGCTCGGCTTCCACCCCGAGTTCATGCGCGTCCGCTACGAGAACTGGGTCGGCGGCCTCAACGGCGACTGGCTCATCTCGCGGCAGCGCTTCTTCGGCGTGCCGTTCCCCGTCTGGTACCGCCTCGACGAGAACGGCGAGCCCGACCACGGTGCGCCGCTGCTGCCGTCCGAGGACCAGCTCCCCGTCGACCCCTCGTCCGACGTGCCCGCGGGCTACACGGCCGACCAGCGCGGCGTGCCCGGCGGCTTCGTCGGCGACCCGGACGTCATGGACACCTGGGCGACGAGCTCGCTGACGCCGCAGATCGTCGGCGGCTGGCGCACGGACCCCGACCTGTTCGCGCGCGTGTTCCCCATGGACCTGCGCCCGCAGGGGCAGGACATCATCCGCACCTGGCTGTTCTCGACCGTGGTCCGCTCGCACCTCGAGCACGGCAGCCTGCCGTGGTCCGACGCGGCGATCAGCGGCTGGATCCTCGACCCCGACCGCAAGAAGATGTCGAAGTCCAAGGGCAACGTCGTCACGCCCATGGGCCTGCTCGAGGAGCACGGCTCCGACGCGGTCCGCTACTGGGCGGCGTCCGCACGCCTCGGCACCGACGCCGCGTTCGAGGTCGGCCAGATGAAGATCGGCCGCCGCCTGGCGATCAAGATCCTCAACGCCTCGAAGTTCGCGCTGTCGTTCGGCACCGCCGACCTCGACCCCGCGCTCGTCACGGTCGACCTCGACCGCGCGATGCTCGCGGGCCTGGCGGACGTCGTCGAGAAGGCCACCGCGGCGCTCGACGCGTACGACCACACGCGCGCCCTGGAGCTGTCGGAGACGTTCTTCTGGACGTTCTGCGACGACTACCTCGAGCTCGTCAAGGACCGCGCGTACGGCGCCGGCGCCGAGCAGGTGTCCGCCGAGACCGCGTCGGCCCGCGCCGCGCTCGGGCTCGCGCTCGACGTCATGCTCCGGCTGTTCGCGCCCGTGCTGCCGTTCGCGACCGAAGAGGTCTGGTCGTGGTGGCGCGAGGGCTCGGTGCACCGCGCGCCGTGGCCCGACGCCGCACCGCTGCGCGCTGCCGCGGGTGACGCCGACCCGGGCGTCGTCGCCGCCGCCGGTGCCGCGCTCGCGGCGCTGCGCAAGGTGAAGTCCGAGGCGAAGGTGTCGATGCGGACCGAGATCAGCGCGGTCGCGCTCGCGGTGCCCGCCGCGCTGCGCGCCGGTGTCGACGTCGCGCTGGACGACGTGCGGGCCGCCGGGCGCGTCGTCGGGACGCTCGAGCTGGTCGACGCCGACGGCGAGCAGGTCGTCGCGCGCGACGCCGCGCTCGTGCAGGCGGTCTGACGTGCGCGAGTTCGACTCCCCCACCGACGTCCAGGTCGACGAGCGCGCCAACATCCCCGGCCTGCTCGCCCAGCGGCTGGCACGCGACCCCGACGGCGTCCTCGCCGAGCGCCCGACAGGGCCGGACGGCGCCTGGGTGCCCGTGACCGTCGCCGCGTTCGCCGCCGAGGTCCGGGCGGTCGCCAAGGGCCTCGTCGCCCGCGGCGTCGAGCCGGGCGACCGCGTGGCCCTCATGTCGCGCACGCGCTACGAGTGGACGCTCGTCGACTTCGCGATCTGGACCGCGGGCGCCGTGGGCGTGCCGGTCTACGAGACGTCGTCGCCCGAGCAGGTCCGCTGGATCGCCGCGGACACCGGCGCCAAGGTCGCGGTCGTCGAGACGCCCGCGCACGCGCAGGTCGTCGGCCAGGTGCGGGACGACCTTCCCGGTCTCGCGCACGTCGTCGTCATCGACGACGGCGGTCTGGACGCGCTCGTCGCCGACGGTGCCGCGGTGCCGGACGAGGAGATCGACCGGCGGGCAGCCCTCGCGGGCCGCGACGACCTCGCGACGGTGATCTACACGTCGGGCACGACGGGACGGCCCAAGGGCGTCGAGCTCACGCACGGCACCTTCGTCGTGCACACGCTCAACGGCGTCGCCGGTCTCGCGGAGGTCTGCGCCGAGCCGCACTCGCGCACGCTGCTGTTCATGCCGCTCGCGCACGTGTTCGCCCGGTACATCGAGGTGCTCTGCATCCCCTCGGGTGCCGTGCTCGGTCACACCCCGGACACGCGCAACCTGCTGCGGGACCTGGCGGCGTTCCAGCCGACGTTCGTGCTCGCGGTGCCGCGCGTCTTCGAGAAGGTCTACAACTCCGCCGAGCAGAAGGCCGGCGGCGGCACGAAGCTGCGCCTGTTCCGCTGGGCCGCCAAGGTCGCGATCACCTACTCGCGTGCGCTCGACACCCCGTCGGGCCCGTCGGCCGCGCTCACCGCGCAGCACCGGCTCGCGGGACGCCTCGTGCACCGGCGCCTGCGCGACGCCCTGGGCGGTCGCGCCGAGTGGGCGATCTCGGGCGGGGCGCCGCTCGGCGAGCGGCTCGGGCACTTCTACCGCGGCATCGGCGTGCGGGTGCTCGAGGGTTACGGCCTCACCGAGACGACCGCGCCGACGACCGTCAACCGCCCAGGCCTGACGAAGGTCGGGTCCGTCGGCCCGGCGTTCCCCGGCACCGCGGTGCGCGTCGACGACGAGGGCGGCATCTGGGTGTCGGGCCCGCACGTGTTCCGCGGCTACCGGCACGACGCCGAGGCCACCGCGCACGCGCTCGTCGACGGGTGGTTCCGCACGGGTGACCTGGGCACGCTCGACGACGACGGCTACCTGCGCATCACCGGTCGCACCAAGGAGATCATCGTCACCGCGGGCGGCAAGAACGTCGCCCCCGCGGTGCTCGAGGACCGGCTGCGCGGCCACCCGATCGTCAGCCAGGTGGTCGTCGTCGGCGACCAGCGCCCGTTCATCGGCGCGCTCGTCACGCTCGACGAGGAGATGCTGCCCGGCTGGCTGTCCAACCACGGGATGCCGGCCATGGACGCCGTCACGGCCGGGACCGACCCGCGCGTGCTCGAGGCGCTCGACCGGGCGGTCGAGCGCGCCAACGAGGCCGTCTCGCGTGCCGAGTCGATCCGCAAGATCCGCGTCCTGCCGACCGACCTCACCGAGGCGAACGGCTACCTCACGCCCTCGCTCAAGGTGAAGCGCGCTCTCGTGCTCAAGGACTTCGCCGCGGACATCGACGCGCTGTACGTGGACACCCGCGGCGACGGCTGACGCGCCGCCTTCCCCGCGGCCGACGAGCACACCCGCAGCACACCGCGCGGCGACGACCGGACGGCTGTCGCCGCGCGGCGGCGGGCCTCGCGTCAGACCACGTTGCGCAGGCGGCGCTGGTCGGCGGACTGCGTCGGCACCGACTCGCTCGGCGTCGAGCCGTCCGACCAGCGCAGCACGGCGCCGATCCCGTCGACGAGCTCGACGCTGCCGTCCTCGGCGAACGTCACCCCCGCGTCCTGACCGAGCGCCGCCCGCACCAGCGCGACGCCCGCGGGCAGCCGACGCCGCGCGTCCTCGCCCACGCCCAGCGCGTCGAGGTCGGCGCCGCTCGTGCCGACCTGCAGCGGCTCGGGCCCGACCCACAGCTCGGTGTCGGCGAGGCCGGACGCGAGCGTCGACTCGTGCAGCACGAGCTCGTCGACCTGGCCGCGGCGCAGCACGTCGATCACGTCGTCCATCGCCGTGACCGTGCCGCCGCCGCGACCCTGCCCCTCGCGAAACCGGGCGAGCACCGCCTCGCGCCGCCGGTTGCGGAACGCGTCCAGGGCGTCGGCGACCTTCGCGCCGAAGGCGTCCCGCTTCACGCCCTCGCCGCGCGCCCCGCCCGGCACCTCGACGAGGACCTCCCGCACGTGCTGGTCGACCTCGTCGCGCACCAACCCCACGGCCCGCACGTCACCGGTGAGGATCACCAGGTCCGGCGCACGCTCGGCGACCCGGCGGGCGAGCGTCGCGGCGACCGCCTCCGCGTTGCGCTCCCACGAGTCCTCGGCGCGCGTCTGCGTCCGGCGGGACAGCGCGCCCTCCTTGACCTTGTGCACGTCGTCGTGGCCGCCCTCGACGTGCTCGACGTCGCTCCCGTCGCCCGTGCGGCCGGCGTCGCCCGTGTGCCACGTGAGGTCCGCGCCGTTGCGGTCCACCTCGACGAGCACGTAGTCGACGGTCTCCTCCGCGGCCCGCACGGCGGGGAGCAGCGCGGGGGCAGGCCCGAACACGGCGAGCGGCTGGGCGGGCGGCTCGGACAGCACGCGGTCGACGCGGACCCCCTCGGCGTCGGCGACGACGACCCGGCCGTGCGGCCCCTTCACGCCCGTCGGCACGGCGACGAGCTCGCCGATCTCGTCCAGCACGGCCGCGGGCGCTCCCTCGCGCTCGAGCGAACGGCGCACGGCCCTCCACCGGTCGGCCGCCTCGGCCTCCCCTGCGACGTCGGCGCGTGTCACGTCCAGGTAGACGGTCGTGAACGGCGCCGGGCGCCCGAGCAGGGGCTTCAGCCAGTGCAGATCCATGCAGCACCTCGTGAGTGGGTCGACGGTCCCCGGCGGGGCGCGCGGCACGTGCAGCGCCCGCGCTGCCTGCCGGAGCTGACCCCTCCTACCCTCGTCCGGATGCGGTCGGCCCGCCACCCCGGGGCGGGTCAGACCTGCTGCGCGCGCTCCGCCGCGTGGTCCTGCGCGATCGCCTCGTGGTGGCGGATGACCTCCTCGACGATGAACGCGAGGAACTTCTCCGCGAACACCGGGTCGAGGTCTGCCTGGTGCGCGAGGTCCCGCAGGCGCGCGACCTGCTGCTCCTCGCGGCCCGGGTCCGACGGGGGCAGGCCGTGCTCGGCCTTGAGGACGCCGACCTGCTGCGTCGCCTTGAACCGCTCGGCGAGCAGGTAGACGAGCGCCGCGTCGATGTTGTCGATGCTGTGGCGCAGCCGCGCCAGGTCGCTCGGGATCGGGCTCGGCAGGTCGCTCACGTCGGCGATCCTAGGCGCACCTCCCGGGCGCCCGTCGCCGGGTCCGCTGCCGCGCCCAGCACCTGGGACGACTCCCGGTCCGGGTGCGGCGGGTCGCTACGGTCGCGCCACCGACCGGAGCAGGGGGACGCGATGGGTGGGGCGGCGCTGACGCGCGCGCGGGAGCTTCTCGTGCCGTGGCTCGGGGTGGTCGTGGTGCTGGCCGTGTGGTCGCTGGCCGCGGGTGCCGGTGCACGTGGGCTCCCCGCGCCGTGGGCCGTCGCGGCGGCCGGTGCCGACCTCGTCGTCGCGGGCACCCTCGGTCCCGCTCTCGGTGTCAGCCTCGTCCGGTTCGCGGTCGGTGCCGGGGTCGGGGTGCTCGCCGGGCTGGTGCTCGGCCTGGCGGCCGGCACGTGGCGGCTCGTCGACGTGCTCGTCGACCGGCCCGTGCAGATGCTCCGCGCCGTCCCGCTCACCGCGCTCGTCCCGCTCGCGGTCGTGTGGTTCGGCGTCGGCGAGACGGCGAAGGTCGTCCTCGTCGCGGTCGGGGCCGCCGTCCCGGTGTACGTCGCGACGTGCGCGGCGGTCCGCGAGGTCGACCCGTTCCTCGTCGACGCCGCCCGCACCTGCGGCCTGTCACGCCGCTCGGTGGCGGTGCACGTGCTGCTGCCCGGGGCCGTCCCGGGGGCCCTCGTCGGCGTCCGGTACGGGCTCGGCGTGGGCTGGGTCGCGCTCGTCGTCGCGGAGACGACCGGGGCCGAGGGCGTCGGCGCGCTGCTCACCGCCGCCCGCGAGTACGCGCGCGTCGACGTGATGCTCGTCTGCGTCGCCCTCTACGCGGTGCTCGGCGCGGCGACCGACGCGGGCGTGCGCGCCCTCGACCTCCGCCTCCAGCCGTGGCGCGCCCGCCCACGGCTCCCGCGCCGGAGCCTCCGGCCCGTCGATCGGAGCCCGCTGTGAACCGACCCGCCCTCGTCGCCACCCTCGTCGCCGCGACCGTGCTCGCCGCCTGCGCACCCGCGACCTCCGGCGGCAGCGCCGGTCCCGGCACCGCCGCGAACGGCGAGGCGGTGACCGTACGGGTCGCCGAGCTGTCGACGGCCAACGCCCTCACGCTGGGCCGCGCGTCCGGGCACGTCGACGACGCGCTGGGGTCGGCCGGTGCGCGGGCCGAGTGGCTCGGGCCGTTCACGGTGCCGCCCGTGGCCTACGAGGCGCTGCTCGCGGGCCGGGCCGACGCGGGCTCGACGGGCGCGTCGCGGCTCGTGACGTGGGCCGCGGACGACCAGGACCTCGTCGCGTTCGCGCTGGAGACGTACTCGGGCGACAGCCAGGGCGTCGTGGCGGCACCCGGCGTGCCCGCGGCCGGCGTGGCGGACCTGCGCGGGCGGACGGTCGCGGTCGGTCCGGCACCGGGCGGCACCGGCGACTACGTCCTGGCGCTGGCGCTCGCCGACGCCGGGCTCACGGGCGACGACGTCGAGAAGGTGTACCTGCCGGACTCCGACGCCGCCGCCGCGTTCGCCGCCGGCTCGATCGATGCGTGGTCCACCTACGACCAGTTCTTCGCGACGGCGAGCAGCACGCGGGGCGCGGTGGTGCTCGCCCGCGGCGACGCGATGGGGTCGCACAACGCCTCGGTGCACGTCGTGCGGCGCGCGTTCGCGCAGGAGCATCCCGACGCGGTGCGCGCGCTCTACGACGGGCTGGTCGCGCAGGCCTCCGCGGTCGCGGACGACCCGGCGCAGGTCGCCGATCTCTACGCGGCGGCGGGTGCACCGGACGAGGCGGTCGCGGTCATCCGCACCTTCGACGTCCCCGCGATCGTGCCCGTCGACGACGCGGGCGTGGCGCGCCTGCAGGCCCTGGCCCGCGACTACGCCGAGCTCGGCTTCGTCGCCGCCGAGCCCGACATGGCGCGCGTCTCCCTCGACGTCACCGCGTCCCGCCCGTGACGGGCACGCCGGGACAGGCGACCGTCGCGGGCGCGGGCGTCCGCGCCGACGGCGTGCGCGTGCGCTACGGCGACCGCACCGTCCTCGACGGCGTCGACCTGACGGTCGGACGCGGCGAGCTCGTGGCGCTCGTGGGTCGCTCGGGGTCGGGCAAGTCGACGCTGCTGCGGGTCCTCGCCGGGCTCGAGGAGCCGGCCGCGGGGCGGGTCACCCTCGCCGGGGCGGCCGGCGTCGCGTTCCAGGAGCACCGGCTGCTGCCGTGGCGTCGGGTCGCCGCGAACGTCGGTCTCGGGCTGCCGCGCGCGGGCCGGACGGGCGCCGTCCGCGACGCGCTCGCGGCCGTGGGCCTGGCGGACCGCGCCGACGCCTGGCCGACGCACCTGTCGGGCGGGCAGGCGCAGCGGGTGGCGCTCGCGCGGGCGCTCGTGCGCCGGCCGCCCGTGCTGCTGCTCGACGAGCCCTTCGGCGCGCTCGACGCCCTGACGCGGCGCCACTCCCAGGACCTGCTGGTACGCCTGCACGCCCGGCACGGCTGCGCGACGCTCCTCGTGACGCACGACCCCGCGGAGGCGGTGCGGCTCGCGGGGCGTGTGCTCGTGCTCGACGCGGGTCGGGTCGTGGCGGAGGTCGCCGCGGACGGGCGGGACGCCCACGCGCGGGTGCTCGACCTGCTCGGCGTGCACCCGCCCGCCGCGATACCGGGCGGGGCCGCCCACGGGTCCGGCGGCCCCGGACGCGTGCCGGCCGGGCCGTACTGACCCTGCCTGGGGGCGGCGCGCGAGGGGCACGTCGTGCCACGATGCGAGGCAACGGACACCCGATGACCGAGGTGACGACATGAGCCTGGCGTCCACCGTCCTCGACCTGAACCCGTACGCCCAGCCGCCCGACGCGGTGCTCACCGCGCTCGACGTCGACGCGAGCGGCCTGAGCGGTGCCGACGCGGCCCGCCGCCTCGACGAGGTCGGGCCCAACCGGCTCCCGGAGCCGCCCCGTGCGTCGGCCGTCGTCCGGTTCCTGCGGCACTTCGACGACGTCCTCATCTACATCCTGCTCGCCGCGGCGGTGCTCAAGGCGTTCCTCGGCGACTGGGTCGACTTCACCGTCATCCTCGTGGTCGCGGTCGCGAACGCGGTCGTCGGCTTCCTGCAGGAGGGGCAGGCCGAGCGCGCGCTGGACGGCATCCGCACGATGCTCTCGCTCGAGGCCACCGCGCTGCGCGACGGGCACTGGACGTCCGTCGACGCGGACCTGCTCGTGCCCGGGGACGTCGTCCGGGTGCGCTCCGGCGACAAGGTCCCGGCTGACGCGCGGCTGCTCGACGCGACGAACCTCCAGGTCGAGGAGGCGGCGCTGACGGGCGAGTCGGTCCCCTCGGCCAAGGACGTGGCGCCCGTCGGCTCGGACGCGGGCGTGGGCGACCGGTCGAGCATGCTGTTCTCCGGCACCATCGTCGCCGCCGGGACGGGGATCGCGGTGGTGACCGCGACGGGCGGCGGCACCGAGATCGGCCGCATCCAGGCGCTCGTCGCGGAGGTCGACCACCTCGACACGCCGCTCAAGCAGCAGCTCGACCGCCTCGGCACCCTGCTCTCGCGCGGGATCCTCGCGATGGCGGCGCTGATGCTCGTCATCGGCCGCGTGATCCACGACTGGGACCCGCCCGAGCTCATCTCCGCCGCGATCGGCTTCGCCGTCGCCGCCGTGCCCGAGGGGCTGCCCGCGCTCGTCACGATCACCCTCGCGCTGGGCGTGCAGCAGATGGCGCGGCGCAACGCCATCACCCGCAAGCTGCCCGCGGTCGAGGCGCTGGGCTCGGTGACGACGATCTGCTCCGACAAGACCGGCACGCTGACGAAGAACGAGATGACGGCCCGCACCGTCGTCACCGCGGTGCGGACCTACGGGGTGGAGGGCCTGGGCTACGAGCCCGCGGGCCGCGTCACGTCCGACGGGGCCGACGCGCCGCTCGACGCGCACGACGACCTCGCGGCGCTCGTCCGGGCCGCGGCGCTGTGCAACGACGCCCGCGTGGTGGCGGACGAGGCCGGGCACTGGCGGGTCGTCGGGCAGCCCACCGAGGGGGCGCTCACGACGCTCGCGCTCAAGGCGGGGGGCAGCACCGACGGTGCGCAGCGCCTCGCGGCCGTCCCGTTCGAGTCGGCGAACAAGTTCTCCGCGACGCTCGACCGGCTGCCCGACGGCGAGGTGCGCGTGCACGTCCTCGGCGCCCCGGACCGGCTGCTCGACCGCGCGACGACGCAGCGCGGGCACGCCGGGACGTCCGAACGGCTCGACAGGGCCCGCTGGGAGGCCGCCGTCGACGAGCTCGGCGCGCAGGGCCTGCGGGTGCTCGCCGCGGCGACCCGTCCCGCCGGGTCCTCCCGCCCGACGCTCGAGGTCGAGGACCTCGACGGTCTCGAGATGCTCGGTGTCGTCGGCATCGTCGACCCGCCCCGCCCCGAGGCGGTCGCGGCGATCGCCGAGTGCCACCGCGCCGGCATCGCGGTCAAGATGATCACCGGGGACCACGTCGGCACGGCCGTCGCCATCGCGCGCGAGCTGGGCATCGTCGCGCCCGGTGAGCAGGTCGAGGCGCTCACGGGCGCCGACCTCGAGGCCATGACGCAGGAGGAGCTGCGCACACGCGTGCAGGACGTCGACGTGTACGCCCGCACGAGCCCGGAGCACAAGATCCGCATCGTGCGCGCGCTGCAGTCGCACCGCGAGGTCGTCGCCATGACCGGTGACGGCGTCAACGACGCCCCCGCCCTGACCCGCGCGGACGTCGGGATCGCGATGGGGATCAAGGGCACCGAGGCCACGAAGGACGCGGCAGAGATCGTCCTGGCCGACGACAACTTCGCGACCATCGAGCGGGCCGTCGAGGAGGGGCGGCGGATCTACGACAACATCCGCAAGTCCGTGGTGTTCCTGCTGCCGACCAACGGCGCGCAGTCGCTCGTCATCCTCGTCGCGGTGCTGTTCGGCCTGGCGCTGCCCCTGTCCCCCGTGCAGATCCTGTGGGTCAACCTCGTCACCGCGGTCACGCTGTCGCTCGCGCTCGCCTACGAGCCGGCCGAGCCCGGGATCATGGACCGCCCACCGCGCTCACCGTCGGAGTCCGTGCTGTCGGGGCGCTCGCTCGTGCTCGTCGTGTGGGCGTCGCTGCTCATCGGCGGGGCGACGCTCGGCGTCTACCTGCTGGAGAAGCAGCTCGGCGCGGGTGACGGCGTCGCGCAGACGAGCGCCGTCACGACGCTCGTGCTCGGGCAGGTCGCGTTCCTGTTCTCGTGCCGCTTCCTGCACCGGTCGAGCCTGACCCCGCGCGTCCTGGTCGGGAACCGCGTCGTGTGGCTCGCGGTCGGCGTCCTGCTGCTCCTGCAGCTCGTGTTCGCCTACGCGCCGTTCATGCACGACTGGTTCGAGTCCGCGCCGATCGGACCGCGCGACTGGGCCCTGTCCGCCGCGACGGCCGTGGTGGTCCTGCTCGTCGTCGAGGCGGTCAAGGCCGTGGGACGGCGGCGCCGCCCGCGCTGAGGTGGGACGGCGGCCGGCAGCGTCGGGTCAGGCGCTCTTCTCGCGCGGCGTGCGCTTGTCCCGCGGCGTCTCGCGCGGCACCAGGGTCGGGTTGACGTTCTCCAGCACGACGTCCTGCGTGATCACGACGCGCGCGACGTCGTCGCGGCTCGGCACCTCGAACATCACCTGCTGGAGGACCTCCTCCATGATCGCCCGCAGACCGCGCGCACCGGTCCCGCGCAGGAGCGCCTGGTCGGCGATCGCCGCGACGGCCTCGTCCTCGAACTCCAGCTCGACGCCGTCGATCTGGAACATGCGCTGGTACTGCTTGACGAGCGCGTTGCGCGGCTCGGTGAGGATCCGGACGAGCGCGCTCTGGTCGAGCCGCGACACCGCGGCGACGACGGGCAGGCGCCCGATGAACTCCGGGATCAGGCCGTACTTCTGCAGGTCCTCGGGGCGGACCTCGGAGAACAGGTCGCCCTCGTCGTGCGACTCGAGCAGCGGGGCGCCGAAGCCGACGACGCGCTTGCGGGCGCGCGCGGCGATGATGTCGTCCAGGCCCGAGAACGCACCGGCCACGATGAACAGCACGTTCGTCGTGTCGATCTGGATGAACTCCTGGTGCGGGTGCTTGCGGCCGCCCTGCGGCGGGACCGACGCGGTCGTGCCCTCGATGATCTTGAGCAGCGCCTGCTGCACGCCCTCGCCCGAGACGTCGCGCGTGATCGACGGGTTCTCGCTCTTGCGGGCGATCTTGTCGATCTCGTCGATGTAGATGATCCCCTGCTCGGCCTTCTTGACGTCGTAGTCGGCGGCCTGGATGAGCTTGAGGAGGATGTTCTCGACGTCCTCGCCGACGTAGCCGGCCTCCGTCAGCGCGGTCGCGTCGGCGATCGCGAACGGGACGTTGAGCATCCGGGCCAGCGTCTGCGCGAGGTACGTCTTGCCGGTGCCCGTCGGGCCGACCAGCAGGATGTTCGACTTCGCGATCTCGACGTGGTCGTCGGAGCCGCGGCCCAGCTCACCGGCCTGGACGCGCTTGTAGTGGTTGTACACGGAGACGGACAGCGCCCGCTTCGCGGACTCCTGGCCGATGATGTACTGCTCGAGGAAGTCGAAGATCTCCTTCGGCTTCGGGAGCTCGACCATGCCCACCTCGGTGGCCTCGGCGAGCTCCTCCTCGATGATCTCGTTGCACAGCTCGATGCACTCGTCGCAGATGTAGACGCCGGGGCCCGCGATGAGCTTCTTGACCTGCTTCTGGGACTTCCCGCAGAACGAGCACTTGAGGAGATCGGCTCCGTCCCCGATACGAGCCACGTGTGTCCCCTTCCTCCGTGTCCGCCCTCCGCCCGTCGGGCGGTGCGTCGTCCCCGTCACCGCCGCGGCGGTGACGTCCCCCCATTGCACACCACGGCGGGCCCGATGTCAGCCGAACCTCGCCGTGGCGCGCGGCGTGTCCCTCGGACGGTCGTCCGGAATGCCCGACCTCCAGGACCTGCGTCCCGCACCCCGGGACGCCGCCGGGCCGGTGGGCCGCGGCGGCGTCCGCAGGTGCGTCAGGACGGCTGGAGCACCGTCGGGCGCACGCCCTTGCGGCTCTCGAGCACCTGGTCGACGATCCCGTACTCCTTGGCCTGCTGGGCCGTGAGGATCTTGTCGCGCTCGATGTCCTTGCGGACCAGGCCGAGGTCGCGCCCCGTGTGGTGCGCGAGCGTCTCCTCGAGCCACTCCCGCATGCGGATGAGCTCGTTCGCGTGGATCTCGATGTCGGACGCCTGGGCGTAGCCGCCGCCCTCCATCGCGGGCTGGTGGATCAGCACGCGCGCGTTCGGCAGCGCGAGGCGCTTGTTCGGCGAGCCGGCCGCGAGCAGCACCGCCGCCGCCGACGCGGCCTGCCCGAGGCAGACCGTGACGAGCTCGGGCTTGATGTACTGCATCGTGTCGTAGATCGCCGTGAGGGCCGTGAACGAGCCGCCGGGCGAGTTGATGTAGAGCGTGATGTCACGGTCCGGGTCCGTGCTCTCGAGCACGAGCAGCTGCGCCATCACGTCGTCGGCGGACGCGTCGTCCACCTGCACGCCGAGGAAGATGATCCGGTCCTCGAACAGCTTGGTGTAGGGGTCCTGCCGCTTGAAGCCGTACGCCGTGCGCTCCTCGAACTGCGGCAGCACGTAGCGGCCCGACGGCCCCTGGGGGGCCAGGCCGCCCGGGCCGGCGAGCCGGCCCGCACGGGCGATGAACTGGGACTCGATGCTCACGAGGGTCTCCTCAGGGTCGCGAAGGGTCGTCGGGGGTGGGCGCCGCTCAGGCGGTGCCGCCGCCGCCCGTGACGGACCCGGCCGTCTCGACGACGTGGTCGATGAAGCCGTACTCCAGGGCCTCCGGAGCGGTGAACCAGCGGTCACGGTCCGCGTCGGCGTTGATCTGCTCGACGCTCTTGCCGGTCTGCGCCGCGGTGAGCTCGGCCAGCACCGTCTTCATGTGCAGGATCAGCTGGGCGTTGATGCGCACGTCCGTCGCGGTGCCGCCGATGCCGCCCGACGGCTGGTGCATCATGACGCGGGCGTGGGGCGTCGCGTACCGCTTGCCCTTGGCGCCCGAGGAGAGCAGGAACTGCCCCATCGAGGCGGCCATGCCCATCGCGATCGTCGCGACGTCCGGCTGGATGTACTGCATCGTGTCGTAGATCGCCATGCCGGCCGTGATCGAGCCGCCGGGCGAGTTGATGTACAGCCAGATGTCCTTGTCCGGGTCCTCCGCGGCCAGGAGCATCATCTGCGCGCAGATGGCGTTCGCGTTCTCGTCGCGGACCTCGGAGCCCAGCCAGATGATGCGCTCGCGGAGCAGTCGGTTGTAGATGGAGTCGTTGAGGCCGAGACCCGGGGAGTCTGCCCGGGCCATCGCCGGCACCTGCACGTTCACGAAGGCTCCTTCGTCTGGCGGTCGCGTCACGAGGACGCACGGTCCTGCTGGTTCTGCGTCGCACACCCCGGGGGGCGGGCGCTGCAGTGACCCTAACGCGAGCCGCGGCCCGCCCATGTCCCCGTCACGGCCCGTTTCGCTGTCGGCGCAGCAGCGACGACGAGGGCCCCGCACCGACCTGCGGTGCGGGGCCCTCGAGCGGTGTGCGGGGCGGTCAGGCCTTGGCGTCCTCGGCCTCGACCGGCGCGTCGGAGAGCGCCGAGATGTCGGTCGCGGCGTCGGTCGCACCCTGCTCGGCGACGGCCTCCGCGGCGTCCGCGGCGGCGTCCTCCTCGTCCGTGCCGATGTACTCCGACAGGTCGACGGCCGCACCGGCGCCGTCGACGACGGCCACGCGGCGCAGCGCGACGGCGAGCGCCTTGGAGCGGGCGACCTCGGCGACCATGGCCGGGATCTGGCCCTGCTGGTCGACGGTCTGGATGAACGTGTTCGGGTCCATGCCGTACTGGCGCGACGCGCTCACGAGGTAGTCGAGCAGCTCCTGCTGGCTGATCTTGATCTCGAGCTGCTCGGCGAGCGTGTCGAGCAGGATCTGGTTGCGCAGGGCCGTCGTGGCCTGCTCCCCGACCTCGGTGCGGTGCTCGTCGTCCTCCAGGCGACCCTCGCCCTCGAGGTGACGGTGCACCTCGGCGTCGATGACGCCCTGCGGGACGGGGATCTCGGTGCCCTCGAGGAGCTTCTCGAGGAGCAGGTCGCGCGCCTGCACGGCCTGGTTCGACGCCTTGATGCGACCGGCCTGCTCGCGCAGGTCCGCCGTGAGCTCCTCGAGCGTGTCGAACTCCGAGGCGAGCTGCGCGAAGTCGTCGTCGGCGTCGGGCAGCTGGCGCTCCTTGACGGTCGTCGCCGTCACCGAGACCTGCGCCTGCTCGCCCGCGCGCTCGCCGCCGGCCAGCGCCGTCTCGAACGTCGTGGTCTCGCCGGCCGACAGGCCCGTGAGCGCCTCGTCGAGGCCCTCGAGCATGTTGCCGGAGCCGATCTGGTAGGAGACGCCGGAGACCGAGTCGACCTCCTCGCCGTCGATCGACGCGGTCAGGTCGAGCACGACGAAGTCGCCCTCGGCGGCGGGCCGGTCGACGCCGACCAGCGTGCCGAAGCGCTCGCGCAGCGCGTCGAGGCGGCCCTGCACGTCCTCGTCGGACACCTCGACGTCGTCGACGGTCAGCGTGAGGCCGTCGAGCGCCGGGACCGTGATCTCGGGGCGGACCTCGACCTCGGCGGTGAAGTGCAGCTCGCCGGCGTCCTCGCCGGGGACGAGACCGGGGACCTTCGTGACCTCGACCTCGGGCTGGCCGAGCGGGCGCAGCTTGTTCTCGCGGACGGCCTCGGCGTAGAAGCCGGACAGGCCCTCGTTGACGGCGTGCTCGATGACCGCGGGGCGGCCGACGCGCTGGTCGATGATGCGCGGGGGCACCTTGCCCTTGCGGAAGCCCGGGACGTTCACCTGCTCGGCGATGTGCTGGTACGCGTGGTCGATGCTCGGCTTGAGCTCGTCGTACGTCACCTCGACGGTCAGCTTGACCTTGGTGGGCTCCAGGGTCTCGACGGCGCTCTTCACTTCGATGGTCTCCAGAGGGATCGGGTGTACCGGCGAAGTCGGGCCGCCGGGCGGTGTGCGGGCTGCGCGGGCCGCTCGGGCGCGCGCAGGCGACCCTCGATGGTACGCCACCGCGACGACCGTCCGCCAAAGCCGACCAGCGCCCGACCGGACCTCGTCAGGTCGCTGCCGTCCGCTCCCCCTGCCGGGCCCACGCCAGCTCCTCGACCACCTCGACGACGCGACCGACCGCGTCGTACCGCGCGTACTCCCGCGCGACCTCGCCCGCCCGGCGCGCGAAGGACGCGTCGCCCAGCACCCGCCGCACCCCGTCGGCGACGGCCCGCGCCGTGGTGGCGTCGGTGCGCCGGTCGGTCGGGAGGGCCACCCCCACGCCGGCCCACGCGACCCGCGCGGCGACCTCGGCCTTGTCCTCCGTGCGTCCCGCGACCACGAGCGGCACACCGGCAGCGAGCGCCTGCTGCACGCCGCCGAACCCGCCGTTCGTCACCATGACGTCGACGTGCGGCAGCAGCCGGTCGAACGGCACGAAGCGGGCCGCCCGCACGTGCGGCGCGAGCCGCGGCAGGACGTCCTGCGGCTCCGCGGTCCCCGTGGTGACGACGACCAGCGCGTCGAGGTCGGCGAGCGCCTCGAGCGCCGGGAGCAGCAGGCGCGCCGGGTCGGTCGCGACCGTCCCCTGCGTCACGAGCACGACGGGCCGACCCGCGGCCCGTGCGGCCGGGAGCTCGTCCCACCACGCCGGCGGGTCGAACGCGTCGACGCCGCGGGGCAGGATCGCGCCGACGGTCTCGACCGTGCCCGGCAGGTCGCTGCGCGGGTACTCCATCGACGGCACCGACGTGTGCAGCACGCGCGTCGCGAACGTCGGCATCCAGTCGAGGAAGAAGCCCTCGGGACGCGGCAGGCCGACCTCGGCGACGAGCGCGAGCGCCCGGCGCTGCGCGGCCCGGAAGACGACGCGCTTCACGACGGCGTCGAGCAGGCGGTAGCGCAGCGCCTGCAGGGCCGTGCGCGGCGGCTGCAGGCCCGTGCCGAACGGTGCGGTGTCGCGGCTCGACACCGGCAGCGGTGTGACCGTGACCTGGACCGACGGGATGCCGTGCCGCTGCGCGAGCAGCGCGCCCGCGACGCTCGTCGTGTCGAGGACCACCACGTCGGGCCGCCCCTGGGCGACGACGTCCTCGAGGTCCTGCAGGTACCCGGGGACGGGCGCGAGGAAGTGCTGCGTGACGTCCCACTGCAGCCGCTTCACGCCGGGTTCGGGGGCGTGGTGCTCGCGCGCCCAGTCGTCGAGCGCGGCGTCGTCCAGGTCGCGGCCGTGCACGACGGGCGCCGCGGTCGCGCCCGCCGCCCGGACCGCGTCCGCGAACTTCGACCCCGTGCAGACCACGACGTCGTGACCCGCGTCGACGAGCGCGCGCACGAGCGGCAGCGCGGGGCGGACGTGCCCGGTGATCGGGGTGAGGGAGAACAGGATCCGGCTCATGGTGGTGCGCTCCGAGGTGCGGTCGGTGCCGGGACGTCCGGCCTGCCGACTCAGGGGCACCGCGGCGGGGCGCAGATACCGGAGCAGGACGCCCGACCGGGAGGCGGTGCGGGAGGGGAGCCGTCGCCGCACGACGCTCAGACGTGTGCGCGCACGACCCACGCGGTGGCGTCGACCGTGAACGGCGGCGGGCCGAGCACCTGCGCGCACCGGTCACGCAGCCGCGCCTGCCCGGCGGCGTCGAGCCCCGCGACGTGGTCCCCCGCCGGCCCGACACCGAGCGTGAACGGCTCCCACCAGTCGGCGAACGCGTCGAACCGGAGCGACACCGTCGCCTCGCCGTCGTCGTCCACGGCCAGGCCCGCGTCCCGGCACAGCCGGGCGAGGTGCCCGCGCCGGACGCCGGGGAGCAGGTCCTCCCCCGGCGACGCGGGGTCGAGGTCGCGCACCGCACGCCAGAACGCCGCGAGCGGCCCGCGCGCCGCGTGGTCCCACACGCAGACGGCGACCGTCCCGCCGGTCCGCGTCACGCGTCGCATCTCGCGCAGACCCGCGACGGGGTCGGGCAGGAAGTGCACGACGAGCTGCGCGACCGACACGTCGAACGTGCCGTCGTCGAACGGCAGGTCCTGCGCGCCGGCACGACGCACGTCCACGTCCGGCAGCCGGGTCCGGACCGCCGCGACGAACGGCTCCGCCGGGTCCACCGCCGCGACGCGCCCCGCCCGCCCGACGAGCCGCGACGTCAGCGCGCCCGGCCCGCACCCGACGTCGAGGACCGCGTCGGTCGGGCCCACGCCGAGCGTCGCGACCACCTCGTCGGCCAGCGGCGCCGAGAACCGCCCCATGAAGCGGTCGTACGCGTCCGGGTCGACGTCGAAGCCCATCCGCCGACGCTAGGCCCGGCCGGCGCCCCGCGTCACGGGGTCATCCGCCGACGCAGTCGCCGCTGCCGCTGTAGCAGGGCTCGTACGCGGGCCGCTCCTGGCGCGGGGGCTCGTACTCGAACCGGTCCCCCGGCACCGCGAGCACGACCGCCGCCACGGCGGCGACGAGCAGCAGCACGATGCCGAGGCCCAGCACCCCGATGTGCCGCCCCACCCCGGCCGCCACCGTCCCGGCGAGGACGAGCGAGAGGCACGCGACCGCCGTGACGACGTACCGCGACCCGTCGGCGGCCGTCGGCGGCGGCTGGTCCCCGTAGAGCGAGAGGTTCACGTCGAGGAACTGGAAGAACAGCGCGACCACGAGCAGCACCCCGAGTCCCAGGCCCGCCACCTCGACGCCGCGGACCACCGCGGTGCCGCGCCACGGCACACCGGCCCGCCACCGCTCGGCACAGCTCACGACGACCGCCGCCGCGAGCGCGACCTCGACCACGGGCGCCACGAGGCCGACCAGCGACGCCCCCGCGAGCCAGCCCGCCGCCTGCACGTCCCCGGCGAGGGCCCGCGTGCCCGACTGCACGAGCAGCACCACCGCGTGCGGCACGAGCGAGGCCAGCACGTACCACCCGACCCGTCGACGCGCCGGCGCCTCGCGCACCCACCACGCCGTCGGGACGAGGAGCAGGAGCGAGAGCAGCAGGCCTCCCGTCGCGAGCGACCCGAGGTACGACAGCGGCTGCACGAGGAGCGACGACGCGGACGTCGGCGCGAGCGCGAGCACCAGCACGGTCGACGCGACGTACCCGACGAGGAGCGTCCCGACCAGGACGCCGACCCCTTCCACGAGCCACGACCTGGGCCGTGCAGCCGCGTGGGCGTCGTCGCCCGCCCTGCCCTCGTGCTCCAGCGTCGCGTCCGTCACCGAGCCCCCTCGCGTCGTCGAGGACCCGAGACTCCCACGACCGGTCGTCGGGATGGCGGGATTCGAACCCACGACCTTCCGCTCCCAAAGCGGACGCGCTACCAACCTGCGCCACATCCCGTGCGCACCGCAGCACGGCCGGGGCCGGGGCGGGTGCACGATCCGCTCCCACGCACCCGGTACCCTGGGTCGCGCGGTCCGGCCTGCCGGACCTGTGCGGACGTAGCTCAATGGTAGAGCCCCAGTCTTCCAAACTGGCTACGCGGGTTCGATTCCCGTCGTCCGCTCCCTCTCCCCTCCGCGGCTGCCCGTCCTCGGTGGTCCCGGCCCTCTCCCCGCAGA
This sequence comes from Cellulomonas fimi ATCC 484, assembly GCF_000212695.1. Lineage (NCBI taxonomy): Bacteria > Bacillati > Actinomycetota > Actinomycetes > Micrococcales > Cellulomonadaceae > Cellulomonas > Cellulomonas fimi. Next base: position 1,552,298 of record NC_015514.1, on the reverse strand, counting down.
CGACGTCGCGGATGTGCCGACAGCCCGGCACGTCGTGCCCCGCTTCTGCGATGATCGGGTCAGACACCCAGTGCCCGCCGAGGGCACGTCCGGGAGGAGCTGGTCATGACGCGACTGACCCTGGGCAACGTGGTCAAGGTGACGGCGGTCCTCGTCTTCCTCCCCCTGATCGCCTACCTGGTGCTCGTCATCGGCGCGGTGCGCAAGCACGTCGGGGCGGCGCTCGAAGGCCTCCTCTACGCCGCGGGGTTCTCGGTGGCGGTGTTCGTCCTCGACGGCGCCTGGGGGCCTCGCGTCCTGCTCGCGCTCGCCGCCATGGGCGTCTCGGCCGTCCGCGCCTGGCACCGGCGGGACCTGTGGCTGCCGGCGCGACGCCGCTGGTGGAAGCGGGACCTGACCGGGTCGGCCGTCGTCGTCGAACGGAACCGCGCGCAGGCCGTCGTCGCCGTGGAGGCGGCGCAGCCGCTGCCGGCGGCGGTCGCCCGGATCCGGACGCTGGCCGAGCGGAACAGGCGCCGCCTGCCGGGAGACACGCACCGCACGGTCCTGCGGACCTGCGAGGTGCTGGACGCCGTGATCGCGGCCGAGCAGCGGGAGCCCGCCGGGGACGCACGGTTCGAGTACGAGCTGGACGCCGTCGTCCGGCAGTACCTGCCCGCGGTCCTCACGGGGTACCTGGCGATCGCGCCCTCCCGGGTGCAGGAGCGCCAGCCCGACGGCCGCACCCCCGACGAGGAGCTCACCGAGCAGCTGCGCATCCTGGCGGGTCAGGCCGACGCCCTCTACGCGAGCCGCCACCGCCTGCTGACCGCGGAGCTGAGCACCACCGGCAACTTCCTGCGCGACAAGTACGCGCACCACGAGCTCGACGTGCCCGACCTCCGCATCCCGTGACCGCTCCCGCGGGTCGGGCCGCACCGGCCGCGTAGACGCCCGTCTACGCGGGGGGCCCGCTGGCCCGCGCGCGGTCGACGGCCGTGCGGACGGTGTCCAGCAGGTCGGCCCGCCCGACACGGGGAACGTGGCCTGGCCGCGCGACGCGGGCCCGGCCGTCGGCGGGCGCGTCGGGTGCCGCGTCCGCGGCCGCGTGCACGAGGTCGGCCGTCGTGGTGTCCCCGAGCCGGGCGAGCAGGTCCGCCAGGTCGCGCAGCGTTGCCCACAGGTGCGTCCAGTTGCCGGTCCGGGCGAAGTCGTCGACGACGTCCCGGTAGCCGGCCAGCGCCTCGTCCTCGCGGCCGGTGCGGGCCAGCACGGTGAGCAGCCCGACGGTGGCGACGCCGACGACGAACGTCGCACCCGACGTCCGCGCGAGGCGGACGGCCTCCTCGTACCGGGCGCGCGCGTCGTCGGGCGCCCCGCCGAGGTTCGCCAGCTCGCCGTCGACGTATGCCGCCCACGCGCGCATGGTCGGCGCGACGGCAGCGGCCCTGCCGCGGTCGGCGAGCAGTGCGGCCGCCGCGAGGTCACCCGCGTAGGCCGTCGCGAGGGCGGCGATGCCGAGGGCCTCGCGAGGGTCGGGTCGCAGTCCCGCCGCGGCCGACGCGTGCGCGGCGGCGTCGGCGAGCCGGCCGCGCGCGAGGTCGACGACGGACAGCGGGAGCAGGCAGCACCAGCGGCCCTCGTCGTCGCTCGCGCGCCGCAGGCCGGCGCGGGCGAGCGACTCGGCGCGTGCGTGGTCGCCCCCGTGGTAGGCCGCCTCGGCGCCGACGCCGAGGACGGCCGCGGCGAGCGGTGAGGTGTCGAGCCGCGGGTCGGCGGCGAGCTCGACGGCCCAGCCCCGCAGCTCGACGAGGTCGCGGTACCCGACGGCGTCGAACAGCCGGACGACGAGCGTCGCGGCGGTGTCGACGTCACCCGTCGCCCGGGCGAGGTGCCACGCGGCGCGCAGGTTGCGGACCTCGCGGCGCAGGGTCGCGTCGGCCTCCGGCTCACGTTCGGTCGTCATCGCGGCGGCGACGCGCGCGGTCACGTCCGACGCCCAGCGCAGCAGGTCGCGGTCGGCGGCGGCGCGGTCACCCTCGGCGGCGAGCGCGTCGAGCGCGTAGGCGCGCACGGTCTGCAGCAGCCGGTAGCGAGGGCCGTCGTCGACGTCCACCTCCACCACGGACGCGTCGACGAGCCGCGCGAGGACCGTGCCGGGGTCGCCGCGCAGACCGACGGCGTGCGCGAGCCGCTCGACGTCCGGCAGGTCCAGGCCGTCGGGGAAGACGGCGAGCCGGCGCAGCAGCAGCCGCTCGTCGGGCGACAGCAGGTCGTCGGACCAGGCGATCGTCGCCCGCAGCGTGCGGTGCCGCGCGTCGCCCGTCGGACGGCCGTCGCCCAGCAGGTCGAGCGCGCGGTCCAGCCGGTCACGCAGGTCACGCAGCCCGAAGGCAGACATCCGGCCGGCGGCGAGCTCGATCGCGAGCGGCATCCCGTCGAGGCGACGCACGACGTCGGCGACCACGCGCAGGTCCGCCGCGGTCCGGACGGCGCCGGGCCGGACCCGCGCGGCCCGGTCGAGGAACAGGGCGACGGACGCGACGTCCGCGAGCGCCGGGTCGTCGTCCGCGGGCACGTCGAGCGGGGGCAGCCGCCACGTCCGCTCCGCCGGGAGCCCGAGCGGCTCGCGGCTGGTGACGAGCACGACCAGGCGCGGGCAGGCGGTCAGGAGCACAGCGACGACGTCCCGCACCGCGTCCAGGAGGTGCTCCGCGTTGTCGACGACGAGCAGCGCACGGCGGTCCCCGAGGAGCGCGACGCACGCACGCAGGACGTCGCCACGCGTGACGACCAGGCCGAGCGCGTCCGCGAGCGCGTGCGGCACGGCAGCAGCGTCGCCGAGCGGAGCGAGCGACAGCAGGGTCGCGTCGTCGTCGGTCCCCGCCGCCGCCATCGCGACGCGCGTCTTGCCCACGCCGCCCGGCCCGACCACGGTGACGAGCCGGCCCTCGGCGAGCGCGCCGCGCACGCCGCGCACGTGGTCGTCGCGTCCGACGAGCCGGGTCCCGGGCGCACGGCCGTCGACACCCGTGCGCGTCCGCGCGGACGCATCGCCGCCGCCCGCGACCTGCCGCTCCAGCGCACCCAGCGCCGGGGTCGGGTCGAGGCCCGTCTCCTCGGCGAGCCGTCGCCGGTAGTCGTGGGCGAGCCGCAGCGCGTCGGGTGCGCGCCCGGTCGCTGCGAGCGCACGCACGAGCAGCAGCGTCGCGTCCTCGCGCAGCGGGTCGTCGGCGACGACCGCACGGGCCTCGGGCAGGACGTCGGCCGCCCGTCCGGCGTCGATCCCGGCCGCGACGAGGGCGTCGAGCACGTCCTGCCGGAGCCGGTCGCACGCGACCGCCGCCGCAGCCACGGGTGCGACGTCCCGCAGGTCGGCCAGCACCGGGCCGCGCCACGCCGACGCCGCGGAGCGCAGCACGGCGAGGGCCTCGTCGGGCGCCGCGGACCGGGACCGGCGCAGTGCGGCACCCACCTCCACGACGTCGGTGTCCGCGTCGAGCACGTAGCCGTCGGCGCGGCTCGCCAGCCGTCCCGACGCCGGCCCCAGGTGGCCGCGCAGGCGCGAGACGTGCGACTGCAGGGCCTGCCGGGCCGACGCCGGCGGGTCGTGCGGCCACAGCGCGTCCACCAGGGCGTCGACGGTCACCGTCCGTCCCTGCGCGAGCGCGAGCAGCGCGAGGACGGCGCGACGCCGGGTGCCGGGCACGTCGACGACCGTGCCGTCGACCTCCAGCCGCAGCGGCCCGAGGACGTCGACCCGTACCCGTGGCGCACCGGCGACCATCCGCACCTCCGGGGACAGCATGCCCGTCGGGCCCGGGCGACGGCAGGGCCCCACGCGGGCGTGCCAGCCGCGTGCGAGCGCGTGCCAGTGCCGTGACAGCGCGCACGCCGACGGTGTCGTCACGGCCCGCCGCACCGGCGCGCGGGCCCCGGACCGGCGACCGCCGGCCCGGACGTCCGACACCAGGAGACCTCCGTCATGGACCAGCAGAAGGTCATCGACTTCCTCGGTCGGTTCACCGCCGACCTCGCGGCGACGGGCTCGGCGGGCGCCGTCGTCGTCGGCCACCGGCTCGGCCTGTACCGCGCGCTCGCGCAGGGACCGGCGACGCCGCGCGACCTCGCGGAGCGCACGGGCCTGCACGAGCGCTACCTGACCGAGTGGCTGCGCGGGCAGGCGGCGAGCGGGTACGTCGCGTACGACCCGTCGTCGACCGCGTTCCACCTGACGCCCGAGCAGGCGTACTGCCTCGCCGACCCGGCCGGCCCCGACCTGCCGGCCGCCTCCGTGGCCGTGCTCGGCTACCTGCGTGCGGAGCCGCGGCTCACGGAGGCGTTCCGCACGGGTGCGGGGATCGGCTGGCACGAGCACGACGAGGACGTGCACGTCGGGACGGACGCGTTCTACTGCGCGGGCTACGCCGCGGAGCTCGTGCCGAGCTGGATCCCCGCGCTCGACGGCGTCGCCGAGCGTCTGACGGCCGGCGCGCGCGTCGCGGACGTCGGCTGCGGCCTCGGGTCGTCGACCGTGCTGCTCGCCCAGGCGTTCCCCGCCTCGACGTTCGTGGGCTCCGACTACCACGCCGCGTCGGTCGACCGGGCCCGCAAGCGCGCCGCCGACGCGGGGGTGGCCGACCGCGTCGGGTTCGAGGTCGCCGCCGCGCAGACGTTCGACGGCGGCCCGTTCGACCTCGTGGCGATGTTCGACTGCCTGCACGACATGGGCGACCCGGTGGGCGCGGCCCGGCGTGTGCGGGAGCAGCTCGCTCCCGACGGCACGTGGCTCGTCGTCGAGCCCGCCGCCCCCGAGCGGGTCGAGGACACGTTCACCACCGTCGGACGGCTCTTCTACGCGGGCTCGACGTTCCTGTGCGTGCCCAACGCGCTGTCCCAGGACGGCGGCCACGCGCTCGGCGCGCAGGCGGGCGAGGACGCGGTCCGCGGCGTCGCGACCGAGGCGGGCTTCACGCGCGTCCGCGTCGCGGCCCGCACCGCCTTCCACGCGGTCTACGAGATCCGCCCCTGACCCCGGTGGTGGGCCGCGGCGCCGCCCGCGCCCCGGCCCACCACCCGACCCCCGGAGGAACCGTGGACCTGCCCGTCCTCGCCGGCACCGTCGCCGGGCTGCTGTTCGCCGCGAGCGCGCTGCCGATGCTCGTGAAGGCGTGGCGCACGCGCGACGTCAGCTCGTACAGCGTCGGCAACCTCGTGCTCGCGTGCGTCGGCAACGTCGTCTACACGCTGTACGTCCTGGACCTGCCTCCCGGTCCCGTCTGGGCGATGCACGCCTTCTACACGACGACGACGACCGCGATGCTCGTCTGGTACGTCCGCTGGCGACGCCCCCGCCGGCACGCGGAGCTGCCGACCACGACGAGCGGCCGACGGTCGCCGGCCCTGCGACCTGCAGGTGTGTCCGACCCCACAGTCGTCGACCGGGGCATTCGTCCCTGATCGCCGCATATGCACGAGACGGGTGTCGGTGGTCGGGCCTACGGTCGAGTGCGGATCCGCGAGCCGCCCGTCGGCCCGCACGCGTGGGGGGACACCACGACGAGGGACTCCCGTCGTGGTGCCCGCGCACAGGTGACCGATCGCAACACACAGGGATGAACCATGAAGCTGCCCGCCACCCGCACGCGTCTGGCCGTCGGTGCCGCGACCGCCGCGCTCGCCGCGACGGCGTTCCTCGCCGGCTGCTCCGACTCGGGCGCCGAGGACGAGCCGACCGCCGTCGAGACCACGACCGAGTCCTCCACCGAGGACGAGGCCGCGTCCGGCCAGGTCGAGGTCATCGACCAGACCCACCTTCTCCTGGCCACCGCGCAGGACACGCTCGAGGCCCGCGGCCTCACGGTCGAGGTCGTCGACTCGACCGGCCAGGGCCGCACGTTCGACGACCCGACGCTGTGGGTCGTCGTCGCGCAGGAGCCGCTGACCGGCGAGGTCGAGGCCGGCTCGGTCGTGACGCTGGACGTGCGCCGCACGGACGACCCCGCGTCCTGACCCTCCGTCCCGTCCGTCGCCGCCCGCTCGTGCGCGGCGGCGGACGGGACCGTCACGTGTGGTGGGATGCCTGCGTGACGACGACGTTCCTGCAGCCTCGCGACCGCGTCCTGCTCACCGGAGACTCGGTGACCGACTGGGGCCGCGACCGCTCCGACCCCACAAGCCTCGGCCACGGCTACGCCGGCATCGTCGCCGCGCTCGCCACGGCCCGTCGTCCCGACCTCGAGCTGGAGTTCGTCAACCGCGGCGTCGGCGGCGACACGTCCGCGATGCTGCGGGCACGTTGGGAGACCGACGCGATCGCCGTCGAGCCGCAGGTCGTGTCCGTGCTGGTCGGCATCAACGACACCTGGCGGCGGTACGACTCGGGCGAGCCGACGCCGACGTCGCAGTACGAGGACCACCTGGGGGCGATGCTCGCCTCCGCGAGCGACCGGCTGGGCGCCCGCCTCGTCCTCGTGGAGCCGTTCCTCGTGCCGGTGACGCCGGACCAGCACGCGTGGCGCGAGGATCTCGACCCGCGGATCCACGTCGTCCGCCGGCTCGCCGCCGAGCACCGTGCGGTCCTCGTCCCGGCCGACGGCCTGTTCGCCGCCGCGGCCGTCCGGACGTCGCCGGCCGCCTGGTGCTTCGACGGCGTGCACCCGACGCCCGCGGGGTTCGGGCTGCTGGCCGAGGCGTGGCTCGGGGCGGTGGGGCTCGGGACGCCGACCCCGGGGGCCGTCGGGTTCGGGGAGCGCTGACCAGGCCGGACGACCGTGGCTGCCGACGCGGGGACGGTGCGTCCGAGGTGTGGAGGGCCTTTGCGCCGTCCCGACGTTGACGCTACCGTCGGCCCGACTGCGGTCGCCCGTCGGGTGGCCCGGTCCGCGACCTGGAGGAGTGATGAGCGTGCTGCACCGCACCGTCGCCCCCGTCGCCTGCGCGTGCGTCGCGCCCTGCTGTCGCTGTCTGTAGAGCGCTGGCGACCCTCCCGCGCGAGGATCTCCTGACCGGGGGCTCGGCCCCCGTCCGCCAGTGCTCGCCCCGCAGCACCTCCCGCCGGCCCGCACGTGCGCACGCCCCACCGGTCCGGCAGCCTCGACCGCAGTCCCCCACCCCTGCACGCCGTCCCGGCCCGGACGCCGGCGGCTCGACCGAAGAGGAACCATGGCCCGCATCTACGACGACGCGACCGCGCTGATCGGCAACACCCCGCTGGTCCGCATCAACAAGATCACCGACGGCGCCCCCGCCACGGTCGTCGGCAAGCTCGAGTTCTACAACCCCGCCAACTCCGTCAAGGACCGCATCGGCGTCGCGATCATCGACGCGGCCGAGGCGTCCGGCGACCTCAAGCCCGGCGGCACGATCGTCGAGGCGACGTCCGGCAACACCGGCATCGCGCTCGCGTTCGTCGGTGCGGCGCGCGGCTACAAGGTCGTCCTCACGATGCCCGAGACGATGTCGAAGGAGCGGCGCGCGCTGCTGCGTGCCTTCGGCGCGGAGCTCATCCTCACGCCGGGCTCCGAGGGCATGAAGGGTGCGGTCAACAAGGCCGACGAGATCGTCAGCGAGCGCGAGGGCGCCATCCTCGCCCGGCAGTTCGCGAACGAGGCCAACCCGGCGATCCACCGCCGCACGACCGCGGAGGAGATCTGGGCCGACACGGACGGCGAGATCGACATCCTCGTCGCGGGCATCGGCACGGGCGGCACGATCACGGGCGTCGGTCAGCTGCTCAAGGAGCGCAAGCCGGGCGTGCAGGTCGTCGGCGTCGAGCCGGCCGAGTCGCCGATCCTCAACGGCGGCGCCCCCGGGCCGCACAAGATCCAGGGCATCGGCGCGAACTTCGTGCCGGAGATCCTCGACACGTCCGTGTACGACGAGATCATCGACGTCGACGCCGAGACCGCCGTCGCCGTCGCCCGTCGGGCCGCCGCGGAGGAGGGCCTGCTCGTCGGCATCTCGTCCGGTGCCGCGCTGCACGCCGCGACGCTGCTCGCGAAGCGCCCGGAGAACGCGGGCAAGCTGATCGTCGCGATCATCCCGTCGTTCGGCGAGCGCTACCTGTCGACGATCCTCTACGCCGACCTGCTCGACTGACCTGCCGCAGCCGCACCTGCAGCACCCCCGCACCGTCCCCGTCGTCGATCGGACCGGCAGCCCATGACCGCACTCCAGCGCTTCCTGGCCGTCCTCGTGGAGGACCTCGAGGCCGCGCGGCACCGCGACCCCGCGGCCCGCTCGCGTCTCGAGGTCGCCCTGGGGTACCCGGGGGTGCACGCGGTGTGGGTGTACCGGCTGGCGCACCGGATGTGGCGGGAGCCGGCGCTCCGGCTGCCCGCGCGACTGCTGTCGCAGCTCGCGCGGGCAGCCACCGGCATCGAGATCCACCCCGGCGCCCGGCTCGGCCGCCGGCTGTTCATCGACCACGGCATGGGCGTGGTCGTCGGCGAGACCGCCGAGGTCGGCGACGACGTGGTGCTGTTCCACGGGTCGACTCTGGGCGGCAAGTCGATGCGGCGCGGCAAGCGCCACCCCACGCTGGGCGACGGTGTCGTCGTCGGGGCGGGGGCGAAGATCCTCGGCCCGGTGTGGGTCGGCAACGGCGCCCAGGTGGGCGCGAACGCGGTCGTGATCCACGACGTGCCGGCCGGAGCGATCGCCGTCGGGGTGCCCGCGACGGTGCGGCTGCGCCCGCAGGCGGCGCCGTTCGACGTCGAGGTCGACGACCCGGCGATCTACATCTGAGACGACGCCTTCCCTCTGCCGGACCGCCGATTGTTCTAGTTGTCATCGAACAACTAGACTGACGGGGTGCTGTTCCGCGTCGACCCCGCCTCCCCCGAGCCGCTGTTCCAGCAGCTCGCGGACCAGGTGAGGCGCGCCGCCGCCCGCGGAGAGCTCACGGCCGGCACGCGGCTGCCCGCGGCGCGGGAGCTGTCGGCGTCGCTCGACATCAACCTGCACACGGTGCTGCGGGCGTACCAGGAGCTGCGCGACGAGGGCGTCATCGAGCTGCGGCGCGGCCGGGGCGCGGTCGTGGCCCGCACCGACGACCTCGCAGCACTCCACGAGGCCGTCGCGGCGGTCGTCCGGACCGCCGAGCGCCTGTCCGTCCCGCCCGCGACCACGCTCGCCCTGCTCAAGGAGGCCCTGCGGTGACCACCCCCGCGACCCTCTCCCCCGTCCCGCACCGCGGCGCGACCACGCTGCTCACGCTCGTGGCACCGCTCGTGCTGACCGCCACGGGCACCGCGCTCGCACTGTCCTGGGCCGACGACCTGCCCAACCCCGTCGCGACGCACTGGGGAGCGGACGGCACGCCGGACGGGTTCCTCTCGCTCGGCGGCGCCCTGGCCCCGTTCGTCCTCACCGCGGTCGTCGTGAGCGTCGGCGCCTGGCTCCTGGCGGTGCTCGTCGGGCGCAGCGCGTCGACCCGCCGGGGCGCCGCCGCGACCGCCGTCGGCACCACGACGCTGCTCGGGGTGCTCGTCGTGGGGTCGCTCGCGCAGCAGCGCGGGCTGACGGACGCCGCGGACGTCCCGGGGGTCGAGCCCGTCGTCGGGCTGGCGGTGAGCGCCGCGCTCGTCCTCGGCGGGCTCGCCGCGCTGCTCGTGCCGAGCGACGCGACGCACGCCACCGACGTCCCGCCGCCCGCCGACGCCGTGCGCGTCCCGCTCGGGGCGAGCGAACGCGTCGCATGGTCCGCGACCGTGTGGTCGCCCGCGACCCTCGCCGTCGCGGTCCCCGTCGTCGCGCTGCAGGCGGTGCTCGCGGTCGTGCTGCGCACGTGGGTCCTGCTCGGCGTCGCCGCGCTGCTGGTCGTCCTGCTCGCCGCGTTCCTCGTGGTGCGCGTGACGGTCGACGCCCGCGGGCTCGACGCCCGCTCGCCGCTCGGCCGCCCGCGCCTGCACGTGCCGCTCGACGAGGTCGTCGCCGCGCGCGCGGAGCCCGTGCGCCCCCTCGCCGAGTTCGGCGGCTGGGGCTACCGCGTCGGGCGCGACGGCCGCACGGGCTTCGTGCTGCGCGGCGGCGACGCGCTGGTCGTCGAGCGCACGGGCGGCCGCACGAGCGTCGTGACCGTGGACGACGCTGCCACCGCGGCCGGGCTGCTCAACGCCCTGGCCGCGCGCGGACGGTCGGCTGACGTCACCCGTACCGGCCGGTAACGTGACCGCGGGCGCGGCGACGACGGCGCGCACGGACGAGCGGAGGACGCGCATGCGCCTGGGGTACTACGTCGGCTACTGGTCCGCGGGCCCGCCGCCCGGAGCACAGGAGGCGGTGCTGACCGCCGAGCGGCTGGGGTTCGACTCGGTGTGGACCGCCGAGGCGTACGGCTCCGACGCGCTCACACCGCTCGCATGGTGGGGCGCGCGCACGTCGACCATCCGCCTCGGCACGGCCATCGCCCAGCTGTCCGCACGCACCCCCACGGCCGCCGCGATGGCGGCGCTGACCCTGGACCACCTCTCGGGCGGCCGGTTCGTGCTCGGCCTCGGGGCGAGCGGGCCGCAGGTCGTCGAGGGCTGGTACGGCCAGCCGTACCCACGGCCGCTGGCCCGCACGCGGGAGTACGTCGACATCGTCCGCCAGGTCCTCGCGCGGGAGGCACCCGTCACGTTCGACGGCGCGTTCTACCGCCTGCCGCTGCCCGCCGACCAGGGCGCCGGGCTCGGCAAGGCGCTGCGGTCGACGGTCCACCCGCTGCGGGCCGACCTGCCGATCCACCTCGCGGCCGAAGGCCCGCGCAACACCGCCCTCACGGCGGAGATCGCCGACGGGTGGCTGCCGATGTTCTACTCACCCCGCATGGACGCCGAGCACCGCGCGCTGCTCGCGGAGGGCTTCGCGCAGCGCTCGGCCGCGCGAAGCCCGGCCGAGGAGTTCGAGGTGACGGCCGCCGTGCCCGTGGTCCTCGGCGACGACGTCGAGTCGGCCGCGGACGCGATCCGTCCGCACGTCGCGCTCTACGCGGGCGGCATGGGGGCGAAGGGCGCCAACTTCCACCGCAACGTGCTGGACCGGCTCGGGTACGCCGACGCGTGCGACGAGATCCAGGCGCACTACCTCGCCGGCGACAAGGCGCGCGCCGTCGCGGCCGTCCCGACCGAGCTCGTGCGCGACGTGGCCCTCGTCGGCACCGCTGACGACATCCGTGCCCAGCTCCCCGCGTGGCGCAGCACCGCGATCACCACGATGCTCGTCCAGGCCGACCCCCGGTCGCTGCCGGCGATCGCGCAGGTCCTGCACGACCTCGTCGAGCCCGCCGCGGCGCCCGCCTGACGGTGGACGACGACTACGTCGAGTCCGTGCTCGACCTCGTGGCCGCGATCCCCTCGGGACGCGTCATGACGTACGGCGCCGTCGCGGAGGTGCTGGCCGACCGCGCGCTCGCCGCAGGCGGAGTGCCCCGCGGCGGCCCCCGGCAGGTCGGCCAGGTCATGAGCCGGGCCGGCTCGGGGGTGCCGTGGTGGCGCGTCGTCAACGCGGCGGGGGCACCGCCCGAGCGGCATCGTGTGCGCGCGATGGCCGAGCTCGTCGCCGAGGGCACGCCGCGCACCGCCGACGGGACGCGCGTCGCCGTCCGTCGTGCGATCTGGTTCCCGGACGACTGACGCCGTCCACGGGTGCGCGGCGGCCGGGCACCCGTGGCCGGGCTCAGTCGCGCCGGACGAGGACCAGCGCGCGGTCGTCGGAGTCGTCGGCCCGCACGCCCGCGAGCACCGCGGCCGCCCCGCCCGTCCCAGACGACAGCACACGGTCGGCGACCCCCATGAGGCGGTCGATGCCACGGTCGAGCGTCCGCGCGGGTGAGTCCACGAGCCCGTCGGTGTACAGCAGCAGGACGTCCCCCGGTTCCAGGCGGCCGTCTCGCGGGCGGTACGGCAGGTCCTCGACGACGCCGAGCGCGGGGCTGCCGACGGTGTCGACCACGTCCAGACGCCCGGAGCCGGCGTGGCGCTGCAGCGGAGGCGGGTGCCCGGCCGACGCGACCGTGTAGTCGCCCGTCGCGAGGTCGACCGCGACGTGCACCGCGGTCGCGAACCCCTCGTCCCAGTCCTGGTCCAGCACGTACGCGTTCGCGGCTTGCAGGAACGACTCGCTCGGCAGCGCCCCGAGCAGCCCGCCGAACGCGCCGGACAGCTGCAGCGAGCGCACGCCCGCGTCGATCCCCTTGCCGGAGACGTCGACGAGCACGAGCTCCAGGGCGCTGCCCCGGCGCAGGCGCGCGACCATGAAGTCGCCCGAGAACGCGTCGGCGTGCGCGGGCCGCACCTCGACGTCGACGGACCAGCCGTCGGGCAGCGCCGGGACGCGCCCGTGCGCGGCGAGCCGGTCGCGCAGGTCGACGAGCATGTGGCCGCCCGGCGCGCCCCGCAGGCCCAGCCGGTCGCGCTCGCTCGCGAACACGAGCGCGACGACCCCCCCGAGCCCGACGAGCACCACCACGCCGGGCAGCACGGTCGGCAGCCCCGCCAGCAGGAGCGCCACGATCTGCACCAGGATGAGCACCGCGAGCACCGCGAAGGAGCGGAACCGCAGCAGGAACACCCCGACGAGCAGCAGCACGAGGAACGTCGACGCCGGGATCCACTCCGACCGCGCGAGGATCGCGGCGCTGACCCCGGCCGAGCACAGCACGAGCAGGACCGTCAGGCCCGTCTGCGAGCGCAGCACCCGGCGTCGCAGCGCGAGCGTCAGCCGCGTCAGCGGCCCGACGTCCGGCGCCGGCCGGGAGGTCACCATCGGTCGAGCGTATCCGCAGGTCCGGACCGCGAGAAGGTGCACCGGGGCGGCCGGCGGCGCGCCGTAAACCGTTCGCGCCGGGCAGCACCGCGCGGTCACGATGACGCCATGACCCACCTTCCCGCCGGTTACCGCGTCGTCGAGGTGCCCGAGGCGCGCCAGGACGAGTTCCTCCTCGTCGACCGCCTCGCGTTCGCCTTCGACTCGACCCCCGAGACCGACGCGATCGTCCCCCTCACGCTGTCGTGGGACCGGACGGTCGGCGTCGAGGGCCCCGACGGTGCGCTCGCCGCCGTCCACGGCTCCTTCCCGTTCACCCTGCCCGTCCCGGGCACGTCGGTGCCCTGCGCCGGGCTCACCTGGGTCGGAGCGCGCCCCGACCAGCGACGACGCGGCCTGCTGAGCGCCATGATCGACACCCACTTCCGCCGCTCGCTGGACCGCGGCGAGCCCGTCTCGGCGCTGTTCGCCGCCGAGCACGCGATCTACGGCCGGTTCGGCTACGGGTCCGCCGCCGACGACCTGCGCGTGACGATCCCGCGCCGTGCCGCGCTGCGCGACGTCCCCGGGTCGGCCGACCTGACGGTGCGGTTCGCGACGCTCGACGCGCACGGGCACCGGGACCTCGTCGACGACCTGCACCGCGCCGCCGGCGCCGGCAGGCCCGGCTGGATCACGCGCGACACCGAGGTGCTGCGCCGTCGCCAGCTCGTCGACCCGCCTGCGTGGCGCGACGGTGGCGAGCCGCTGCGCATCGCGACGGTCCACGCGGCGGACGGCACCCCCCGCGGGTACGCCGTGCTGCGCCGCAAGGAGGCGTGGACCGAGGGCGGCCCGAAGCACACCGTCCAGGTCCGCGAGGCGGTCGCGCTCGACGCCGCCGCGACCCACCGGCTCTGGTCGTTCCTGCTCGATCTCGACCTCACCGCCAGCGTCGAGGCGGGGATGCTGCCCGTCGACCACGAGCTGCTGCACCTGCTCGTCGACCCGCGCGGGATCGTGCCGAAGATGGTCGACAACCTGTGGGTGCGCGTCCTCGACGTGCCGACCGCGCTCGCCGGGCGCCGCTACGCCGCGCCCGTGGACGTCGTGCTCGAGGTGCGGGACGCGCGGCTGCCCGCCAACGCCGGCCGCTGGCGCCTCACGACGTCGAGCACGCCGACGGACGGCGCCTGGGACGCCCGTGTCGAGCGCACGCAGGACGCCGCGGACCTCGAGCTCGACGTGCGCGAGCTCGGCGCCGTCTACCTGGGGGGTCGCTCGCTCGCCGCCCAGGCACGGGCCGGGCTCGTCGTGGAGCGGCACGCCGGGGCGGTGCAGGGGGCCGCCTCGGCGTTCGGGTGGCCCGTCGCACCGGTGTGCAGCTGGGTGTTCTGAGGACGGTCAGGCCCGTGCGGCGCCCGACGTGACCACCGCGTCGAGCGCCGCACGGGCGGCCGCGACGAGGGTCGGGTCCGTCGTGGTCCACCCGTCGCCGCCGCCCCCGCCGGGACCACCGTCGCCCGCCACGTGCCGGCTCGCGGACAGGTGGACGGCGTCCACGCCCAGCGCCACGAGAGGTGCGGCGTCGTCCGGTCGCACTCCCCCGCCCGCCATGACCTCGATGCGGCCGGCGGCGTGCGCGACGGTCACGGCGAGCCGGGTCGTGCCGTCCGCGGCCCGGGCGGCGCCGCCCGACGTCAGGACCCGCCGGACCCCGAGCCCGGCCAGCACGTCGAGCACCGGCCGGGGGTCCGGGACCGTGTCGAGCGCGCGGTGGAACGTCACCTCGCGCCCGTCGGCGGCGTCGACGAGGCGGGCCAGGGCCCGCGTGTCCACGCCGCCGTCCGCGTCCAGGGCGCCGACGACGACACCCCTCGCACCGGCCGCGACCGCCGCGCGCACGTCGCGCACCTGCACCTCGACCTCGTCGTCGGCGTAGACGAAGCCGCCGGGGCGGGGACGCACGAGCACGTGGACCCCCACGGGGACGGCCGCGACGACCGCCGCGAGCAGCCCCGCGCTGGGCGTCAGCCCGCCTGTCGCCGCGAGCGCGGCGCACAGCTCCAGCCGGTCCGCGCCGGCGGCGACGGCGGCGACGGCCCCCGAGACGTCCTGGACGGCGATCTCGAGGACGGGCGCGGCCGGGGTCACGCCCACTCGACGAACGCGTCGCCGGCGTCGACCGTGTCGCCGGGCTGCGCGACCCGCACGAGCGTGCCGGGCGCCGCGTCGAGCGCCACGACGGGGCACACGGCGGAACGGCCGCCCGCCTCCACGGCTGCGGGGTCCCACGTGACGAGGACCTGGCACGCGCTCACCGTGTCGCCCTCGGCGACGTGCAGCGTGAAGCCCTCGCCGCCGAGCTGGACGGTGTTGATGCCGAGGTGCACGAGCACCCCGCGCCCGTCGGGCGTCTGCACGACGAAGGCGTGCGCGTGCAGCTTGGCGACGACGCCCGCGACGGGAGCGATCACCCGGGCCGGCGCGTCGTGCGCCGGGTCGACGGCGAGCCCCGGGCCGACGAGCTCGGCCGAGAAGACCGGGTCGTCGACGTCGGCGAGCGCACGGACGCGGCCCGCGACCGGGGCGAGGATCGCGAGCGGCATCAGCGCAGGTCCTCGATGTCCGAGGCCAGCGTGTCGGCCTCGGGGCCGACGACGACCTGCACGGCGGCACCCGAACGCACGACCGCGATGGCGCCGGCCGCCTTGAGCGCCGCCTCGTCGACCTGCGCGGGGTCCTCGACCTCGACGCGCAGCCGCGTGATGCACGGCTCCAGGTCGAGGACGTTGGCGTCACCGCCGAGGGCCGCCAGGATCTTCTCCGCCTTGCTCATTCGCTGCTCCTTCGTGGTGGGCGGCCGGTGGTCACATCAGCTCGTCGAGGTCGCTCGCGATCGTGTCGACGCGGGGGCCGACGACGACCTGGACGACACGACCCGAGATCATCACGCCGAACGCGCCCGCGGCGCGCAGGGCTGCGGCGTCGACGAGCGCGGTGTCGCGCACGAGCGAGCGCAGCCTGGTCGTGCAGGGCTCGATCTCGTCGATGTTGTCGACACCGCCGAGCGCGGCGAGGATCGCCGCCGCCTGCTCCATGCCCTCGGGCCTCATGTCCGGTCTCCTCGTGCGCCGGCCGCGGCGGGGGCGCGTCCGGGGGTGGGGGTGCTGCGGGGGGCCGTGCCGTCGGTCGCCCGTGCGTCGTCGCGGGCGGGCGGGGCGTCGGCCGGACCCGGGCGCGGGTCGGTCGGCGGTGCCGCGTCGGCGGCAGCGGTGCGGCGGCGGGGGACGAGCGAGGGCCGCGGCGCGCGCAGCGGCACCCACACGCTGTACCGGTCGGCGCGGTAGCACGACCGGGAGTACATGACGGCGCCCTGCTCGGCGTAGGTCCGCCGGGCCGCGCGCAGCACGGCACGCGCCTCCCCGAGCCCGAGCAGCGACGCCTCGGTGTCGGTGGCCTCGTCGGCGGACAGCGTGTCCTCGCCCCACTCGGGCTCGAGGTCACGGACGCGCAGCGCGTCGTACATGCTCGGCGGCGCGCCGTCGTCGAGGAGGTCGGGGGCCAGCGCGACGGGCACCCACACCTGCTCGATCGACATCGGAGCCCCGTCGGCGCTGCGCACGCGGTAGACGTAGTGCACGCGGTCGCGCGGCTCGATCTCGAGCGCGGCCGCCACGTCGGGCGTGGCGGAGACGACCTGCGCGGCGAGGACCGCGGTGGTGGGCTCCATGCCCCGCCGGCGCATCTCCTCGCCGAACGTCGTCAGGCGCATCTCGAAGTCCATGCGCTGCGGCGCGACGAACGTGCCCCGACCGTGCTCGCGGACGAGCACCCCCTCGGTCACGAGCGCGTCCACGGCCTGCCGGACCGTCATGCGGGACAGCCCGAACTGCTGGCACAGCGCCCGCTCGGAGGGGATGGCGTCGCCGACCCGCAGCTGCTGGGCGACGAGCGCGACGAGGTGGTCGCGGACGACGAGGTACTTGTGCCCGGCACCGCCCTCGGTCGCGTCGCCTGCGGCGGCGTCCGGCGGCACGGCCGTCGGCCCGTCGTGCGGCTGGTCCACGGGGCGGTCCACTCCTTCGGTTCCGGGCGGCGTCGCGGCGTCGCGAGGCTGTGACCCTTGACACATGATGAGGTCTAGACCACTCTGCTCGCAACTGGTCCAGACCAGAGCAGCTCGACGCTTCCCCGGACGCACGGGGCCTGCCATGGTCCCCCGCTCACCCGCCCCCGCACGTCATCGACACGCAACGAGGAGTGCCATGACCACCGCAGTCGCCGACCCCGTCGACGCGCCCCGCAAGGGCTTCCCCGGTCTCGCCCAGCTCCAGCGCATCGGGCGCTCGCTCATGCTGCCCATCGCGTCCCTCCCCGCCGCCGCGCTGCTGCTGCGGCTCGGCCAGGACGACATGCTCGGCGCCGACGGCGTCGGTGCGAGCGCCGCCTGGATGCTCCCCGTCGCCGACGTCCTCGGCGCCGCCGGCAACGCGCTGTTCGCCCACCTGCCGCTGCTGTTCGCGCTCGGCGTCGCCGTCGGGTACGCGCGCAAGGCCGACGGCTCCACGGGCCTGGCCGCGCTCATCGGCTACCTCGTGTTCACGGGCGTCACCGACGCGCTGTCCCCCTACGTCCTCGGCGAGCCGCCGAAGGGCGAGGAGCAGGAGCTCATCAACTACGGCGTGCTCGGCGGCATCGTCATCGGCCTCGTCGCCGCGCTGCTGTACCAGAAGTACTACCGGATCAAGCTCCCCGCCTACCTGGCCTTCTTCGGCGGGCGACGCTTCGTGCCCATCGTGACCGCAGGCGCGTCGGTCCTCATCGCCGTGGTCGCAGCCCTCGTGTACCCCGCGTTCGACGCGGGCTTCACCGCCGTCGGCGACTGGGTGACCGGCTCGACGATCATCGGCGCCTTCGTCTACGGCACGCTCAACCGCCTGCTCGTGCCGATCGGCCTGCACCACCTGCTCAACTCGCTGCCGTGGTTCCAGTTCGGGGAGTTCACCGACGCCGACGGCGAGGTGTGGAACGGCGACATCGCCCGCTTCCTGCACGGCGACCCGACCGCCGGCACGTTCATGACCGGCTTCTTCCCCATCATGATGTTCGCCCTGCCGGCCGCGGCCCTCGCGATCGTGCACACGGCCAAGCCCGAGCACCGCAAGGTCATCGCCGGGATCATGGGGTCCGCGGCGCTCGTCTCCTTCGTCACGGGCGTCACCGAGCCGCTCGAGTTCTCGTTCGTGTACGTCGCGTACCCGCTGTACGCGATCCACGCGGTCCTCACCGGGACGTCCATGGCGCTCGTCAACGCGCTCGGCATCCGTGACGGGTTCGGGTTCTCCGCGGGAGCCATCGACTACCTGCTCAACTTCCGCATCGCCGAGATGCCGCTGCTGCTCGTCGTCATCGGGCTCGGGTACGCGGTCGTCTACTACTTCCTGTTCCGGTTCGTCATCACGCGCTGGAACCTGCGCACGCCGGGCCGCGAGGACGACGACTCGCTCGTCGGCGCCGACCCGACCGCCGACCGGCCGGAGCGCGACCGTCTCACCAAGGACGCCGCCCGCACGGCCCCGCCCAGCGCGACGGCCGGCGG
This sequence comes from Cellulomonas fimi ATCC 484, assembly GCF_000212695.1. NCBI lineage: Bacteria > Bacillati > Actinomycetota > Actinomycetes > Micrococcales > Cellulomonadaceae > Cellulomonas > Cellulomonas fimi. The sequence continues at coordinate 1,533,988 of NC_015514.1, read as the reverse complement.
AACGGCCACCGACCGGTGACGACCACCGTGGTCCTGCGCGGCGTCGGGGTCAGCCCCGGGCGCCGCGCAGGCGTCGTCGCCCGCATGCCCGACCCGCTGCCCGCGCCGTCGACCGAGCCGCTGCCGCCGGGCACCGACCTGCCGGCCGCCGCCGACCGGGTCGACGCCGCCGCGACGCTCGTGCACGACACGCTCGTCGCCGCGGCCGCGACCGCACGCGGCGAGGCCGCCGACGTGCTCGCCGTGACCGCGGAGATGGCGGCCGACCCGACCCTCGTCGACGAGGCACGACGCCGCGTGCTGGAGACGTCGGCCACCCCGCAGCGCGCGGTCTGGGACGCCGCCGCCGTGGTGGTGGACGGGCTCCTCGCCCTCGGCGGGATGTTCGCGGAACGCGCCGGCGACGTGCGCGACGTCCGCGACCGCGTCGTCGCGACGCTCACCGGCGCCCCTCTTCCCGGCGTCCCCGACCCGGGCACGCCGTTCGTGCTCGTCGCCCGCGACCTCGCCCCCGCCGACACCGCCCGGCTCGACCCCGACGCCGTGCTCGCGCTCGTCACGGAGGGCGGCGGACCCACGTCGCACACCGCGATCCTCGCGCGCGCGCTCGGCATCCCGGCCGTCGTGGCGGTCCCGGGCGTCGACGCGCTGCGCGACGGCGACGCCGTGCTGGTCGACGGCTCCGTCGGGGAGGTCGTCCGGGACCCCGACGCCGACGCCGTGGCCCGCGCGGGCCGCCGCCCGGCCCGGCCGACGCGCCTCACCGCGCCCGGGGCCACCGCCGACGGCCTGCCCGTCGCGCTGCTGGCGAACGTCGCCGACCCCGCCGGGGCGCACGTCGCGGCGGCCGCCGGCGCCGAGGGCGTGGGGCTGCTGCGCACCGAGTTCCGGTTCCTCGGCCGCACGGTCGCGCCCGGCGTCGAGGAGCAGGTCGACGCCTACCGGCAGGTCCTCGCGGCGTTCCCCGGGCGCAAGGTCGTCGTGCGCACGCTCGACGCGGGCGCCGACAAGCCGCTGCCGTTCGTCACGGCGCGCGACGAGCCGAACCCGGCGCTCGGCGTGCGCGGGCTGCGCACGTCCTGGGAGCACCCGCAGGTCCTCGACGACCAGCTCGTCGCGATCGCGCGGGCGGCCGCGTCGAGCGACGCCGACGTGCACGTCATGGCGCCGATGGTCGCGACCGTCGACGAGGCGCGCGACTTCGTGGACCGGTGCGCCGTGCACGGGCTGCCCGTCGCGGGCGTCATGGTCGAGGTGCCGTCCGCGGCGCTGCGGGCCGGACGGCTGCTCGCCCACGCGCACTTCGCGAGCATCGGCACCAACGACCTCACGCAGTACGCGATGGCCGCGGACCGAGAGCTCGCGGGTCTCGCGCGCCTGTCCACCTCCTGGCAGCCGGCCGTGCTCGACCTCGTCGCCGCGACGTGCGCCGGTGGCCGCGAGCGCGGGCGGCCCGTGGGCGTCTGCGGGGAGGCCGCCGCCGACCCGGCGCTCGCGCCCGTGCTCGTCGGGCTGGGTGTGACGTCGCTGTCGATGACGCCGCGCGCGCTGCCCGACGTCGCCGCGGTGCTGTCGACCGTGACGGCGCAGCGGTGCCGCGAGCTGGCCGACGTGGCGCTGGACGCGGACGGGGCCGACGAGGCACGGGCCGCGGTCCGCGCGGCGCTGCCGGTGCTTGCCGACCTCGGGCTCTGACCGGCACCGGCCCCGGCGGGGACGCCGAGGGCCGTCGCCGTCCGCTCCAGCAGGGCGGACGGCGACGGCCCTCCCGGTCGGGCGGCGGGCGTGCGTGGACCGTGCGCGACAGCGGGGCGTGACGGCGGTGCGTGACGGCCGTGCGTGACGGCTGGGCGTGACGGCGGTGCGTGACGGCGCGGCGTGCCGGCGGTGCGCGACGGCGGTGCGCGACGGCCGTGCGTGACCGCGGTCCGTGTCGCGGTGCGCGACGTCAGGCGACGTCGGGGCGGCGCAGGAACTCCTCGAGGGCGTCGAGCGAGGCCACCGCGTCGTCGTCGTCCGCCGGCGTCTCGAGGACGACCTCGTCGCCGCTGCCGACGCCCAGCGTCATGACGGCCAGGATCGAGCGCGCGGGCGCGGGCGTCGAGCCGTTCTTCGCGATCGTCACGGGCGCCGGCTGTCGCGCCGCGGCCGCGACGAACAGCGCGGCCGGGCGGGCGTGCAGGCCCTCGGCGAGGGCGACGACGACGGAACGCTGCATGGTCTGCCTCCACGGGTGTCGACGACGACTGTCGCCACCCTAGTGGTCTAGACCACGATCGCGCGAGACGCGCCGGTCAGCCGTGCGAACGCTCGTACTCGGCGAGCAGGTCGATCCGGCGCTGGTGACGCGGGTCGCCGCTGAACGGCTCGCCGACGAACGCGTCGACGAGCTCGAGCGCCTCGTCGACCGAGTGCTGCCGCGCCCCGACGGCGACGACGTTCGCGTCGTTGTGCTGCCGGCCCAGGCGCGCCGTCTCGAGGTTCCACGCGAGCGCGGCCCGCACCCCGGGGACCTTGTTCGCGGCGATCTGCTCGCCGTTGCCCGAGCCGCCGATCACGACGCCGAGGCTCCCCGGCTCCGCGACGACGGCCTCGCCCGCGGCGAAGCAGAACGGCGGGTAGTCGTCGAGCGCGTCGTACTCGTGCGCGCCGTGGTCCACGACGTCGTGGCCCGCGGAACGCAGGTGGTCGACGAGCGCGGCCTTGAGCTCGTACCCGGCATGGTCGGAGGCGACGTGGATCCGCATGGGCTCATCCTGCCGCACCCCCGGCCCGCCGTTGCCACCCGTCCGTAGGCTGTGCCCATGACCCGCAGCGGCATCGACCTCAGCGCCCTCGACCCCGCCACCCGTCCGCAGGACGACCTGTTCTCCCACGTCAACGGGAAGTGGGTCGCCGCCCACCAGATCCCGGCCGACCGGGCCATGGACGGCGCCTTCCGTGCCCTGCACGACCGCGCGGAGGAGCAGGTCCGCGACATCATCGTCGACGCCGGCGCGAGCGCCGCGGCCGGGGACGCCGACGGCGTCGAGGCCAAGGTCGGCGCGGTGTACGCCTCGTTCATGGACACCGCCACGATCGCGGCCCGCGGGCTCGCCCCGCTGCGCGAGGACCTCGACCTCGTCGAGCAGGCCGCCACGCGCGACGAGCTCACCGCCGCGCTCGGCGCGCTGCAGCGGACCGGCGCCGCGTCGGCCGTCGGGTTCTGGGTCGACAACGACGCCAAGGACCCCGAGCGCTACGTCGTCTACCTCATGCAGTCCGGGCTCGGCCTGCCCGACGAGTCCTACTACCGCGACGAGCAGTACGCGTCCGTCCTGGCCGCCTACCGCCCCCACGTCGCGCGCATGCTGCGCCTCGCGGGCGTCGCCGCCGACGACGCCGCGGCGGATGCGCTCGCGGGCGCGGTCGTGGACCTCGAGACCAGGCTCGCCGCGCACCACTGGGACGTCGTGCAGGACCGCGACGCCGACCTCACCTACAACCCCATGACGCTGGCCGCGCTCGCCGAGCGCGCCCCCGGGTTCGACTGGGTCGCCTGGGCGCGGGCCCTCGGCGCGCCGCACGGTGCGCTCGACCACGTCGTCGTGCGTGAGCCGTCCTTCGCCGAGGGTTTCGCGACGCTGTGGGACAAGGAGCCGTTGGAGTCGTGGAAGGCGTGGCTCGCGTACCACGTGGTCAGCGACCGCGCGCCGTACCTCACCGACGACCTCGTCGAGGCGAACTTCGACTTCTACGGCCGCACGCTCACCGGCGCGCAGGAGCTGCGCGAGCGCTGGAAGCGCGGCGTCGGGCTCGTGCAGGGCGCGCTGGGCGAGGCGGTCGGCAAGGTGTACGTCGAGCGGCACTTCCCGCCGAGCCACAAGGAGCGCATGGACCAGCTCGTCGCGCACCTCGTCGAGGCGTACCGGCAGTCGATCGCGCGGCTCGACTGGATGGGCGAGGAGACCCGCGCCAAGGCCCTGGCCAAGCTCGAGGCGTTCACCCCCAAGATCGGCTACCCCGTGCGCTGGCGCGACTACTCGGCCCTCGAGGTCGCGGCCGACGACCTGCTCGGCAACGTCCGCCGCGCCAACGCCTTCGAGCAGGACCGCGAGCTCGCGAAGATCGGCAAGCCGCTCGACCGCGACGAGTGGTTCATGACGCCGCAGACCGTCAACGCCTACTACAACCCCGGCATGAACGAGATCGTGTTCCCCGCCGCGATCCTGCAGCCGCCGTTCTTCGACGCCGACGCCGACGACGCCGTGAACTACGGCGGCATCGGCGCCGTGATCGGGCACGAGATCGGGCACGGCTTCGACGACCAGGGCTCCAAGTACGACGGCACCGGCCGGCTCGAGGACTGGTGGACCGCCGAGGACCGCGCCGAGTTCGACGCGCGCACCCGCGCGCTCGTCGCGCAGTACGACGCGTTCTCCCCCGCGCAGCTCGGCGGCTCGCACCACGTCAACGGCGCGCTCACGATCGGCGAGAACATCGGCGACCTCGGCGGGCTGTCGATCGCGCTGGCCGCCTACGAGATCGCGCTGGGCCGGCCCCTCGCGGAGGCCCCCGTGGTCGACGGGCTGACCGGTGCGCAGCGGGTGTTCCTCGGCTGGGCGCAGGTGTGGCAGTCGAAGGGGCGGGACGAGGAGGTCGTCCGGCGCCTGGCGACGGACCCGCACTCCCCCAACGAGTTCCGCTGCAACGGCGTGGTGCGCAACGTCGACGCGTACTACGACGCGTTCGACGTGCAGCCCGGCGACGCGCTGTACCTCGACCCCGCGGAGCGGGTCCGCATCTGGTGAGCACGTGAGCACCGACGGGCGGGTCGCGTGCCGCGCGACCCGCCCGTCGTCATCGCGGCGCGCGACCGGTCAGGGCACCTCGTCCCACGACGCGCGCGCGAGCCGGAACCCCGTGCCGTCCTGCCCCGTGCACGTCACGCCGTCGGTCGCGCTGCGGCACGTCCAGCCGTCGACGCGTGACTGCGAGCCGTACTCGAGCGTGCGCACGTCGTCGCCCGCGGCGGTCGGCGCCGGACCGTCCTCGCACGGGAACGCGACACCGTCGGGACCGAGCGTGATCACGTGCCCGGTCGTGCCGGTGCAGCCCGGCACCGCGGGCGGCGCGTACGTGAAGTCGGCGATCGTGCAGGTCACACCCTCGCTGGCGACCGTGCAGGCGATGTTGCCGCTCGGCAGCCGGAACGCGTCGGGCGGCGAGGCCTGCGCCGTCGGCGTCGCCGAGGCGGAGGGAGACGCCGCGGCCTGCGTCCCGCCGGGCGACCGGCCCGACGTGAGCCAGGCCGCAGCCAGCACGACGAGCACGGTCACCAGGACGGCGTCGACGACGACGAGCGTCCGGATCGTGCGCGGCGACGTCATGGAGCTCCTGGGACCGGCGGGACTCGGGCGACGAACAGGATCACACGGGACGAACCCGGCAGGCCAACCGGACGCTCAGACCGCCGGTCCGACCGTCCGGGTGCGCTTGAGCTCGTAGAAGCCCGGCACCTGCGTGACGAGCGCGAGCCCGTCGAACAGCCGGCCCGCGTCCTGCCCCGTGGGTGCCGGCGTGATGACGGGGCCGAAGAAGCCCACCCCGTCGATCGCGACGACGGGCGTGCCCACCTCGTCGCCGACGAGCGCGAGGGCCTCGCCGTGCGACGCTCGCAGCAGGTCGTCGACCTCCGCGGTCCCGCCGACCTCCGCGAGCCCGGCTGGCAGCCCGACCTCGGCGAGCGCCTCGGCGACGATCGCGGCCGTGTCGGTGCGCCGGCCGGTGTGGCGGCGCGAGCCCAGGGCGTCGTACAGCGGCTTGAGGACCTCGTCGCCGTGGTCGCGCGCCGCGGCGACGAGCACCCGCACGGGCGCCCAGGAGTCGTCCATGAGCGCGCGGTAGCTCGCCGGCAGGTCCCGGCCCTCGTTGAGGACCGACAGGCTCATGACGTGCCAGCGCACCTCGACGTCGCGCACCGCGGCGACCTCGTCCATCCACCGCGACGTCAGCCAGGCCCACGGGCAGGCGGGGTCGAACCAGAAGTCGACGACGGGGCGCGTGGCGGTGACGGTCATGGTGCTCCTCGTGCTCGGCGGGGTCTCGGGCGGATCTCGGGCGGGTCTCGGGCGGCGTCGCGGGCGCGTCGCGGTGCCCGTGGCGGGGCCGTGGCCGGCTCGGCGCCGTCCGAGTGTCACCCGCCCGGGCCGGCGCGCGCACATCGGTCCGTCCACAGCCCCGCCGTGCCGCGTCACGGTCCACAGCCGGCGCCCGGGCGGCCGCCGGACGCACGGCTCCGCGTGCGATGATCGGGCGCGGCCACGAGCCGTGACCCCTCGCCGAAGGAGCAGCCAGCGTGCCCGCTGAGAACCTCACCCGTGCCGAGGCGCGTCAGCGCGCCGAGGTCGTCAGCCCCCAGTCCTACGACGTCACGCTCGACCTGACCACGGGACCCGCCACGTTCGCGTCGCGGACCGTCGTCCGGTTCACCGCGACGCCGGGCGCGGGCACGTTCATCGACCTGATCGCCCCCACGGTGCACGAGGTGACGCTCAACGGCCGCCCGCTCGACGTCGCCGACGTGGTCGCGGACTCCCGCATCCGCCTCGACGACCTCGCCGCCGACAACGAGCTCGTGGTCGTCGCGGACGCGGCGTACATGAACACGGGCGAGGGCCTGCACCGCTTCGTGGACCCGGTCGACGACGAGGTCTACCTGTACTCGCAGTTCGAGGTCGCCGACTCCCGCCGGGTCTTCGCCGTGTTCGAGCAGCCCGACCTCAAGGCGACCTTCACGTTCACCGTGACCGCGCCCGCGCACTGGACGGTCGTGTCGAACTACCCGCAGGTGGGCGAGCCCGAGCCGGTCGACGGTGGCGTCAACCGCAACGGCGGACCCGACAAGGGCACCGCGACGTGGCGCTTCGAGACCACCCCGCGCATCTCCTCCTACATCACCGCGATCGTCGCCGGGCCGTACCACGGCGAGCACCGCGAGCTGACCAGCAGCGACGGCCGCACCATCCCGCTCGGGGTGTACGTGCGCGGCTCGCTGGCCGAGCACCTGGACACCGACAACATCGTCGACATCACGCGCGCGGGCTTCGCGTTCTTCGAGGAGAAGTTCGGCGTCCCCTACCCGTTCGCCAAGTACGACCAGCTCTTCGTGCCGGAGTTCAACGCCGGCGCGATGGAGAACGCCGGCGCGGTGACGTTCCTCGAGTCCTACGTGTTCCGTTCCAAGGTGCCGGACGCGACGGTCGAGCGGCGTGCCGTGACGATCCTGCACGAGCTGGCCCACATGTGGTTCGGCGACCTCGTGACCATGCGCTGGTGGGACGACCTGTGGCTGAACGAGTCGTTCGCCGAGTACGTCTCGACGCTCGCGACCGCCCAGGCGACCGCGTGGACGAGCGCCTGGACGACGTTCTCCTCGCTGGAGAAGAACTGGGCGTACCGCCAGGACCAGCTCCCGTCGACGCACCCGATCGTCGCCGACATGCGCGACCTGGAGGACGTCGAGGTCAACTTCGACGGCATCACGTACGCCAAGGGCGCGAGCGTCCTCAAGCAGCTCGTCGCCTGGGTCGGGCAGGACCAGTTCTTCGCCGGGGTGCGCGCCTACTTCGCGAAGCACGCGTGGGGCAACACCGAGCTGCGCGACCTGCTCGCGGAGCTCGAGACGACGAGCGGCCGCGACCTGTCGGCGTGGTCCGCCCTGTGGCTCGAGCAGGCCGGGGTGACGCTGCTGCGCCCCGACGTGCAGACCTCCGAGGACGGCACGATCACGTCGTTCGCGGTGCTGCAGGAGGTGCCCGACACCTACCCCGTGCAGCGGCCCCACCGCCTCGCCATCGGCGGCTACGACGTCGACGCGACGACGGGCCGGCTTGCCCGCACCCTGCACCTCGAGCTCGACGTGGACGGGCCGCGCACCGAGGTCCCCGAGCTCGTCGGGACGCGGCGGCCCGCGCTGCTGCTCGTGAACGACGACGACCTCGCCTACGCCAAGATCCGCCTCGACGAGGCCTCGCTCGCCGCGGCGATCGAGCACCTCGGCGCGTTCGACGACTCGCTGCCGCGCACCCTCGTGTGGACGGCCGCGTGGGACGCGACGCGCGACGGCGAGACCCCGGCACGCGACTTCGTGGACCTCGTGCTCGGCAACATCCTCCACGAGACCGACTCGTCGGTCGTCCTCGTGCTGCTCCGGCAGCTCACGACCGCGCTCGACCTCTACGTCGCGCCCGAGCACCGGCAGACCACCGCCGTGGCGGCCGCCGACCGCCTGCTCGCCCTGGCGCGCACCGCCCCGGCCGGGTCGGACACCCAGCTGCAGCTCGTCAAGGCCTTCGCGGCCCGGGCGCAGACCGCCGAGCAGCTCGACGCCGTCGCGGCGCTCCTCGACGGTCGCGAGACGCTCGACGGTCTGACCATCGACACCGACCTGCGCTGGGAGCTGCTCACGTCGCTCGTCACGGGCGGCCGGGCGGCCGAGACCGACATCGCCGTGCAGCTCGCCGCCGACCCGACCGCGACGGGCCAGCGCGCCGCCGCGGCCGCCCGTGCAGCGATCCCGACGCCCGAGGCGAAGGCCGCCGCGTGGTCGGCCGTCGTCGACGGCGACGAGCTGCCGAACGCGATCCAGGCCGCGACGATCGCCGGGTTCGGCCGCGTGCACGACCGCGGCCTGCTCGTCCCGTACGTCGAGCCGTACTTCACGGCCCTCACGAGCGTCTGGGCCGACAAGACGAACGAGATGGCGCAGAACATCGTCCTCGGCCTCTACCCGACCGACCTCGCGGACGACGACCGCGTGGACGTGCTGGGCGCGACGGACGCGTGGCAGTCGGCGAACGCCGACGCGGTGCCCGCGCTGCGCCGCCTCGTCGCCGAGAACCGGGACGGTGTGCGACGCGCGCTCGCCGCCCAGGAGGCGGACCGCCGCCGGGCCTGACCAGCACGGGTGGTCCGGCCGTCTACCGGCCGGACCACCCGCGGCAAACCACCCGGGGGCCGGTTCCCTCCCCACGGGTGGCCCGCACGTCGCCCGTCGCTCCCGACGTCAGCCGCGTCCGGGAGTGCCGGGCTCCAGGCTCTCCAGCCAGGCCCGGGCCTCGCGCGGGTGGCGCAACCGGATCACCGGCACGTCGCCGCTGCTGGCCAGCGCGGCGTAGCGCTCCCGGTAGCTCTCGTGCTGCGTCCAGGACCACAGCACGATGTTCTCGTCCGGCTCGCGGCGCAGCAGGTTGCGCAACCGCTCACGGTTTCCGTGCCACAGCTCCTCGCGCAGCGCCCCGCGGCGCAGGGTGCGGCGCAGTACCCGCGCCATGACGACACGGCGCGGGTAGTCGAGCCACACCACGGCGTCGGCGTCCTCGAGGAGCTCCCCGCGGCGCGAGTTCCAGTTCCCGTCGGTGACCCACCCGTCGCGCGCCCCCGGCGACGCGAGGAAGTCGCGCAGGAGCGCGTGCGCCTCGGCCACGTCGCGCATCGTCCAGTGCTCGGCCCAGAAGACGGCGTCGAGCTCGAGGTGGCCGACGCCGAGACGACGGGCGGCCTCGCGGGCGAGCGTCGTCTTGCCCGCGCCGGAGTTGCCGACGACGCGCAGGCGGCGGGGCGGGTCGGCAGGCACCCGGTGATCCTGTCACGGCCCCCAGCAGCACACGGACCCCCGCGGGGCGGGCGGCGACGGCCACGTCGGCGGAGGGCCGCTGGAGAGTCGCCGGAGGGTCAGCGCCACTCGTTCATGACCGCGGCCAGCGAGTACAGGCGGGCGTTCGTGAACAGGTCGTCCACGAGCACGACCTGTCCGGCGCTGTCCGCGAGCGGCACCTTCCAGTTCGGGTACTCCTGGTCCGTGCCCGGCTGGTTCTGCGCGCGCCGCTCCCCGACCGCGTCCGCGAGCGAGACACCGACGAGCACGGACGGCGTGGCCAGCACGTACCGGTGCAGCGCCTCGACGATCTCCCGCTCGGAGGGGTCGGGACCGAGCAGGTCGCGGGCGCGCAGCGCGTCGAGCATGCGGTCCCGCTCGGCTGCCGCGGCGGCGCGCACGGTGGCGACCGGCTCGGTGAGCAGCCCCAGCCGCTCGCGGATCGCGACGTGCTCCCCCGCGAGGTAGCCGGCGGTCGGCGGCAGGTCGTGCGTCGTCACGGTCGCGAGGACGAGCTCGCGGTAGTGCTGCGGCTCCAGGGGCGCGCCGTGCATGTCGCGCTCGAACCACAGCACCGACGTGCCGAGGATGCCGCGCTCCGACAGGTAGTCGCGGACCCAAGGCTCGACGACGCCCAGGTCCTCGCCGATGACGACCGCGCCCGCGCGGTGCGCCTCGAGCGCGAGGATCCCGACGAGCGCCTCGTGGTCGTAGCGCACGTACGCCCCCTCGGACGGGGACGCACCCTGCGGCACCCACCACAGACGGAACAGCCCGAGCACGTGGTCGATGCGGATCGCGCCCGCGTGCCGCAGGACCGTGCGCAGCATGTCGCGGTAGGGCCGGTACGCGGCGCGCGCGAGCGCGTCGGGCTGCCACGGCGGCTGCGACCAGTCCTGGCCCTGCTGGTTGTACATGTCGGGCGGCGCGCCGACGCTCGCGCCCCGGGCGAGCACGTCGCCGAGCGACCACACGTCCGCGCCCTGCGGGTGCACGCCGACGGCGAGGTCGTGCATGACCCCCAGGAGCATGCCGTTGTCGAGCGCGGTGCGGTGCGCGGCCGCGAGCTGCTCGTCGGCGACCCACTGGAGCCACCGGTGGAACGCGACGCGGTCGGCCAGCTCGGTGCGCGCCTCGGCGACGAACGCGGACCCGGGCTCGAGCGCGTCAGCGGGCCAGGTGCGCGTGTCGGCGCCGTACCGCTCGGCCAGGGCGCACCACAGCGCGAAGGTCTCCAGGCCCGGGCCCTGCTCCTCGACGAACGAGTCGAGGTCGGCCTGGCGGGCGGCGGACAGCGGCACGGCGAACACGACCTCGAGCGCCGAGCGCTTCGCGGTCCACGCGGCGTCGCGGTCGATCGGCCCGGGGTCGGTGTCCAGCGCGAGGGCCTGCTCGCCGGCCCACTCGACGAGCGTGCGGTCGGCGGCCGTGAGGTAGGCGGCCTCGGGGATCTCCTCGACGCGGACGTAGAGCGGGTTGACGAACCGGCGCGTCGTCGGGAGGTACGGCGACGGGGTCATCGGGACCTGCGGCTCGGCCGCGTGCAGGGGGTTGATGAGCAGGAAGTCCGCACCGAGCCGCGCGGTGAGGGCGCCGATGTCCGCGAGGTCCGCGAGGTCCCCGACGCCCCACGACCGCCGCGAGCGGACCGAGTAGAGCTGGGCCATGACGCCCCACGCGCGCCGGCCCTCGAGCACCTCGGGCAGCTCGAGGCGGTCGGGCGTGACCACGACGGGTGTGCGGCCGTGCGCGCTCGGCCCGTCCGCGTGGAGCTCGTGCCAGCCGAGCGGCAGGTCGGCGGGCAGCGTGAAGGTCGCGCGCCCCACGAGACGGCCGTCGACGGTGCGCGGCGCGACGGGCACGTCGGCCTGCGTGAGCTCGCGCCTGCCGCCGCCGACCTCCGGGTCCAGCTCGAGCCAGACCTCGACCGGGTCACCGTGCGTGACGTGGACGGGCACGTGGGCGTGCCGGCCCTCGCGCACGACGACGACGGGGGGCAGCGTGCGCCGCCACGGCATGTCCTCGCGGTGCGCGAGCGCGAGCTCGATGCGCTCGGGCGAGGAGGCGTCGACGCCGAGCGCCGCGAGCACGCCCTGCAGCGTCGCCGCGGACGCGACGTTGTGCTGCCCGTCGAAGCCCCACCAGTCGGGCGTGATGTCGTAGGCCGCCGCGAGGCGCAGCAGCGCGTCGGACGCGGTCTGCGTGTCGTCGGCCACGGACCGATCCTGCCAGAGCCTGCCGCCGGACCGCAGGACGGGCGCGCGGTGCGACCAGCGCAGACGCCGGCGGGCACCGGCCGGACGCGTCGGACGCCCCCGAGCGGAGACGCTCCGACCGGCCCCGACGCGAGGCGCGGCGGTCTGCCGGGACGCCCCGCTCGGCGTCGTAGCCTTGCGCACCATGACGGTCCCCTCGCAGCACCCCACCCCGTCCTCGTACCCGCCCGCCCGCGCGCTCGACCTGGTGGAGGACCTGCACGGTCACCGTGTCGCCGACCCGTACCGCTGGCTCGAGGACGCCGACGACGACGCGACCCGCACGTGGTCCGACGCGCAGGACACGCTGTACGGGGAGTACCGCCACGGGCTCGCGACGCGCCTCGGCGACGGGCCGTGGTCGACGGAGCGGCTGACCGCCCGCCTGCGCGAGCTGCTCGGGGCGGGTGTCGTCGGCGCGCCCGCCTGGCGCGGGGAGCGGTACTTCTTCGTGCGCCGCACGGGCGAGCAGGAGCACGGCGTCCTGCTCGTGTCGGAGCCCGCGCAGGACGGCGGACGCCGCGAGCGCGTGCTCGTCGACCCGGTCGCGCTCGACCCCGCCGGCACCACGACGCTCGACAGTTGGCAGCCCTCGAAGGAAGGCCACCTGCTCGCCTACCAGGTCTCGCACGGCGGCACCGAGGAGAGCGTCCTGCACGTGCTCGACGTGACGACGGGCGAGCTCGTCGACGGGCCGGTCGACCGGGCGCGCTACTCCCCCGTCGCGTGGCTGCCGGGCGGCGAGGCGTTCTTCTACGTGCGTCGGCTCGCGCCCGAGCTCGTGCCGGCCGACGAGCAGCAGTACCACCGGCGCGTGTGGCTGCACCGGGTCGGGACGTCGCCCGACGACGACGTGCTCGTGTTCGGCGAGGGGCTGGACCGGACGAGCTACTACGGCGTCTCGGTGTCGCGCGACGGACGGTGGCTGGTCGTGTCCGCGTCCGCGGGCACCGCGCCGCGCAACGACGTGTGGATCGCGGACCTGTCCGCCGGGCCGCTGACGGCGCCGGTGTTCGAGGAGGTCGCCGTCGGCCTCGACGCGCAGACGGGGGCGTGGGTCGGCCGCGACGGGCGCCTGTACGTGCACACGGACCTCGACGCACCGCGTGGCCGCGTCGCGGTGACCGAGCCGACGTCGCCGGGTGTCGCGCACTGGCGGACGCTCCTCGCGCAGGACCCGACGGCGGTGCTCGAGGACGTCGCGTTCACGGACGGCGGCGGGGACGACCGCACGCCGACCCGCCTGCTCGCGTCGTGGCGCCGGCACACCGTCTCGGAGGTCACGGTGCACGACCCGGCGACGGGCGAGCGCCTCCCCGGCGCCGCGGGTGACGTCGCGCTGCCCGGTCTCGGGTCGGTGTCCGGGCTGGTCACGCGCCCGGACGGCGGCGCGGAGGTCTGGTTCTCGTACACCGACCACACGACGGTCCCGAGCGTGCACCGCTACGACGCCACGACGGGCGAGGTGTCGCTGTGGGCGTCGCCCCCCGGCGCGGTCGCGGACGTACCGCCCGTGACGGCCCGCCAGGTCGAGGTCACGAGCGTCGACGGGACGGTCGTGCGCGCGTTCGTCCTGGCCCGCACCGACGCGCTCGACGCGGACGGGCGGCCCCGCACGCCCGCGCCGACGATCCTGTACGGCTACGGCGGGTTCCAGATCTCGCTCGACCCCGCGTACTCCGCCGCGACGCTCGCCTGGGTCGAGGCCGGAGGCGTGTACGTCGTCGCGAACCTGCGCGGCGGCGGCGAGGAGGGCGAGGACTGGCACCGGGCCGGGATGCGCGCGCACAAGCAGAACGTGTTCGACGACTTCCACGCGGTCGCGGAGCACCTCGTCACGGAGGGCTGGACGACGCCCGACCGGCTGGCGTGCTCGGGCGGGTCCAACGGCGGGCTGCTCGTCGGGGCGGCGCTCACGCAGCGTCCGGACCTGTTCGCCGCGGTCGTGTGCTCGGCACCGCTGCTCGACATGGTCCGCTACCAGCGCTTCGGGCTGGGCGTCACGTGGACGGAGGAGTACGGCGACGCCGACGACCCGGTCGAGCTCGGCTGGCTGCTGGGCTACTCCCCGTACCACCGGGTCCGTCCCGGCACCGCGTACCCCGCGACGCTCTTCACGGTGTTCGAGGGCGACACGCGCGTCGACCCGCTGCACGCACGCAAGCTCGCCGCGGCGCTGCAGGCGGCGACGACGGCCGACCCCGCGCAGGCGCCCGTCCTGGTGCGCCGCGAGACCGGCGTCGGCCACGGCGCCCGCGCGCTGTCGCGGTCCGTCGCCCTGACGGTCGAGCAGCTCCAGTTCGTCGCCGACCGCACCGGGGCCGCCCGATGAGCCGTGCGACGCACCTGCTCGCCGCCGCGACCCCCGCACCCGAGCCGTCGCAGAGCGCGGACCTGCTGCCGGACGACAAGACGTCCCCGAACGCGTGGCTCGAGTGGTTTCTTGGGCTGCCGCTGCGGATCGTCATCATCGTCGCCGTCGGCACCGTCGTCCTGATCCTGCTGCGCCGCGCGATCCGCGGGGTCACCGACCACGTCGCCGACGGCACGCCGTGGTTCCAGCGGGGCGTCATGCGGCCCCTCGGGGAGTCGGACGTCGCACGCACCCTGCTGCGCGCGACGGACCCGCTCGCGACCGCGCGCCGCTCCCAGCGCGCACGCACGCTCGGGTCCGTGCTGCGGTCCACCGCGACGGTGGTCGTCGGCACGATCATGGTGCTGCTCGTGCTCGCCGAGCTCGGCGTCAACATCGCGCCCTTCATCGCCTCGGCCGGCATCGTCGGCGTGGCCCTCGGCTTCGGCGCGCAGAGCCTCGTCAAGGACTTCCTCACGGGCCTGTTCATGCTGCTCGAGGACCAGTACGGCGTCGGCGACGTCGTCGACGTCGGCCCGGCGACGGGCACGGTCGAGGCGGTCACGCTGCGCGTCACCAAGATCCGCGACTCCGACGGGACCCTCTGGTACGTGCCGAACGGCTCGATGCTGCGCGTCGGCAACAAGACGCAGGGCTGGGCCACCGCGGTCGTCGAGATCGACGTCGACTACTTCGCGGACCTCGACCAGGTGCGCGCGCTGCTGCGCGAGGCGGCGGCGCGCGTCGAGGCCGACCCGGTGCTGGGGGCGCACCTGCAGGGCGCGCCCACGATCACAGGCATCGAGCGGCTCAGCGCCGACGCCATCACGCTGCGCCTGAAGGTGCGGACGTCACCGGCGATGCAGTGGGACGTCGCGCGCGCCCTGCGGACCGCCACGCGTGACGTGCTGGAGCGGGCCGACGTGCCGCTCGCGGGTCAGCGCGACCTGCTCCGGGCGCACCGGGACGGGACCGCGCCCGCCGACGAGCCGTCGGGAGACGCCGACGAGACGCCGGACGACGCGCACGAGACCGGCGAGCAGGAGCGCGCGACGACGGCGGAGGACCGCGAGACGCGGGACGGCGCACCTCCCCGGGACCCGCACGACACGCCCGTGCACGACGTCGCCGCCCAGCGCGACGCCCGCCGGGCGGCACCGCCCGGGGACTCCGTCTGACGCGGACCGGGCCGACGGGCCGGCACCCCGGGCGTCCTCGTCCCGGGGGGCCGCCGTCTCAGCGCAGCGACTCGAGCTCGGCCGCGAGGTTGTCCGCCTCGGGGCCGACGATGACCTGGACGATGTGACCCGACCGCACCACGCCGAACGCCCCGCTCGCCTTGAGCGCGGCCTCGTCGACGAGATGGGCGTCGCTGACCTCCACGCGCAGCCGCGTGATGCACGGCTCCAGGTCGACGACGTTCCCGTCGCCTCCCAGCGCGGCGAGGATCTGCTCTGCCTTGCTCAATGGAACTCCCCACGTCACCGGCGCCGGCCGGTCGGCGCGCGTCGTCCAGCCTAGACCCGTCCGCTCGCACCGCACGGCGCGTGTCCGCTGGCGGGCGCGGTCGCCGACGGACCACACTGCCGTGCATCGTCGACGAGGAGGCCGTGCCCCGTGAACGCCCCGGTGAGCCCACCCGTAGTGCTGCGCGGACTCGGCGTGAGCCCCGGACGGGCCGTCGGTCCGGCGGCGTTCCTGCCCGAGCCGGTCGCCGAGCCCCCCGCGGGCCGGCGTCTTCCGCCGGGCACCGACTACGCCGCGCAGGCGTCCCGCGTGGGCGCGGCGTCCGGCCGCGTGCAGGCCGCCCTGGAGGCCGCCGCGCAGCGCGCCGAGGGCGAGAGCGCCGACCTCCTGCACGCGACGGCCGCGATCGCCGCGGACCCCACGCTGGTCGCGGACGCGGAGCAGCGCGTCCTGACCGACCGGCTCGTGCCCGAGCGCGCCGTCTGGGAGGCCGCCGAGGCCGTCGCCGAGCAGTTCGCGGCCCTCGGCGGGCTGTTCGCGGAGCGCGTGCGGGACATCGAGGACGTGCGCGACCGGCTCGTCGCCGACCTCACGGACCGGCCCGCGCCCGGGCTCCCCGACCGTGACGCCCCGTACGTGCTCGTCGCGACGGACATCGCCCCGGCCCTCGTCGCGACGCTCGACCCCGCGCACGTGCTCGGCATCGTCACGGGCGCCGGCGGCCCCACGTCGCACACCGCGATCCTCGCGCGGGCCCGGGGCATCACGGCGGTCGTCGCGGCACGCGGCGTCGAGGACGTCGTGGCGGAGGGCGACGTCGTGCTGGTCGACGGCGGGGCGGGCGCGGTCACCGTGCACCCCGCCGCGCAGGACGTCGCCGCCGCGCGGGCGCTCGCGTCGCAGGTGCGCACGTTCGACGGGGTCGGACGGACCGCCGACGGGCACCGCGTCGAGCTGCTCGCGAACGTGGGCAGCCCGCGCGACGCCGCCGACGCGGCCGCGCAGCACGCGGAGGGCGTCGGGCTGTTCCGCACCGAGTTCGCGTTCCTCGACCACGACGAGGCGCCCGGGATCGACGAGCAGGTCGCCGCCTACCGGCAGGTCCTCGCGGCGTTCGCGGGGCGCAAGGTCGTGGTCCGGACGCTCGACGCGGGTGCCGACAAGCCGCTGCCCTTCCTCGCCGGCGAGCCCGAGGCCAATCCCGCGCTCGGCGTGCGCGGGCTGCGCACCGCGCAGGCGCACCCGAAGGTGCTCGACGACCAGCTCGTCGCGATCGCGCGCGCCGCCGCGGCCGAGAGCGCGACGGTGTGGGTCATGGCGCCCATGGTCGCGACCGTCGACGAGGCGCAGGAGTTCGTCGCGGCGTGCGCGCGCCACGGGCTGGACACGGCGGGGGTCATGGTCGAGGTCCCGAGCGCGGCCCTGCTCGCGGGCCCGATCCTCGCGCACGCCGCGTTCGCGAGCATCGGCACCAACGACCTCACGCAGTACACGATGGCGGCGGACCGGGTGCTCGGCTCCGTCGCGCACCTGTCCTACGCGTGGCAGCCCGCGGTCCTGCACCTCGTCGCGGCGACGTGCCGCGGCGGCGCGCAGCAGGGGCGCCCGGTCGGCGTCTGCGGCGAGGCGGCCGCCGTGCCGGCCCTGGCCGTGGTGCTCGTCGGCCTGGGCGTGACGTCGCTGTCGATGACGCCCCGCGCCCTGCCGGACGTCGCCGCCGTCCTGGCGGCGACCACGCTCGACGAGTGCCGCCGCCTCGCCCAGCTCGCGCTCGCGGCGAGCAGCGCCGCCGACGCCGAGGCCGTGGTCCGCGCGGCGCTCCCGGTGCTCACCACGCTCGGTCTGTGACGCGCCGCGCCCGGGCGTGCGCCGCGCCTGTGACGCGCGTCGCGTGACCCCGTCCCGGGCGCCGAGGCGCAGGCCGCGCGTGTGAGGATGGGCCGCGTGAGACCCGACTCGTTCTACGACGCCGTCGGCGGGCACGACACGTTCGTGCGGCTGGTCGACGAGTTCTACCGCGGCGTGGCCGACGACCCGGTGCTGCGCGCCATGTACCCGGAGGAGGACCTCGGGCCCGCCGCGCAGCGGCTCACGATGTTCCTCGAGCAGTACTGGGGCGGCCCCACCACGTACGGCGAGCAGCGCGGCCACCCCCGGCTGCGGATGCGGCACGCCCCGTACAAGGTCAACCCCGACGCGCGGGACCGCTGGCTGCGGCACATGCGCGCCGCCGTCGACACGCTCGACCTCGCGCCGCTGCACAGGGCCGAGCTGTGGGACTACCTGGAGCGCGCCGCGCACTCCCTGCTCAACACGTTCGAGGACTGACCCCCGCGCGGGCCGCGCACCGGGACCCGCGCCGCAGACGACACGACGGAGCCGCACATGACCGAAGGCGTGATCGACCCGACCGCGACCCTGCTCGAGGCGCTCGACCTCGCGGCCACGGGCGTCGACGAGTTCGAGGGCCGCAGCCTGCCGCAGCCGAACGGGCGCGTGTTCGGCGGGCAGGTCCTCGCGCAGGCGCTGCTCGCCGCCGGCCGGACCGTCGAGGACGGGCGGCTGCCGCACTCGCTGCACGGGTACTTCCTGCGCGCAGGTGTCGTGCCCGAGCCCATCGCGTTCGCCGTCGAGCGCCTGCGCGACGGCCGGTCCTTCACGGCGCGCCGGACGCACGCGCTGCAGGGCGGCGAACCGATCCTGTCGATGATCGCGTCGTTCCAGGTCGAGCAGGCGGGTGTCGACTACGCCGACGAGATGCCGACCGACGTCCCGGGCCCCGACGAGGTGCCGTCCGCGCTCGACCTGCTCGGCACGATCGACCACCCGGCGGCGAAGTTCTGGGCGCACGAGTCGGCGTTCGACGTGCGGCACGTCGGCGGGTCCATCTACCTCGGTCGGGCCGCCGAGGCCACGGGGCGCCAGGAGGTGTGGTTCCGCTCGCGCGGCGCGCTGCCGACGGACCAGCTGCTGCACCGTGCGCTGCTCGCGTACGCGTGCGACCAGGTCATGCTCGAGCCCGTCCTGCGCCGCTCCGGCCGGTCCTGGGTGACGCCGGGCATGTCGATCGCGAGCCTCGACCACGCCATGTGGTGGCACCGGGACGTCCGCGTCGACGACTGGCTGCTGTACGTGCAGACGTCGCCGAGCGCGCAGGGCGGCCGCGGCCTGGGCGCCGCACGCGTCTTCGCGCAGGACGGCACGCTCGTGGCGTCCATCGCGCAGGAGGGCATGGTCCGCTTCCCCGAGGCGTGACGGCGGCCGCCTGCGCGCTGCCGTGACGGGCCCCGCCCGTCCGGGTGCTCGCCGCGCGGCGCGCGGCGCGCCGGGTGACACTTCCGGGCATGGTGCGACTCCGCCGCGTCCGCATCGACGCCCCCGGCTGGACCCGCCGCCGCGCGGGCAAGGGCTTCGTGTACCTGGACGTCGAGCGCGTGCGGATCACCGACGAGGAGCACCTCGAGCGGATCGTCGGGCTCGCGATCCCGCCCGCCTGGCGCGACGTGTGGATCAGCCCCTGGCCCAACGGGCACATCCAGGCGGCGGGACTCGACGACGCGGCGCGCCGCCAGTACCTGTACCACCAGCAGTGGCGGCGGCGCCGCGACCGGCTCAAGCACGACCACGTGCTCGACGTCGCGCGCCGCCTGCCCGCCGCCCGTCGGCACGTCGAGCGGGACCTGGCGCTGCCCGGGATGCCCCGGCAGAAGGTGCTGGCCCTCGCGTTCCGGCTGCTCGACCTCGCGTACCTGCGCGTCGGCGGCGAGGGCTACGCCCAGCGGCACGGGTCGTACGGGCTTGCGACGCTGCGCAAGGACCACGTCCGCGTCCTGCCGCCGGAGTCGCCCGACGACGCCGGCCGCGTGCACCTGCACTTCCCCGCCAAGTCGGGCCAGGTGCGCGACACCGTCGTCGAGGACGACACGGTCGCGGAGCTCGTCCGCGTCCTCGTGCGACGCAGGGACGACATGGACGACCTGCTCGCGTGGCGCGACGACGACGGCGAGTGGCACGACGTCACGAGCGTCGACGTCGGGCAGTACGTCAAGCAGCGGCTCGGTGGGGACGCCTCCGCGAAGGACTTCCGGACGTGGCACGCGACCGTGCTCGCGGCGCGGGCTCTCGCGACGGCCGGTCCGCCGCCCCGCAGCGACCGTGCACGGCGCCGTGTCGTGACGCAGGCGGTCAAGGCGGTCGCGGAGGAGCTCGGCAACACCCCCGCGGTGTGCCGGGCGTCGTACATCGACCCGCGCGTCGTCGACCTCTGGGAGCACGGCACGACGATCCGTCCGACCCGCTCGCAGCGCGTCGCGGAGCGCGAGACGCTCCGCCTGCTGGGCGGCTGACACCGCCCGGGCACGCGCGCGCGGGACCGGGACCCGGCCGGCGCTCGACGTGCGGAGCGGCGTGCCGGAACGGACACTGCACCGATGAGCGACGACCCCGTGCACTCCCCCGCGGCACCCGGCGCCGCCGAGGCCGACCTCGCCCCGGAACCCGTCGCGCACACGCTGCCGGGCCTGGTCCCCGGTGTCGGACCCGACGGTCGACCCCGCGCCGACGCGCCGCTCGCGGCCGTCACGGGCGTCACGGGGTACGTCGGAGGCCGGCTCGTGCCCGAGCTGCTCGCGGCCGGCTACCGGGTGCGCGCCCTCGCGCGCTCGCCGAAGCGGCTGCGCGGGCGCCCCTGGACGCGGGACGTCGAGGCCGTCGAGGCGGACGCGTCGGACCTGGAGCAGATCCGGGCCGCGCTGCAGGGTGTCGACGTCGCGTACTACCTCATCCACTCGCTCGGTTCGGGTCGCACGTTCGAGGCACGTGACCGGCGCACGGCCCTGACGTTCGCGCAGGCCGCGCGCGAGGCCGGCGTGCGGCGGGTCGTCTACCTGGGCGGGCTGTACCCGCAGGGCGAGGAGCTGTCGCCGCACCTCGCGTCGCGCACCGAGGTCGGGGAGATCCTGCTCGCGTCCGGCGTGCCGACGACCGTCCTGCGGGCGGCCGTGATCCTCGGGTCCGGCTCGGCGTCGTTCGAGATGATGCGCTACCTCACCGAGCGGCTGCCCGCGATGACGGTCCCGCGGTGGGTCGACAACCGCATCCAGCCGATCGCGATCCGCGACGTCCTGCGCTACCTCGTCGGCGCCGCGGCCATGCCGCCCGACGTGAGCCGCGGCTTCGACATCGGCGGGCCCGACGTGCTGACGTACCGCGACATGATGCAGCGGTACGCCGCGGCCGCGGGACTGCGCCGCCGCGTCGTCGTGGGCGTCGGGGTCCTCACCCCGCGCCTGTCGAGCCTGTGGGTCTCGCTCGTGACACCCGTGCCCGGCGGCCTCGCGCGCCCGCTCGTCGAGTCGCTCGTGCACGAGGTCGTGTGCGACGAGCACGACATCGCGCGCTGGGTGCCGGACCCGCCCGAGGGGCTCGTGGGCTTCGACCGCGCGGTGCTCCTCGCGCTGCGCCGCGTGCACGACGCCGCCGTCACCACGCGGTGGTCGTCCGCGGCCGCCCCCGGTGCCCCGAGCGACCCCCTGCCGTCCGACCCCGACTGGGCGGGCGGGTCCCTGTACGTCGACGAGCGCCGGATGCCGGTCGACGCGTCGCCCGCGTCGCTGTGGCGCGTCGTGGAGGCCGTGGGCGGCGAGCACGGGTGGTACTCCTGGCCGCTCGCGTGGCGTCTGCGGGGCCTGGGCGACCGGCTCGTCGGCGGGCCGGGGCTGCGGCGCGGCAGGCGTGACCCGCAGCGGCTGCTCGTGGACGACGCCGTCGACTTCTGGCGGGTGGAGGAGGTCGACCCGGGACGTCTGCTGCGCCTGCGCGCGGAGATGCGCGTCCCCGGGCTCGCGTGGCTCGAGCTGCGCGTGGAGACCGATGACGGGCCCGACGAGGCCGCGGACACCTCGCGCCGCCTGCACCCCCCGGCAGTGTTCGCGCAGCGCGCGCTGTTCCACCCGCGCGGCCTGCTCGGGCACGTCTACTGGTGGTCCGTCGCGCCCTTCCACGGCGTCGTCTTCGGCGGCATGCAGCGCAACCTCGCGCGTGCCGCGGAGAGCGCCGAGCGCGCCCGCACCGACCGGAGGGACGCGTGACGGGGCCGGCGCTCACCCGTGGCCTCGGAGGCAGCGACCGCACGCGCCCGCAGACCCGGCGGCCGCGGCCGGGCGCGCGTCCGGCCCGTGGTGACGCGTCGCCGGCGCCGCTCGTCCTGCCGAGCGTCGCCGTCGTCGTGCCCTCGCGCGACGACGCGGTCCTGCTCGACCGCTGCCTCACGGCGCTCGCCGCGCAGACGGTGCCGCCCGCCGAGGTCGTGGTCGTCGACAACGCGAGCCGGGACGCGACCGCCGCGGTCGCGCGACGTCACGGCGCCACGTGCCTGCACCAGGCCACCACCGGCATCTGGGCCGCCGCCGCGACCGGGTACGACGCCGTCACGGCGCAGGTCGTGGCCCGCTGCGACGCCGACAGCGTGCCCCCGCCGGACTGGGTCGAGCGCCTGGCGGTCGCCTTCGCCGCCGACCCCGACCTCGCCGCCCTGAGCGGTCCCGGCCGGTTCGACGGCGCCGGCCGTGTCGTGCGCGCGCTCGGCGACGTCCTCTACATGCGGGCGTACCGGCTGCTCATGGGCGCCGCGCTCGCCCACCCACCGCTGTTCGGGTCCAACCTCGCGATGCGCCGGACCGTGTGGGAGCACGTGGGCCCGGGAGTCCACCGGCACCGCCAGGACCTGCACGACGACGTCGACCTCAGCTACCACGTGGGCGACGTGGGCCGGATCCGGTACGACCCGACGCTCGTCGTCGGCATCTCCGACCGGCCGCTGCGCGACGCGGGCGGGCTGGTCGAGCGCGTGCGCCGCGCGCTGCGGACGATCGCGGTGCACCGTCCTGACGGCTCCCCCGGGCGCCGGCACCTGCGCCGCTGGAGCGCGACGCCCCGCAGGCTCAGGCGTCGTGCCGCCGGCGGTGCCTGACCGGCTCCTCGAGGTACCCCGACCACACCGCACGCTCGGCGTCGCCGAGCCGTCGGGGGCGGCCCGTCGTCGTGTCGA
Source organism: Cellulomonas fimi ATCC 484 (assembly GCF_000212695.1). Taxonomy (NCBI): domain Bacteria; kingdom Bacillati; phylum Actinomycetota; class Actinomycetes; order Micrococcales; family Cellulomonadaceae; genus Cellulomonas; species Cellulomonas fimi. The sequence goes on along the minus strand of NC_015514.1, from coordinate 1,511,228 downwards.
CCAGGACGAGCGTGGTCGTGGCCCGCGCGAACACCACGCTGCCCTCGTCGGCCGCGGGCCGGTCCCGCACCTCGTAGCAGACGTCGAGGCTGGCACCGCCCAGGTGACCCAGCCACATCTCGACGACGACGGGCGAGCGCCGGTACCCGAGCGGCACGAGGTACTCGATCTCCTGCCGGGCGACGAGCGTCGACGTCTGCGCCCCGGGGCCTGCGTCGAGGACCGCCGTCGGCCAGGTGCCGTCGGGGCGCGTGCCGTCCTGCGCCTGGGGGTGACGCCAGAACGCCTCGATCCGGGCCTCCTCCAGGAGGCGCAGCATCTCCACGTTGTTGACGTGCGCGTACGCGTCCATGTCGGACCAGCGCAGCTGCACGGGGACCTCGAGCCGAGCCACACGACCTCCTTCGCCGACCGCGATCCTACGAGGCCGCAGCGGGTCGGGCGGTCAGGCGGCCGCGCGTTCGGCGGCGGCGCGGCACGCGGACCACGCGGTCAGCTCCTCGGTCGCCGGCCGTACCACCAGCCGCTCGGCCACGTCACGCACCCCGGAGCGCAGCCGCCGCCGGACCCGACCAGCCCTGCGCCGCGCGCCGATCCCCGCCAGCACGCGGGCGACGAGCGCGAGCAGGACGCCGAGCGCGAGCCCGCCGAGCGCGAGCACCGTCGGCCACGGCACCTCGCCCCAGGTGGGCGTCACCGGCTCGGGCAGCCGCAGGTACGCGAGCGCGGCCAGGACGCCGAGCCACAGCCCGCCGGCCACGGCCACCGACAGCAGCGCCCACTGCACGACGCCGACGGCTCGCCACCAGCGCGGGTCCCGCTCCCCCGCGGGAGCCGAGGCGACCACGGCCTGGTCGAGCGCGTCCGGCAGCGCGGCACGGTCGACCGCCGACCGGGCCGCGAGGGTCCACGCGTCGGGTGCCCCCGTCGTCGCGGCGTCGAGGTAGTCGCGCACCGCGATCGACACGAGCGCGCCCGCCGTCGTCGCCGGGCGCGGCAGGGACGAGCGCCGTGCGGCCTGCTCGTCCGCCGTGACGGACGGCGCGTCGGGACGCCTCGACGAGCCGCGCATCCGGTCGAGCGCCGCGGGCCGCCCGAGCCCGAGCCGGCGCAACGGGTCGGCGCGCAGGCGTCCCACCCACCGCGTGACGGGCCACCCGGTCACGGCGCGCGCCTGGTGCAGGGTCGAGCGTCGCGTCGCGTCGACGACGAGCGGCACGCCGGCAGCCACCTCGAGCGCGTCGACGAGCGCGGGCACGCCCCGCTCGGGCGCGCCGGGAGGCGGAGCAGCCCCGCACGCGTCGCGCAGCGCGGCGCCCGCGGCCCGCACGTCCGCCAGGACACGCGCCGTCGCCGCCTGGCGGCGTCGGGCCGCCTCCGCGAGGTGCGCGCGGAGCGCCCCGACGCCCTCGCCGGTCGCGGCGCTCACCGGCAGGACCGGCACGTCCCGCAGGCCGTCCTGCGCCGCGACCCGTCGCACGTCGGCCACGACGGCCTGCACCTCGCGGGGCGAGAGCCGGTCGACCTGGTTGAGCGCGAGGACGAGCACCGCGGAGTGCCCGGCGAGCGGGCGCAGGTACCGCACGTGCAGCGCCGCGTCGGCGTACTTCTGCGGGTCGACGACCCAGACGAGCAGGTCGGCTCGCGCGTACAGCCGTTCGGCGACGGCCCGGTGCTCGGCCACGACCGAGTCGTGGTCGGGCAGGTCGAGCAGCACGGCACCGGTCGGCAGGTCGGGCGGCCCCCCGACGTCCGCGACCGGAGCGGCAGCCCGCCGGCGGCGGCGGGCGGGGGCAGCGGCCACCCCCGCGACGACGTGGCGGTCGGAGACGTCGAGCCAGTCCAGGAGGTCGCCCGGTCCCGACGTGTCGCGGCCCGCGGGGGCCTCGACGCCGCGCCGTGGTGCCGGCGTGTCGACCGCCTGCGACGCCGGGGCCGGCGGCGGGAGCACGACCGCGAGCGGGCGACCCGTCGTCGGGCGCATCACGCCCGGACGTGCGACCTCGGCGCCGACCAGCGCGTTCATGAGCGACGACTTCCCCGACCCCGTCGCGCCCGCGAGCGCCACGACCGTGTACTCGCCCGACAGCGCCAGCCGCTCCCCGGCCCGCGCGACGACGTCCGCGGCCTGTGCCTCGACGCCGGCGTCGACGCGTCCGGCGGCGAGCCGCACCGCGTCCGCGAGCGCCGCGACGCGGTCCGCAGGCCCGCCGCGTGCTGCGGCGCTCACGCGCGACCGCCCCGGCGCACACGCGCCCACCAGCCGCGCAGGCCGCCCGCCGTCCCGGCGTCCTCGGCCGCGTGCCGTCCGTGCGCGGCGTCCTCGCTCGTGCTCCCGCGGGGCCGGCCGGACGCCCCCGCCCCTCGCAGCCCCGGCCCGGCGGCCGCGTCGTGCGGGGCCTGCGGCGGCCGTCCCGAGCCGGCGACGCCGCTCGCCCCCTCGCCGGCGTCGCCGCCCGCGGGTGCCGCGCCCCCGGGTGCCGTCCCGCCTGCAGGTGCCGTCGCGGCGGCGCGGGCCGCCGACTCGACGAGGGCCGCACGTGACCGCAGCGCCCCGCCGTCGACCACGCGCGCGGCGAGCGGCTCGAGCACCGCCCCGAAGCGAGCGGCCTCGACGTCCAGCAGCGCGCCGACACGGGCGTCGAGGCGCTCGTGCGCCGTGCGGGTGAGCCGGCGCACCGCCTCGTCGCCGAACACCGCCTCGAGCAGCCGCTGCGCGAGCAGCGCGGTCCCGCCGACGATGCCCACCTCGGCGCCCGTCAGCCCTCCCGTCGAGGCGAACACGGCCACCATGAGCGCCGCCCCGAGCCCGTTGACGCCGAACGACAGGGCACGCGCGGTCGCGCGCCGCCCCGACCCCTCGCCGCGCACGAGCTCGAGCACGTCGCCCTGCCACGCCCGCACCTGCTCCTCGGCCCGCACGCGCAGGTCCGCCGACGCCCGCGAGAGGGCGAGCCCGCCCAGCAGCCCCGACCCGGCGGGGTCGTGGTGCCAGTCGGCGTGCGCCCGGGCGGCTGCGTCCTCGGCGGCGTCGACGACGAGTGCCGTGACGCCGTGCCCGACGGCCTGCGCGAGGCCCGGGTCTGCCGCGCGTCGCCCCGTCATCGCCTCGACGATCCGGTCGCGCGCCTTCGACACGCCCTCCTCGAGCCGCCGGAACCACTCCCCGGTGCCGACGACGTCCTGCCAGCGCGCGAGCACCTCGCCCCGCAGCATCGTCCCGTCGGACGTCTGCTCCGCGACCCGCGTGCGGGCCGCCGCGTACGCCGCGGTCACGGCCGCGCGCAGCCGGTCGGCGGCCTCGCGCTGGTCGTCGGCCGCCCGGGCGACGTCCTGGGACCGGACGGTGACGTCGAGCACCGCGCCGTCGCGGGTCGCCTCGACGGCACGCGCACGCTCCGCGGGGTCGAGGGCCAGCGCCGTGAGCCAGTCGGCGACCGGTGCGACGTCCGGCTCCGGCAGCAGCCCGTCCTCGAGCGCCACCTCGCGCACGACGAGCACCGGCGTGCCGGCGAGGCCCCGGTCGGCGAGCATGCGGGCCAGGTCGTCGGCGACGGCCCGCTCGGTGCCGACGTCGACCCGGTCGAGCACGAGCGCGAGGTGCGTGCGACGGCGCTGCGCCTCGGCCAGCAGCTCCCACGGCACCGCGTCGGCGTACCGGGCGGCGGTCGTGACGAAGAGCCACGCGTCGGCCGCTCGCAGGAGCTGCGCGGCGAGGTCGCGGTTGGCCTCCTCGACCGAGTCGACGTCCGGTGCGTCGACGAGCGCGAGACCTCGGGGCATCCTCGGTGAGGCGACGGTCCGGAGCACCCGACCGTGCGTCGCCGCCCCGGCGTCCCTGCCGTGCCGCGTGCTGCCGGGCTCGGGGCGCGTCGCTGCGGCGTCCGGCGCGATCCCGCCGTCCCCGTCCTTCTGCCCAGGCCGCTCGTCCGGGGGGCCGTCCCGCAGGTCCACGGGTGCCGCGTCCTGGCCCGGCCCCCCGGGCGCCGCACCGATGTCGTGCTCGCGGACGCGCGCGAGTCCGGGCAGGACCCGCGCCGGGTCCACGTCGGCGGCGTCGTCGGGGTGGTGCACCAGGACCGGGCTGCGCGTCGTCGGCCGCAGCACGCCCGGTGTGCTCACGTGCTCGCCCAGCAGCGAGTTGAGCAGGGTCGACTTGCCGGCGCCGGTCGAGCCCCCGACGACGACCAGCGTCGCCGCGTCCGGGTCGCGCAGGCGCGGCAGCAGGTGGTCGTCGAGCTGGTCGAGCAGCCGCCGTCGCTCGAGCGCGGCCGGTGCGGCGGACGGGGTCGCGAGCGGGAGCGCGACGGCGTCGAGCGCCTGCCGCAGGTCGACGATCGCGTCGACGAGCCGCGGTGCGTCGCTCGTGCTCACGGGCGCCCCTCCTCGTCGGTTGCCGCCCTAGCCTGCCTCGACGCGGCCCGGAGCGCGCGCGGACCGGCGCGACCCCGGACGCACGCACGTCGAGCGACCACGGCAGCCGCACGTGGATCGGCGTGCGGCCCCGGCCCGGGTGCACGACGCACGACGGGCGCGCGAGGTCGTCCCTCGCGCGCCCGTCGGACGAGCCGTGCCGTGCCGTGGCGACCGGCTGGGTCGCCGCGGCCGGGTCAGTCGCGGCGCAGCTTGCGGTACGTCACCCGGTGCGGGCGCGCCGCGTCGGCACCGAGACGCGCGACCTTGTTCTCCTCGTAGGCCGCGAAGTTGCCCTCGAACCAGTACCAGTTCGCGGGGTCCTCCTCGGTGCCCTCGTAGGCGAGGATGTGCGTCGCGACCCGGTCGAGGAACCACCGGTCGTGCGAGACGACGACCGCGCAGCCGGGGAACTCGAGCAGCGCGTTCTCCAGCGAGCCGAGGGTCTCGACGTCGAGGTCGTTGGTCGGCTCGTCGAGCAGCAGGAGGTTGCCGCCCTGCTTGAGGGTGAGCGCGAGGTTGAGGCGGTTGCGCTCACCACCCGACAGCACGCCCGCGGGCTTCTGCTGGTCCGGCCCCTTGAACCCGAACGCGGCGACGTACGCACGCGACGGCATCTCGACGTTGCCGACCTTGAGGAAGTCGAGCCCGTCGGACACGACCTCCCACAGCGTCTTCTTGGGGTCGATGCCGCCGCGGGACTGGTCGACGTACGAGATCGAGACCGTCTCGCCGATCTTGAGGTCGCCCGCGTCGAGCGGCTCGAGCCCGACGATGGTCTTGAACAGCGTCGTCTTGCCGACACCGTTGGGCCCGATGACGCCGACGATGCCGTTGCGCGGCAGCGTGAACGACAGCCCGTCGATGAGCGTGCGCCCGTCGAAGCCCTTCTGCAGGTCCTTGGCCTCCAGGACGACGTTGCCCAGGCGCGGGCCCGGCGGGATCTGGATCTCCTCGAAGTCCAGCTTCCGCGTGCGCTCCGCCTCGGCCGCCATCTCCTCGTAGCGGGCCAGACGCGCCTTCGACTTGGTCTGCCGGCCCTTGGCGTTCTGCCGGACCCACTCGAGCTCGTCCTTGAGGCGCTTGGCGAGCTTGGCGTCCTTCTTGCCCTGGACCTGCAGGCGCTCCTGCTTCTTCTCCAGGTACGTCGAGTAGTTGCCCTCGTACGGGTAGAGGCGACCGCGGTCGACCTCGCAGATCCACTCCGCGATGTTGTCGAGGAAGTACCGGTCGTGCGTGACGGCGAGGATCGCACCCTGGTAGTCCTTGAGGTGCTGCTCGAGCCAGAGCACGCTCTCGGCGTCGAGGTGGTTGGTGGGCTCGTCGAGCAGGAGCAGGTCGGGCTTCTCGAGCAGCAGCTTGCACAGCGCGACACGGCGGCGCTCACCACCGGACAGGACCTTGACGTCGGCGTCCGGCGGCGGGCAGCGCAGCGCGTCCATCGCCTGCTCGAGCTGGGCGTCGAGGTCCCACGCGTCGGCCGCGTCGATGGCCTCCTGGAGGTGGCCCATCTCGGCGAGCAGCGCGTCGAAGTCCGCGTCGGGCTCCGCCATGAGCGCGGAGATCTCGTTGTAGCGGTCGAGCTTGCCCTTGATCTCGGCGACACCCTCCTCGACGTTGCCGAGGACCGTCTTGTCGTCGTTCAGCGGCGGCTCCTGCTGCAGGATGCCGACCGTGAACCCGGGGCTCAGACGCGCCTCGCCGTTCGACGGCTGGTCGAGGCCCGCCATGATCTTGAGGATCGTGGACTTCCCGGCACCGTTCGGGCCGACGACGCCGATCTTGGCGCCCGGCAGGAAGTTGAGCGAGACGTCGTCGAGGATGACCTTGTCCCCGTGCGCCTTGCGCGCCTTGTACATGGTGTAGATGAACTCAGCCACTGGCTCTTCGTCCGCCTCGGGATGTCGTGGGGTGACGACGGCGGGCCGGACAGGCTGCGCGGGCGCGCCCGTCGGCCCTGCCGCGTCGTCGGTTGCGGTCCCCCAGCCTAGGCGATCAGGCCGCGCCCGCCGCTGCGAGCGCCCGGTCGACGTCGTCCACGGGCCGGCCGGCCTCGTCGACGACGTGCTCGCCGGGCACCATGTCGGCGTCGTCGACCTCCGGAAGCGTGGACACGTCGACGGGCGGGCGTCCGTCGACGTCGCCCGTGCCGGCACCGTCGGCCGCGGTCGTCACGGTCCGCGCGAACCGCGTCGTGCCGAACGTGAGGTCGTGCCCGACCGCCGTCGCCTCGACGACCAGGGAGGTCCGCGCCCCGTCGTCGGCCTGCCACTCCTCCGTGGACAGCCGCCCGTGCACGACGACGGGCTCGCCCTTGCGCAGCGACTGCGCGACGTTGAGCGCGCCGGACCGCCAGATCTTCACGGTGAACCACTCGGTCCGGCCGTCGCGCCAGGCGCCCTCGCGCCGGTCGAACCAGCGCCGCGTGCTCGCCATGCGGAACGACGTGTAGGGCGTCGTACCGGGGGCGTTGAAGTGCCGGACGTCGCTGCCGACCCAGCCGACGAGGGTCAGGTCGAGGGAGTGCGTGCTCATGCGGGCCTCCTGTGCCCCGGCCCCGCTCGGTGCGGGGCGTGTGGACCCAGCGTCGGCGGGCGGCCGCCCCCGGCGGGTGGGGCCGCCCTCGGCCGGTGGACGCACGCGGCGCGCGCAGGTGCTGTGGACGGCTCGCGACCCGCCGACACCACGGAGCGCCCGCGCTCGCGGACCCCTCAGGCCCGCGCGGCGTCCACGAGCTCGCGCGTCTGCCGGTGCTCGCCCAGCGCCACGACGGTCGGGTCGGCGAGCCGCCCCCGCGCGACGCGTTCCAGCGCCGCACGCCCCTCGCGCAGCACGCGCGCCGCCCGCCGGTGCGCCGCCGCACGCCGCGTCGACACGGACGCCAGCAGGGCGACGACCGCACCCGCGAGGAGCAGCAGCGCACCGGCGGGCGCCCACGGGTTGGCCCGGACGCTCGCGAACCCGGAGCCGAGCGCGACCGAGCCGATCGTCACGGCCGCCGCCACGAGCACCACCGCGAGCCCGGTCAGCCACGCCGCGGCGACCGACCGCCGTGCGACGACCGTCACCTGCGCGAGCGCGTCGGTCACCGCGAGCCGCAGCTCCGCGGTCGTCGCGACCCGTTCGGCGACGTCCTGCCGCCACGCACGCGGCAGGCCCGCCGTCGCCGCCGTCAGCCAGTCGGCGCGAGCGAGCGCCACCGAGTCCTCCTGCACGGGCCCGAACGACGGGGTCACCGACGAACCGCCGCGGACGACCGCCGCGACCGCTCCGGCCACCGCCGGCAGCCCGGCCGCGTCGGCCAGCGTGTCCACGACGCCGCCGAGCGCCAGGTCGGCGGGCGCGGGCTCGCGCGGCGCGACCTGCGACGACAGCAGCACCGCGGCGTCGTTGAGCTCCGCACCGGCCCGTCGCGCGGCCAGCGACCGCGCGCTCACGGCATCGGCCAGGCGCTCACGCAGCGCCGGCACGCCCTCGCCCGTGCGAGCGGACGCCTCCAGCACGCTCACGCCCGTCAGGCCGTCCTCCTGCAGCAGCCGGCCGACGTCGGCCACGAGCTCGGGACGCACCTCGGGCGGCACGGTGTCGACCTGGTTGAGCACGACGACCATCGACGCCTCGTGCCCGACGAGCCCGCGCAGGTAGCCGGAGTGCAGCGCGTCGTCGGCGTACTTCTGCGGGTCGACGACCCACACGAGGAGGTCGGCCTGCGGCAGCAGCCGGTCGACGACCTCGCGGTGCTCGGGCGCGATCGAGTCGTGGTCGGGCAGGTCGAGCAGCACCATGCCGCGCAGCGGCGCCTCCGCCTCGCCGTCGAGCAGGCTCTCGCGCACGGTGCGGCGGTCGGGCCGGACGCCGAGCCAGTCGAGCAGCGCACCGCCGTCCGTCGCCCAGACGCACGCGGTGATGTCGGACGTCGTCGGGCGACGCACGCCGACGTCCGCCAGCGGCAGCCCGCACACGGCGTTGAACAGGCTGGACTTGCCCGAGCCGGTGCCCCCGACGAGTGCGACCACCGAGTGGTCGACGCCGAGCTCGAGCCGCTCGCGCACACGGTCGATCACCGCGCCCACGCGCGCGACGACGGGCGGCTCGAGCCGCGACCCGCCGACGACGAGCGCCTGGTCGAGCGCCGTCGCGCGCTCCTCGAGGCGCACCGTCTCGTCGCCGTGCAGCGCCGCCTCGAGCACGTGGCGATGCACCGGGTGGCTCGTCGTCCCGCTCACGTCAGTCCCTTCAGGACGGCGAGCCGCAGCCGCAGCAGCGACGCGGCGTCGTCGGCGAGGTCCGGGTCCGCCAGCACCTTGCCCACCGACGCGCGCTCGAGCGCGACCTGCGCCTCGACCCGCGACTCCAGGTCAGCCCGCAGGTCCTCGACCGCGCGGCGCCCCGCGGCACCGAGCAGGTCCTCGGCCAGGGCGGACGCCTCCTCGACGCCCGCGGCCCCGGCGAGCGCGAGCGCCGCCAGCCCGTCCTCACCGAGCGCACGCTCGGCCTTCTGGCGCCGCCGGCCCTCGTGCGCGACGTCGCGCGAGCGGCGCGGGCGCCCGTCCTCGTCGCTCGTCGGGGGCGGCACCGCGAGCGCGGCCCGCAGCGTGCGCTGCCCCTGCGCCGTCCACGCGCGCGCCGTGAGCTCGGCGCTGCGCTGCCGCACGGGCCGGTCCGCCTGGTCGTCCCACGCGGCGTCGACCGACGGGCCCCCCGCCGGCGCGCCGCGACCGGTCAGCGCCGCACGCAGCGCCTCCTGGGCGTGCGCACCCGCAGCCCCGAGGACCGCGGTCGCCGAGCGCGTGAGGTCCTCGACGAGCGGCCGCACCGCCGCCGCCCGGGCCCGGCCGTCGCGCGCGGAGCCCGCGACGCGGCCCGACGCCCGCACGACCGACGCGAGCGGCGAGCCGTCCGCCGTCAGCTCGGCCCAGCGCGCCCGGACCGCCCCGTCCGCCACGGCGCCCTGCCGCACCGCGGCGACGGCGTGCCGGGTCGGCTCGTCGACCGCGTCGTCGAGCGTGCGGGCGATGCGCGCGGCGGCGTCGGCCTGCGCCTGCACCGCGTCGGCGAGCTCGTCGACCCACGGCCGCAGGGCCGCGAGCGACCCGCGCAGCGTGCGGCCGACGACCGTGCGGGCGCGGTCGGGCCCGGCCAGCATCGTCAGCCAGCGCTTGACGGGCGCGACGATGCCCGCGGCGAGCAGCCCCTCGTGCGGGCCGAGGTCCGGGACGACGAACAGCGGCGAGCCCTCGAGCCCGTGCGAGCGCAGGCGCTCCAGCAGGTCGCCGCGCACCGTCGGCAGCGACGCCCCCGGCACGCGGTTGAGCACCATCGCGATCGAGGTGCCGCGCTCGACCGCCGCCTCCAGGACGCGCCACGGCAGCGCGTCGCCGTACCGGGCGGCGGTCGTCACGAAGAGCCACAGGTCCGCCGCCTCGAGGAGCCGGTGCGCCTGCTCGCGGTTGGAGTCGAGGACCGAGTCGAGGTCGGGCGCGTCGAGCAGCGCGATCCCGCGCGGGACCGCGTCGTCGGCGACGACCTGCACGAGCTCGAGCACCGGGTGGTGCGACAGCAGCTCGTCGTCGAGCGGGTGGTGCACCAGGACGGGTCGGCGCGTCGTCGGCCGCAGCACGCCCGCCTCGCTGACCTCGCGTCCGACGAGCGAGTTCACGAGCGTCGACTTGCCGGCGCCGGTCGACCCCGACACGACGACCACGGCCGGAGCGGACAGCTCGGTGAGCCGCGGCACGAGGTGCTCGGCGAGCTGGTCGACGAGGCGGGCGCGCGAGGCGCGGGCCGAGGCGGTGCCCTCGAGGTCGAGCGGGAAGCCCGTGCGCTCGACGTCGCGGTGCAGGTCCTTGACCGCGTCGAGCAGCGACGTCGCAGCCAGCGGGCGCGCGAGGACGTCGCGCGGGTCGCTCGCGACGTGCCGGGCGGGCCGCTCGGAGGCCGCGTGCGCACCGCGCGCCGACGGCGCGGGGGCGGTGCCGGGCTGCGCGCTCACGACCTCATTGTCATGGCGCGATCTGACCAGGCCAAACGCGCCACGCTGTCGACGCTGACCGGATCGTGCCCCGATCCGGTCCCGAGGACCCCGTCCGACGCCGTCGCGAGCCGCGGACCGGCCCGGGAACACTAGGCTGGCCGGCGTCGGCCCCCGTAGCTCAACGGATAGAGCAACGGCCTTCTAATCCGTCGGTTGCAGGTTCGAGTCCTGCCGGGGGCGCTGCACGCGGGTCGCACGGGGCGGCCCGTCCGGGGCCTGCGGGTGGGTCGCTCCGAGCCGCCGCAGCCTGCTGCGCACCAGCCCGACGACGACGGCGACACCGCCCAGGGCGGCGGGGACCAGCAGGTGCGCGCCCGCGAGGACGAGCAGGCCGACGACGAGCACGCACGCCGCCAGCGCGGCCCACCACCCGGGCGTCCCGCGGCGCAGGAGCCGCAGCGCCGCGACGACGCCCGTGCCGTAGATCGCGACCATGCAGCTCGTGTGCACGAGCACGAACGGCCCGAGATCCCCGCCGGTGGCGACCGCGAGCGCGAGGTACCCGGTCGCGAGCGCGCCGACGACGACCAGCGCCCGCCGCGGCACGCCCCCGGCCTCCCCGCCCGGCTCGAGCCACCGTGGCAGGTCCCCGTCCCGCCCGAGCGACGCACCGAGCTTCGCGAACGCCGCGACGTAGGCGTTGAGGACGCCGAGCGTGACGACCGCCGCGACGACCGCGACCGCGACCCGGGCGGCGGACGGCAGGCGCAGGTCGACGAGGTCGAGGAGCGGGACGGTCGACGAGGCCGCTGCGGGGCCGAGCGCCGTCACCGTGACCCACTGCAGCGCGAGGTAGGCGGCGCCGACGACGACGAGCGCGGCGGCCGTCGCACGCGGGATGGTCCGCCGCGGGTCGCGGAACTCGCCGGCGACGTGCGTCACGGCCTCCCACCCGGCGAACGCCCACACGTACAGCGACACGGCCGCCCCGACGCCGGCCCAGCCGTGCGGGAGGAACGGGGTCAGGTGGGCGGTCTGCGCCGCGGGCGCGGCGGCCGCGGCGACGACCACCACGATGGCGACGAGCCCGCCCGTGAGCGCGAGCTGCACGGGCCCGGCGAGCCGCAGCCCGACGGCGTTCGTGGCGAACGGCGGCACGAGCAGGACGGCGGCGACGACGTAGACCAGCGGGCCGTCCCCGCCGACCATCGCGACGACGTACTCGGCGCCGAGCAGCGCCACGACGGGCGTCCCGACGCACACGCCGAAGAAGAACCAGTACCCGGTCGCGCGGGCCGCCGTCGGGCCGAGGGCACGGCGGACGTAGGTCGCGACACCGCCCGCGTCGGGGTACCGGGTGGCGAGCGCGGCGAACGTGGCGGCGAGCGGCACCGACGCGAGCAGGACGAGCGCGACGGCCACGACCGACGCCGGCCCGGCGACCTCGACCGCGAGCGCGGGCAGCAGCAGGATCCCGGTACCGAGCACCGCGGCGACGTACCAGGCGGACCCGAGCAGCACGCCGACGGCGCCGTGCGGGGCGAGGGGCGTGGGGTCGGCGGGGTCGCGACCGGCGGTCGCGTCGGGGCGCGGCGACGTGGTGGGAGCAGGCACGCGCCGACCCTCTCCTGCCGGACCCGCCCTGGTCGAGCCGCCGTCCGGACGACCGGCGTCGACCTCCTGCCAGCCCGCACGAGACCGGGAAAAAGCGGATGACACCCGTATCTGGGGCGTGGTCTGGTGTTCCTGATCCACCGGCGACCCGGGCCTCCAGGGCCCGGCTCCGCCATTCCCACCACCCACCCACCGGCGACGGTCCCGTCGTCATGCCCAGGAGGCAGCCGTGCACCCGACCATCACCTTCGACCTCGCCCGTCAGGAGAGCGCTCGTCGCCTCGAGGACGCCGAGATCGCCCGCGCCCGCGCGCGGATCCTCACCGCGAGACACGCGGCCGACGCCACGAGGCGTCCTCCGCATAGGGAGCGCGCAGCGCTCCCCCTGCTGCTCGCCGGCCTGCTGTCCGGCAGCTTCTCCGGCACCGTCGCCGCAGGCTGACGACGCCGACCGAGGCCGGTGCCCCACCCGGGGCGCCGGCCTCCGCCGTACCCGGCACGCGCAGCCGTCTCGCCGTGCCACCATGTGCGCCATGCCCGTCCCGTCCCGCCGCCCCGCCGCCGGCGGCGCCTGATGGGCAGGCACGCGAACGGGGGCGACCCCGCCCCGGCGACGCGCGGCGAGCGGCTGCGGGCCGCGGTGGCCCGCTGGCTCGAGCGCCTGCTCGTCGCGGCCGGCGCCGCGGGTGCCGCCGTGGCCGTGCTGCGCTGGTCGGGAGCGTCGTGGACGACCACCTGGTGGTGCGCGGGGGGCGTCGCGCTGCTCGTGCTCGTCGCGGGTGCGCTCGCGGCGACGGTCCCGCCGGGCGACCGTCACCCGTAGGCTGGGCCGGTGACCAGCACGCCGACCCCCGCGCCCGCCCCCAACGGCCACGAGAGCGCCGAGCGCATCGTCTGGATCGACTGCGAGATGACCGGTCTCGACCTGGGCGCTGACGCGCTCGTCGAGGTCGCCGCGGTGGTCACCGACTCGGACCTGCGGGTCCTGGGCGGCGGCGTCGACGTCGTCGTGAAGCCCCCGGCCGCCGCGCTCGAGCAGATGAACGACTTCGTGCGCGCCATGCACACGACGTCCGGCCTGCTCGACGAGCTCGACGCCGGCACGACGCTCGAGGACGCGCAGCAGCAGGTCCTGGACTACGTGCGGACGTGGGTGCCCGAGCCGTCCAAGGCGCCGCTCGCGGGCAACTCCGTCGGGACGGACAAGGCGTTCCTCGACCGCGACATGCCCGAGCTCGTCGGTCACCTGCACTACCGCGTGATCGACGTCTCCTCGATCAAGGAGCTCGCCCGCCGCTGGTACCCGCGGGTCTACTTCGCCTCGCCGCGCAAGAACGGCGGGCACCGCGCGCTCGCGGACATCCTCGAGTCGATCGACGAGCTGCGGTACTACCGCGCCGCGCTGCTGCCCGCGCAGCCCGGCCCGGACTCGGCGACGGCCCGGCAGGTCGCCGCGGAGGTCGTCGCGACGTCGGTCAAGAACGCGGTGGCCGACCCGTCCTGACGGCCCGTCGGACCACGGACGAGGACGGCACCACGGACGACGAAGGCCCCGACGCGCGGAGCGTCGGGGCCTTCGTGCTGGGGTGGCTAACGGGACTTGAACCCGCGACCCCCTGGACCACAACCAGGTGCTCTACCTACTGAGCTATAGCCACCGTGCACCGCCTGCCGGCGGCACGGACCCGACGCGGACGACGGGGCCGACGAGAAGTGTACCGGGTGGCGGCGGGTGCTCCGGAACCCGTTTCAGAGCCGCCGGACGAGCGCGTCGGCGAACCGGTCGACGGACCCGGGCGCGTAGCCGAAGAAGAACGACGGCTCGGTCAGCTCGACCTCGAGCACGACGGGGTTGCCCTGGTCGTCCGGGATGAGGTCGACGCGCGCGTACAGCAGCGGGTCGGCCTGCCCGGGGAAGATCTCCGCGAGCGCCGCGACGACCCGGTCGGCGACCTCGCGCTCGGCGTCGCTCGCGTCGCGCGCGGACATGACCTCCCGCCGGTACAGCACGCCCTCGGTCTCGCCCTCGCGGAAGGGCCCGTCGAGCAGCGCACCCTTGCGGACGGCGTGGCTGAACTGCCCGTCGACGTAGACCAGCGCCGTCTCACCGACCGTGTCGACCTGCTTGAGGTAGCGCTGGATCATGACGTGCCGCCCGACGCCCAGCAGGTTCTTCGCGTGCCGGATCGCGAGCGCGCGCGACGGGGTCTCGTCGGCCTGGTAGCGGCCCGTGTCGCGCGAGCCGGCGCTCACCGTGGGCTTGACGACGAAGTCGCCGAACGCGGGGAAGCGCGTGTGGATCGCCCGGGCGTCGAAGTTGCGCTCGGGGTCGAGCCAGATGGTCGGGACGATCGGCAGGCCGCGCTGCTCGAGGTCGCGCAGGTACGTCTTGTCGATGTTCCACACCACGACCTCGGCGGGGTTGAGCAGCGTGCTCGACCGTCCGACGCGCCGCGCCCAGTCCGCGAACAGGCGCGGGCGCTCGGTGTAGTCCCACGTGGAGCGGACCAGGACGTGGGGGTAGGTGGACCAGTCCACCGTGGGGTCGTCCCACACGGCGGTCTCGGTGGCCACGCCGCGCGCGAGCAGCGCGTCCCGCAGGGGCTGGTCGTCGGGGTCGAGGTCCGGGAGCTCGGCGCAGGTCGCGAGGGCGAGCCGGGCCGTCGTGGGGGTCGTCACGCTGGCAGCGTACCGACGCGGTCCGCGCCCGCCGCAAGGGGTGGGGCGTCGGTCCCGTGCGACGCGTCGGTGAGGCGGCGCAGCGCCCGAAGAACGGTCGCCGACGTCGCGGAACCGACCACGCGGTCGCCGTCGAGGACCTCCACGCGCGCCCCCGCGCCCTCCCCCGGCGCGGCGAGGAACGCGCCGAGCACGTCGCCCAGCTCCGCACCGAGGGCGACGCGGCCGACGACGGGGCCGGTCGCCCCCGTGTCGACGTCCGCCTCGGTGAGCCGGCCCAGCGCCAGCAGACGCGCGAGACGGCCGCGCCCGACGAGGTCCGCGACGGCGTCCGTCGCGGGGCGCGCGACGACCTCCAGAGGCGTCGCGAGCTGCTCGACGTGCGCGCCCGAGCTGAGCACCGCGACACGGTCGCCCATCCGGACCGCCTCGTCGATGTCGTGCGTGACGAGCATCACCGTCGTGCCGACCTCGCGCTGGATGCGCGCGAACTCCGACTGCAGCCGGCGCCGGCCGACCGGGTCGACGGCGCCGAAGGGCTCGTCCATGAGCAGCACGGGCGGGTCGGTCGCGAGGGCGCGGGCGACGCCGACGCGCTGCCGCTCGCCGCCCGAGAGCTCGTGGGGGTAGCGGCGCGCGTACCGCGACGGCTCGAGCCCGACGAGCGCGAGCAGCTCCTCGACGCGCGCCGCCGTGCGGCGCCGGTCCCAGCCGAGCAGACGCGGCACGGTCGCGACGTTCTGGGCGACCGTGCGGTGCGGGAACAGGCCGACGTCCTGGATAACGTAGCCGATGCGCCGGCGCAGCTGCACCGGGTCGACGTGCGTGACGTCGTCGCCCTCCAGCAGGATCCGCCCCGAGGTCGGCTCGACGAGCCGGTTCGCCATGCGCAGCGTGGTCGACTTGCCGCACCCGCTCGGGCCGACGAGCACGAGCACCTCCCCCGGCCGGACGTCGAGGCTCAGGTCGTCGACGGCCGCACCCGACCGGTCCCCCGCGGTCGGGTACTCCTTGCGGACGTGCTCGAACGCGATCGCGGGCTGCACCATGCCCACGACGCTACTGCCGCCCTCCGACGCCCGGCACCCGCACCCCGCGGGCGCCGCCGAGGGGTGCGGGTGTCGGAGGTGCCCGTTACGTTCGGCAGATGCTCCTCGCGGCGCCACCGGCCAACCCCTGGTTCTCCTGGGAGTACCTGCAGCGCAACGGCGCGGACGTGCTCGAGCACCTCACGACGCACGCGACGCTCACCGTGCAGGCCGTGCTGCTCGCGACCGTCGTCGCGCTGCCGCTCGGCGCGTGGGCGCACGTGCGACGGCGCTGGGCGGGCCCGGTGCTGGGGGTCGCGGGCGTGCTCTACACGATCCCCTCGCTCGCGCTGTTCGCGGTGCTCGCGCCGTACACCGGCATCGGCCGGACCACCGTGCTCGTCGGGCTCGTGGCGTACGCGCTGCTGGTGCTGACGCGCAACGTGCTCGTCGGGCTGGAGGGGGTCGACCCCGCGGTCCGGGACGCCGCGCGCGGCATGGGGTACGGCCGGGCACGGCTGCTGCTCACGGTCGAGCTGCCCAACGCGCTGCCCAGCATCGTCGCCGGTCTGCGGCTCGCGACGGTCACGACCGTCGCGCTCGTCACCGTCGGCGTCGTCGTGGGGTACGGCGGGCTGGGGCAGCTCATGTTCCGCGGGTTCCGCAGCAACTACCACGCGGAGATCATGACCGCGACGGTGCTGTGCCTGCTGCTCGCGCTCGTGCTCGACCTGCTGATCGCGGGGCTCGGGCGGCTGGCGACGCCGTGGGCCCGCACCGTGCGGCCGGTGTGAGGGAGGCGCCGTGGACGTCCTGACCGACGCGTTCGCCTGGCTGAACGACCCGCTCAACTGGACGGGTCGCGACGGCGTGCTCGCCCTCACCGCGACGCACGTGCTCGTCTCCGCCCAGGCCGTGCTCCTCGCCGCCGTCGTCGCGCTGCCCGTGGGCCTGTGGCTCGGCCACCGCGGCCGCGGGGCCACCGTGGGCGTCGTGGTCGCGAACACGACACGCGCGCTCCCGACGCTCGCGCTGCTCACCCTGCTCGCCGCGAGCGGGATGTTCGGCAACCCGGCCACGGTGCTCGCGTGCGCCGTCTTCGCGGTGCCGCCGCTGCTGTCCGGCGCCGTGACCGGCCTCGGGGACGTCGACCCGCACGTGCGCGACGCCGCGCGCGGCGTGGGCATGTCGGGCGCGCGCCGCCTGTGGACCGTCGAGGTGCCGCTCGCCGTGCCCTCGCTCGCGGCCGGGCTCCGCACGGGTGCCGTGCAGGTCCTCGCGACCGTGCCGCTGGCGGCGCTCGTGGGCGGGACGAGCCTCGGCACGATCGTCGTCACCGGGTTCGGCACGCAGCGGTTCGGGCAGGCGCTCGCCGGCGGGCTGCTCGTCGCGGCCCTGTGCCTCGTCGCCGAGGGGGCCCTCGCGCTCGTGCAGCGTCTCGTCACGCCCGCTGGCCTGCGGTCCCGCGAGCGTGCGGCACGTCCCGCCGCCGGCAGCCCCCGCCGGCGCCGCCGCCCGTCACCGGTTGCCACCGACGCGGCCGACCGGTCCAATGAACCAGCCGCTCCGCGATGACCGCTCCGCGCCGCCGACCTGCGGGAACCCGTCCCGCGCCGGGCGGCACCCGACCCCAGGAGACACCGATGCGTGCCACCCGATCAGCCCGACTCTCGATCCTCGCCACCGCCGTCCTCGTGCTCGGCGCGTGCGGCGCGCCCGGCTCGGGTGGCGGCGAGGCCGACCCGACGTCGTCCGGCACGTCGGGCAAGCCCGTCTGCGACCCCGTCGCGGGCGAGCAGCTCGTCGTGCTCGAGGACGACGGCGGCCTGCAGAACGCCGACAACATCATCCCGGCGGTCAACGCGGGCGTCGCCCAGCAGAGCCCCGCCGTGGTCGAGCTGCTCGACAGCGTCTCCGCGTCGCTGGACACCGAGAAGCTCATCGGCCTCAACAAGGCCGTCGACATCGACCGTCGCACCTCGAGCGAGGTCGCGAAGGAGTACGTCGAGGAGGAGGGCCTCGCCGCGGACGACGCGTCGGCGGGGGCGGGGACGTCGCTCGTCGTGGGCGCCGCGAACTTCTCGGAGAGCGTCACCCTGGCCGAGATCTACGGCGAGGTGCTGCGCTCGGCCGGCTACCAGGTCGAGGTGCGCACCATCGGCAACCGTGACACCTACCTGCCCGCGCTCGTCGACGGCACGCTGTCGACGGTCCCCGAGTACGCCGCGACGCTCGCCGACTTCCTCAACGCGAGCGTCAACGGCCCGGACGCGCCGTCGGTCTCGACGGACGACGTGGACGAGACCGTCGCCGCGCTCACGCCGCTCGCGGAGCAGTCGGGCCTCGTCGTGGGGGCGCCGTCGGCCGCGCAGGACCAGAACGCGTTCGCGGTCACGCAGGCGTTCGCGGACGAGCACGACGTCACGACGCTGTCGGACCTCGCGGAGGCGTGCGGCGGCCTCGTGCTCGCCGGCCCGCCGGAGTGCCCGGAGCGGCCGTTCTGCCAGCCGGGGCTGGAGGAGACGTACGGCCTGGAGATCGCCGAGTTCAAGTCCTACGACTTCGGCCTGATCGGCGCCGCGGTCCGGCAGGGCGACGCGGCGATCGGGCTCGTGCTGTCGAGCGACGGCTCGCTCGCCACCGAGTGAGCCACGGACGCCGGTCCACCCGCAGCTGAGCGACCGACGGACGACGGCTCGCCCGAGACCGGGCGGCGTGCGGACACCGCGCGCCTGTCCTGCCGACAGGGCGGGCGTGCACCACGGAGGGGCGGACCGCTGGGTCCGCCCCTCCGTCGCGTCCCGCCGCGTCCCACGGCGGCCGGGAGCGCGTGACGACGGGATGGGGCCCGCGACGGAGCGGCGCGGGGCGTCGGCCGCCCGCGGCGGCGTCGGCAGGTCCCGACGCGCTCCTGCGCGGACCGCCCGCTACAGCCCGGCGCTCTCCAGCAGCCGGAGCCACACCTCGGAGACCGTCGGGTAGGACGGCACCGCGTGCCACAGCCGGTCGAGCGGCACCTCGCCGACGACGGCGATCGTCGCCGCGTGCAGCATCTCCGCCGCGTCCGGTCCCACGAACGTGGCCCCCACGACGACGCCACGCGCACGGTCGACGACGAGCTGCGCGGTGCCCGCGTACTCGGGTGAGGCGACGCTCGCCCCCGCCACGTCACCCAGCTCGTAGCTGAGCACCTGGACGTCGAGCCCGTCGCGGCGCGCCTGCTGCTCGGTACGCCCGACCCACGCGACCTCGGGGCGGCTGAAGACGACCTGCGGCACGGCGCCGAGGTCGGCCGTCGCCCGGTACCGGCTCCACGGGGGCGCGCCCCGCTCGACCGCAGGGCCGCCGTCGGCGCCGTCCCCGCCCGGGTGGAAGCGCGCGGCGACGACGTCACCGACCACGCGCGCGTCGTACTTGCCCTGGTGCGTCGTGGCCGTGCGACCGGTGACGTCCCCGGCGGCGAACAGCCAGCCGCCCTCGACCCCCTGGACCGCCAGGGCGTCGTCCACGTGCAGCGGCTCGCCGGGCGTCAGGCCGACGCTCTCGAGCCCCAGCTGGTCGGTGCGGGGACGTCGGCCCGTCGCGACGAGCACCTCGGTGACGTGCAGCGTCGCGACCTCCGGCGGCGCCGCGTCCCGCACCGGGCCGAGGTCGAGGTGGACGCCGCCGTCGTCGCGGCGCGCGCTCACCGCCTGGGCACCGAACAGCACCCGCACACCCGACGCCCGCAGGTCGGCCGCGACGGCCTCCCCCGCGAACGGCTCGGCGTTCCCGAGCAGGTGCTCGCCGCGCACGACGAGCGTCACGTCGCTGCCGAGGTCGGCGTAGGCGCGCGCCATCTCCACGGCCACGACGCCGCCGCCGAGGATCGCGAGCCGCGCGGGTACCTCCTGCACCGCGGTCGCCTCCCGGCTCGTCCACAAGCCCGCGTCGGCGAGCCCGGGCACGTCGGGCACCACGGGCGCCGAGCCGGTCGCGACCACGACGGCCCGACGCGCCCGGACGACGGTCTCCCGGCCGTCGCCCGTGACGAGCAGGGTGCGCGGGCCGGTGAGGCGCGCGTGACCGCGCAGCAGCGTGATCCCCGCCGAGTCGACCCACGCGACCTGCGAGGAGTCGTCCCAGCCGTGCACGACCTCGTCGCGCCGCGCGAGCACGGCGGCCGCGTCGACCCCGCCGTCGACGGCAGCGCGCGCGCCCGGGACGGCACGCGCCTGCTCGAGGACCTGGCCGGCGCGCAGCAGCACCTTGGAGGGCATGCACGCCCAGTACGAGCACTCCCCGCCCACGAGCGCGTGCTCGACGAGCGCCACGCTCAGGCCGGTGCGGCTCGCGCGGTCCGCGACGTTCTCGCCGACCGCGCCCCCGCCGACGACGACGACGTCGAACTCCTCATCGGATGACATCGCCCCATCGTGGCGGCTCTCGCGCCACGATGCACGACCCGTCACGCGCCGGGTACGGCGAAGGCCCCCGGACACGTGGTCCAGGGGCCTTCGGTGGTGCGCCATCAGGGACTCGAACCCCGAACCCGCTGATTAAGAGTCAGCTGCTCTGCCAATTGAGCTAATGGCGCGCGGTTGAGAACGTTAGCAGCCTCGTGGCGGAGGAAGCCAATCGGCGGGGCCGCAGGTGACGAGGGTCACGCGACGGTCAGGGACGCGGCTCGGGCGAGGCCGCGGAACCGCGCTCGTCCCCCTCCCACCAGGCGTCCTGCGGCAGTCCCTCCTTCTCCAGGATCTCCTGCGAGCTGACCGCCTCGTCCGCCGTCAGGTCGGCGATGAGGGCCAGCGGGACGTGGGCGTCGAGCAGGTCACGGACGCGCTCGGCGTCCGGCGCGGTCTCAGGGGACGGGTCGGGTCGCATCGGGCCCTCCGGGGTGGTGGTGCGGTGACGATCCATGGCACACCACGCGTGCGTGCCGCGCAAGATCGGGCCGCTGCTGTCGCAGGACCCTCACAGGTACAGGCCGGTTCCCTCACCCGCGGCGCGCGGCGCGGCGACGGCGTGCACGTCCTTCTCCCGCAGGAGCAGGTACGTCGCGCCCTCGAGCTCCACCTCGGCCCGGTCCTCGGGGTCGAACAGCACGCGGTCGGCCACCTCGACCTGCCGCACGTGCTGGCCCACCGCGACGACGGTCGCCCACGCGAGCCGCTTGCCGACCGCGGCGGTGGCGGGGATGACGATGCCGGCCGACGAGCGACGCTCGGCCGGGTCACCCTCGACGGAGACGAGGAGGCGGTCGTTGAGCATGCGGATCGGGAGGGCGGAGCGGGTCTCGGCGGCGGGAGCGGTCACCCGCCCGACGCTACCGTGCGCCGCGGGCAGGCCGGCCACGCCCGGGCGTCGCGCGCGACGTAGGCTGACGGGCCGTCCCCGCGCGCGTGCCGCAGCGCGCTCCCCGCGACACCAGGAGTCCACGTGCCCCGTCTCGCCGTCGGCGACCTCGCCCCCGACTTCACGCTCCCGACCGCGGACGGCGGCAGCGTGACGCTGTCCGACCTGCGCGGCCGGCACGTCGTCGTGTACTTCTACCCCGCGGCGATGACGCCGGGCTGCACGAAGCAGGCGTGCGACTTCCGCGACTCCCTCGCGTCGCTCCAGGGCGCCGGGTACGCCGTCGTGGGCCTGTCGCCCGACCCGGTGGACAAGCTCGCGCGGTTCGCGGACGCGGAGCAGCTGACGTTCCCGCTCGCGTCCGACCCCGAGCACGCGGTGCTCGAGCAGTGGGGTGCGTGGGGCGAGAAGTCGCTCTACGGCAAGACGGTCACGGGTGTGATCCGCTCGACCGTGGTCGTCGACCCCGACGGCCGGGTGGAGCTCGCGCAGTACAACGTGCGGGCCACGGGGCACGTCGCGAAGCTGCGCCGGGACCTGAGGATCGCGTGACACGCGTCGGCGGTCCGGGTGCGACCGCGCCGCCGACGACGGTGGCCGGGTGTGCCACACTCGGCGACGCGGGAGTGGTGAAACGGCAGCCACGCCAGGTTTAGGTCCTGGTGCCCGAGAGGGCGTGCGGGTTCGACTCCCGTCTCCCGCACCCGGCACGACGACGGCCCGGCGGGTCTCCGCCGGGCCGTCGTGCGTCGCGTGCGGCGGTCACCGACCGCCGCCGCCGTCACGCCTGGGTCGCGTGCTCCTGCTCGTGCTCCGCGATCTTCGCGCGGACCTCGTCCATGTCGAGGTCCTTCACCGCCGACACGACCTGCTCCAGGACGGGCCCGGGCAGCGCGCCCGCCTGCCGGAACACCGGCACGCCGTCCCGGAACGCCATGAGCGTCGGGATCGAGGAGATCTGGAGCTGTGCCGCGAGGAGCTGCTCGGCCTCGGTGTCGACCTTGGCGAACACCACGTCCGGGTGCTCCTCGGACGACTTCTCGAACACCGGTGCGAACCGCTGGCACGGGCCGCACCACTCCGCCCAGAAGTCGACGAGGACGATGTCGTTGTCCTTGATGGTCTGGCCGATCGTCTCGGCCGTCAGCGTGGTCGTGGCCACCTGGCACCTCCTTGGTCGTTCCGGGTGGTAGAGCGCTGCGGGCCCCGCGGGTATTCCCGGGAGGACGGGGGCAAAGGCGGGTACGGACGGGGGACGGTGCCGCCGGCGGGCGCGAGCCTGGCCGCCGCGGCGGCGCGCAGACGGTAGAACTGCACCGTGACCGACACCGCCGAGTTCCCTCCCGGACCCGAACGCCCCGCGGGCTGGCTGAGCGCCGACCGCATCGCCAAGGTCCGTTCGCAGCTGCCGATCCTGTACGTCGACGCCGTGCCCGTGCGCGTCGACGACTCGGGCGACGTGGTCGCCGTCGGGCTGCTGCTGCGCGTGACGCCCGAGGGCGTGATGTCGCGGGCGCTCGTCAGCGGGCGCGTCATGTACCACGAGCGGGTCCGCGACGCGCTGGTCCGCCACGTCGAGAAGGACCTCGGCCCGGTCGCGCTGCCGCAGATCCCCGCGTCGCCGCAGCCGTTCACGGTCGCGGAGTACTTCCCCACCCCGGGCGTCACGCCGTACCACGACCCGCGCCAGCACGCGGTGTCCCTCGCCTACGTCGTGCCCGTGCTGGGTGACTGCCGGCCGCAGCAGGACGCGATCGACCTCGCGTGGCTGACGCCCGAGGAGGCGTGCGCCGAGCAGGTGCAGGTCGAGATGAACGGCGGGCAGGGCCTCCTGCTGCGGCAGGCGATGGCGCACGTCGGCCGGCTCCCCTGAGCCGGGCCGCGCGGGACCCGGCTCGCCCTGCCGGGCCGGGTGCCGCCGCGCCGGGTGCCGCCCCGCCGGACGCCTCGCCGGATGCCCCCGCCGGGTACCGCCGCGCCGGTCGCGGTCCGGTCGCGCGGGCTCAGCCGAGCGTGAGCTCGGGCCAGTCCGCGAGGTCCGCGCGCATCCGGCGGTCGTGCGTCGCGACGACGACCGCGGCGGACGTCGCCCGCAGCGCCTGCGTGAGCTCGTCGACCAGCCCCACGGACAGGTGGTTCGTCGGCTCGTCCAGCACCAGCACGTGCGGCGCCGCGAGCAGCGCGCACGCGAGGTCGAACCGGCGGCGCTGACCCACGGACAGCTCGCGCAGCGGACGGTCCAGGTCCTCCTCGGTGAGCAGGCCGAGCGCCGCGACGGGCACGAGCTGCTCGGGGTCGAGGCGTCCGGCGGCGAGCAGGTCGAGCGCGTGGCGCGCGTAGGCGTCGAACGCGGACGGTGACGGTGTGCCGTCGGGCGGCTCGGCGTGCTCCGTCGGCCCCTCCTGCGCGAGGACGCCGAGCCGCACGCCCGGGGCGACGGTGCGGCTGCCGCGGTCGAGCGCGACGGTCCCGGCGAGCGCCGCGAGCAGCGTCGACTTGCCCGACCCGTTGGGCCCCGTCACGAGCAGGCGGCTGCACGGCGGGATCTCGACGCGCCGGCCCGGCAGGTCGAGCCGTGGACGCCCGCCCGGGCCGCCGTCGACGCGTGGCGCGCGCAGCTCGACGAGCGGGCCACCTCCGCCGCGGTCGCCGGGCACCGCACGGGGCAGCGACGGCAGGTCGGGGAACGCGAGCGCGAGCGGCGGCACGGGCACCTCGACGGCCTGCGCCTCGAGGCGTTCGACGAGCCGGTCGGCCGCCTTCACGTGGATCCGGGCGCGGGTGCCGCGGCGGTGCTTCTGCGAGCCCTTGGGCGGCCGCCACTCGTCGGACAGCCCCTCGTAGGCGGCGTCGAGCCGCTCGGCGAGCTGCGCGGCCCGCTTGCGCTCGGCGCGGTGCCGGGCCCGCCAACGGCGCAGCATCTGGTCCTTGGCGAACCGGTAGTCGGCGTACCGGGTGGCGCCGTAGAGCGCGGGCCGGCCGTCCATCGACGGGTCGAGGTCGAGGATCGCGGTCATGACGTCGTCGAGCAGCTGCCGGTCGTGCGTGACGATGACGACGGCACCGGGCCACTCGCGCAGCCGCGCGGTGAGGTAGTCGATCCCGGCGGCGTCGAGGTGGTTGGTCGGCTCGTCGAGCAGCAGGACGTCGGCCCGCTCGCCGACGCGGCACGCGAGCCGCACCCGGTACCGCTCCCCCACGCTGAGCCGCTCGAGCGGGCGGTCGCGGTCGCGGGGCGCGCCGAACCGGGCGAGCGCCTCGTCGACGCGACGGTCGGCGTCCCACGCGGCGAGCTGCTCGTAGCGGCCCATCGCGGCCGTGAGCCGCGCGAGGTCGCCGGTCGCGTGGTCGAAGCCGGCGATGGCGTCCTCGAGCTCGGTCGACGCCTGGCGGACCGCGGCGAGCGCGCGGTCGACGAGGTCGCCGACCGTGGTGCCCGCGGGCTCGTCGAGCTCCTGCTCCACCACGGCGAGGGTGCCCGCGCGGCGCACGGTCCCCGACAGCGGCACGAGGTCGCCCGCGAGCAGCCGCAGCAGGGTCGTCTTGCCGGCGCCGTTCTCCCCCACGAGCCCCACGCGGTCCCCCGCCGAGACCACCAGGTCGACGGCGTCGAGGACGACCTGCTCGCCGTACGCGAACGTCACCGCGTCGGCGACGACGTGCGCGTGGTCGACGACGGCGTCCGTCGCGGACGTCATCCGCCCAGGACCCGCACCAACGTCGGCACGAGCGCCCGGAACGCCTGCCCGCGGTGGCTGATGGCGTTCTTCTCCTGCGGGTCGAGCTCGGCGCACGTGCGCGAGCCCCCGGCGGGGACCAGGACCGGGTCGTACCCGAAGCCGTTCGTGCCGCGCGGCTCGGTGGCCAGGGTGCCGAACAGCGCGCCCTGCTCGACGTGCTCGAAGCCGTCGGGGGTCACGATCGCCGCGGCGCACACGAACCGCGCGCCGCGGTGCTCGGGCCGCACGTCGCCGAGCTGCGCGAGCAGGAGCGCGAGGTTGGCGGCGTCGTCGCCGTGCCGCCCCGACCAGCGTGCGGAGAAGATCCCCGGTGCGCCGCCGAGCACGTCGACCGCGAGCCCCGAGTCGTCCGCGACGGCGGGCAGCCCCGTGAACGCGGCGAGCGCGCGCGCCTTGAGCAGCGCGTTCTCGGCGAACGTCACGCCGTCCTCGACGGGCTCGGGCGCACCGACGTCACGCGCGCCCACGACCGCCGCGGGGTCGAGGGCGGGCAGCGCGGGCGCCAGGATCGCGCGCAGCTCGCCGACCTTGTGCGCGTTGTGCGTCGCGAGGACGAGGCGCGCCCCGGCGGGGACGCTCACGCGCCCGCCCCGGGCAGGCGCGTGGCGCTGCCGTCGCCGGGCGCGGCGGCGAGCGCCGCCCGCTGCAGGCGCGTGAGCTCGGCGGTGCCCGCGAGGGCCAGGTCGAGCAGCGAGTCGAGCTCGCGGCGGTCGAACGGGGCGTGCTCGGCGGTGCCCTGCACCTCGACGAACGTCCCCGACCCGGTGACGACGACGTTCATGTCCGTCTCCGCCCGGACGTCCTCGACGTAGGGCAGGTCGAGCACGGGGACGCCGTCGACGATGCCCACGCTGACGGCGGCGACGGAGTCGCGCAGCACCTGCCGCCCTGCGGGCACGAGGCGACGCTGCTGGGCCCACGCGACGGCGTCCGCGAGCGCGACGTACGCGCCCGTGATCGCCGCGGTGCGCGTGCCTCCGTCGGCCTGCAGGACGTCGCAGTCGAGCACGATCGTGTTCTCGCCGAGCGCGGACACGTCGACGACGGCGCGCAGCGAGCGGCCGATGAGCCGGGAGATCTCCTGCGTGCGGCCGCCGACGCGACCCTTGACGGACTCCCGGTCGGAGCGCGTCGAGGTCGCGCGCGGAAGCATCGCGTACTCCGCGGTGACCCACCCCTCGCCCGAGCCCTTGCGCCAGCGCGGCACGCCCTCGGTGAGCGACGCGACGCACAGCACCTTCGTCCCGCCGAACTCGACGAGGACGCTGCCCTCGCCGGCGTCGAGGAAGCGTCGGGTGAGCGTGACGGGCCGCAGCTCGTCGGGGCGGCGGCCGTCGGCGCGCAGCGTGGGGGTGGTCGCGGTCATGCCGACGAGCCTAACGGCGCTCCCCGACGCCCCCGTCCGGCGCGGCAGCCGCGGGCGTCGGCGCGGCGACGGTGACCACGACGACACGCGTGTCGGTCCCGGCGGCCGCCCGCACGGCGCCCGACGGCTCCGCCCCGGCCGCGAGGTGCCGGGCGATCGCGTCGCGCACGCCCAGCGCCCGGCGCCAGCCCAGGACGTCGGCGCGCGCCAGGACGGGCTCGTCGTGGTCGGCGGGGGTGACGGCGACGACCCAGGGCCGCCGCAGCAGCGTCCGGGCGACGAGACCGAGGACGAGCACCGCGACGACCACCGCGAGGTCGAGCACGAGCAGCAGGAGCGGGACCACGAGCCACCAGACGAGCAGGATCCCGACGACGAACGCGACCGCGCCGGCGATCCACACGAGGATCCCGACGCCGTCGTCCAGGTCGAGGCTCGTCGCGGCCTCGATCACGTCGGGCGTGTCGCGGTTGCGGCGGCGGTGCCAGCGACGCATCCGCCGGATCACGAGGGCCGAGCGCGGGGCCCACTGCACGGCGACGTCGTAGGCGGGGCCGGCCGGCGGGCGGGCGGTGCGGGTGCGCATGACGGCACAGCATGCCAGCGCGGGTCCGTGCGGGGGGGACGACGCCCGAGGTCAGAGCACGTGCACGTCGCCCGGACGGGCGAGCGCGAGGGGGCCGTCGTAGACCGCGCGCGCCTCGGCGAGCGTCACCTGCGGGTCGTTCCACGGCGGCACGTGGGTCAGGACGAGGCGTCGCGACCCGCCGCGCGCCGCCGCGGCACCGGCGCGCCGGCCCGTGAGGTGCACGCCGCGGACCTCGTCGTCGCGCCCCTCGAGGTACGCCGACTCCGCGAGCAGCAGGTCCGCGCCGTGGGCGAGCGCGTCGAGCCCGGCGCACTCGTCGGTGTCGCCCGTGTACGCGAGCACGACGCGCCGCGCGGGGTCGTCCTGCGCCGGCCCGGTCACGCGGATCCCGAACGCCGGCACCGGGTGCTCGACGGGCACCGGCTCGAGCGTGAGCGGACCGACCGTCACCGGCGCGGCCGGGTCCCACGTGCGGACCGTGAACTGGCCGCCCATGTCCGTCGCCGGGTCCTTGCCCGCGAGCTGGGCGAGCCGCTCCGTGGTGCCCTCCGGGCCGTACAGGTCGACCGGGGGCAGCGCGCCGTCCGGGTGGTACCGGCGCAGGACGTTGAGCACGACGAGGTCCGCCACGTGGTCGGCGTGCAGGTGCGACAGAGCGATCGCGTCGAGCGCCGTCGGGTCGCCGTAGCGCTGCAGCGGCCCCAGCGCGCCGTTGCCCAGGTCCAGCAGGACCGTCCAGGTCCGGCCCTTGGCGTCGTCCGCCTGCACGAGGTACGCCGACGCGGCCGCGTCGGGCCCCGGGAAGGACCCCGCGCAGCCGACGACGACGAGCCTCATCGCAGCGCCATCCGGGACTCGACCGCCTCGACCTCCGGCCCGAGGAACCGCCGCGCGAGCGTCTGGAACGCCACCGGGTCACCCGTCGCGAGGAAGCGGTGGGTCGGCAGGTCGGCGGCGGGGTCACGCTCGATCCCGTGCCCCACGAGCGTGCGGTACACGTCCTTGGCGGTCTCCTCGGAGCTCGAGACCAGCGTGACGTCGTCGCCCATGACGTACGAGATCACGCCGGTGAGCAGCGGGTAGTGCGTGCAGCCGAGGACGAGCGTGTCGACGCCCGCGTCGCGCACGGGGTCGAGGTACTCGTGGGCGACGGCCAGCACCTCGGGGCCCGAGGTGACGCCGGCCTCGACCAGCTCGACGAACCGCGGGCACGCCTGGCTCGTGAGCGTGACGCCGGGTGCCACGGCGAACGCGTCGTCGTAGGCGCGGGAGTCGACCGTCGCGCGCGTGCCGATGACGCCGATGCGGCCCGTGCGGGTCGCGGCGACCGCACGCCGCGCGGCGGGCAGGATCACCTCGACCACGGGGATGCCGCGCCGCAGCGTGTACCGCTCGCGCGCGTCGCGCAGGACCGCCGCCGACGCGGTGTTGCACGCGATGACCAGCAGCTTCACCCCCGCGTCGACGAGGTCGTCCATGACCTCGAGCGCGTGCGCGCGCACGGCGGCCAGCGGCTTGGGACCGTAGGGCGTGTTGAGCGTGTCCCCGATGTACAGGGTCGACTCGTGCGGCAGCTGGTCGAGGACGGATCGCGCCACCGTGAGGCCGCCGACGCCGGAGTCGAAGATGCCGATGGGGGCGTCGTTCACGCGGACGAGCCTAACCCCCGCTGGTCGCGGCCCCGGACGCGTCCCCGCGCCGTGCGTGCGCGAGCAGGAGACCGACCAGCGACTCCTGCAGCCAGCTCAGCGCGCCGTACAGCGCGACGAGGTACCGGCGCACCTCGGCGCCCGGCGCGCCGTCCTCGTCGTCGAGCTCGTCGTACAGCCGCTCGGCGTCCGCGTCGGTGCGCACGTCGAGGCGCTCGGCGAGCACGAGGCGCAGGTCGGTGAGCGCCGCCGCGACGTCGGGGGCGGCCGCGGGCGTCACGGTCAGCAGGTCGTGGCGGCGCCCGTCGCCCGGCGTCGTCAGGAGCGTCCAGAGCCGGCCGAGCCGCGCGACCTTGGCGGCGCGCAGGTCGTCCTCGGTGAGTCGGCGGAACTCGGCGGACAGCTCGGGGTCGTCGCGGGACGCGTCGGGCAGCAGGCGCCGCACCGCCGGGTCCTGCGGCGCGGGCAGCGGCTCGGTGCGCAGCAGCGGGACCTCGGGCGCGCCGGGGACGCCGACCTCGTCGAACCGCGGTGCGCCGAGCAGCTGCGCGACGTCCGCCACGAGAGCCGCGACGACCTCCCGCTCGGACGCGTCGAGCCGCGCGACGAACGCGCCCTGCCGCTCGGTGAAGGCGCGCATCAGGCCCCGCTGCGCTGCAGCGTCGCCCACAGGCCGAACCCGTGCATGGCCTGCACGTCGACCTCCATGCTCTCGAGCGACCCGGTGGACACCACGGCGCGGCCCTCCTCGTGGACCTGGCGCATGAGGCGCTCCGCCTTCTCGTGCGGGTGGCCGAAGTACGTCTCGAACACGTAGGTCACGTAGCTCATGAGGTTGACCGGGTCGTTCCACACGATCGTGACCCAGGGGTCGGCGACGGCGACCTGCTCGGCTTGCTCGACGCGTTCGTCGGGAGCGGTCTGCACGGGCACCCGACCACTGTAGGTGCCGGTGGAGAGCGTGCGCGCCGACCGTCGCACGGCCGTACCTTGTCGCCATGACCGACCCCCTGGCCGAGCCCGGCCGCATGCCCAGCCGCGCGCCTGGCCGCACCGGCACCCCGTCCTCGACCGCGACGTCGCTGCTCACCGACCGCTACGAGCTCACGATGCTGCAGGCCGCGCTGGCCGACGGCACCGCGCACCGCCGCTGCGTGTTCGAGGTGTTCACGCGGCGCCTGCCGGCGGGTCGCCGCTACGGCGTGGTCGCGGGCACCGGGCGGTTCCTCGAGGCCCTGGCCGACTTCCGGTTCACGACCACCGAGCTCGACTGGCTCGCCGACGAGCGGGTCGTCGACGACGCGACCCTCGACTTCCTGGCCGGCTACCGCTTCTCGGGCGACGTGCGCGGCTACGCGGAGGGCGAGGTCTTCTTCCCCCTGTCCCCCGTGCTGGTCGTCGAGGGGACGTTCGCGGAGGCGGTGCTGCTCGAGACGCTCGCGCTGTCGGTCCTCAACCACGACTCCGCGGTCGCGTCCGCGGCGTCGCGCATGACGAGCGCTGCGGTCGACCGTCCCTGCCTCGAGATGGGTGCGCGCCGGGCGCACGAGGAGGCGGCCGTCGCGGCGGCGCGGGCGGCGGTCGTCGCCGGGTTCGCGGCGACGTCGAACCTCGAGGCCGGCCGGCGCTACGGGCTCGAGACGATCGGGACGGCGGCGCACGCGTTCACGCTCCTGCACGACGACGAGGAGGCGGCGTTCGCCTCGCAGGTCGCCGCTCTCGGCCCGGGCACCACGCTCCTCGTCGACACCTACGACGTGCGGCGCGGCGTCGAGCGGGCCCTCGCGGCGGCCGGCACGCGTCTCGGGGCCGTGCGCCTCGACTCGGGCGACCTGGGGGTGCTCGCGCAGGAGGTCCGGGCGCAGCTCGACGCGGCGGGCGCCCGGGAGACGAAGGTCGTGGTGACGTCCGACCTCGACGAGTACGCGATCGCGGCGCTCGCGGCCGCGCCGGTCGACAGCTACGGCGTGGGCACGTCGGTCGTGACCGGCTCGGGCGCGCCGACGTGCGGGATGGTCTACAAGCTCGTCGCGCGCGAGGGGCGCGACGGCGCGCTCGCGCCGGTGGCGAAGGCCTCGACGGCGAAGACGAGCACGGGGGGACGCAAGGCGGCGGCGCGGCGGCGGGGGCCGGACGGGCGGGCCGTCGAGGAGGTGCTGGTCGCCGGGGACGACGCGGCGGTGGCGTCGTGGGTGCCGGACGACGAGGCGCTGCGGACGCTGCACGTGCCGCTCGTGACGGACGGCGAGGTCGACGCGGCGTGGACCGGCCCGGGCGGCGTGGCCCGGGCACGCGATCGGCACCGCGCCTCGCGGGACGAGCTGCCGCGCGGTGCGCGACGGCTGTCGGCCGACGAGGCCGCGGTGCCGACCGTGACGCTGCGGCTGGACGGACGGGACTGAGGGACCGTCCGTCCGGGCCGCGGCGTGGGGACCCGGCCGCGGTCGCCGGTGCGGGGCTCAGGGGGCGTGCCCGCGCACCGGCGCCGCGGCCCGGTCACACCCGGGAGCGGCCGCGCCCGACGAGCCCGAGGATCAGGCTGACGACGAGCAGCGCGACACCGATCCAGATGAGGAACTGGCCGATGCTGGTGGCGACGCCGAGGACGACGAGCACCACACCGACGAGGACGAGGATGAGCCAGCTGGGCATGGGGTGACCCCTTTCTCCGTGGCAACCAGTAGGCGTCCGGGGGAACCCGGCGCCGTGAAGCACGAGGAAGACGCTGCCAGCGGCTCGCGGGGTCGGCACGTCGAGAGGCCGACTTGCGAGCAGGGCCGCCGCTGCTATGTGGTCGCGCGTCCAGCGCTCTGACCTGCGCAAACGCGGCAGGCCGGGCCTGTCCGACATATGAGACGGGGGTTGTTCCGGCTCACGCGCGGTAGTAGTCGAGCGATGCTCATCCGGGCCGTCAGCGTTTGCCGACGAACCAGCCGCGCACCATCTCGACGCGCGCCGCGAGCTGAACCGGGTCCGCCAGCGCGACCTCGGGCCCGCCGCACCGGCGCCGCAGCTCGGCGTGCACCGCGCCGTGCGGCTGCCCGCTGCGCCGCGACCACGCCCCGACGAGCTGCGCGAGCTCCTTGCGCAGCTCCGCCTGCCTGCGGTGGTCCATCTCCGGCGCCGGCTCCGCAGCCGCCGCGGCCCGCCGCCGGCCCTTGAGCTGGTCCGCCTGCCGCTGGCGCAGCAGCGCCGACACCTGGTCGGGGTCGAGCAGGCCCGGGAGCCCGAGGAAGTCGAGCTCCTCCTCCGAGCCGACCTCCGCCTCCGTGCCGAACTCGCCACCGTCGAACAGCACGCGGTCGAACGACGCCTGCGCCTCGAGCGCCTCGAACGACCCCTGCACGCCGTCGGGGCCGACCGCGTCGGGGCCGTTGCGCTCGGAGTTCGCGGCCGCGAGCAGCGCGTCCTCCGGGTTGAAGTCGACGCCCTGCTCCTCGGCCGTCTGCGGCCGGTCCAGCGCGTGGTCCCGCTCGAGCTCCATGCTGTTCGCGAGCGTGAGCAGCTGCGGGACCGACGGCAGGAACACCGACGCCGTCTCGCCGCGCCGGCGCGCACGCACGAACCGACCCACGGCCTGCGCGAAGAACAGCGGCGTCGCGGTGCTCGTCGCGTAAACGCCGACGGCGAGGCGCGGCACGTCGACGCCCTCGGACACCATGCGGACGGCGACCAGCCAGCGGGAGTCGCCCGCGGAGAACTCGTCGATCTTGTCGCTCGCACCGTCGTCGTCCGACAGCACGACCGTGGGCGACTCGCCCGTCAGGCGCGCCAGGTGGCCCGCGTAGGCGCGCGCGTCGGTCTGGTCGGTGGCGATGATCATCGCGCCCGCGTCGGGCACGCTGCGCCGGACCTCGGTGAGCCGCCGGTCGGCGGCCGCGAGCACGCTCGGGATCCACTCCCCGTTCGGGTCGAGCGCGGTGCGCCACGCCTGCGCCGTCATGTCCTTGGTCAGCGGCTCCCCGAGACGCGCGCTGATCTCGTCGCCCGCGCGCGTCCGCCAGCGCATCGAGCCGCTGTAGGACAGGAAGATCACGGGCCGGACGACGTGGTCGCGCAGTGCGTCGCCGTACCCGTAGGTGTAGTCCGCGACGCTGCGGCGGATGCCCTCGTGGTCGCGGTCGTACCGCACGAACGGGATCGCGGCCGTGTCCGAGCGGAACGGCGTGCCGGTGAGCGCGAGCCGGCGCGTGGCGTCCTCGAACGCCTCACGCACCGCGTCGCCCCAGGACAGCGCGTCGCCGCCGTGGTGCACCTCGTCGAGGATGACGAGCGTGCGCTCGGCGGTCGTGCGGGCGGCGTGCAGCGCGGGCTTCGACGCGACCTGGGCGTACGTGACGGCCACGCCGTCGAAGCCGTGCCCGTGCCGGCCCTGCGCGTTCGAGAAGTTCGGGTCGAGCCGGATCCCGACGCGTGCCGCGGCGTCCGCCCACTGCTTCTTCAGGTGCTCCGTCGGCGCGACGACCGTGACGCGGCGCACGACGCGCGCCTCGAGCAGCTCGGTCGCGATGCGCAGCGCGAACGTCGTCTTGCCCGCCCCGGGCGTCGCGACCGCGAGGAAGTCACGCGGCGCGCGCGTCCGGTACGCCTCCAGCGCCTCGGCCTGCCACGCGCGCAGCTTGCCCGCGGTCCCCCACGGCGCACGCGCGGGGAACGCCGGCGGCAGGTGGGAGGCCGCCGACGTGGACGCGTGGGTCGAGGTGGAGGACGGGCGCGCGGCCCCGCTCACTTGCCGCCGCGGCCGAAGCCCCAGCGACGACCCCCGCCCGAGCCCCCGGAGCCGCCGCCCTCGCCGGACGCGCCGTCGCCGTCCTGCGGCTCGCGCAGACCCTCGTAGATCTCCTTGCACACGGGGCAGACCGGGAACTTGTTCGGGTCCCGGCCCGGCACCCAGACCTTGCCGCAGAGCGCGACCACGGGCTTGCCGCTCATCGCGGACTCCATGATCTTCTCCTTGCGCACGTAGTGCGCGAAGCGCTCGTGGTCGCCCGGCTCGACCTGCTCGTGCGTCTCCTGACGCTCCAGCACGCTCGTCGACGTGCCCTGGCCCGGGTCGTTCGGGTCGGCAGGTCCGGTCGGCGGGAGCGGCTCAGTCATGCGCAGGAGTCTACGTCGCGGCGCCCACGCGACCGAGAGCCACACCGCCGTCCACCAGTAGATAGACAGCCTGACTAGATAGTCGTACTGTCTAGCCATGACGACGACACCGTGGCCCGGCGAGTGGCTGCGCGGCGTGCTCGACCTGTGTGTCCTGGCCGTCCTCGCCGAGGGCGAGACCTACGGGTACGCACTCGCCGCCCGCCTCGACGCCCTCGGGCTCGGCACGATCAAGGGCGGGACGCTGTACCCGCTGCTCGCACGTCTCGAGCAGGCCGGGCACGTCACGACCCGCTGGGAGCCGGGCGACGGCGGCCCCGGCCGCAAGTACTTCGCCCTCACCGGCCCCGGCCGCACCGCGCTCGCCGAGCGCGCCCACGCCTGGCGCACGTTCGCCACGCTCACCGTCGATCTCACCGCCGCGGCGACCGGCCGCGCCCCCCGGAAGGAGGCACGCCCATGACCGACCCGTCGGCCACCACGTCCACGCCCGTCCCCGAGTCCTGGCGCACCACGTTCGTCCTCGAGCTGCGGGAGCGCGGCGCCGACGGTCGCGCCGTCGGCGAGGCCCTCGCCGAGGTCGAGCAGTTCTGCCTCGACAGCGGCCAGAGCGCGCCCGACGCCTTCGGCGACGCGCGGACCTACGCGGCGAGCCGCGTCGGCGCGCCGGTCAGCCGGTTCGGCGGCGTCGGACGGGAGCTCGTGCCGACCGCCGTCGGCGTCGTGGGGCTCCTGCTGGTCCTGTGGGCCGTCGCCGCGGACGGTCCCGTCCTCGACGTCACCGTCGGCCGCGCCGTGCTCCCGGCGATGCTGGTCGGCGGAGCGATCCTCGCGGTGCACCTCGCGGTGCGCAGCCGCGCGGCCCTCGCGGGCACCGTGGCCGCCCTGCTCGTCGTCGCGGTCGTGCTCGACCGGGTGCTCACGACGCCGCTGCTCACCACGACGCCCGCCGTCGCCGCCGCCGCCGGCGCCGCGCTGCTGGTCGCCGAGGCGTCCTGGCAGACCTGGACCGCGGTGCGCCGGCCGGACCCCGTGGTGGTGGTCGCACCGGGCACCGACCCGCGCGCGGCCCGACGCCGGGACGTCCGTGCCGGGGTCGCGCTCGCGTGGGTCCTGCCCGCGACGGCCGTCGCCGCGGCCGCGCTCTCCCTGCTGGTCGGTGCGCTCAGCCGGTGAGCCGGCGCGAGGTCCGGGCCGGCAGGGTCACAGGCCCTGCCAGCCCGGCTTCGCCGCGTACGTCTCGCGGTAGTAGTCCGCGAGCTGCAGGCGCGACGCCGCGGCGTCGTCCACCAGGACCGTCACGTGCGGGTGGTGCTGCAGGACCGTCGCGGGCCACATCGCGCTCACCGGCCCCTCCGCGAGCTGGTGCACGGCCTCGGCCTTGCCGCGACCCGTCGCGAGCAGCACGAGGTGCCGCGCCGCCATGATCGTCGCGAGCCCCTGCGTCAGGCAGTGCGTCGGCACCTGGTCCACGTCTCCGCCGAAGAACCGCGCGTTGTCCTCCCGGGTCTGGCGCGTGAGCGTCTTGATCCGCGTGCGCGACGCGAGGGACGAGCCCGGCTCGTTGAACGCCACGTGCCCGTCGGTGCCGATGCCGAGGATCTGCAGGTCGACACCGCCCGCGTCGGCGATCGCGCGCTCGTAGTCGGCGCACGCCCCGGTCACGTCCTGCGCGAGCCCGTCCGGGCCCTGCACGGCGCCGGGGGCGAAGTCGACGCGGGACGCGATCTCCTTCTCGATGACGTTGCGGTACCGCTCGGGGTGGTCCGCCGCGAGCCCCACGTACTCGTCGAGCATGAACGCACGCGCGTGCGCGAACGACAGGCCCTGCTCGGTGTGGCGGCGCACGAGCTCGTCGTACACGGCCAGCGGGCTCGACCCCGTCGCGAGCCCGAGCACCGCCGTCGGGCGGGCGCGCAGCAGGCGCTCCACCGCGTCGGCGGCGATCCGGGCGAGCTCCGGCGCCGGGGCGATGACGACCTCCATCAGCGGGCCTCCTCGACGGCCTCGTACGGACCGACGAGACGGTCCAGGGCGTGCTCGCCGCGCCCGACGAGCGCGGCACCGACCGCCCCCACGGGCACGCCGGCAGGGGCCAGCGTGACACGGTCGGCGAGCCGCATGGACTCCAGGAACGCCGACGTGCGCGCGGCACGGTCGAGCACGCCGCGCACGGCGTCGAGCAGCGGTGCCCCGACGGCGCTCACGCCCCCACCGACGACGACGTGCCGCACGTCGCACGTGAGCACGAGCACGCGCACGGCCGCGGCGACCGCGGACGAGAACTGGTCGCGCAGCGCCACCGCCGCCGGGTCGCCCGCGTCCGCGGCCGCGAACACCTCCGCGGGCGCGGGCGCCCCCGTGCGGCTCGGCCAGGCCGCGTCGAGCGCGGATCCCGACGCGTACTGCTCCAGGCAGCCGAGCTGCCCGCACTTGCACGGCAGCCCGTCCGGCACGAACGTGAGGTGCCCGATCTCCCCCGCCGCGCCCTGCGAGCCGCGTCGCAGCCTGCCGTCGAGCAGCAGACCCGCCGCCAGGCCGGTGCCGAGCGCCAGGAAGGCGAGGTCGTGGTGCGCGTCGTCCGCGTGCGGCTCGACGAACCGGGCCGCGCCGACGACCGCCGCGTTCAGGTCGTTCTCGAGCCGCACGGGCACTCCGCCCAGGCCCTCGCTGACGAGCGCCGCGAGCGCCACGCGGCGCTCGATCCCGAGGTTGACCGCGTGCTCGACGCTGCCCGCGGCGACGTCGACGACGCCCGGCAGGCCCAGCCCCACGCCCGCGAGCGACGCGACCGGCACGCCGGCCTGCGCCGCGAGCGCGCGCACCGCGCCCGCCGCCCCCTGCACGACCCCCTCGATGCCGCGGACCGTGACGGCCCGTACCTGGTGGCGCACCGCGCCCGACGCGTCGAGCGCGACCCCCAGCACCTTGCTGCCCCCGATGTCGAGACCGACGGACCAGCCGTCGGACCCGTGTGCGCGCACGTCCACGTCAGCCCTTCACCGCGCCCGCCACCAGGCCGGACGTCATCTTCCCCTGCACGAACAGGAAGAACACGATCACGGGGATCGCGATCACCGCCGCACCCGCCATGACGACACCCCAGTCCGTCGCCCGGTTGGCCTCGACGAGGCCCTGCAGCCACAGCGGCAGGGTGCGCTGCGCGGGGTCGGTCATCACGACGAGGGCGAGGGTGTACTCGTTCCACGCCTGCAGGAACCCGTAGACGCCGGACGCGACGAGGCCGGGGGCCAGCAGGGGGAACGTGATGCGGAGGAACGCCCCGGTGCGCGAGAGGCCGTCGACCATCGCGGCCTCCTCGAGCTCGATCGGGACGCCCGCGACGAAGCCGCGCAGCATCCAGATGGTGAACGGCAGGATCGCCGCGGTGTAGACGAGCGCGAGCCCGGACACCTTGTTGACGAGGTCCCAGCCGTCGAGCATCTGGTACTGCGAGATGAACAACCCCTCCGCGGGGATCATCTGCACGACCAGGATCGTGAGGATGAACGACTTGCGGCCGCGGAACCGGAAGCGGCTGACCGCGAGCGCCGCGAGGAACGCGAACACGAGCGCGGCGAGCAGCACGAGGACGACGACGGCGAGCGACACCCGCATCGCGGCCCAGAACGTCGGGTCCTGCACGACGCCCCGGAAGTTCGACAGCGTGCCGCCGAGCGGCAGGAACGTCGGTTCGGGCGCCTGGAGCTTGTTGAGCGGCAGGAACGCGCTGTTGATCATCCAGTAGATGGGGAACACCCAGGCGACGGCGACGAGCACGGCGACGAGGCCGAGCAGCCGGCGTGCGAGGGGCGACGCGGTGCGGCCCGACTCGCCCGACGTCCTGCGGCGCGCGGGGCGGGCGGGGGTGGCGGCGACCTCGGGGACGCCGTGCGGCGCCGGGGCGGGGGGCGTGGCGAGCGCGCTCACAGCTCGTCCTCCTTGAGCATCTGCCGGATGTAGAACCCGGTCAGGGCGAGCGTGAGGACGAGCATGATCGTGGCCAGCGCTCCGGCCTTCGAGAACTCGTCCGAGTACGAGTAGATGAGGGTGCCGAGCAGGTTCGTCTCGCGGGTGGGCGCGCCGGCGCGCTGCAGCACGTAGATCTGCGTGAACACCTTGAGGTCCCAGATGACCTGCAGCAGCAGGACGATCGACAGGACCGGTCGCATCATCGGGATCGTGATGCCCCAGAACCGCTGCCAGCCGGACGCGCCGTCGAGCTGGGCGGCCTCCATCGTCTCCTCGGGGACCTGCAGCAGGCCCGCGTACACGGAGAACACGACGAACGGCACCGACATCCACACGACGATGACCGTCGCGACGAGGTAGAACGACAGCGGCTCGATGATCCACGAGTGGCCGGCCATCGACTCGATGCCCAGCACCTGCGACAGCACCCAGTTGATGACGCCGTACTGGGTGTCGAACAGCCACTGCCACACCGTCATCGACGCCAGGACGGGCGTGCCCCAGGCGAGCAGGAGCGAGACCTGCAGGGTCGTGCGGGCGACCCGGCCGACGCGGCTCATGAGGACCGCGAGCGCGACGCCGACGACCATCGTGAGGGCCGCGTTGACGAGGCAGAACAGGACCGACCGGCCGATGACCGTCCACACGTAGGGGTCGGACAGCAGGTCGGTGTAGTTCGCGAGGCCGACCCACTCGGCCGGCTGGCCGAACTGCTGGCGCAGGCCGTACTCCTGGAAGGAGATGACGAACTGCCGGACCAGGGGGTAGCCCAGCGCGACGCCGATGACGACGGCGGCGGGGACGAGCAGGCCGTAGGCGCCGTACGGGGGGCGCCGGCGGCGGGTCGCGAGCGGCGCGGGGCCGGTCGCGTCGACCGCGGGGGCGGTGGCTGCCATGCGTGGAGCTCCTTCGGTGCAGCGGCCGGGGCTGCGGGGTCGCAGCACCCGGCCGCGCCGGACCAGGACCGGCCGGGTGCTGCGCGTGCGAGCGCCCGGCCGGCCGGTGATCAGTTGAGCGTGTCCGTCAGGAGCTGGTCCGCCTCGGCGGCGGCCTCCGTGACGTCGGCGCCCGTGGCGATCTGCTGGAAGAAGTCCTCCAGGATGCGGTCGCCCTCGACGTCCGCCCACCTCTCGGCGGCCGGCGTGAGCTTCGCGTTGAGCGCGGCCGAGATCGCGGCCTGGGCGTACACGTCGTCGCCCATCGAGTCGGCGTACTCGGTGTTGCCCGGGATCAGGCCGTTCTCGCCGAGCATCTGCTGGAACTCGGGCGAGTAGATGATCCGGACGAGGTTCTTCGCGAGCTCCTGGTTCTTCGACTTCGCGGCGACGGCGATGTTCGAGCCGCCCGCGAAGGCCGTGGCGAACTCGCCCTCGGTCGTGCCAGGCATCGCGAAGACGCCGGTGTGCTCCTCGTTGCAGGCCTGCTGCTCGGCGCGCAGCGCCTTGGCCTCCTCGGACGTGTCGTCCGGGTCGACGCCCTTGTTGCACTGCGGCAGGTCGATGCTCCAGCGCGCCCACGTCGGGGCGGAGAACATCGCGGCCTGACCGGCGTTGAACGGGACCCACGGCTCGTTCGAGTCGGCGTCGGCCGGCGCGTTGGTCGCGTTCGCGAACAGGTCGGCGACCTGCTCGAGGCCCTCGATGGACTTCGGCTCGGACAGCGCGCCCTTCCACTCCTCGCCGTCCTGCACCGCGAAGTCACCGCCCGCGGTGTAGAGCCAGGTCGCGCCGTTGTACCAGTCCTGCCCCGGGAACCAGAAGCCCGAGACGGTGTCCGACTGGAGCTTCTTGGCGGCCTCGCCGAACTCGTCGATGGTCGTGGGCACCTCGACGCCGGCGGCGGCGAGCATGTCCTTGTTGTAGAACACCGCACGGGCGCCCGAGTAGTACGGCAGCGCGTAGTTCTTGCCGTCGGCGACGCCCGCGTCGACGAAGCCCTGCAGCAGCTTGGCGCCGCCGACCTCCTCGTACAGGTCGCTGATGTCGGAGAACGCGCCCGCGTAGGTGAACGTCGCCGACTGGGTGTTGCCGATCTCCACGACGTCGGGCGTCTGGTCCTCGGACGCGAGCGCGGTCTGCAGGCGCGGGACGAGGCCGTTCCAGTCCTGCTCCTCGATGACGAGCTTCGAGCCGGGGTTCTCCTTCTCGAAGGTCGTGACCAGGTACTCGCGCAGGGCGTCGCCCGTGTCGGTGCCGTTGAGCCAGAGCTTGATCGTCGCGGGGGCAGGGGTGCCCGCGTCGGTCGCGTCGTCCGAGC
The DNA here is from genome assembly GCF_000212695.1 of Cellulomonas fimi ATCC 484. Classification (NCBI taxonomy): domain Bacteria; kingdom Bacillati; phylum Actinomycetota; class Actinomycetes; order Micrococcales; family Cellulomonadaceae; genus Cellulomonas; species Cellulomonas fimi. The sequence continues at coordinate 1,471,514 of NC_015514.1, read as the reverse complement.
CGGTGTCGTCGCCGCTGCTGCACGCCGTGAGCGTGAGCGCGGCGGCCACGCCGACGGCCGCGAAACGTAGCATCTTCACGTTGGGGTTCCTCCCGTGAGCGAGGCGAGCGCCGTACGGCGGCCGCCGGGGTGGTGTTCCGACTGCAAGGGGTCGGCTCGGGGTCGTCACGTGACCCCGAGCTGACCTGACAGGACGAGGACCGTCGCGCCGGCGAGGGTCCCGTCCTCGTCGAGGGAGCCCATCCGCAGAGCCAGCCCGTCGCCGATGACGGGCATGGTCCGGGCGCGGAGGGTGGCGAGCGCCGACTCGCGCAGCGGGCCGTCCAGCAGCTCCGAGGGGCCGGAGAGCAGGACCTCCGCGAGGTCGAGCGCACTGACGACGGGTGCCAGGGCGATGCCCAGCAGCCGTCCGACCGACGCCAGCTCGGCGTCGGAGTCCTGGGGGTCGAGGTCCGCCGTGCGCCGGCGCAGGGCCGGGACCGACAGGACCGTCTCGAGGCAGCCTTCACGGCCGCACGCGCAGGGCGCGGGCCGCTCGCCGGGGCCGTCGCCGTCGAGCACGGTGACGTGGCCGATCTCGCCTGCTGCGTGGTGGCGGCCGAGGACGAGCGCGCCGTCGACGACGATGCCCGCGCCGACGCCCTGGCCGACCGTGACGACGATGGTGCCCTTGCCGCTCGCGTCGCCGTACGTGAACTCGGCGAGCGCGCGGGTGTTCGCGTCGTTCGCGACGTGCACCGGGACGCCGAGCGACGCCGTGAGCCGCGCGGCGAGCGGGACGTCGTACCAGCCGCGGTTCGGGGCCTGCACGACGAGGCCGTTCGGGTCGATGACGCCGGGCGAGGCGATGCCGACGCCGATGACGGGCTGCTCGGCGGCCGCCAGCAGGTCGCGGCACAGGGCGTCGAGCAGCGCGACGGCGGGCTCCCCCGTCCGGCCGTCGAGCGGGACCGAGCGGCGGGCGACGACCGCACCCTCGAGGGTCATGACGGCCCCGTGCAGGCGCAGGTCGTCGGTGAGGTCGACGGCGACGACCTGGTAGGCCTCGGTGCGCATCCCGACGAGCGTGGCGGGCTTGCCGACCTTGCCCTCGGCGCGCACCCCGAGCTCCTCGACGAGGCCCTCCCCCATGAGCTCGGCCACGAGCCCGGAGACGGTCACGCGGGTGAGCCCGGTGCTGCGGGCGAGGTCGGCGCGGGAGGACGGGCCGGCGTGGAAGAGGTGCGCGAGCACCATCGAGCGGTTGTGCGCGCGGCCGTGCTCGGGCAGCGCCTTGGCGGTGGGCCGCAGGGCGCGCCCCACGGTGCGGCCGGAGCCGCTCGTGGGCTGCGTGGTCGTCGTCACGTTTGTTAGTAGAACTTCCTTACTAATCCGCGTCAAGGGTCCGGATGTGACCGTGACCACATCGTGACCGAGCGTTCACACGGCCGACCCACGGCATGCGCGCGCGTGACGCCGCCGACATCTGCGCAGGTCGGCCGGCCGCGGACCACCTCCGCGCCGTCCTCCACGCGCGGGCCGCGCGGCCCGGCACCGGCGCGGAACACCCTCCCCCGGACGGGCGTTGCACGGGCCATGGAGCTCGGCCTCTACACCTTCGGCGACGTCCACCCCGACCCGGCGACCGGCGCGACGGTCTCCCCCGCGCAGCGGCTGCGCGAGGTCCTCGAGCGCATCCGGCTCGCCGAGGACGTGGGCCTCGACTACGTCGGCATCGGCGAGCACCACCGCCCCGACTACGCGATCTCCTCCCCCGCGACCGTCATCGCGGCCGCGCTCGCGCAGACGCAGCGGATCACCGTCGGCTCCGCCGTGACCGTGCTGTCCACCGAGGACCCCGTCCGGGTGCACCAGCAGTTCTCGACGATGGACCTGTACTCCGGCGGCCGCGTCGAGCTGCTCGCCGGGCGCGGCTCGTTCATCGAGTCCTACCCGTTGTTCGGCGCGTCGCTCGACGACTACGACGCGCTGTTCGACGAGAAGATCGCCCTCCTCCTGCGGCTCGACGAGGCCGAGCGGACCACGTGGTCCGGCCGCTTCCGCCCGCCGCTCGACGACGCGCTCGTGCTGCCGCGCCCGCTCGACAAGCCCGGGATCGGCCCGCACCTGCGGATCGCGATCGCGACGGGCGGCAACCCGCGCTCGTCCGCGCGCGCCGGCGCCCTCGGCCTGCCCGTGAGCTACGCGATCATCGGCGGGCAGCCCGCGTCCTTCGCCCCGCTCGTCGACCTCTACCGCGAGTCGTACGCGGCCTCGACCCGCCCCGGCCGGCCGGCCGAGCCGTTCGTGTCGGTCGCCGGCATCGGCTTCGTCGCCGACGACCCGCGCGCCGCGCGCCACTTCTTCTACCCGTACTGGCACGAGTCGATGCGCCGGATCGCGTCCGAGCGCGGCTTCGCGCAGCCCAACCGGATCGCGTTCGAGTCCCAGGCCGCGCGCGGTGGCGCCTACCTGGTCGGCCACCCCGAGGAGGTCGCCGAGCGGGTCGTCGCGCTGCACGGCGTCCTGCAGCACGACCGGCAGGCGTTCCAGATGGACGTGTCCGGCGTGCCGCACGCCGAGTCGATGCGCGCGATCGAGCTGCTCGGCACGCGCGTCGCACCGCTCGTGCGGGACGCGCTGGGCGACTGACGCACACCCCAGGTGGGCGCCTGGCCAGGGGCGGGTCAGGCCCCGGCGGCGCGCCCGCTCGTGCCGCGGTCGACCAGGACCCACGTGACCGCGGCGAGCACGGCGGCGACCAGCACGACCGCCGGCCACGCGCCGAGGTGCGGCGCGAGCACGTGCGACACGGCGAAGCACGCCGCCGCGACCGCGAGCACCGCGGTCGTGCGGGCCGCTCCCGCCGACGGCCACGCGCGCACCGCGCACCACGCGCCGCCCGCGACCAGCACCGCGCCCCCGAGCGCCCGGACGTCGGTCGCCTGCGCGACGGCGAAGCCGACGACGAGGGTCAGGGCGGCGATCAGCGCGGTGGGGATCCGGTGCACCGGGTCACCCTACGGCGACCCCGCCACCGACCGGCGTCGGTCCTGGACCGCGTCCGGGACCCGGGCTCCCGCAGCGTCAGCCCGCCCACCGGAGCTCGACGCGGCGGTTGCGGGCCATCGCCGCGAGATCCGGGGCGCCCGCGACGTACTCGTCCGCGACCGGCTCGGTGGAGCCCGCACCCCCCACGGCCAGCACGAGGTCGGGCCGCGTCGAGCGCAGCACCGCGGCCACGGCCTCGGCGCGTGCGCTCGACAGCGGCAGGTTGACCGCGTCGCCGCCGCGCGAGTCCGTGTGACCCACGACCGCGACCTGGGCACCCGCCGGCACCTGCTCGACGAGCGCGGCGAGCGCCGCGGCGGCCGCGGGGTCGAGGTCGTGGCTCGCGTACGCGAAGAGCACGTCCGAGCCGACCGTGAGGGTCGTCGTGCCGCCGTCGGTCTCGGGCGGCGCCACGGACTCGACCGACCCCTGCGTCGTGTAGGCGTCCACCGAGCCGTCCGTGGCGTAGGAGTCGACCGAGCGCTCGATCGCGTCGGGCGTCGGGACGGGTGCGTCGTCACGGTCGACGTAGGCCGGGACCGCGAGCGGCAGCGCCACGGCGAGGGCGGCGAGCAGCGGGACGGTCACGACGTCACCGGGACGCCGGGGATCTCCACACCCCACTCGTCGATCGTGACCGCGACCTCGTCGACGTCGTCCTCGGGCGCCGCGTAGACGAACCAGGAGTGCAGCGGCTCGCCGTCCGGGGCGGTCGTGTCGTCGTTCGTCAGCCAGTCCTGCGAGCCCTCGCCCTCGACCACCGAGTAGCGCTTGAGGTTCTGCCGGTCCAGCAGCACCGGGTGCAGGAAGAAGAAGTTGTTGATCTCCGAGAGGGTCGCGTCGCCGTCGGGCGTCGTGAGGTGCGCGGTGAAGTCCACCCGCAGCGTCATCGTGGTGCCGTTGTCGTCGAGCGTCAGGGAGCGCACGTCGACGTCGACCGTGCCGCGCTCGTCGGGCAGCGTGGCCACGGCGGACGCGACGGGCGCCGCGTCCGCCTCGTCCGCCGCCGGGGCCGGGGTCGTGCTCGACGTGGGCGCGGGCGCGGGGTCGGCGGTGCAGGCGGCGAGCAGCGCGGCGCAGGCCGTCGCCGCCAGCGCGAGCGCGAGCGTCCGTCGGCGCGGGGAGGTCGCAAGGGTGCGGAGCATCCGACGATGATGCCCGAGTCATCCGTTTTGTCGCGAATCCGGTGGCGCCGCCGACCCGGAGGACGCCCGACGCTACGGGGTCCGGCGGCGCCCCACCTCCGACGGACGTCCCGTGCGGGCCCGTGACGCGGCGCACTAGGTTGGAGCGGCCAGCGCGGTCGCGCACCCATCACCCGCTCCGAGAGGGAGACCCGTGTCCTCGCACCCCATCGACGCCACCAGCACGAGCGCGTGGCAGGACCTGTCCGCGCACGAGGCGACGCTGCACGCCGACCTGCGCGGCTGGTTCGCGGCCGACCCGGCCCGCGCCGAGCGCCTGTCGTTCACGCTCGCCGACCTGCACGTCGACCTGTCGAAGAACCTCGTCACCGACGAGACGCTCGCGCTGCTCGTCCGGCTCGCCGACGAGGTCGGCCTCGCGGACCGCCTCCAGGCGCAGCTGCGCGGCGACCACATCAACGTCACCGAGGACCGCGCCGTCCTGCACACCGCGCTGCGCCGCCCCGCGGGCACCGAGCCCCGACTCGTCGTCGACGGCCAGGACGTGGACGCCGACGTGCAGGCCGAGCTCACCAAGATGTACGCGTTCGCGGACCGCGTGCGCTCGGGCGCGTGGACCGGGGTGACGGGCGAGCGCGTGCGCACGGTCGTCAACATCGGCATCGGCGGCTCCGACCTAGGCCCGGTCATGGCGTACGAGGCGCTCAAGCCGTACGTGCAGGACGGGCTCGAGGTGCGGTTCGTGTCGAACATCGACCCGACCGACCTCGCGGAGAAGGTCAAGGGCCTCGACCCGCGCACCACGCTGTTCGTCGTCGCGTCCAAGACGTTCGGCACGCTCGAGACGCTGACGAACGCGCGCCTCGCCCGCGACTGGCTGTGGCGCGAGCTCGGCACCGAGGACTCCGACGAGGCGCGCAACGCGGCCGTCGCGCAGCACTTCGTCGCGGTGTCCACGGCGCTCGACAAGGTCGCGGCGTTCGGCATCGACCCGGCGAACGCGTTCGGCTTCTGGGACTGGGTCGGCGGCCGCTACTCGGTCGACTCGGTCATCGGCACGTCGCTCGCGATCGCGATCGGCCCCGACGCCTTCCGCGACTTCCTCGCCGGCTTCCACGCGGTCGACGAGCACGTCGCGACGACGCCGTTCGCGCAGAACGTGCCCGTCCTCATGGGCCTGCTCAACGTCTGGTACGTCAACTTCCTCGGCGCGCACACGCACGCCGTCCTGCCCTACGCGCAGTACCTGCACCGGTTCGCGGCCTACCTGCAGCAGCTGACCATGGAGTCGAACGGCAAGTCGGTCCGCTGGGACGGCACGCCCGTGACGACGCAGACGGGCGAGGTGTTCTGGGGCGAGCCCGGCACCAACGGCCAGCACGCGTTCTACCAGCTCATCCACCAGGGCACGCGCCTGATCCCGGCGGACTTCATCGCGGTCGCGAACCCCGCGCACCCGCTCAAGGACGGCGAGACCGACGTGCACGGCCTGTTCCTCGCGAACTACTTCGCGCAGACCAAGGCCCTCGCGTTCGGCAAGACGGCCGACGAGGTCCGCGCCGAGGGCACCGCGGAGGAGATCGTCCCGGCGCGCGTCTTCTCGGGGAACCGGCCGACGACGTCGATCCTCGCGCCGTCGCTCACGCCGTCGGTGCTGGGCCAGCTCATCGCGCTGTACGAGCACATCACGTTCGTGCAGGGCGTGGTCTGGGGCATCGACTCGTTCGACCAGTGGGGCGTCGAGCTGGGCAAGAAGCTCGCGATGGAGATCGCGCCCGCCGTCGAGGGTGACACCGCCGCCCTCGACTCGCAGGACCCGTCGACGAAGGCGCTCATCGCGAAGTACCTGGAGCTGCGCGGCTGACCTCCGCACCGCCCGGCAGGGGCGCCTCCCGGACCTCCGGGCGGCGCCCCTTCGCGCGTCCGGGCGGGTGCGCGGCACGGCCCGTGACGCAGTCGCCAGGTATCGAAAGTCTGGACCGGTAGAGCCATGAGAAACGTCTCATACGGGGGTCGGTGGGCGATTTGCGGTGGTTGGGTGTCCCAGCAATCGCTTTCCTACCCGGAGGTCGTTCATGACATCCCGCCCGACCACGCGCCGCGCCCGGCAGGTCGTCGCACTCGCCGTCACCGGTGTGCTCGCCGCCGCGACCGCGATCGCGGTCGCCCCCGCCGCGTCCGCGGCCACGCCCGACGGTGGCGCGTCCTACGTCCTCGTCAGCCGCAAGAGCGGCAAGGTCGTCGACGTCAAGGGCGCCTCGACGTCCGACGGCGCCGCGGCCGTGACGGCCACGCGCACGGACGCCGCGTCCCAGCAGTGGAGCTTCGTGAGCGTCGGCAGCGGCTGGTACGAGCTGCACAACCGCGCCTCGGGCAAGGTCCTCGGCGTGGCGTCGGCCAGCACGTCCGACGGTGCCGCCCTCGTCCAGCAGACGGACCAGAGCAGCACGGCGCAGCAGTTCTCGATCGCCGCGCAGAGCGACTACGTGCGCCTGGTCAACCGCGGCTCCGGCAAGGCCGTCTCGATCGCCGGCGCGTCGACGTCGGCGGGTGCGGCGGTCGTCCAGCTCACCGACGGCAAGTCGTACCACCAGCAGTGGGAGCTCGTGAAGGTCGGCGCCACCGGCACGCCCGCACCCACGACGTCGTCCACGCCCAGGCCGACGACCAGCGCGACGCCGAAGCCCACGACGCAGCCCACGTCGACCCCCGGCTCCTTCCCCGCCTGGCCGACGGCCAAGGGCGAGAAGAAGGTGTCGAGCACCATCACGGTGACGGGCACGCTCGACGGCGGCATGGTCCGCCACTACGGCATCTCGGCCGGCGGTCAGAGCGAGTCGCAGCCGCCGATGTTCAAGCTCGAGAACGGGGCCGTGCTGAAGAACGTCATCCTCGGGACCGGCGCGGGTGACGGCGTGCACTGCACCGGCACCTGCACGCTCGAGAACGTCTGGTGGGAAGACGTCGAGGAGGACGCGGCGACGTTCAAGGGCACGGCCTCGTCGCAGGTCATGACCGTCAACGGCGGCGGCGCCCGGTCGGCGTCCGACAAGGTCTTCCAGCACAACGGCCCGGGCACGTTCGTCATCACGAACTTCCAGGTCTCGAGCTTCGGCAAGCTCTACCGCTCGTGCGGCAACTGCTCCAAGCAGTACGCCCGCACCGTCGTCGTCGACAACGTCCAGGTCACCGCACCCGGCAAGTCCCTCGTCGGGATCAACCCGAACCTCGGCGACAAGGCGACGATCACCGACGTGACGATCATCGGCGACTCCTCGAAGAAGATCTCCATCTGCGACGCGTACAAGGGCGTCACGTCCGGCGAGCCGTCGAAGACCGGTTCCGGGCCGTCCGCGGCCTGCGGGTACTCGACCTCGTCGATCACCTACAAGTGACGGTCGTCGGGCGGGACCGGGTCACCCCTCCCGCCCGACGACGCACCACCGACGGCACCGCCCCACGCTCCCGGGGCGGTGCCGTCGCCCGTGCGGCGGGCGGGGCGAGTCAGCGGGTGAAGCGCTCCGCGCGCTCGACCACGCGGCCCCGGTGCGCCTCGGTGTCCCACGTGTAGACGGTGCGGCCGGCGACGAGCACGTGCTCGGCGCGCGCGTGCACGTCGAGCGGGTCGCCCGACCACACGACGACGTCGCCGTCGCGCCCCACCTCCAGCGCGCCGATCCGCTCGTCCAGCCCGTAGAACGCAGCCGGGTTCGTCGTGAGCGCCTCGAGCGCCGTCTGGCGCGGCAGGCCCTCCTTGACGGCGAGCGTCGCCTGGTGCACGAGGAAGTTGATCGGCACGACCGGGTGGTCGGTCGTGATCGCGACGCGCACGCCCGCGGCCGCGATCGCCGCGAGGTTCGCGACGGCCCGGTCCCGCAGCTCGACCTTCGAGCGGCTCGTGAGCATCGGGCCGAAGATCACCGGCACGTCGCGCTCCGCGAGCACGTCCGCGATCTTGTGCGCCTCGGTGCCGTGGTTGACGACGAGGCGGTAGCCGAACTCGTCGGCCAGCCGCAGCGCGGTGGCGATGTCGTCGTGCCGGTGCGTGTGCTGGTCCCACAGCAGCTCGCCGTCGAGCACGCGGGCGAGGGTCTCCAGGGCGAGGTCCGTCGCGAACGGCTCGCCCTTGGTCGCCGCGGCCGCGCGTGCCGCGGCGTAGTGCCGGGCCTTCGTGAACGCCTCGCGGATCACCAGCGCCGTGCCGAGACGCGTCGACGGGAGCTGCTTGCGCTCGCCGTACACGCGCTTCGGGTTCTCGCCCAGCGCCGACTTCACGCTCACCGACGCCGAGATCACCTGCTCGTCGACCGTCCGCCCGCCCCACGTCTTCATCGCGACCGACTGCCCGCCGACCGGGTTGCCCGACCCCGGCTTGACGACGACCGCCGTGACCCCGCCCGCGAGCGCGTCACGGAAGCCCTCGTCCTCGATGTTCACGGCGTCGACCGCGCGGACGCCCGCCGTGTTGGGCGTGACCATCTCGTTGGTGTCGTTGCCCGCGGACCCCTCGCCCTCCTCGTGCAGACCCACGTGCGCGTGCCCGTCGACGAACCCCGGCAGCACCCAGCGACCCGTCGCGTCGACGACGCGCGCGCCCGCCGGGACCTCGACCTCCGGGCCGCCCACGGCGGCGATGCGCCCGTCGACCACGAGCACCGTGCCGTCCTCGATCGGCGGGGCGCTCACGGGGACGACGTACCCGCCGCGGATCGCGACGGTCCGGTCGAGGGCAGGCGAGGACGAGGGAGTGGGAGAGGTCATGCGTCCACCGTACGTCCGGCGTCCGGGCCACACCCGGGCCGCACCCGGGCCGCACCCGGGCGGCACGGTGTGGGCCGTCGTGTCAGGGGGCCGTCACGACGAGCCGGCCCGACGCGCCCGCCTCGGCGTCGGACATCGCGTGCGAGACGAACGGGTACGTGCCGGGCTGGGGCACCGTGAGCTCGACGAACCCGCCCTCCGCCGGCGCGAGCGCCAGCACCTGTGCGCCGCCGGTGCCGGTCGAGCCACCGTCGCGCAGCACCCAGTCGCCCTCCCGGTACAGGGTGTCGAACTGCGTGCCGACGACGTGGAACGCCGACGGGCGGTTCGGTCCGGCGTCGAGCACCCAGAACCGCACCCGGTCCCCCGCGGTCACCTCCAGCGGACGGTCGCGGTACTGGTGCGCGTAGCCGTTGAGGACGACGAGGTCGGGCGTGCGCGCCGCGATCTTCTCCGGGTCCGCGACACCGCCCTGCGGGCCCAGGTACAGCTCGGACTGCACGAGCACGTACTCGTGGTCGACCGCGGGCAGGCCCGGCGGGTCGACGATGACGGCCCCGGACATGCCGTTCGCGATGTGCAGGCTCATCGGCATCGTCGAGCAGTGGTACATCCAGATGCCGCTGCGCGTCGCGGTGAACGAGAACGTCAGCGACTCCCCCGGCGGGATGGTGCGCATGGTGTCGTCCGGGACCAGCTCGCCCGCGTGGAAGTCGATCGAGTGGCCGATGCTGCCGTCGTTGACGAGCGTGATCTCGAACGTGTCGCCGACCTGGCCGCGCAGGACCGGCCCGGGGGCCGTGCCGTCGAACGTCCACAGCGTCTGCGTCACGCCCGGCGCGACCTCGCGCTCGACCTCCTGCACCGTGAGCGTGCGCCGGTGGGTCCGCCCGGCGGGCAGCGGGGCGGGGGCGGTCGCGTCGCGGGCGACGAACGCGTCGTCGGGGGCGGCCATGAGGTCGAGGTCCGCGGCTGCGGACGTGCCGGCCGTGCCCGCCGCGCCGTGACCCGCACGGCCTCCCTGAGCCGTCTCGGCACCCGGGTCGGCCGGGTCCGCGCCGTCGTCGGCGGTGACCGTCGCCCCGCCGACGGCGACGACGTCGAGCGTCATCCCCATGTACCGGTGCCCGGCCACCGCGCACCACGCCTCGAGGGACCGCCCCACGACGCCGACGTCGAGGGTCGCGGAGTCCCCCGGCGCGAGACGGCCGGTCGTGGCGCCCGTGGCGAGCGTGAGGTCGTGCACCGTCTGCGGGTCGGTGTTGACGAGCTCGATGACGAGCCGGTCGCCCGCGGTCACCTCGATCCGGTCGGGCGAGAAGCGCATGTCGTGCGCCTCGACGCGGACGGTCCGCGTCTCCCCCGTCGCGGCGACGCCGTCCGCGTCGGCGGCGGAGACCAGGCCGATGCCCGCGGCGGGCGGGTCGAGCGCGACCCCGAGGGCGACGACGAGCGCGAGGACCCCGACGCCGACGGCGGCGGCACCGCTGCGGTGCGGGCGCGGGACCTCGACCGCCGGTACCGCGCCGGCGGGGCGCGGGACGGGGACGGGCGGCCCGGCGCGGCGGGCCAGGACCACGGCCCGCAGCGCGAGGACGAGGAACGTCACGAGCGCGCCGAGCACGACGAGCGAGCACACGACCCGGACGGCCGCCGGGACGGGCGCGACGTAGAGGGCGAGCCCGCCGTTGACGAGCACGAGCCGCACGAGCGCGCCGCGGTCGAGCTCGGCGGCCGTGCGGCGCGCGGTGGCGGGACCGCCCCCCAGGACGACGGACAGCAGGTAGGACAGCGACCCGACGAGCACCTGGGCGGCGAACCCCACGGCGAACGGTGCGACGAGCACCCGCACCCGGTCGACGGCGTCGGCCCAGGACGGCGCCGTCGCGACGATCGCCCCGTAGGCGAGCGTGCACGCGACGAGCCAGGCGACGGCCGCCCCGACCGTCCACGCCGCGTACGTGCGCGGGGCGGCGTCTCGCGCCTGGTCGACCATCGACCGCACGAGCACGCCGCACCCGGCGACCACGACGAGGCACCCGACGCCGACGAGCGGGCGCCACCCGGTCGCGGCGCCCGCTCCGACGACGCCCAGGCCCGCGACGAGGACGGGCAGGGCACGCGGCCCGGCGGCCTCGGCACGCTCGTCGATGCGCGCGTGCAGGACGGTGGGCCACAGCACGACGAGCGTGCCGAGCACGGTGATGCCGACCCACCCGAGCAGGTTGAGCGCGACGTGCGCGACGTAGGCGCGCCCGTGCACCTCGTCGGGCAGGTCGCCGCGCGCCATGAGGACCCCGAGCGTGACCCCGACGGGCAGCAGCGCGCTCGCGACGACGTAGTAGCGGACCATGGGCCCGAACCGCGAGGGCAGCGCGCCGCGTCCCTGCCGGACCAGCACGACGACGTGGGTCACGGCGCCCCCGGCGACCAGGGCCCCGCCCGCGACGACGAGCGCCCACACGGAGGACACGAGGCCCGCCACGACGAGCACCGAGCCGACGGTGTGCACGGCGAGGCGCACCGCGTGCCCGCGCCGACCGCCGGGGGCGGGCCGACGCAGCAGCGTGTCGGCGAAGTGCTGGCTCCAGACGAGGATGGCGGTGCTCACCGCGCCGAGCAGGAGCAGGTGCACCATGAGCCACCCGGCGGCGGGCACGGCACGGTGCACGAGCGTCGCGAGGACGGCGGTGACGAGCCACGCGCCGACGAGGGCGTTGGCGCGCAGGTGGAAGGACGCGCGCGTCACGCCGTCACCTCGGCCGCGGCCGCTTCGGCGACGGGTGGTCCGGTCATGGGCGCTGCACCCACGGGCGCAGCGGCGCGCGCCGGCGCACGCACGGCCGTCGCGCGCGCCGCCGCACGTGCGGACAGGACCGCGACGACCGGGAACGCGAGCAGCGCGAGGATGTTGCCGACGCCACCGACCTGCACCACGACCGGCAGGTCACGGGCGTCGCCGAGCCCGACGCGGACGGCGAGCGTGACGTGCAGCGCGACGAGCGGACCCCACATGGCGGCCCGGTAGGGCAGCGGGCGGCGCAGCACGGCCGGCAGGATCACGGGCGCGTGCGCCATGACCATCGAGATGACGAAGCCGAGGAACACCGCGTGCAGGACGGCGTCGTAGCCCGGACCGGCGAGCAGGGGGCCGCGCAGGAGCCACAGCCCGCCGGCGACCGCGAGCCAGCCGTACCCGGCGAGCATCGCGGCGGCCATGAACCGCGGCAGCCCGGTGGCGCGCACCGTGCGACGCGCGACGTCGTACCGCACGAGGAACCCGACGACGACGAGCAGCGTCGCGCCGAGCAGCGGGTAGCCGGCGTCGGGCGCGAGCAGCGCGACGGCGGCCGCGACGGGGAACGCGAGCGCGGCGCCGACGACGCCGCGCTCGGCGACGGGGGGCGGGGCGGCGACGCGCATGAGCTCGAGGCGCTCCCCTGCGACGGTGAGGACGAGGAACCCGACCCACCACGGCACGAGCCGGGGCACGGGCACGTCGCCGAGCCACAGCACGGCGGACCCGACGGCGAGCAGCGCGGCGAGGCCCTGCACGGCGACCGCGGCGGCCGCCTGCCGCCGCCACACGACGGCGTACAGCCCGACGAGCACGAGCGTGCCGCCGAGCTGGGCGAGCCGACCGGCGGCCAGGGGCAGCGGGCTGAGCAGCAGCAGGCCGCCCCCGCCGAGGAGCGCGGGCGACAGGTAGCCGAGCGGGCGTCCGACGGCGACGGCCCGTTCGAGCGCGACGAGCGCGCCGACGAAGCCGAGCACCATGAGCGCGCCGTGCACGTCCGGCAGGCGCTCGGTCGTCACGGGCGCGGGCAGCCCGAGCAGGACCAGCGCGGCGTCGAGCCCGGCGAGCAGCGCGACGGCGACGGGCACCATCAGGACGACTCGTCCACGCAGGTCACGGGTTTTCACGGCTCGACCGTAGATTTGCTCCCCTGGCCTGCGGATGGGACGGAGGTCCCGAGAAGCGCGCGTCACACCGCCTCGATGATCGGCCCATGTCCCGTCGCACCGCCGCAGCGCGCACCCTCGGCTCGGGCAGCCGCGTCGACCTGCTGCACCTGCTGCAGAGCGGCGGTCCGGCGACGGTCGGCGAGCTGGCCGACCGCACCGGCCTGCACGAGAACACGGCACGCGAGCACCTGCAGCGGCTCGTGGTCGACGGGTTCGTGCACCGCGAGCCGGAGGTCCGCACCACGCGGGGACGGCCGCGCATCGTCTACCGCGCGGTCACGTCGCAGGACGTGCGGACCGACCCGGTCGCGGCCCGGCGCCTCGAGGACGCGATCGCCGGCGCGGCGCTGAGCCGCGTGCTGCTGCAGGGCTACGGCCGGCCCGTCGAGTCGGTCCCCGAGACCGCACGGGCCGCGGGCCGTGCGCTGGCCGCGAGCGCCGTGGCCGCCGTCCGCCCGACGGCGCCCGGCGCGGCGTCCGAGCCCCCGCCGCAGCAGCGCCAGCTCGACGCGCTGTGCGCGCACCTCGACCGGCTCGGCTTCGACCCGGACCTGGAGGAGGCGCCGCTGCGGTTCCACCTGTGGCGCTGCCCGTTCCTCGACCTCGCGCGCGAGCGGCCGGACGTCGTCTGCAGCGTGCACCTCGGGCTCGCGCAGGGCGTGCTCGACGCCGTCGGCGGTCCCGTCGAGGCGGCCGAGCTGCGGCCGTTCGTGGAGCCGCACCACTGCGTCCTCGAGCTGCGCGCGCACGACCGCGAGCCGGTCCCCCAGCCCTGCTGACGCCCGTCGACAGGCGTCCGGTTTTCCACGGCACTCGCGCTGGAGACGGCTCCGGCCCGCCCGGGATGCTCGGCGACGAGGAGGCTGACGACGGCCTCCCCCGACGCCGTACCCGGCGCACCCGAGGAGGACCCGATGACCGCCGCACCGACCGCGCTCGCGCCGGACCTCGCGAACTGGAACCCCGAGGACGACTCCACGTGGGACCGCCGCATCGCGTGGCGCACCCTGTGGATCACGACGTACAACCTCACGCTCGCGTTCTGCGTGTGGTACCTCGTGAGCGCCATCGCGCCGCGTCTCAACGTCATCGGCTACGACCTGAGCAAGGAGCAGCTGTACTGGCTCGTGGCGATCCCCGGGCTGGCCGGCGGCCTGTTCCGGATGGCGTACACGTTCCTGCCGCCCATGCTCGGCACCAAGACGCTGGTCGGCGGCACGGCGACGCTCATGCTGCTGCCCATGGCGGGCTGGACCATGGCGGTCCGGGACCCGTCCACGTCCTACACCGTGCTGCTGCTGCTCGCGGTCGCGGCGGGCCTCGGCGGCGGCGCCTTCGCGGGCTTCATGCCGTCGACGAGCTACTTCTTCCCCAAGCGCATGGCGGGCACGGCCCTGGGCCTGCAGGCCGGGCTCGGCAACTTCGGCGTGAGCCTCATCCAGTTCCTCGTGCCGTGGGTCATCGGCTTCGGGCTGCTCGGCACGGCGGCGCTCACGCCGCAGCAGAAGGCCGACGGCGGCTCGATGTGGCTGCACAACGCGGGCCTCGTCCTCGTGCCGTGGGTGCTGCTCGGCATCGGCCTGTCGGCGATGTACCTCAAGCGCGTCCCGGTCACGGCGAACATCCGCCAGCAGCTCGACATCTTCCGCGACCGGCACACGTGGTACATGACGGCCATCTACACCATGACGTTCGGCGCGTTCTCCGGGTTCGCCGCGCAGCTCGGCCTGCTCACGCTCAACCTGTTCGGCGACTTCGAGGGCGCTCCGGACCCGCTGAAGTTCGCGTTCCTCGGCCCGCTCCTGGGCTCGATCACGCGCGCCGCGTGGGGCCCGCTGTGCGACCGGTTCGGCGGTGCCGTGTGGACGCTCGTCTCCGGGATCGGCATGACGGCCAGCACGGTCTTCACGCTGTTCTTCCTGCGTCCCACGGACGTCACGCAGTTCGGCTGCTTCCTGGGCGGGATGCTCGCGATCTTCACGTTCGCCGGCATCGGCAACGCGGGCACGTTCAAGCAGATGCCGATGATCTTCGACCGGCGTCGGGCGGGCGGCGTCATCGGGTTCACGTCGTCGGTCGCGGCGTTCGGGCCGTTCCTCGTCGGCATGGCGCTGTCCGCGTTCTCCCCGACCGCGTTCTTCGTGGGCTGCACGGTCTTCTTCGCGGCCTGCACCGTCCTGACCTGGGTCCAGTACGCCCGGCCGGGCGCCCCGCGCCCGAGCTGAGCCACCCCGCCCCCGCACCCGCGTCACCGCCGCCGCTCCCTCGGAGGTCCTCGTGCCCGCATCCCGCCAGCCCGGCCCCGCCGGGACCGACAACCCGGCCGTCGACACGCTGCTGCGGGTCGGGGCGCGGCTGCGGCCCGGGACGGTGTCGCCCGACCTGCGCAGCCTCTTCCTGGAGGGGGGCCGCAAGGGCGACGCGTTCTACCGGGACCGCTGGTCGCACGACAAGGTGGTGCGCTCGACGCACGGCGTGAACTGCACGGGCTCGTGCTCGTGGCAGGTGTACGTCAAGGACGGCATCATCACGTGGGAGACGCAGCAGACCGACTACCCGACGGTCGGTCCGGACTCCCCCGAGTACGAGCCGCGGGGCTGCCCGCGGGGCGCGTCGTTCTCCTGGTACACGTACTCCCCGACGCGGGTCCGCTACCCGTACGTGCGCGGCGTGCTGCTGCGGGCGTACCGCGAGGCGAAGGCCCGCACAGGCGACCCGGTGGCGGCATGGGCGCAGGTGACGTCCGACCCCGAGACGGCGCGCGCGTACAAGTCGGCGCGCGGCAAGGGCGGGCTGGTCCGGGCGACGTGGGACGAGGCGTCCGAGATCGTCGCCGCCGCGCACGTGCACACCATCAAGGAGTTCGGGCCGGACCGCGTCGCGGGCTTCTCCCCCATCCCGGCGATGTCGATGGTGTCGCACGGGTCGGGCGCGCGGTTCGTCTCGATGCTCGGCGGCACGATGCTGTCGTTCTACGACTGGTACGCCGACCTCCCGGTCGCGTCCCCGCAGGTGTTCGGCGACCAGACGGACGTGCCGGAGTCGGCGGACTGGTGGAACGCGTCGTACCTCGTCATGTGGGGCTCGAACGTCCCCGTGACGCGCACGCCCGACGCCCACTTCCTCGCCGAGGCGCGCTACCGGGGCCAGAAGGTCGTCGCGGTGTCCCCCGACTACGCGGCCAACACCAAGCTCGCCGACGAGTGGCTGGCCCCGCACCCGGGCACGGACGGCGCGCTGGCGTTCGCCATGGGGCACGTGGTGCTGCGCGAGTTCCTCGTCGAGCGGCGCACGGAGCGGTTCGCGGACTACCTGCGCCGGTTCACCGACGCGTCGCACCTGGTCACGCTCAAGCAGCGCGGCGACGCGTGGGTGCCCGACAAGTTCCTCACCGCGGACACGCTGGGGGCCCTCGCCGGGGCGGACGCCGACGCGCGCGACGCGGCGTTCCTGACCGTGGTCCTCGACGCCGACGGCACGCCGCACGTCCCGAACGGGTCGCTCGGCCGGCGGTTCGACCCCGCGCAGGAAGGGCGCTGGAACCTCGACCTGGGCGACGTCGAGCCCGTGCTGTCGATCCGCGACGTCCGCGGCGCGGCGGCGGGCGACGACGCCGTCGCCGTCGACCTGCCCCGCTTCGACCTGGCCCCCGAGAAGGGCGCGGAGCACCAGGGCGGCGCGGGCGTCGTGCGCCGCGGCGTGCCGGTGACGCGGCTCGGCGGGCGGGTCGTGACCACCGTGTTCGACCTGCTGCTCGCGCAGTACGGCGTGGGCCGCGACGGCCTGCCCGGCACGTGGCCGACCGGCTACGACGACGCGTCGTCGCCCGGCACCCCCGCCTGGCAGGAGGAGATCACGTCCGTCCCCGCCGCGGCCGCCGCGCGGATCGGGCGGGAGATCGCGCAGAACGCCGAGGACTCCGGCGGGCGCTCGATGATCCTGATGGGTGCGGGCACCAACCACTGGTTCCACTCCGACACGATCTACCGCACCTTCCTCGCGCTCATGTCCATGACCGGCTGCCAGGGCGTCAACGGGGGCGGCTGGGCGCACTACGTCGGCCAGGAGAAGTGCCGGCCGGTCACGGGCTGGGCGCAGTACGCGTTCGGCCTGGACTGGGTGCGGCCGCCGCGGCAGATGATCGGCACGGCGTTCTGGTACCTCGCGACGGACCAGTGGCGCTACGACGGCCTGCCCGCCGACGCGCTCGCGTCACCGCTGGCCGAGGGCCGGTTCACGGGCCGCACGACGGCGGACTGCCTGGTCGAGAGCGCCCAGCGCGGCTGGATGCCGTCGTACCCGACGTTCGACCGCAACCCGCTCGACCTCGTGGCCGAGGCGCGCGCGAAGGGCGTCGACCCGGCGCAGCACGTCGTCGACGAGCTCGAGGCCGGACGGCTGCGGTACGCGTGCGAGGACCCGGACGACCCCGCGAACTTCCCTCGCGTGCTGACGGTGTGGCGGGCGAACCTGCTCGGCTCGTCGGGCAAGGGCAACGAGTACTTCCTGCGGCACCTGCTCGGCACCGACTCCGCGGTGCGCGCGCCCGAGTCCGAGCCCGACCGCCGCCCGCAGTCGATGACGTGGCGGGACGAGGCGCCCCGCGGCAAGCTCGACCTGCTCGTCACGAGCGACTTCCGGATGACGTCGACGACGCTGTTCAGCGACGTCGTGCTCCCCGCCGCGACCTGGTACGAGAAGCACGACCTGTCGACCACCGACATGCACCCCTACGTGCACTCGTTCAACCCGGCGATCGCGCCGCCGTGGCAGACCCGGACCGACTTCGACGTCTTCCACACGCTGGCCCGCGCGTTCCAGGACCTCGCGGTCGACCACCTGGGCACGCGCGAGGACCTCGTCGCGGTGCCGCTGCTGCACGACACGCCCGACGAGCTCGCGACGCCGCACGGCGCGGTCCCCGAGGCGATGGGGCGCGTGCCCGGCGTGTCGATGCCGAGGCTCGTCGTGGTCGAGCGGGACTACGCGACGCTCGCCGACCGATGGGCCGCGCTCGGCCCGCTCACCGCGAAGGTCGGCATGGTGACCAAGGGCGTCGCGTTCAGCCCCGACGTCGAGGTCGCCGAGCTCGCCCGGGTGAACGGGACCGTCCGTGACGGCGTCGCCGCCGGGCAGCCGCGCCTCGACGACGCCCGGCACGTGTGCGAGGCGATCCTCGCGCTGTCGGGCACGACCAACGGTCGGCTCGCGGTGCAGGGCTTCGAACGCGTGGAGAGGCGCACGGGCACGGAGCTCGCGTCGCTGGCCCGCGACCACGAGGGCAAGCGCATCACCTTCCCCGACGTGCAGGCGCGGCCCGTGCCCGTCGTCACGTCGCCGGAGTGGTCGGGCTCCGAGCACGGCGGGCGGCGGTACTCGGCGTTCACGATCAACGTCGAGCACCTCAAGCCGTGGCACACGCTCACCGGCCGGCAGCACTTCTTCCTCGACCACGACTGGATGAGCGAGCTCGGCGAGAACCTGCCGGTCTACCGGCCGCCGCTCGACCTGCACCGGCTGTTCGGCGACGCCCGCCCGGGGTCGACCGACGCGTCGGGCGCACCCGGCTCGGACGGCCACGCCGAGGTCGCCGTCCGCTACCTGACGCCGCACTCGAAGTGGTCCATCCACTCCGAGTACCAGGACAACCTCCACATGCTCACGCTGTCCCGCGGCGGCCCGACGATCTGGATGTCCCCGCAGGACGCCGCGACCATCGGCGTCACCGACAACGAGTGGGTCGAGGCGTACAACCGCAACGGCGTCGTCGTCGCGCGGGCCGTCGTCTCGCACCGGATGCCCGCCGGGACGGTGTTCATGTACCACGCCAAGGACCGGACGGTCGACGTGCCGCGGTCCGAGACGTCGGGCCTGCGCGGGGGCATCCACAACTCCCTGACGCGCGTGCTGCTCAAGCCGAGCCACCTCGTCGGCGGGTACGCCCAGCTGTCCTTCGCCTTCAACTACCTCGGCCCGACGGGCAACCAGCGCGACGAGGTCACGACCATCCGTCGGCGTTCCCAGGAGGTGACGTACTGATGTCCCCCACCATCGGCACGGCTGTCGGGAGCGGCTCGTGAAGGTCATGGCGCAGATGGCGATGGTCATGAACCTCGACAAGTGCATCGGGTGCCACACCTGCTCGGTGACGTGCAAGCAGGCGTGGACGAACCGCGCGGGCGTCGAGTACGTGTGGTTCAACAACGTCGAGACCCGGCCTGGTCAGGGCTACCCGCGCACGTACGAGGACCAGGACCGCTGGGGCGGCGGCTGGACCCTGAACAGGCGGGGCCGGCTGCGCCTGCGCTCCGGTGGCCGGTTCACCAAGCTGTCGCACATCTTCGCCAACCCCCGGCTCCCCGAGGTGCGCGACTACTACGAGCCGTGGACGTACGACTACGACGTCCTGCTGTCGGCCCCGCAGGGCGAGCACACGCCCGTGGCCCGCCCCAAGTCCCTGCTCACCGGCGAGGACACGAAGATCACCTGGTCGGCGAACTGGGACGACGACCTCGGCGGCTCCGCGGCGACCATGCAGAAGGACCCCGTCCTGGCGCAGATGAGCGACCGCGTGAAGGCCGAGCTCGAGCAGGCGTTCATGTTCTACCTGCCGCGCATCTGCGAGCACTGCCTCAACCCGTCGTGCGTCGCGTCGTGCCCGTCGGGTGCGATGTACAAGCGCGCGGAGGACGGCATCGTGCTCGTCGACCAGGACGCGTGCCGCGGCTGGCGCATGTGCGTCTCGGGCTGCCCGTACAAGAAGGTCTACTTCAACCACGTCACGGGCAAGGCCGAGAAGTGCACGATGTGCTACCCGCGGCTCGAGGTCGGGCTGCCGACGGTGTGCTCGGAGACGTGCGTCGGGCGCCTGCGCTACCTCGGGCTCGTGCTGTACGACGCCGACCGCGTGCTCGAGGCCGCGACCGTCGAGGACCCGCACGAGCTCCTCGCCGCGCAGCGCTCCGTGCTGCTCGACCCGTCCGACCCCGAGGTCGTCGCCGCGGCGCAGCGCGACGGGATCCCGCACGACTGGGTGCTCGCCGCGCAGCGCTCCCCGGTGTGGGCGCTCATCTCGAGGTTCGAGGTCGCGCTGCCCCTGCACCCCGAGTACCGCACGCTGCCGATGGTCTGGTACGTGCCGCCGCTGTCCCCGGTCGTCGACGTCGTCTCCGGCTCGGGCAACGACGGGGAGGACGCCCGGACGCTGTTCGCCGCGATCGAGCGCCTGCGCATCCCGGTCGAGTACCTCGCGGGCCTGTTCACCGCGGGCGACACCCGGCCGGTCACGGCCGTGCTGCGACGGCTCGCGGCGATGCGCGCGCACATGCGCAACGTCAACCTCGGCACGGAGCAGGACCCGCGCATCGCGGCGTCGGTCGGCATGACGGCCGACGAGGTCGAGGCGATGTACCGGCTGCTGGCGATCGCGAAGTACGAGGACCGGTACGTCGTGCCGCCCGCGCACGCCGAGAGCGCCCGCGCGCTCGACGAGATCGCCGCCGGCTGCTCGCTCGACGGCGAGGGCGGGCCGGGCATGGGCGGACCGCGCACACGCAGGCGGGGCGAGCGCCCGGTCGCGCTGGCCCAGCAGGCCGTGGGCGTCGAGTCGTTCCACCCGGCGACGGAGCGCGCCGACCGGCCCACGCGCGTCAACCTGCTGAGCTGGGGCGGCGACCGGGGCGACGCGGGGCTGTTCCCGCCCGCGCCCGGCCAGCCCGGGTACGGCGACGGACCGACGGGAGCGCACGCATGAGCCGCCGCTCGCTGCCGTTCCTCGAGCCCGTCCGGGTCACGACGGGCGAGCGGTCGCTCGCGCACCTCGCCGCCGCGATGCTGCTCGACTACCCCACCGAGCACGTCCGCGCGCACCACCCGCTCCTGCGCTCCACGGTCGCCGGACTGCCGCGCGGCGTCGCCGAGGCGTTCCTCGCGCACCTCGACGCCGTCGACGCGCTCGACCTCGCCGAGCAGCAGGCGCACTACGTCACGACGTTCGACCTGCGCCGCCGGTGCGCGCTGTACCTCACGTACTACTCCTCGGGCGACACCCGGCGGCGCGGGATGGCGCTCGTGACGTGCCGCGAGGCGTACCGCGCGTGCGGGTTCGAGCCGCACGACGACGAGCTGCCCGACTACCTGCCCGCGGTGCTCGAGCTGTCCGCGCGTGCACCCGGCCCCGTCACGGACGCGCTGCTCGGGACGCACCGCGAGGGGCTCGAGGTGCTGCGCTCGGCGCTGCACGCCGCCGCGAGCCCGTACGCGCACGTCCTCGACGCGGTGTGCCGCACCCTGCCGGCCGTCGACGACGCGACCGCGCAGCGGTTCGCCGACCTCGTCGCGTCCGGGCCGCCCGGCGAGACCGTCGGGCTGTCCGCGCCGCTGCTGCCCTTCCCCACCGTGCGCCAGGAGGTCCCCGCATGACGACCACCACCGCCGTCCTGCTGTGGGTCGTGGTGCCGTACGTCGCCGCCGCGGTGTTCGTCCTCGGGCACGTGTGGCGCTACCGGCACGACCAGTTCGGCTGGACGACACGCTCGTCGCAGGTGCACGAGAGCCGGCTGCTGCGCATCGGCTCGCCGATGTTCCACCTCGGCATCCTCATGGTCGTCGGCGGGCACGTCGTCGGGCTGCTCGTCCCGCGCGCGTGGCTCGAGGCCGTCGGGGTGCACGAGCACACCTACCACCTCGTCGCCACGTGGGCGGGCAGCCTCGCCGCGGCGCTGACGCTCGCCGGGCTCGCGATCCTCGTCTACCGGCGCCGCGTCGTCGGGGCCGTGCGGCGCGCGACGAGCACGTCCGACAAGGTCATGTACGTCGTGCTCGGCACGACCCTGCTCTGCGGCACCGCCGCGACCGTGCTGTTCCAGGTGCTCGGCGGCGGGTACGACTACCGCGGGTCGATCGCGCCGTGGATCCGCGGGCTCGCGTCGCTGCGCCCCGACGCGTCGCTCATGGCCGACGTGCCCGGCATGTTCCAGGCCCACGTGCTGTCCGCGATGCTGCTGTTCGCGATCTGGCCGTTCACCCGGCTCGTGCACGTGCTGTCCGCGCCCGTGGGCTACCTGGTGCGCCCGTACGTCGTCTATCGGACCCGGGACGCCCGGCGTGGGACGCGCGTCACGCGCCCCGGCTGGGAACGGGCCGAACGTCCCGGGGCACCGGCCGAGCACCGGTGACACGCTGACGGCCGGGCCGTCCGGGACCCCGTCCCCCGACCGCACGACCTGCACGACCCGCTCCACCCGCACCGAACCGAAGGAGAGCCCCATGGCTGCCGAGAACGTCGAGATCCTCACCACCGCCCCCGCCACCGAGCCCGCCGGGCACAGCTGCGGCTGCGGCGGCCACGACGACGCCGCCGACCCGGTCCTCGACGTCCGCGCGATCCCGCACGCCATCCGCCACGCGACCGTCTTCGGCGCGTTCGAGGCGATCGCCCCCGGTAAGTCGCTGATCCTCGTCGCGCCGCACCTGCCGCGCCCGCTGCTCGCGCAGCTCGCCGAGCGCGCGACGATCGAGACCGAGGTCCTCGTCGACGGCCCCGAGGCCTGGCAGGTCCGCATCACGCGCGTCGCCTGACGCGCACGCACGCCTGACGACGGCGGCGGCGAGGGACCGGGGAAGGTCTCGCCGCCGCCGTCGTGCGTCCGCCGGGGCGTCCGACGGGCGACCGCCGGCGTCAGCGGGTCGCGGTGCAGGTGACCGCCGAGGCGGTCGGGCTGCCGGTGCCCTGGAAGCCGAGGTCGGCCTGCTGCCCCGCGGCGAGCGTGCCGTTCCAGGCCGCGTTCGCGAACGTCGCGGTCGAGCCGCTGGTCGTCGCCGTCGCGCTCCACGCGTGCTGCACGGCGCCGCCGGGGAGCGTGACGGCGACCGTCCAGGACGACACGGGGCTCGTCGCCGTGACGCGGACGCTCGCCACGAAGCCGCCCTGCCACTGGCTCGACACCGCGTAGGAGGCCGTGCACGTGGCCCCGCCGGGCGTGGGCGTCGGGGTCGGCGTGACGCTGGGCGTCGGGGTGGGCGTCGGGGTGGGCGAGACGGTGGGCGTCGGGGTGGGCGTCGGGGTCGGCGTCGTGCCGTCCAGGACCGCCGCGAGCGCCGGGTACCACCGGTCGGCGAGCTTGACGATGCCGTCCTCGTCGGGGTGCACGCCGTCGGAGGTGTCCGTCGCCGGCACCCAGCCCGTCGCCTGGTCGACGACCACGACGGGCGACTGCGCGGTCGTGATCCCGGCCGCCCACGCGGGGATCGCGGCGTTGAGGGCCGCCGTCCGGGCGGGGCACTGGGCGCACGTCGGCGGGGCGACGGGGATGATCTGCGCGACGAGCACGCGCATCTGCGGGTTGCTGGCCCGCATCTGCTGCACGAGCGTCGTGTACGCGTCGAGGATCTGCTGCGTGGTCCGCGCGCTCCACACGTCGTTGGTGCCGAAGTGCATCACGACGACGTCGGGGTCGGTCGCGGCGAGCCACCCGACGAGCTGTCCCTGCGCGGCGACGTCCGTCACGAGGTAGCCGCCGTGGCCCTCGTTGTCCCCGTCGTGCGCGACGCCGCAGCCCTGCGCGGGCAGCGTGCCGACCATGTCGACGTCGGTGTGGCCGCCCTGCTGGAGCTTCTGCCACAGCAGCGCGCGCCAGCACCCGGGGTTGCCGGTGATCGAGTCGCCGAGCGGCATGATCCGCACCGGGTCCGCGGCCTGCGTCGGCCCGGCCAGCGCGAGCGCACCGGCGAGCGCGAGCAGCAGCGCGGCCAGCGTGCCCGCGAGCCGTCGCGAGAGCGTCGTCGTCATCGTCGAGGTCCTCCCGTGGTCACGGGCACCCGCGGCCCGCCTCGTCGAAGCCTGGGGTCCCGCACCGCGACGCGGCCAGTTCAAGCGCTTCGACGAAGCGTTTCACCGTGCCCGTCCGCGGCGCGTCGCGCCGTGAGAGAGTCGGGGCATGCCCGAGGTGACCCGAGCACGCGTGGACGCGTGGACGTGGGCCGTCCGCCTGTTCCCGACCCGCTCGGCCGCGGGGGCGGCCTGCCGGGCCGGTCACGTGCGCGTCAACGGCGAGCGCGCCAAGCCCGCGACGCAGGTCGTGCCCGGCGACGAGGTGCACGTCCGTGGCGGCGCCCGCGAGCGCGTGGTGGTCGTGCAACGGCTCGTCGTCAAGCGCGTCGGCGCCGAGGTCGCCGTCGGCTGCTACCTCGACCGCTCCCCCGCGGTGCCGCCCAAGGAGCACGTCGCGCTCGTCGCGCAGCGCGACCGCGGCGCGGGCCGCCCGACCAAGCGGGACCGCCGCCTCATCGAGCGTCTGCGCGGGCACTGAGCGCACCGCACGCCGGGCCCGCGGGTCAGATCCCCTCGACGCCGCGCACGCGCATCCAGGTGTCCACCCCGGTCATCTCGAGCAGGTCGGTCACCGCCTGGCTCGCGCCGTCCCAGCGGACCGCCCGGCCCGACTCGGTCGCGTCGCGCACGAGCCGCACGAGCACCGTCAGCCCGGTCGAGTCGAGGAACGTCACGTCCCGGCAGTCCACGACCACGGCACCGGAACCGCTCGCGAGGGCCGCCCACACGGGCGCGGCGGACTCGCGGACGCCGAGGTCGACCGCGCCGTGCAGCGTCACGCGCAGCGTGCCGTCGCCCGACGTGACCGCGATCGACCCGCTCACGCCGCCTCCGCCCGCAGCCCGAGCCGCGCCGCGAGCGCCATCGCGTCGACGGGCGCCCGGACCTTCACGTCGTTGTCGAAGTAGACGTACACGTCGCGGGAGTCGGCGGCGCCGGCCGGCGGGCCGAGCCGGCGCGCGTCGGGCGGCTCACCGCCCGCGGCCCACGCGCGCACGCGCATCGCCCACCGGTCCAGCGCCGCGTCGTCGTACCCGCTGGTGTACAGCTCGGTGTCGCCGTGCAGGCGCACGTAGACGACGTCCGACGTGACGTCCTCGAGCAGCGGCCAGCGCCCGGCGGTGTCCGCCACGACGAGGCCGACGTCGTGCGCGCGCAGCAGGTCGACGAACGCGGGCGTCTCGAACGTCGCGTGCCGGACCTCGAGCACGTGCCGCAGCGGCCGGTCGGCGTCGGTCGTCGTCCACGCGCGCCCGTCGAGCCGCTCGTCGTGACGCTCCGACAGCGCGGCCGCGGCGGCCGTGGAGCGGGGCAGCAGCGCGAAGAACTCCGCGAGCCGGTCGGCGTCGAACCCGAGCGTCGGCGGCAGCTGCCACAGCACGGGGCCGAGGCGAGGGCCGAGCGCGAGCACGCCGCTCGCGAAGAAGTTCGCCACGGGGGTCGCCACGTCGGCGAGCTTCTTCATGTGCGTGACGAAGCGCGGACCCTTGACGGAGAAGACGAAGTCCTCGGGCGTGGCCGCCGCCCACCGCTGGTAGCTCTCGGGCCGCTGCAGCGCGTAGAACGAGCCGTTGACCTCGATCGACGTCATCCGCCGGGCCGCGAACTCGAGCTCGCTGCGCTGCGGGAGGCCGCGCGGGTAGAACACGCCGCGCCACGGCGCGTAGCGCCAGCCGCTGATGCCCACCCGGACCGTCACCGGCACAGCGTGCCTCCCGACGCCCCGACCGGCATCCGGGAGGCGCACACTGGACGGGTGCTCCCGGACACCGCGACCGACGGCGCGCGCCCGCAGGCGCCCGGACGCACCGACGTCTACCGTCCCGCGGAGCGCCTCGACGTCCGCCGCACGCTCGCCCCGCTGCGCCGCGGCACCGGCGACCCCTGCTGGTGGACCGCACCCGACGGTGCGCTGTGGCACGCGCTCGCGACGCCCGACGGTCCCGCGACCCGCCGCCTGGCCGTGGCGCGCGACGGCGTGCACGTCGCCGCCTGGGGACCGGGTGCCGAGCGGGCCGTCGCCGCGGTCCCCGCGCTGCTGGGCGCGCACGACGACCCGTCGGGCTTCGACCCGTCGCTGCACCCCGTGGTGCGCGACGCGCACCGGCGGGTGCCGGGGCTGCGCCTGACCACGGGCGGCGACGTCCTCGCGGCGCTCGTGCCCGCCGTGCTCGAGCAGCGCGTCGTCGGCGCCGACGCCCGCGCGGCGTGGCGCCGGCTCGTGACGCGGCACGGGTCGCCCGCCCCCGGGCCGGTGCCGGCGACGATGCGCGTGCCGCCACCGTGGTCCACGTGGCGCGACCTGCCCGTCTGGGAGTGGCGGCAGGCGGGCGTGGACGACCAGCGGTCGTCCACGGTGCAGCGCGTCGCGACCGTGGGGCGCCGGCTCGACGAGACGGTGACGATGCCCCTGCCGGACGCCCGCCGGCGGCTGCTGGCCGTGCGCGGCGTCGGGCCGTGGACGGTCGCCGAGACGACGTCACGGGCGCTCGGCGACGCCGACGCCGTCTCGGTCGGGGACTTCCACCTCGCGCACCTCGTCGGGTGGGCCCTGACGGGCCGGCGCACGGACGACGACGGGATGCTCGAGCTGCTCGAACCCTGGCGCGGGCACCGGCAGCGCGTCGTCCGGCTCATCGAGACGACGACGGCCGGGCGCGCGCCGCGGTTCGGCCCGCGCTCGCCCCGGGCGATCCCGCTGCGCTGACCCGCGGGCCCGCGCCGCACCGGCGACCGGCCCCCGCCGGTGGCCGGGGAGCGCGGACCCGGGCAGGATCGACGCGGACGAGGAGGTGTCCCCATGAGCTACCCGGTCATCGCACCCCGGGACGAGGACCGGTCGGAGTCGGCCGGTCGTGTCGTCGGCACGTTCTTCGCGTTCCTGTCGTTCGCCGCGGGCATCGCGCTGTTCGCCGTGTCGTTCACCGGCGAGGACTGGACGCGCTGGACGTTCGTCGGCGCGATCCTCGCGGTCACGCTGGCGTTCGCGATCCCGACGACGATCCTGCCGGCGCTCGAGGGCGACTGACGGCGGCGCTCGCCGCGGTCGCCCGACCCCGGGGCGCGGAGCGGACCTGCCCGCGACGCCGCGGGCGTGCGTCAGGCGCGCTCGTCGCCCGCCTCGTGCACCCAGCGGGCGATCTGCACCCGGTTGGTCGCGTCGAGCTTGGCGAGCACGTTGCCGACGTGCGTCTTGACCGTCGCGACGCCCAGGTGCAGCGTGCGCGCGATCTCCGCGTTCGACATCCCCGCGCCCACGGCCTCGGCGACCTCGCGCTCGCGCTCGGTGAGCGTCGCGAGCAGGGCCCGCGCCCGTTCGCGCGGGCGGTCCGGGACGGGCGCCGCCGTGACGGCCGCGATGAGCTGCGACGTCACGCTGGGCGACAGCATCGGCTCGCCCAGGGCGACCCGCCGGACCGCGGCGACGAGGTCGGGCGGCGGGGTGTCCTTGAGCAGGAACCCCGCGGCGCCCTGCCGCAGCGCCGCGAGCACCAGGTCGTCCGCGTCGAAGGTCGTGAGCACCAGGACGCGGGCGCGGGAGCCGAGGTCGCGCAGCCGGCGGTGCGCGGCGAGCCCGTCCATGCGCGGCATCCGGACGTCCATGAGCACGACGTCGGGCGCGGTCCGCACGACGACGTCGACGCCCTGCTGACCGTCGGACGCCTCGCCGACCAGCTCGATCTCGGGTGCGCCGCCGAGGATCATCCGCAGCCCGGTGCGCACGAGGGGGTCGTCGTCGACGACGACGACGCGGACCGGCGCGGTCATGCCGGCCACGGCAGCCGTGCGCGCACGACGAACGTGCCGTCGGACCGGTAGCCGTGCTCGAGCTCGCCCCCGGCGAGCGTGGCGCGCTCGGTCAGCCCGACCAGGCCGACCCCGGGGCGGTGCCCGGCCCCCGCGGTCACGAGCGCGCGGTTGCGCACCTCGATCGCCAGGTCGCCGCCCGGCTCCCCCGCGAGCACGACCTCGACGGGCTGCCGCGGGGCGTGCTTGCGCGCGTTGGTCAGCGCTTCCTGCACGACCCGGAACGCGGTGCGCGAGATCGACGCGCCGAGCTCGCGGGCGGCGTCGGGGTCGAGCCCGTCGGTGTCGAGGCGTACGTCGGTGCCGGCCTCGCGCGCCTCGGCGAGCAGGGCCGGGACCTCCTCGAGCGTGGGCTGCGGTCGTTCCACGGCGCCGGGCTGGGAGGGGTCGCGCAGCACGCCGAGCACGTCGCGCAGCTCCGCGAGCGCGGCGTGCGCGGCGGCCGCGATCGTCCCCGCGGTCTCGACGACCTGCTCGCGCGTGAGGTCGTCGCGGTACGCGAGCGCCCCCGCGTGCAGCGCGACGAGCGAGATGCGGTGCGCGAGGACGTCGTGCATCTCCCGGGCGATGCGCGTGCGCTCCGCCTCGCGCGCGACCTCCGTGGCCAGGGCGCGCTCACGCTCGGCGGCCTGGGCGCGCGCGTGCAGCGACGCGAGGAGCTCCCGGCGCGTCGCGATGCCGTGCCCCGTGCCGACGAGGACCGCGAGCATCGCGACCCCCACGACGATGTCCGTCAGGTGCGTCGACGTGCTGTTCTCGGTGCCCCACACGGTCGGCACGTGCAGGTAGCTCGAGTACAGCGTCGTGCTGATCCAGACGGCCCCGACGACCACCAGCCACCGGCCGCGCCGCCACGTCGCCATCGACACGATCGCGAACGTCGACGCCCCGATCGCGATCGCCGACACGGCGGTCGCCGCCGTCGTCGCGACCGCCACGGCGAGCGGATGACGCCGGCGCAGGGGCAGCAGCGCGAGCGCCACGACGCCCAGGACGAGGTCGAGCAGGATCGCGGCGCCGACGATCTCCTCCGAGGGCGGCGTGACCGCCGCCTCGCCCGCGATCTCCGGGACCGTGAGCGCGGCGACCTGGGCGGTCCACAGCGAGAACCCGAGCCCGGCGGCCAGCAGGTAGCGCCAGACGCGCGACCACCCCCGCCACCGGGGGTGCAGCCAGACGTCGGGCGTCTGCGGCGCGTCGACGGCAAGGACCATGGCGCCGGCGTAGGCGGCGGCGCCCCGCCGCAGGTCAGCCGACCGGACGGTTCGCCTCCACCGTTGTGCGGAGGCCGGCCGGCCGGACCGCGTGCCCAGGGACGCCGCGGGCACGCCGCGGACGCCGGCTGCTCAGCGCAGCGCCGCCCGCGACCGCCGGTCGTTCTCGCGCTGGATCGCCTCCACGAGCTCCGCCTTGGTCATGCGTGAGCGCCCCGCGACGTCGAGCTCGCGCGCGACGTCGTACAGGTGCGCCTTGGAGGCGTTGGCGTCGACGCCGCCCGCCGTGGGCGCGTCCGCGTCACGACCGCCCTGCTCGGCGCGCGCGTCGGAGGGCCCGTACTCCTCCTTGGGCCGCCAGCGGTCGCCGACCTTCTCGTGCGTGTGCTTGAGCGCGGCGAACGCGACCCGGTAGGCCCGCTCCTCGTCGCCGTCGTACTGCTCGAGGGCCGCGTCGTGCGCGTGCGCGAACGTGCGCTGCGCCTTCGCGCCCGAGCGCTGCAGCGTGCTCGGGAGCTCGTCGCGGACCGGCTCGCCGTCACGTCTCGTCTTCGGCACGGTCCCCTCCTTCGTCGGTCCTGGGCACCATCGTGCTCCGGGTCCCGGCCGCCCGCAGCGGGACCGCCCGCGGGCGCGGGTAGGCTCGCGGCCGGTCGGCGGGCACGCGCCGGGCCGACCGCGCGCGGATCGGCTGCTCG
Organism: Cellulomonas fimi ATCC 484; assembly: GCF_000212695.1. Lineage (NCBI taxonomy): Bacteria > Bacillati > Actinomycetota > Actinomycetes > Micrococcales > Cellulomonadaceae > Cellulomonas > Cellulomonas fimi. Next base: position 1,442,062 of record NC_015514.1, on the reverse strand, counting down.
CACGTGCGGGTCGGCTGGACGGGGACGGGACGGGAGGTCGCGGTGGAGCAGGCCGGTGCACGCGTCCCGCTGGAGCTGCACGCGGACTGCTCCCGGTGCGCCGCGCTGTGCTGCGTGGTCCTGCCGTTCGCGCGGTCGGCGGACTTCGCCGTCGACAAGCCGGCCGGGACCGCCTGCGGGCACCTGCAGGACGACCTGCGGTGCGGCATCCACGACCGCCTGCGCGAGCGCGGGTTCGCGGGCTGCACCGTGTTCGACTGCTTCGGGGCGGGCCAGCACGTGACGGCCGCCTTCGGAGGTCCCGCCGTGCGCCCCGACGCCGCGGTGGCCGACGCGTTCGCGGTGCAGCGGCGCCTGCACGAGTTCGCGTGGTACCTGGACGACGCGCTGGACCGCGCGGATGCCGCCGCCGTGCACGCCGACGCGCGTCGCGCGCTCGCCGCGGTCGTCGCGCTCGCCGAGACCCCGCCCGCCGTCCGCGACGCCGCGGTCGTCGACGGCCTGCACCGCGAGGTCGACGACGTGCTCGCCCGGACGAGCGCCGCGGTGCGCGCCGCCGCGCGGGCCGGGCTGCCCGGCCGCCGCCGCGACCGCCGGCGCGCGGACCTCGTGGGCGCCCGGCTGGCGGGTGCGGACCTGCGTGCCGTCGACCTGCGCGGCGCGTGGCTCATGGGTGCGGACCTGCGCGGAGCGGACCTGCGCGTCGCCGACCTCGTCGGTGCCGACCTGCGGGGTGCGGACCTGCGGGACGCCGACCTCACGGACGCGCTGTTCGTCACCGGACCCCAGGCTGCGGCCGCTCGGGGGAACCTCGGGACGCGGCTCCCCGGACGCGTCGCGCGTCCCACCCACTGGACGGGCCGCGCCACGCGCTGACCTGCGACGACGGCGAGTCGCCCCCGACACGCCGCGCGGAGGGCCCGCTGCACGCGGGCCCACGCACCCGACCGAGACTTAGGTCACACGTCCGCTCGGGTGCCCAGTCCTACGTTCCAAGAGAGAGCAAAGGGTTTCCGCACGAGCCGAGGAAGACCGTGTCCACATCGCAGTCGCGCAGCCGCGTGACGTCCGCCAGCCCCGCCGCACCCCCCGTCGACCGTCCCGCCGCACGTCCCCGCACGCCCCGTTCCGCCTCCCGGGCCACCGCCGTGGGAGCGCTTGCCACCCTCGCCCTGCTGCTGTCCGGCTGCGCCGCGACCGGTGAGGCCGGCGGCGGCTCCGGCCACGGAGGTGAGGCCGGGCTCGCGCTTCCCGACCTCGGGTCGGTCACGATCGCCGGGGTGCCCGGCCGGGTGTGGCTCGGCCTCGGTCTCGTCGTGTGCGCGCTCGGCCTCGCGTTCGGCGTCACCGTGGTCGCGCAGCTCAAGCGGCTCGAGGTGCACGACTCGATGCGGTCCGTGTCCGAGCTCATCTACACGACCTGCAAGGCGTACCTCGTCCAGCAGGGCCGGTTCCTCGTCGTGCTGTGGGCGTTCATCGCCGCGGTGATCGTCGTCTACTACCGGGTCCTCGTCGGGTTCGACTGGGGCCGCGTCGCGGTCGTCATCGCGTTCAGCCTCGTCGGCATGGCGGGCTCGTACTCGGTCGCGTGGTTCGGCATCCGCGTCAACACCTACGCGAACTCCCGCACGGCGTTCGCCTCGCTGCGGGGCAAGGCCCTGCCGCTGCACCGCATCCCGCTGCGCTCCGGCATGGCGATCGGCATGGTGCTCATCAGCCTCGAGCTCGCGATCATGCTCGTCATCCTGCTGTTCCTGCCCGGCGACCTCGCCGGTGCGTGCTTCATCGGGTTCGCGGTCGGCGAGTCGCTCGGCGCGGCCGCGCTGCGCATCGCGGGCGGCATCTTCACGAAGATCGCCGACATCGGCTCCGACCTCATGAAGATCGCGTTCAAGATCAAGGAGGACGACGCGCGCAACCCGGGCGTCATCGCGGACTGCACCGGCGACAACGCCGGCGACTCCGTCGGCCCGAGCGCGGACGGCTTCGAGACGTACGGCGTGACCGGCGTCGCGCTGGTGACGTTCGTGCTGCTCGGCGTCCCGGACCCGGGCGTGCAGGCCGCGCTGCTCGTGTGGATCTTCGTCGTGCGCACCGTGATGATCGCCGCGTCCGGCATCTCCTACACCGTCAACGACCTCGTCGCGCAGCGCCGGTACGCGGGCGCGGAGGGCATGGACTTCGAGAAGCCGCTCACGTCGCTGGTCTGGCTGACCTCGGCCGTCTGCATCGTCTCGACCTACGCGACCACGTGGCTCGTCCTCGCCGACGGCACGCCCGGCCTGTGGTGGAAGCTCGCCACGATCATCTCGTGCGGCACCCTGGCCGGCGCGCTCATCCCCGAGCTCGTCAAGGTGTTCACCAGCACCGGCAGCCGGCACACGCGCGAGGTCGTCGCGTCCTCCAAGGAGGGCGGGCCGTCGCTCAACATCCTGTCCGGCCTGGTCGCGGGCAACTTCTCCGCGTACTGGCTCGGCATGACGATCGTGGCCCTCATGGGCGGCGCCTACCTGGTGAGCGAGCTGGGCCTCGACGAGGTCATGCACGCACCCGCCGTGTTCGCGTTCGGCCTCGTCGCGTTCGGGTTCCTCGGCATGGGCCCCGTGACCATCGCGGTCGACTCCTACGGCCCGGTCACCGACAACGCGCAGAGCGTCTACGAGCTGTCCGGCGTCGAGGACGTCGACGGGATCGACGAGGACCTGCGCGCCTCGCACGGCTTCGTCCCCGCCTGGGAGCGCGCGAAGCAGATGCTCGAGGAGAACGACGGCGCGGGCAACACGTTCAAGGCCACCGCCAAGCCCGTGCTCATCGGCACCGCCGTCGTCGGCGCCACCACCATGATCTTCTCGATCATCATGGGCCTCACCGACGGCCTCACCACCGGCCTGGAGAACCTGTCGCTGCTGCACCCGCCGTTCCTGCTCGGGCTCGTCGCGGGCGGCTCCGTCATCTACTGGTTCACGGGTGCGTCCATCCAGGCCGTCACGACCGGCGCCTACCGGGCCGTGGAGTTCATCCGCACGCACATCCGCCTCGACGGCAGCGAGAAGGCCAGCGAGGAGGACTCGCGCCGGGTCGTCGAGATCTGCACGCAGTACGCGCAGCGCGGCATGCTCACGATGTTCCTCGGGGTGTTCTTCGCGACGCTCGCGTTCGCGTTCGTCGAGCCGTACTTCTTCGTCGGCTACCTCATCTCCATCGCGCTGTTCGGCCTCTACCAGGCGATCTTCATGGCGAACGCCGGTGGCGCGTGGGACAACGCGAAGAAGATCGTCGAGACGGAGCTGCACGCCAACGGCACGCCGCTGCACGACGCGACCGTCGTGGGCGACACCGTGGGCGACCCGTTCAAGGACACGTCGTCCGTCGCGCTCAACCCGGTCATCAAGTTCACGACGCTGTTCGGCCTGCTCGCGGTCGACCTGGCCGTGCAGCTGTCCGGCCAGGGCCGTCACGCGCTCGTCCTCACGCTCGCCGCGGTGTTCTTCCTCGCGTCGACGTACTTCGTGCACCGCTCGTTCTACGGCATGCGGATCCAGGCCTCGACCGAGACCCCGACCCCCGACGACGAGCCCGCCGAGCTGCTCCCGCAGCCCGGCACCCCGGCCGACGACGCGGTGCCCACCCGCGTCTGACGCCTCACGGACGACCCGGACCGGACGAGGAGCCGACCCCTGTCCGGTCCGGGTCCCGGGACGCCGTCTTCCACGACGGCCACTGCCCGCGTCCTGCCCCCGGCGCCGCCGGGGCGCTCAGGGCGCGGGCAGCGTCACGCGGGCGAGCAGCCCGCCCAGGTCCGACTCCCCCAGCACGACGTCGCCGCCCTGCTCGCGCGCCATCTCGCGCGCGATCGCGAGCCCGAGCCCGCTGCCGCCCGCCTCACGCTCGCGCGCGTCGTCGAGCCGCACGAACCGCTCGAACACGCGCTCGCGGTCGGCCGGGTCGATCCCCGCGCCGTCGTCCTCCACGACGACCGACCCGTCGGCGACGGTCACCCGCACGCGGGCGCTCGCGTGCCGGCACGCGTTGCCGACGAGGTTGCGCACGACGCGCCCCGTGGCGACCGCGTCGCTGAGCGCGCGCCCGGCGCCCGTCACCTCGACGTCGGGACCGGGCGCCGACGTCTCGGCGTCGACGACGTCGCGCGCGACCGCACCCAGGTCGACGTCCTCGCGGGCGAGGGGCGCCGAGCCGACGCGGGCCAGCAGCAGCAGGTCGTCCACGAGGCCCTGCATGCGCAGCGCCTCGCGTTCCGCGTCGGCGACGAGCTCCGTCGTCGGGTACGCGTCGGGGTGCGCCCGCGCGACGTCGAGCGCCGCCCGCAGCGACGCGAGGGGCGAGCGCAGCTCGTGCGCGGCGTCGCCGACGAACGTCCGCTGCCGGGCCGCGCTCGTCTCGAGGCGGTCGAGCATGTCGTTCAGGGTGCGGGCGAGGGCCGCGAGCTCGTCGTCGACGGGCGGCACGGGCAGCGAGCCGCGCCCGCCCGAGCGCGCCACCTCGGCGGCGGCCCGGCGCAGCGCGTCGACAGGTCGCAGCGCGCGGCCGATGACGAGCCAGATCGTCCCGGCGAGCAGCAGCGTGAGCAGCGGGACGACCACGACGAGCGCGACCCGCAGCGCGCGCACGAGCCCGCGCACCTCCCCCAGCGGCAGGGACGCGACCGCGGTCACGGGCTCGCCCCGGTAGGTCGTGGAGCTCAGCGCGACGCGCGCGTCCGGGTCGTAGCCGGACGCGGTCGTGCTCACGACGGTCGTGCGCCCCGACGCCGGGCGCAGCGCCGCGAGCGTCCGCGACGGCAGCACCGGCAGGGTCCGGGTCGCGTTGGCGGAGGTCGCCAGGACCAGCCCGTCCGCGTCGAGGAGCTGGGCGATCTCGCCACCCTCGGCGACGGGCAGCGGGTCCGGCACGCGATCCGCTGCGGCCAGGTCCGCGACGGTCTGCGCGCGCGCCCGCACCGCCTCGTCGAGCGCGGCGACCCGCCCCGCGGAGAGCACGGACGTCAGCACGAGCGCGCCCACCGCGAGCGCGACCATGAGGAGCCCGGCGGTCAGGGCGGTCAGCCGCAGCCGCAGCGACGCGCGCACGCTCACCCCCCTACGCGGTAGCCCGCGCCGCGCACCGTCGCGACGGCGTCCCGGCCGAGCTTGCGGCGCAGGTAGCCGACGTAGACCTCGACGACGTTGACGTCCTCGCCCGTGCCCTCCCACACGTGGTCGCGCAGCTCGACCTTGCCGACGACGCGGTCCGCGTGCCGCATGAGGTACTCGAGCAGCGCGAGCTCGCGGACCGTGAGCACGACGGGCTCGCCCGCCCGCGTGACCGTCCGGGCGGCCGGGTCGAGCACGAGGTCACCCACGGCCAGCACGGCCGGCCGCACCTGCGGGGGGCGGCGCAGCAGCGCCCGCAGCCGGGCGACGAGCACGACGAACGCGAAGGGCTTCGTCAGGTAGTCGTCGGCGCCGACGTCGAGCCCGTCCGCGACGTCGTACTCGCCGTCCTTCGCCGACAGCAGCAGCACGGGCGTGCGCACGTCCTGCGCGCGCAGCGCCGTGACGACGTCGTACCCGTTGCGTCGCGGCAGCATGATGTCGAGCACGATCGCGTCGTAGTCGTGCTCGAGCGCGAGCTGCAGCCCGGCCTCGCCGTCGTGCGCGACGTCGACCGCGAACCCCTCGGCCGACAGCCCGCGGTGCAGCGCGCTCGTCAGGCCCCGCTCGTCGTCCACCACCAGGATCCGCACGTCGGCAGCATGCCACCCGCCCCGGCGGCGGCGCCGCACGCGGTCTCAGCGTCCCCACAGCGGCCGGGGCGCACAGTGGAGCCATGACCGAGACACAGCCCACCCCGCCGCCGGCGACCGCGGTCCGCCGGTCCCTGTCCCCCCGGGCCCGCTGGGCGGTGCCCGGCGTCGCCGCCGTCGCGGTGGCCACCGCCGTGCTGGCGCCCCCGCTGCTCGCGTCCGCGGACTCCGAGGGCCTGCCCCCGGTGACGCCCGCGGAGCTCGTCGCGCAGGTCTCGGCCGCCGAGCCGCCCGCGCTGTCCGGCACCGTCGTCTACACCGCCCGGCTCGGGCTGCCCGCGCTGCCGTTCGGCGCGGCCGGCGGCGCCGACCCCGTGAACCTCATGTCCGGCTCCTCGACGCTGCGGGTCTGGTCCGACGGCGAGATGCGCTCGCGCGTCGCGCTGCTGGGTGCCGCGTCCGAGTACTCGGTGGTGCACGACGGCCTCGAGGCGTGGACGTACTCCAGCCAGGACGACGAGGTCGTCCACTACACGGTCGCGGCCGCCGACGCGGCGCGCCTGCTGCAGCTCGCGCAGGAGGGTCCGCAGGTGCAGGGCGGCCTCCCGACGCCGCAGGCCGCGGCCGAGGAGGCGCTCGCGCACGCGGAGGAGCTGTCGACCGTGTCGATCGACGGTGCGACGACCGTCGCGGGCCGTGACGCCTACCAGCTCGTCGTGACGCCCAAGAGCACGTCGACGCTGGTCGGTCGCGTGGTGCTCGCGGTCGACGCGGAGACGTCGACGCCGCTGCGCGTGCAGGTCTGGAGCGCGCAGGACGACGCCGAGCCCGCGCTCGAGATCGGCTTCACCGACGTCACGTTCGCGACGCCGTCCGACGCGGTGCTGGCGTTCTCGCCGCCCGCCGGGGCCGAGGTCCGCGAGGTCGAGGTGCCGCTGCCGACGGACGCCGAGCTGGCCGACGCGGCCGCGCAGAAGTCCGAGCACGCCCTGCCGCCCGACGTCACGGTGCACGGCGAGGGCTGGGACACGGTCGTCGAGGTCGGCGGCGTGGACGTCGACGGCGTCCTCGCGGGCGACCCGGCCGCGCTCGGCGAGCTCGCGGAGCACGAGCCGACGATGGGCTCCGAGAGCGCGCAGGCGCTGCTCGAGGACTTCGGTCACGACCCGAGCGACACGAGCGGGCCGGGCGAGCTCGACCCGACGGCGCTGCTCGACGCGGTCACGACCGTCGTGCCGCAGGGCCGGCTCATCAGCTCCGACCTGTTCAGCGTCCTCCTCACGGACGACGGCCGCGTCCTGCTCGGGGCGGTCTCGCCCGAGACGCTGCAAGGGCTGGCGTGAGCACGGCGGTGCTCGACCCCGCGCGGGTCGGCCAGGGGTCCGGTGACGCCACCGGGCCCCTGGCCGTGCGCACCGACGGCCTGACGAAGCGGTTCCGGTCGGGGCAGGTCGCGGTCGACGACCTCGACCTGCGGGTGCCGCGCGGGGCGGTGTACGGGTTCCTGGGACCGAACGGGTCGGGCAAGACGACGACGATCCGGATGCTGCTCGGCCTCGTGCGGCCGACCGCCGGTGCGGCCTGGCTGCTCGACGCGCCCGTGCCCGCGGCGTCGGCGGCGGTGCTGCCCCGCGTCGGCGCGCTCGTCGAGGGCCCCGCGTTCCACCCGTACCTGTCCGGACGCGACAACCTGGCACGCCTGGAGGCCGCCGACGCGACCGCCGACCCGCGCACGGCGGACCGGCGCGCGGGCGAGGCCCTCGAGCGCGTCGGGCTCTCGGCCGCCGCGGACAAGCGCTACCGGCAGTACTCGCTCGGCATGAAGCAGCGGCTCGGCCTCGCCGCGGCGCTGCTGCGTCCGCGGGACCTGCTCGTGCTTGACGAGCCGACGAACGGGCTGGACCCGCAGGGCACGCGGGAGGTCCGGCACCTCGTCCGCGAGCTCGCCGACGCCGGCACGACGGTCCTGGTCTCGTCGCACCTGCTCGCGGAGATCGAGCAGGTCTGCACGCACGTCGGCATCATGCGCACGGGCCGGATGGTGCTGCAGGGCGACCGGTCCGCGCTCGTCGCGCACGGCGCCGCGCGGCTGCGCGTGACGACGACCGCGGGGACGGCCGGGGAGGCGGCGCGTGTGCTCACGGGGCTGGGCCTCGACGAGGTCCGCGTCGACGGCGTGCAGGTCGACGCGCTGCTGGGCAGCGTCCGCCCGGAGGACGTGTCCGTGGCGCTCGTGCGTGCCGGTGTCGGGCTCGCCGGGCTCGAGGTGCGCAGCCCGAGCCTGGAGGAGATCTTCGTGGAGCTGACCGGGGAGGGCTTCGATGTCGCACGCTGAACCGGGCGGCCTCGCCACCGCGGGGGCCGCACCGACCACCGCTGCCGCCGCCGCCGCCGTCGTCGCCGTCGCACCGCCCCGGGCCGTGCGCGGCGCGTTCGGCCGGCTGCTGCGCAGCGAGCTGCGGCTCGTGCTGGGCCGGCGCCGCAACGTGGTCCTGCTGGCCGGGCTCGCGGCCGTCCCGCTGCTGCTCGGGCTCGTCGTGTTCCTCACGCGGGACACCGCGGTGGCCGGGCAGGGGCCCGGGTTCATCGGGCGCGTCACCGAGAACGGGCTGTTCCTCGTGGTCGCGTCGGTGTTCGTCTGCCTGCCGTTCCTGCTGCCCCTGACGGTCGGCATCGCCTCGGGCGACGCGGTCGCCGGGGAGGCGTCGGCGGGCACGCTGCGCTACCTGCTCGTCACGCCCGTGGCCCGCACGCGGCTGCTCGTCGTCAAGGCGATCGGTGCGCTCGCCTTCGTCGCGGCAGCGGTGCTCGCGATCGCGGTCGTCGGGCTCGTCGCGGGGGCGGCGTTCTTCGGGCTGCACGACGTCGTCCTGCTGTCGGGCGACACCGTGCCGCTCGCGTCGGGTGCGCTGCGCGTCGCGGGGATCGTCGCCTACGTCGGGCTGTCGATGACCGGGCTCGTCGCCGTCGGGCTGTTCTTCTCGACGCTCACCGAGGTGCCCGTCGGCGCGATGGCCGCCACCGTGGTCGTCGCGATCGTCTCCGGGGTGCTCGACACGCTGCCCGCGCTCGACGCGATCCGTCCCGGGCTCCTCACCCACCACTGGCTGGACTTCGCCGAGCTGCTGCGGATCGAGCCGGACTGGGGCGTCGTGGCGGGCGGGCTCGGCGTGCAGGCCGCGTGGGTCGCGGTGTTCGCGTCGCTCGCGTGGGCGCGCTTCACGTCGGCCGACGTGTCGTCCTGAGCCCGCGCGCGCGACGGGTCGCGGCCGTCCAGCCACCGGGACGGCCGCGACCCGTGGAAGCGCAGGGGCACGGCGACGGTTGACAATGGGTGTCCCGCCCGTCGACAGGAAGCGTGCCGTGAACCAGCCTCGCATGAACGTGGAGTCGTTCAACCTCGACCACCGGACCGTCGCCGCGCCCTACGTCCGCCTCGCGGACCGCAAGGTGCTGCCCGCCGGGGACGTCATCCAGAAGTACGACGTCCGGTTCACGCAGCCGAACGTGGGGCACCTGGAGATGCCGACGGTGCACTCGCTCGAGCACCTGTTCGCGGAGCACTCGCGCAACCACTCCGACCGGGTCCTCGACTTCTCCCCCATGGGCTGCCAGACGGGCTTCTACCTCATGGTGCAGGGCGAGTGGGCGTACGACGACGTGCTCGACCTCGTGCAGCAGACGCTCGAGGACGTCCTGGAGGCGACCGAGGTGCCGGCCGCGAACGAGGTGCAGTGCGGCTGGGGCGCGAACCACACCCTGACCGGCGCCCAGGAGGCCGCCCGCACGTTCCTCGCGGAGCGCGCCGGCTGGGCCACGGTGACCGCGTGATCGCCGTCGACGCGGTCGTCGTCACGGCCATGCCCGACGAGGCCGCGCCGTTCGTCGCGCGCGCCGACTTCGTGGGGCCCGTGACGCGCGTCGGGCACGCGCAGCACCGCATGGTCACGCTCGCCGGCCGGCAGGTGCTGCTCGTCGTCAGCGGCATCGGCCTGGTGAACGCCGCGACGGCCGCCGCGGTCGCGATCAACGCGACGCACCCCCGCGCGCTGATCAGCGCGGGCAGCGCCGGCGGGGTCGGCGTGGACGTGCGGGTCGGGGACGTCGTCGTGGGGTCGCAGTACGTGTACTCGGGCGCCGACGCCCGCGCCTTCGGCTACGAGCTCGGCCAGGTGCCCGGCATGCCCGAGGTGTACGCCGCGGAGCAGGCGCTGCACGACGGGGCGGCCGCCGCGGCCGTGGACCTGCGCGTGCTGTCGGGCACCGTGCTGTCGGGCGACGCGTTCATCGACGCGAGCCGGGTGGACGCGATCCGCGCGTCGTTCCCGGGCGCGCTGGCGACCGACATGGAGTCGGCCGCCCTCGCGCACGCGAGCCACCTCTACGGGGTGCCGTTCCTGTCCGTGCGCGGCATCTCCGACCTGTGCGGCCCCGTCGCGAACGACGACTTCCTCACGCACGTCGACGACGCCGCGGACCGGTCCGCGGCCGTGGTCTGCGCGCTGCTGGGCTCGATGGCCGACGAGCCGGAGCCGCACCTGGTGCCGTGAGCGCGCCCGTTCCCGTCACGCGCGACGCGCCCCCGGCCGCAGGGTCGGGGGCGCGTCGCACGTCGGACCTGGGCGACGCGCCTCAGAGCTCGGCGACCCGCGGGACCGCGGGGGCGACCGCGTCGCGCACCCACGCCGAGAGCGGGGTCGCCGGGGGCCGCAGGATGACCGTCTCGACGCCGAGGGCGGCGTAGGCCTTCATCTCCTCGGTGAAGCCCTCGACGTCGCCCCGCAGCAGCGCGTCACCGCCGTGCAGCATCGTCACCCGGATGTCGGCGACGTCCCGGCCGACGTCGTCGCAGTGCGCGCGCAGCACGTCGAGCTTGTGCGCGACCTCCTCGGGCGTCGACGCGAACAGGTTGCACGCGTCCGCGTACTGCGCCACGAGGCGCAGCGTCTTGCGCTCTCCCCCACCGCCGACCATGACCTCGGGCGCCCGCAGCGGCTGCGGCTGGCACAGCGTCTCCGCGAGCCGGTAGTGGGTGCCCTCGTAGGGGCCGTTCTGCTCGGGGTCCCACATCTGCCGGCAGATCTGCAGCGCCTCCTCGAGACGCTCGAACCGCTCCTTGAGCGGCGGGAACGGCACGCCGAGCGCCGCGTGCTCGCGGTCGTACCAGGCGGCACCGATGCCGAGCGTCGCGCGCCCGCCGGACAGCACGTCGAGCGTCGCGACCGTCTTCGCGAGCAGGCCCGGGTACCGGTAGGTGACGCCCGTGACGAGGACGCCCAGCTGCACCGTCTCGGTGCGCGCCGCGAGGTACCCGAGCGTCGTGTACGCCTCGAGCATGGGGTCCTCGGCGGGGAAGCCCGCCGCGACCATCTGGAACCAGTGGTCCATGACCGAGACCCACGCGACGCCGGCGGCCTCGGCCGCCTCGGCCGTCGTCGCGAGCTCGGTGCGCAGGGCGCTCGGCTCGACCGCGTCGAACCGCATGAGGTGGATGCCGACCCGCACGGGCGCTCCCGTCGTCGTCCCCGGGCGCCGCCCGTCGGGCCGCGCCGGGCCGTGTCACGGCCCACCGGCACACTGCCCGTTCGAGCGCGCTCGAAGTCAAGCGGTCACGGCTCGACCGTGAAGCCGGCGAGGTGCTCGGGCGCCTCCTCGCGCACGTCGACAGAGCCCACCGACGCGCCCCGCGGCCCGTGCGCCGCCCAGGCGACGAAGGCCTCGACGGCGGCCTCGTCGCCCTCCGCGACCGCCTCCACGGAGCCGTCGGCGCGGTTGCGCACCCAGCCCGCGACCCCGAGCCGCTCGGCCTCGCGCGCCGCGCTCCACCGGTACCCGACGCCCTGGACGAACCCGCGCACGAGCACCCGACGCCGCACGCGCGTCCCGTCCGTCATCGTCGCCTCCCCGCGCCGGTCGTCGCCGGTCCTCGCCGGTCCTCGCCGGTCCTCGCCGGTCCTCGCCGGTCCTCGCCGGTCCTCGCCCGATGGTGGCACCCGCGCGCACCCGACGACCACCACGTCGCGGTGCGCCCCGCAGGCCCGGCGCGTCGCGCGTCCCCGGCCGCTAGCGTCGGGGGTGGAGCGACACGCCGGACCGACGACGAGGGAACCATGCCGACCCACGAGCCCGCTCCCGAGCAGGCCGACCCGACCGTGGCGACGGACGCCGAGGCCGGGCAGGAGGCCGCGGACGTCGTCCACGAGGGCGGCCTCCTGCGCCGGCCGCCCGCCGACGGCCGCCCGCTCCGCTACGTGCTCGTCACGCTCGCCGTGACGGCGTTCTTCGCGTACCTCGCCTCGAGCAGCCCGGACATGGCGCTGCCGCCGCGCGAGGCGCTCGCGCTCGGTGCCCTCCTCGGAGCCCCCTACGCGCTGGTCGCGCTCGTGCGGCACGTGCGGTTCAGGTTGTGCAACCCGACCTTCCGGCTCGTGCACCCCACGCGTCTCGACGTGGGCGACTACGTGGCCGACGAGTGGGGCGGGTACTGGCGCGTGACCGGGCACGTCCCGCACGGCGTGGTGGCCGGCGGCCGGGTCGTCGACACCCGCCGGCGGTGGGTCCGGGTGTGGCGCAGCACCGTCCCGCCGCCGCCGCGCACGCGACGCGCGCTGCCCTGAGCGGGCGCCCGTCGGGCACGGCGCGACCACGGCACGCGACGTATCTGCGACGACCTCCCGGGCACCTGAACCGGTGAGAGGGCACCGAGGGGGCGCGGCGCCACGGCACTTCCCCGCGAGGGCGTCATGGGCGACTACGCCGATCTCGAGATCCAGCTCTACCGCAGGGACGACGTGACCTACGGCATCTGGCCCGTGCTGTCGCTCCCCGGCTCCGACGCCGACGTGCGCCTCGACGGCAGCGACGGCCGTTTCACCGCCCACCTCGACCCCGAGGCGTGGCGGGACCTCGACGCCGACGCGTACGGCCGCGCGCTCGGCGCTGGGCTGCTCGGGTCCGGCTTCGGGACGGCGTTCCGGCAGGCCGCCCAGACCGCCGCGAGCCACGGGGTGCGGCTGCGGGTCCGGCTCGTCGTCGACCCGTCCCCCGAGGCGGCGGTGCTGCACGGGGTGCGCTGGGAGACGCTGCGCGACCCGCAGGACGACCGGACGCTCCTGACGGACGAGAACGTGCTGTTCTCGCGGTTCCTCGGCAGCCGCGACTGGCGGCCCGTGCGCCCCCGACCGCGGGGCGACCTGCGCGCGCTCGTCGTGGTCGCGTCGCCGTCCGACGTGGGCGACTACCCGGCGCAGGGGGCCGCGCGCCTCGCGCCGCTCGACGTCGCTGCCGAGCTGGACCGCGCCCGGTCCGCGCTGGTCGGCCTCGACGTGACCGAGCTGCCCGGGTCCGCGTCCCCCACGGCCGAGCACGTGCTCGACGCGCTGCGCACCGGCTTCGACGTCGTCTACGTCGTGTGCCACGGCTACCTGCACCACCGCGAGCCGGTGCTGCTGCTCGAGGACGACGACGGCGCCGCCGCGCCGCTGCTGGGCAGCGACCTCGTGCAGCGCGTCCGGGAGCTGACCCGCACACCCGGCCTGGTGTTCCTCGCGTCGTGCCGCGGCGCGGGCGACGGCGAGGACGCGCGCTCGGCGGACGCGGGCGTGCTCGCGGCGCTCGGCCCCCGGCTCGCCGCGGCCGGCGTGCCCGCGGTCGTCGCGATGCAGGGCGACGTGACGATGGCGACGGCCGCCGCCTTCTCGACGGCGTTCTTCCGCAGCCTCGACGACGACGGCCTCGTCGACCGGGCGTGCGCGGTGGGACGCGCCGCGGTGCGGGACCGGCACGACTGGTGGGTGCCGACGCTGTTCATGCGGCTGCGCAGCGGGCGCATGTGGTACGAGCCGGGCGGGCCGCGCGGGACGGTGTTCGAGAAGTGGCCCTCGCTCGTGCGCGCGATCGAGACGGGCCGCTGCACGCCCGTCATCGGCCCCGGGATCAGCGACGTGCTGCTCGGCTCCCGGCAGGAGATCGCGCGCGCGTGGGCGAGCCGCTACCGGTTCCCGATGGCGCCCCACAACCGGGAGAGCCTCCCGCAGGTCGCGCAGTACCTCGCCATCAACCAGAACCGCTGGTTCCCGCACTCCGAGCTCGAGCACCACGTCCGGCGCACCCTGCTGGAGCGGTTCGGTGACGAGATCCCCGAGCCGCTGCGCGCCCCGACGGCGCCCATCGAGGACGTGCTGTCCGCCGGGTGGAACGCGTTGCGGTCGCGCGGCTCGGTCGAGCCGTACTCGGTGCTCGCGAGCCTCACCGCGCCCGTCTACGTCACGACGCAGCCGACCCGCCTGCTCGCCGACGCGCTGCGCGCCGCGGGCAAGGACCCGCAGATCGAGCTGTGCCAGTGGAACGACGACTTCGTGTGGGAGGAGTCGGTCTACGCCCGCGAGCCCGGGTTCCGGCCGACCGTCGAACGGCCGCTCGTCTACCACCTGCTGGGGCTGCTCGACGTGCCCGAGTCGCTCGTGCTGACCGAGGACAACTACTTCGACTACCTCATCGGCGTCACGCAGAACCGCGAGCTGGTCCCCGAGTGCGTGCGCGGCGCGCTGACCCGGACCGCGCTGATGTTCGTCGGCTTCCGGCTCGACGAGTGGGACTTCCGCGTGCTGTACCGCAGCGTCATGAGCTACGAGGGCAAGGCCGCGAACGGGCACAGCCACGTCGCGGTGCAGATCGACCCCGAGGAGGGCTCGACGAGCGACCCCGTGCGCGCACGCGCCTACCTCGAGGGGTACTTCCGCGAGGGGGCGCCCGTCAGCCTGTACTGGGGCAGCACCGAGGCGTTCGTCAAGGAGCTGCACGACCAGTGGGGGTCGCGGTGACCGACGTCCTGCCCGAGGTGCGCGCGCACCCGTACGTCGGGCCGCAGGCCTACCGGGCCGGCCAGCCGCTCTACGGCCGGGCCGTGGCGCTCGACCGGCTGTTCAACCTCGTCGTCGCCGAACGCGTCGTGCTGCTGCACTCCCCGTCGGGCGCCGGCAAGTCGTCGCTGCTCAACGCCGCCCTCATCCCCGCGCTCGACCGCGAAGGGCTCGAGGTGCTGCCCGTGATCCGCGTGAGCACGCCGCACGTCGCGACGATGCGCCCGGCGCCGCGCAACCGGTACCTCATGAGCACCCTGCTCTCGCTCGAGTCCGACGTGCCCGAGGAGGCGCAGGTCCCGATGGACCGCCTGCGCGACCTCACGCTCGCGCAGTACCTGCGGCAACGCCCGGACCGCGACGGCGTGCCCGGCAACGAGGTGCTCGTCTTCGACCAGTTCGAGGAGGTGCTCAGCCTCGACCCGACCGACGACGACGTGAAGCGGGAGTTCTTCGCGCAGGTCGGCGAGGCGCTGCGCGAGCACCGGCTGTGGGCGGTGTTCGCGATCCGCGAGGACCACCTCGCCGCGCTCGAGCCCTACCTGCGCGTCGTGCCGACGCGCCTGCGCACCCGCTACCGGCTCGACCTGCTCACGGCCGAGGAGGCGTACGAGGCCGTGGTGAGCCCGGCCCGCGACGCGGGCGTGGAGTTCCGGCCCGAGGCCGCGCACGCGCTCGTCGACGACCTGCGCCAGGTCCGTGCGCAGCGGCTCGACGGCGCGGTCGACGTCCTCGGCCGCTACGTCGAGCCCGTGCAGCTGCAGCTCGCGTGCACCACCATCTGGGACCGCCGCGACCCGGCGTCGACGGAGATCACCGCGGCGGACGGGGTGGCGGGCGCGTCCGTCGAGCAGGCGCTCACGGACTACTACGACGCGCGCGTCGGCGCGGCGGCGCGCGTCACCGGGGTGCGCGAGGACGTGATCCGCGACTGGTTCGAGCGCCGCCTGGTGACGCCGCAGGGTCTGCGCGGCCAGGTCCTGGAGGGTCCGCTCGGGTCCACCGAGCGCGACGCGCCCGTGCTGCGCGAGCTCGACCACCTGATCCGGCCCGAGACGCGCCGGCAGGCGACCTGGTACGAGCTGTCGCACGACCGGTTCATCGAGCCCGTGCGGCGCAGCAACGCGCGCTGGCGGGCGCAGCACCTGACGGGGTTCGAGCAGGCCGCGGCGCTGTGGGACGAGAACGGGCGGCAGCGCCGGCTGCTGCTCACGGGCCCGCACCTGGACTCGGCCCGGCAGGACGTCGCAGCCCGCCGCCGCGTGATGCAGCCGCACGAGCAGGCGTTCCTCGAGGCCTCCCTCGCGCTCGACGCGGACCGCCGCCGCGAGCGCCGCCGCCGACGCTGGACGCAGGTCCTCGCCGTGGCGCTCGCGGTGCTGCTCGTCGCCGCGGTCGCGCTGTTCGGCCAGACGCGGCGGCTGCTGGGCCGCGCGCAGCTCGACGAGCGGCAGCAGCGGGAGCTCTTCACGGCCGTCTCGGACCTGGACCAGGACGCGGGCAGCGCCGCCCGCACGGCCGTCGATCTGGCCCGCGCCGACCTCGCTCGTGACGAGGCCCTGCGCGACAACACCCGCGACCTGCTCCACCTCGCCGCGACGACGACACCGGTGACGGCCGTGCTCCCCGCCGACGCGCCGGTGCTCGGCGCGGTGCAGTCGGCGGGCGGGTCCCGCGTACTGACCGTCGGTGCGACGACGGCCGACCTGTGGTCGCGCGGCGAGGACCCGGCGGGCCGGCCGGGCTTCGCGCACGTCGGCACGGTCGTCGCCGGCGAGGGCGAGGTCGTCGCGTTCGACGTGAGCCGCGACGGGCGCACGGCCGCCGTGGTCCTCGACGACGGCACGGTCGTCGTCCGGCACGAGGCCGGCGCCGGTGCCGACGCGCGCGTCACCCGGTGGCCGACGCCGGTCGGGGCCGTCGACCTCGTCGTGTCCGCCGACGGGGCCCGGCTCGCGACGGTGGGCCCGGGCGCTGCCGTGACGGTCTGGGCGGTGGAGGCGGCACGCCGCCCCGACGGCCACCGCGTGCTCGACGCGGACGTCGCCGGGCAGGAGGCCCGCACCGCCGCGTTCCGGCCCGACGGGCGCGTCCTGGCCACCGCGGACGAGGACGGCGTGCTGCGCCTGTGGGACCTCGACGCGGGCCGGCCCGTCGCCGACGTGCCGACGGACGGCTCGGAGCCGGCACTCGTGCGGTTCGGCACGGACGGCACCACGATCGGGACCGCGGGCGCGTCGGGCGCGTCGGTGTGGGACGTCGCGACCGGCACGCTGCTCGGGTCGGTCACGGACGCCGCCGCAGGGTCGTTCGCGCACGGGCCGGACCTGTCCACGGTGGTGGCGGCCACCCGGTGGGGCGAGGTGCGCTCCTACGACGCGCGGACGGGCGCCCGCCTCGGCCGGGCGTACCTGCCCGGCACCGACCTGGGGGTCGCGGCCGTGGACGAGGCGTCGCCCGAGCAGGCGCTCGTGGTGCCCGTCGGCGGGAGGGCCGCGCTCTGGCAGCTCCAGGCGGACGTCGACCCGCAGCAGGTCGACGTCTCGGGCGGCGTCGCGTACCGCGTGCGCGCCGACGGCACGGTCGTGCGCAGCTCGACCGCGGACCTCGCCGACGCGACCGCGGTCGTGGCGCCCGGACCGCTGTGGGCGTTCGACGCCGACGAGGCGGGCGGTGCGGTCGTGACCGTGACGGAGGACGGCGCCGTGCAGGTCTGGGACACCGCGACCGGCGGCCTGCGGCACGCGGAGCCGCCCGCGGCGCTGGTGGACGACGCGAGCGTCGCGGCCGGCCGGCTCGCGCTCGTCGCGGACGACGGCGTGCGCGCGGTCGACGTCGCCTCCGGCACACCGCTCGCCGCCGCCCCGCTGCCGGCGGGCGCGCTCGCCGCGGTCGTCGAGCTCACGCCGGACGGAGGGGCTGCGGTCGTCGGCTACCGCGAGGCCCTGCCCGTGCCCGAGCCACCCGACCCCCGTGACCGCGGCAGCGCCTCGCCCGGCCTCACGGCCGACGACGGTGCGCCGCCCGGCGCCGCTCCGCCGACGGCACCGCCGGCCGCGGTGCCGGGCACGCCGCCGCCCCCGCCCACCTCCGGGCGCGAGCGGGCGGAGGTCGGCGCGCTCGTGCCGCTCGACGGCGGCGACGCCGTGCCCCTGCGGATGCTCGTCCGGGAGGCGGACGCCCCGGCAGCCGTCGCGGTCGCCCCCGACGGCGCGCACGCGACGGTCGCGACCGCGCAGGGCGACCTCGCTGCCTTCGACCTCGCGTCGGGCGACCTGCTGTGGCAGCGCACCCTCCCGCACGGCCGGCCGCTCGCGGTGGCGTTCACGCCGGACGGGCTGCTCGTCGTGACGGGCGACCGGGGCGTCGACGTGCTGGACCTCACCGGCGACGGCGCGCTCGTCGCGGGCATCCCCGCGAACGAGTACCTCGACGTCGCGACGCTCGACGGCCGGGGCGGCACCGTGGTCGTGACGCTGTGGGGCGGAGCCGTCGTGGAGCTGCCGCTGGAGCCGGACGAGCTCGTCGAGCACCTGGACGCGCGGCTGCTCGACGAGTGACCCGGCGCCCACGGCGGGCGTCGCCCGCGGTCGGTGCGCCGCGCGCCGACACCCTCAGCGGGGCAGCAGCCCGCCCGCACCGGGCGGTGCCGCGCGCACCGCCGGGTCGCCGAGGACCACGAAGCCGCGCGCGTCGTGCACGGCGGTCCACAGCGCCACGAGGTCGGCGTCGGGGAACGGCCGACCGAGGCGTTCCGCGTCGGCGATCCGGTCGGTCAGGAGCGTCGCGAGGGCCGCGTAGCGGGAGGTGAGGACCTCGAGCGCGTGGCCGACGCGCAGGCCGTCGAGCAGGCCGAGCAGCGCACCGCTGAACGCGCCGACGTGCGCGACCGTGCTGCGCCACAGGAACGAGCACGACCACGTGCGGTCGACGTGCCCGACGAAGGCGAGCGCGCCGCCGTCCGGGTGGCCCAGCAGCCGGGCCGGCAGCGGTGCGGTGGCGGGCTCCGGGGCGATCTCGAGGGGCGCGGCGCCGGGTGCGTCCGGGTAGTCGCTCCAGCGCGGCGTGCCGGCGCCGAAGCACGCGAACGCGAGCACGACGCGCGGCCGCACGGGCACGCCCGCGACGACGTCGGCAGCCGCGAGGTACTGGGTGGGCGTCAGCGGACCCGCCTGCCGGACCGGGCCCGGCCAGTCCTGGCAGACGAGCGCACCGCCCAGCCCGAGCGCCGTGGCCTGCGGGCCGCCGATGCCGTGGCCCGCGGTGAACAGCACGTCCGGACCGTCGGGCTCGGACAGCACCCGCACGAGCGCGGCCTTGGTCGCCGCGTCGCCGGTGTCGCTGGCGACCGACCAGGCGGACGCCGTGGCCGCGAGCTCGTCCGCGAGCGGAGCGAGCAGGTGCCGCGAGCTGAGGTCGGTCGGCACGTCGTCGTCATGCCGTGGCCCGAACACGCGCACGGTGCGCCGCCGCTCGCCCGGCCCGGCACCGTCGCGGTCCTCCGCGGCGAGGACGGACGCCGCGTACGCGGCGTACGCGTCGGCGCGGGGCAGGTCGAGCCGCCCGACCGCGTGCACGACGCCGAGCTGGTACTGCAGCGCGAACGGCAGCCCGGACGGGCCGCCGACGAGCAGCAGGTAGTACGGGACGAGGCGCGGGTCCACGACGTGCGGGAGGGCGCCGTACCGCAGCAGCAGCTCGTCGGCGCTCTCCCCGGGCAGCACCTCGAGGTGCCGGAACCGGTCGCCGGCCTGCGCGCGCCGCCGCGCGACCAGCGGCTCGAGCGCGGCGAGCACCGCCGGGTCGAGGCCGGGGGCCGTGACGAGCCCCCAGCCGACCGAGGCCAGGTCCTGCGGGTCGAAGCCGACCGCCACGCCGAGGTGCCGCTCGTCGTCACGCGTACGGCGCCGCAGCCGGCGTGCGTCCGGCGGCGGCGCCGCGGTCCCGCGCAGGGCGTCGGCGATCTCGCCGAGGGTGCGCGGAGGCGTCAGGTACGTGCCCGTGGCGACGTCGAGACCGTCCGCCACGAGCAGGTCGGCGCGTCCCGGGCCGGCGTCCATGCCTCCCCCTGTCCCGGTCGCGCGCGTCGGTCAGCTGGAGGTGCCACCGTCCGGCGTGCACGAGATGACGAAGCTGATGTCCTTGTCGAACGAGTGCGTCGTGCCGTACGGGTCGGCGTCGACGACGGAGTAGGTCGTGCCGGTCTTGACGACGACGAACGCGACGCCGTCGGGGACCGTCCAGCTCATGGTGCCGTCACCGAGCTCGACCTTCGTACACGTGTAGACGCCGTTCTCCCAGTTCGCGGGGTTGTTCCACGCCGGGTCGACCGCGCTCCTGGCGGCGGCCGGCGAGGCGAGCAGGGCGAGGGCGGTTCCGGCGACCGCGGTGGCGGCCAGCAGGCGGGCGGTGCGTGACATCGTCGTCTCCTTGGGGGTGCTGCGTTGCGGAGGACCCGACCGGACCGCCCCCTGCCCGTTTCGCCGGACTTGTCCTGCTGCCCACGGTAGGACGGGGTCGCCGGTCGCAGGAACCCCGGCGAGGCGATCTCACCCGCGCGCCGGGCGGACCGTCAGCGACCCCGCCGGTCCCACAGCCCGCGGACGTAGGCCGCCTGCCCCGCGTGCTGGACGTCGTCGTCGACGATGCTGACGAGCCGGACGCCGAGCGTCACGGGCGGGTCCCACGCCTCGTCGACGACCCG
Source organism: Cellulomonas fimi ATCC 484 (assembly GCF_000212695.1). Lineage (NCBI taxonomy): Bacteria > Bacillati > Actinomycetota > Actinomycetes > Micrococcales > Cellulomonadaceae > Cellulomonas > Cellulomonas fimi. The sequence goes on along the minus strand of NC_015514.1, from coordinate 1,421,754 downwards.
GTCGAGGTCGGCGGGCTCCAGCCGGCGCAGGTACGCGACCGTCTGGGCGGCGACGTCGTCGTAGTAGCCGAGCAGGAGGTCGGCGGGCACGTCGACGGCGGCCACGTCCTGCGCGGACTGCCCGTAGCCGGTCGCGCCGTCGCGGAACGGCAGCCCGAACCGCTGCGCCCACCCGCGGGCGGTCCACACCTGCTCGACGCCGGCCAGGTCCGCGACCTGCGCGTCCTGGCCGCGCGACGCGTGCCACACGAGCCAGGCGACGGAGTTCGCCCCCGGGTCCGGCCGGTACGTCAGCCCGCCCCGGTCGAGCCCGTCGACGGCCGCGTGCAGCACGGGCCCGACGCGCCCCAGCGCCTCGACGAGCAGATCGGCGACGTCCATGCCCACCTCCGGGGGTCGGCCGCCGCGGGCCGGCGGCACCGCCTCGACGCTAGCGACGCGGGCGCGGACCCGCCCGGGCAGCGACGCGCCCGGCGCGCACGCTCCTCGGCGCGGCGGTGCGTTACCCGAGCCGACACGCGACGTCGACCATCCGGACATGCGGGGGCCAACCGGGCAGGGTCTGCTGGCCCCATGCGAACTCGTCGCGCGCTCGCGCTCGCCCTCGTCGCCGTCACCGCCGCACTGGGCGGCACCGCCGCCGCCCTGCCTGCCGCGGCGGGCGACCAGCCCTCCCACGGCCCGTCGAACCGCGGGCCCGCCCTCGTCTCGCGGGCCACGCTCTCCGCCGACTTCCTCGCGGACGGGCCGCCGTCGGGCGCCGCCGCGACACCGGCGAACGGCCGCACCGGACCGTTCGCCGGCCAGGTGATCCCGGGTTTCTCGGGCGCGCTCGACAACGGCGACGGCACGTTCTGGGGCCTGCCCGACAACGGCTTCGGCAGCAAGGCGAACTCCGCCGACTTCCTCCTGCGGCTGTACCTCGTGACGCCCGACTGGGCGTCGGGGCAGATCCAGGTGGGCCGGCACGTGCAGCTGCGCGACCCCGACGGGCACGTCGACTTCGCGCTCACGCGCCCCGACCGGCTGCTCACCGGCGCCGACTTCGACGTCGAGTCGGTGCAGCGTGCCGCCGACGGGACGCTGTGGGTCGGCGAGGAGTTCGGGCCGTTCCTGCTGCACTTCTCCGCCGACGGCGTGCTCCTGTCGCCGCCGGTCGCCTTCCCCGACGGCAGGTCGCCCGCGAACCCGTACCTGGCGCCGGGCGAGACGCCCCGCGTCGGCAGCAGCCGCGGCTTCGAGGCGCTCGCGATGTCGTCCGACGGCCGCCGCCTGTACCCCGTGGTCGAGGGTGCGTTCACGGACGACCCGCAGCAGCGCCGCCGCTGGGTGTACGAGTTCGACACGCGGACGCAGACGTACACGGGCCGCACGTGGCAGTACGAGACCGACGCGACCGCGAACGTCGTCGGCGACGCGCAGTGGGTCGGCAAGGACCGGCTGTGGCTCGTCGAGCGGGACGACCACGAGGGGGCCGCGGCCGTCACCAAGCGCGTCTACGAGGTGGACCTGCGCCGCACGGACCGCGACGGCTACGCGCCCAAGACGCTCGTGCTCGACGCCCTGCGCATCGCCGACCCGGACGGCGTGAGCGCAGGCGGCGGCTACGGCACGGGTGAGACGTTCGCCTTCCCGGTGCAGTCGTTCGAGACGATCGTGCCGCTCGGGCGCGACCGCGTGCTGCTCGCGAACGACACCAACTACCCGGGCAACGCCGCCCGGGTGCCGGGGACGCCGGACGCGACCGAGATGGTCGTGGTCGACCTGCGCGGCGCACGGCTCGCGAAGCCGGACGACACGCTCGTCGTCGGCCACCGCGGCGCCTCCGGGTACCGGCCCGAGCACACCCTCGCCGCGTACGAGACGGCGATCCTGCAGTGCGCGGACTACATCGAGCCCGACCTCGTGAGCACCAAGGACGGCGTGCTCGTCGCGCGGCACGAGAACGAGATCGGCGGCACGACCGACGTCGCGGCCCGCCCGGAGTTCGCGGACCGGCGCACCACGAAGAGCGTCGACGGCGTGAGCCTGACCGGCTGGTTCACGGAGGACTTCACGCTCGCCGAGCTGCGGACGCTGCGCGCCAAGGAGCGCATCCCCGCGGTCCGCCCGGCGAACACCGCGTTCGACGGGAAGTACCAGGTGCCCACGTTCGACGAGGTCCTGGACCTCGCGCGGCACTCGCGCACGTGCTCGGGCGAGCCCGTCGGGGTCTACCCCGAGACCAAGCACCCGACGTACTTCGACGGCCTCGGCCTGTCCCTCGAGGAGCCGCTGCTCGCCGACCTCGCCGCGAACGGCTTCGACGGGCGCAAGGCACCCGTCGTCATCCAGAGCTTCGAGACGGCGAACCTGCGCGAGCTGTCCACCCGCACGAGGCTCCCCCTCGCGCAGCTCGTCAACTGCTCCGGGCAGCCGTGGGACCTCGCGGTCGCCGGCGACCCCCGCACCTACGCCGACCTCGTCACGCGGGCCGGTCTGCGTGAGGTCGCCCGGTACGCCGACGGCATCGGCGCCTGTAAGGACGTGCTCATCCCGCGCGACGCCTCGGGGGCGCTGCTCGCGCCGTCGCCGGTGATCCGCGACGCGCACCGCGCGGGCCTCACGGTGCACGGCTGGACGTTCCGGGCCGAGAACCAGTTCCTGCCCACGCAGTTCCGGGTCGGCACCGACCCGGTCGCGCACGGCGACCTCACGGGTGAGATCCGCACGTTCCTGCGCGCGGGGATGGACGGCTTCTTCACGGACTTCCCGGACGTCGGGGCGGCCGCCGCACGCTGACCGGCCACGACGCAGCGAGGCCCCGGGCACGTGTCCCCGGGGCCTCGCTGCGTCGGCGGGCCCGGGTGCAGACTCGGCGGTGACGCCGTCGTCGGGAGGACGCCATGGCCACGCACGCGTACCTGCGGATCGAGTCCGTCGTCGGTGGCTGCACCGACCGGCACCACGAGGGCTGGATCGAGGTCCGGTCGTTCACGTGGTCGGAGACCTCGGGGGCCGGCGCAGGAGGCCACGCGGCGGTGTCCGGCCGGGTCACGGCCAGCCCGCTCGTGGTGACCGCGGACGTGAGCGTCGCCTCGCCCCGGCTCGTCGCCGCGTGCGCGCGCAACGAGCGGTTCGACGTCGCGGAGCTCGAGGTCGTGCAGGCGGGCGAGGACACGGCGCGGCCGTTCGTGCGCTGGCGTCTGGAGGACGTCGTGGTGTCCGGCTACGCGGTGGCCGCCGAGGACTTCCTGCCCGTCGACACGGTCACGCTGCGGTTCGGGACGCTGCGGTTCGAGGTCGTGCCGCTGCGGCCCGACGGCTCCCCCGGCGCGCCCGTCACGGCCGAGGTCGACTTCACGCGCCCGGGCTGAGCGTGCGGGTCAGCCGCCGAGGTCGACGTCGACGAGCTCGAGGCGCAGCCGGACGGTGTCGCCCACGTCCACCGACTCCGCGCGGCGCACCGCCTTCTTCAGGGGCAGCACGAACGTGCGCGCCTCGTCGTCGGGGAACACCGACGTGCGCCACACCGATCCGCCCAGGGTGACCTCGACCCGGACCGAGCCGAACCCGCGCGTCACGCCGCCCGCGACCTCCAGCACGTCGTCCGCGACGTCCGTCGGCAGGCTCGCGAACACCCACGAGTCGGCCTTGCGGGCGTCCCAGCGCCACAGCGGCGCGTCGAACTCGTACGTGGGCCGCTCGCTCATGCGCGCATCGTCCCAGCCCGGTCCGACATCGTCCGTGCCCCGCCGCGTCAGGCGCGCTCGAGCAGCGTGACGACCTCGTAGTGCGTGGTCTGCGGGAACATGTCGAGCACCCGGCCGCGCACGGGGCGCAGCGACGGCATCGCCGCGAGGTCGCGCGCGAGCGACTGCGCGTTGCACGACGAGTACACGACCCGCCCGACGCCCGACCGGTCGAGCCAGCCGGCGAGGTCCGCGCCGATGCCGCGCCGCGGCGGGTTGACGACGACGAGGTCGGGCACGTCCCGCGGCGCGGCGCGCAGCGCGAAGGCCGTCGCGTCGTCGGCGTGGAACGTGGTGCGCGCGAGGCCCGCGTCGCGTGCCGTGAGGGTCGCGCTCGCGACGGCCTCGCCGGACGTCTCGACGCCGACGACGTCGCGGGTCCCGTCGGCGACGTGCAGCGCGAAGCCGCCGACGCCGCAGTACAGGTCCCACACGGACGCCGGCGCGGCGTCGTCGACCCACGTGGCGGCCTGCCGGTACAGCGCGGCGGCGACGTCGGTGTTGGTCTGGAAGAAGCTCTGGGGGCGCAGGTGCAGGTCGAGGCCGTTGACGCGCATCCGCAGCGTCTCGTCGTCGGTCAGCAGGATCTCGCGCGGACCCTCGAGCACGGCCTTGTGCTCGGGCTGCAGGTTGACGGACGCGACGACGAGCCGCGGGAGCTGCGCGCGCAGCCACGGCAGGTGCTTGCGCAGGCGCGCGACGGCCTCCTGCGAGCGCAGCACGAACCGCACCATGAGCTCGCCGTCCGGCGACTGCGTGACGAGCAGGTGCTTGAGCTCGCCGCGGCGGGCGGGCACGTCGTAGGGCTCGAGGCGGGCGCGCGTGACGAACGCGGCGAGCACGGGGAACGTCGCGGCGAGCGACGCCGGGTACAGGCCGCAGTCCTGCAGGTCGACGCCCGCGCCCGCCGCGTCGAGGATGCCGAGCGTGGGGTCGTCGACGGTGCCACCGACGACCATCTTCGCCTTGTTGCGGAAGCCGCTCTCGGGGCTCGCGACGGGGTCGAGCCAGGTGAGGTCGTGCGCCGCGAGCAGCTCGGCGCACAGCGACTGCTTGGCGGCGAGCTGGTGCGCGTAGGGGCGGCCCATCCACGCGCAGGACAGGCATCGCCCTGCGTCGTAGGAGGAGCACTGCACGGTCGTCCAGCCTACGGCGCGTGTATCTGTGGCGTGCGTCACACCTCTTGCGTGTGCAGGGGGCGCAGTCGGTCGTGGCGCACGGGCGGGGAGACGTCATGGGCATCCGGAACGGCGACCTCGAGGTCGTGGACGCGCTGGTCGTGGGTTCGGGCTTCGGCGCCGCCGTCGCGGCGCAGCGGCTCGCGGAGGCGGGCAAGCAGGTCGTCGTCATGGAGCGCGGCCGCCGGTACGGCCCGGGAGACTTCGCCCGCACGCCGGCGCAGATGGGCCGCGCCTTCTGGGACCCGAGCGAGAAGCTCTACGGGCTCTTCGACGCGTGGTCGTTCCGCGGGCTCGAGGGCCTCGTGTCGAGCGGGCTCGGCGGCGGCTCCCTCATCTACGCCAACGTCCTGCTGCGCAAGGACGAGCACTGGTTCGTGCACGACTCCCCCCTGCCCGGCGGCGGCTACGAGCACTGGCCCGTGAGCCGCGCCGACCTCGACCCGCACTACGACGTCGTCGAGCGCGCGCTCGGCGCCACGCCCTACCCGTACGACGACACCCCGAAGACGCGCGCCGTCGAGCAGGCCGCGGTCGCGCTCGGGATGCCGACCGTGCGCCCGCCGCTCGCGGTGACGTTCGCGCGCCCGGGCGAGGACCCCGCGCCGGGCATGGACCTCCCCGAGGCCGCCTTCGGCACGGTGCACCCCGGGACGCGGCGACGCACCTGCTCGCTGTGCGGGGAGTGCGACATCGGCTGCAACACGGGTGCCAAGAACACGCTCGACCACACCTACCTCGCGGCCGCGGCGCACCACGGCGCGGACCTGCGCACGCTGCACGAGGTCCGCGCGGTGCGACCGCTCGACGGCGGCGGCTACCTCGTCCGGTACGTCGTGCACCCCGAGGGCGCCCGTGGCGACGTGGACACCCGCACGCGCTCCCTGCCCGAGCGCGAGATCGTCGCGCGCCGCGTCGTGCTCGGCGCGGGCACGTTCGGCACGACGTTCCTGCTGCTGCGCAGCCGCGCGTCGCTGCCCGACCTCGGCCCCGCGCTCGGCACGCGGTTCTCCGGCAACGGCGACCTGCTCACGCTCCTGCTCGACTGCACGCGCGACGGGCAGCACCTGCCGGTCGACGGCGGCACCGGCCCGGTCATCACGACCGCGATCCGGCGCCCCGACGCGCTCGACGGCGACGGCGCGAGCGGCCGCGGCTACTACGTCGAGGACGCCGGCTTCCCCGGCTTCCTCGGCTGGCTCGTCGAGACCGCGCAGCTGCGGTCCACCGCCCGGCGGGCGGCCGCGTTCGCCTGGCAGGTCGCACGCAACCGGGTCCTCGCCCGCGGGCGCTCGAACGTCTCGGCGGACCTGTCCGCGCTCCTCGGCGACGGGCGCCTGTCCGCGGGGTCGCTGCCCCTGCTCGGCATGGGCCGCGACGTCCCCGACGGCCGCATGTCGCTGCACGGCGGCCGGCTCGCGGTCGACTGGACCACCGCGACGTCGCGCGCCTACTTCGACGACATGCGCGCGACGATGCAGCGCGTCGGCGAGGAGCTGGGCGCCCGCTTCCAGGACAACCCGCTGTGGTGGATGAAGCGCGTCGTGACGGTGCACCCGCTGGGCGGCGCGCCGATGGGCCGGCACGCCGGCGAGGGCGTGTGCGACGCGTTCGGCGAGGTCCACGGCCACCCGGGACTGCACGTCGTCGACGGTGCCGCGCTGCCCGGGCCCGTCGGCGCGAACCCCTCGCTCACGATCGCCGCGCTCGCCGACCGGGCCGCGACCCGCATGCTCGAGCAGGACTGGGCACGGCCGACGACGACGCGGTTCGCGGCGCCGGTGCGCGCCCGCGCGGCCGCCGTCCCGGGTGCCACGTCGGTCGCGTTCACCGAGCGCATGACCGGCCCGTTCACCCTCGGCGTCACCGACCCCGCCCGAGGCGCGCTCGTGGCACGCAGCCTGCGCGACCACCTGACGTTCGTCCTGACGATCACCGCCGCGGACATCGACGCGTTCGTCGCGGACCCGCTGCACCGCGCACAGGCGACGGGCTTCGTCGAGAGCAACGTGCTCGGGGGCCGCCTCGACGTCGAGCAGGGCTGGTTCCAGCTGTTCGTCCACCCGACGGGCACGCCCGGCCGCCGGATGCTCTACCGGCTGTGGCTGCGCGACACCGCGGGCTCCCCGCTCACGCTGCTCGGCAGCAAGCAGGTGGAGGACGACCGCGGGCTCGACGTGTGGGCCGACACCACGACGCTGCACGTCCGCGTCGTGCGCGGCCACCTGCCTCCCCCGACCGCGACGACGCACGCGCAGGCACTCACCGTGCTCGACGACCTGGGCGCGACCGACGACGACGTCCCGGACGGCACGATCGGCGCCGGCGTCCTCGTGATCCGGCCGCTCGACCTCGCCCGGCAGCTCACGACGTTCCGCACGCACGGCGACGACGGCGCGGCGGCGCTCGCACGGTTCGGCCGGCTGTTCCTCGGCGAGCTGTGGGACGTCTACGTCGCCGAGCGGCGGGCCGCGCGCGTGCCCGCGGGGGCCCGGCCGTGAGGCGGCGCGACCTGGCGGCGCACGGCACCGAGCTCGGCTTCGTCCCGAGCGCGCAGGTGCGCTGGCTCGACCCGCCCGAGCTCGCCCGCACGGCGCTCAAGGTCGCGCTGGCCTCGGTGTTCACCGCCTACGGGGACCGGCGGGAGGTGCAGGCGGCCCTGCCCGGCGGGCTCGTCGAGCCCGCCCACCGGCCCACGGGCGACGTGTGGCTCGACTTCGTCGCCGACCTCGGCGACGGCTTCGACGCGACGTACACGGTCGCGACGCTGCTCGCGCAGCCCGAGCTCGAGGTCGCCCGGCCGGGCGGCGGGCCCGACCTCGCGCTGCCGCGCGGGCACGTGCTCGTCATGGGCGGCGACGAGGTGTACCCCGCGGCCTCGGCGCGCGGCTACGAGCACCGCACGCTCGGGCCCTACGGTGCCGCGCTGCCCGCACCGCCGCCCGGCACGCCGCTCGACGCGACCACCGAGCCCACGCTGCTGGCGATCCCGGGCAACCACGACTGGTACGACGGGCTGACGGCGTGGCTGCGCGTCTTCACGTGCGGCGCGAGCGTCGGCGCGTGGCGCACCGTGCAGCGCCGCTCCTACTTCGCGGTGCGGCTCGCGCCCGGCTGGTGGCTGCTCGGGCTGGACTCCCAGCTCGACGAGTACGTCGACGGCCCGCAGCTCGACTACTTCCGCACGCACGTCACCGCGCACCTGCGCCCCGGCGACGCGGTCGTCGTGTGCGCGGCCGAGCCCGCCTGGGCCAAGGCGGGCAGCGACCCCGACGCGTTCAACCAGCTGCACTTCGTCGAGCGCGAGGTGGTCCGTCACCGGCGGGTCCCGGGGCGCCGCGAGCCGGAGGAGACCGGCGCGCGCGTGCGGCTGTGGATCAGCGGCGACTCCCACCACTACAGCCGGTACGCGGAGCGGCCCCCGGCCGGCACGGCGACGACGCCCGGGGACGCGCGCGCGGTGCAGGCCGTCACGTGCGGGCTCGGCGGGGCCTACCTCGGTGACACGCTGCACCTGCCCGCCGCCGTCGAGCTGCCCCCGGCCGCCTCGCGCATGCGGACCAAGGCGTCGCCCGGCACGTGGTTCGACCGCGCCGGGCCGACCTACCCGCCGCAGGACGAGTCCCGTCGCCTGCGCCGGCGCGTCGCCAACCCCGCGAGCCGCTGGTGGGCGGGCCGCCGCAACCCGGGCCTGCTCGCGACCGCGGGCGTCGTGCAGCTCGTGCTCGTCGGCTGCCTCGCCGGGGTGCTGGGCGTGCTGCGCGGTGGGTCCCCGACGCTGCTGCGCGGCCCCGCGGGCGCCGCGACCGAGGCGGCGCTCGGCGTGCTCGCCTGGGTCGTCGGGCTGCTCGTGCTGCACCTCGCCGTCGCGTCCGCCTCGCCCCGCGGCCGGGTCGCGCGGCTCGTGCCCGCCACGACCGGCGTCGGGCTGCAGCTCGTCGCCGCGCTGCTCGTGCTCGTCGCGACCGTCGCCGTGCCGTGGCCGTCGTGGTCGCCCGCGCTCACGGCGGCGCTCGTCGTCCCGTTCGTGCTCGTCCTCGGCGCGCTGCTCGGCACGCAGGCGTTCGCGCTGCTGCTGCTGTCGCGTCGTGACGGCGTCGTCGCCGGATGGCAGATGTCGGGCCAGGCCGTCGGCGACGGCAAGGGCTTCGTCCGGATGTGCGTGCGCGCCGACGGGACGCTCGAGCTGTACCCCGTCGTCGTCGACACCGTGTGCCGCGCGTGGGACGTCGAGCACCGCGCCGGCCGCGCACGTCCCGTCCCCGCCGCGGGCCTGCCGGCCGTGCGGCTCCTGGAGGAACCGGTCGTCGTCGCACGGGAGGGGTTCGCATGAGCGTCGAGGAGACGGGCCGGACCACCGTGACCCGCGCCGACCACCGCACCGACGTCGTCCCGCTCACCGCGCGCGACGGGACCCGCCTCACGCTCGTGCACGTGCGCGGGCCGCGCGAGCCCTGGCGCGGGCCGGTGCTGCTCGTGCACGGGTCGGGCGTGCGGGCCGAGCTGTTCCGCCCGCCGCTGCCCCGCACGCTCGTCGACGTTCTGCTCGAGGACGGCTGGGACGTCTGGATGCTCAACTGGCGGGCGTCGATCGACCTGGCCCCCTCGCCGTGGACGCTCGACGACGCCGCCGTCTTCGACCACCCCGCGGCGGTCGAGCACGTGCTGGCGGCGACGGGCGCGCCGACCCTCAAGGCGGTCGTGCACTGCCAGGGCTCGACGTCGTTCACGATGGCCGCGGTCGCCGGGCTGCTGCCCGCCGTCGACACGGTCGTGAGCAACGCCGTCTCGCTGCACCCCGTCATCCCGTTCTGGTCCCGGCAGAAGATCCGGTACCTCGCGCCGCCCATCGCGCGGTTCACGCCGCACCTGGACCCGTCGTGGGGGTACCGCAGCGACGGCGCGTTCTCGAAGGTCGTGCGCCGCGCGGTCGCCCTCACGCACCCCGAGTGCGACAACCTCGTGTGCCGGATGGTGTCGTTCACGTACGGCTCCGGGTTCCCCGCCCTGTGGTCGCACCGCAACCTCGACGCGGCGACGCACGACTGGGTGAGCGGCGAGTTCGCCGAGGTACCCCTGACGTTCTTCGCGCAGATGGGGCGGTCCGTGGCCGCGGGCCACCTCGTCGCCGCCCGGGAGCACCCCGAGCTCCCCGCCGACCTGGTCGCGGGACCGCCGCGCACCGACGCGCGGTTCGCGTTCCTCGCGGGCGCCGACAACCGCTGCTTCCTGCCCGAGTCGCAGGTCCGGACGCACGCGTTCTTCGCGGCGCACCGGCCGGGCGCGGGCGACACCCTGCACGTCCTGCCGGGCTACGGGCACCTCGACGTGTTCTTCGGCCGGCGGGCGTGGCGGGACACCTACCCGATCATCCTGGAGGAGCTGCACCGATGAGCCTGCTGACCTCGGCCGCGCGGACGGTGCTGTCCCGCGTGCCCTCGCCCGTCCCGCGCCGCCAGCGCCGACTCACCGGCGAGGCCGCGCGCGTCGACACGATCCCGTACGCCATGCCCGTGTCCTCCGAGGACTCGCCGGTCCTCATGGCGGCCTTCCCGATCTCGCTCGCCGCGGCGCGCGCCGTCCTGCCGGGCCGCGAGCTGCACCCCGTCAGCCTCGGGTTCGGCCGCGGCGTGCTGCTCGCGACGGTGGTGAACTACCGGTCGACCGACATCGGGCAGTACATCGAGTACTCGCTCGCGATCGCCGTCACCCACGGCCCGCGGCCCGCACCCCCGCTGCTGCCGATGCTGCTCATGCGCACGCTGCACCTCGGCCAGTACGTCGTCGACCTGCCCGTCTCGACCGAGGTGTCCGTCAAGGGCGGCAAGGGCATCTGGGGCATGCCCAAGCACCAGGCGTCGCTCGACTTCGTGGTGACCGACGAGACCGTCTCCGCGCAGTACGACACGCTCGACGGGCGGTTCGGCGCCCTCGTCGAGATCGAGCGGCCCGCACCCACGGGCCTGCCGCTCAAGCTCGCCGCGGCCAACTACTGCGCGTTCCGCGGCCAGCTCATGAGGTCGACGATCTACTTCGAGGCCACGGGCGACGTCGCCGTCGGGCCGGGCGCCCGGGCGCGCATCGTCCTCGGCGACGCGCCCGGCGTGCAGCCGCTGCACGCGCTCGGCATCGGCGACCGCCCGCTGTTCACCGCCTGGCTGCCGACCGCCCACGGCGTGCTCGACGACCACTACGAGGCGTGGTTCCTCACGGGCCGCACGCTCGCCGACGTCGACGCCGACCACGCGTCGGGCCGCTTCGGCGACCCGCTGGGATCCGTCGTCGGGCTCGGGCGCGGCGAGACCTGGCCGCCTCCCCCGGACCGCACCCGCCCGCAGGTGCAGCCCGTCCCGCGTGCGCGGGCGCAGGTGCCGTGATGCTCACCTTCCTCGCCGCGCTGTGGTTCCTGTTCGGCGCCTCGATGTACATGGGCACGATGTGGGTGCTCAAGTGGTTCCTGTTCCCCACGTGGCGCGGCCTCGCGCGCGACAACGTCGCGACGCACTTCGGCATCCCGACGCGGCGGGCCACGGTGTTCTTCACGGGCGTCGTACCGCTCATGTTCGTCGCGGCGATCGCGCTCGTCGTGGCCGAGCGGGGCACCGGCTACGTCTGGTTCGGCGTGGCCTGCCTCGTGGGGATCTTCGTGCTCACGTTCGTCGGCCAGGGCCTCATCATCCCGATCAACAAGCGCATCCGCGGCGGCGACTTCGCCGATGACGCCGAGCTCCGCCACCTGCTGGGCCGCTGGATGCTGCTCAACGACGTCCGGTTCTACGGCTCGACGCTCACGTGGGGCGCGATCGTCGGGTACGTCGTCGCGCGGCCCGACCTGCTCGGGGCGCTGTCGTGAGCGCGGCCGCCCCGGCGCCCGTGACGCGGCGCGACGCCCGCACGCCGCTGGTCCTCGTGCTCGTCGCGATCGGCTGGGTGACCGTCGCGAGCGGCGCCGCGCAGGTGCTCGCGCCCGGGTTCGTCCTGTCGCTGCTCGGCGCGACCGACGACGCGACGACCCGCCAGCTGTTCGCCACGGTCGGGATGTTCATGGTGGTCGTCGGCGGCCTGCTCCTGACGACCCTGTCGCGGCCGCGGCACGACCCCGACGTCGTGCTGTGGGCCGCGGTGCAGAAGGCGGGCGCCGCGGTCGCCGTCACCGTCGGCGTCGCGCGCGGCGTGCTCGACCCGCTCGCGCTCGCAGTCGCCGCGTTCGACCTCGTGACGGCGCTGCTGCTCGCCCTGCACCTGCGCGGGCTGCGGGGTGCGCGATGAGGTCGCTCGTGCTGGCCGGCGGGGGCATGCGCGTCGCGTGGCAGGCGGGTGTCGTCCGCGCCCTGGAGGAGGACGGGCTCGTCTTCGACCACGTCGACGGGACGTCCGGCGGCATCCTGACGGCCGCGATGCTGTGCTCGGGCGTCGACGGCGCGTCGATGTGCCGCCGCTGGCGCGACGTCGACGTGCGCGACTTCGGCTCGGCGCTCCCGCTGCGCGACTACCTCACCGGTCCGTGGAACCTGCCGGCGGTCGGCGACGCGGACGGGCTCGTCGAGCGGGTCTTCCCGGCGCTCGGCATCGACGTCGACGCGATCCGCCGCTCGCCGCTCGCCGGCTCCTTCACCGTCGTCGACTTCGCGACCAAGCGCGACGTGGCCGTCGACGCGCGCGACGTCGACGCGCCGCTGCTCGCGGCCGGCATGTCGCTGCCGCTGTTCCTCACGCCGCTGCACCGCGACGGGCACGTGTGGACCGACGCGGTCTGGGTGCGCGACGCCAACCTCACGGAGGCGCTGCGCCGCGGCGCCGACGAGGTCTGGCTCGTGTGGTGCATCGGCGACACGGACCGCTGGGGCGACGGGCCGCTCGAGCAGTACGTGCACATGATCGAGATGAGCGCCGCGGGCGCACTGGCCGCCGACCTCGCGCTGGCCCGCGCGCAGGGCCGCGAGTTCGTGCTGCACGTCGTCGTCCCCGCGCACCCGCTGCCGCTCGACCCGGAGTTCTACCTCGGCCGCGTGTCCGCCGACTCGCTCGTGCAGATGGGCTACCGCGACGCACGCCGCTACCTGGCGACCCGCTCCCCCGTGGGCGTCCCGCACGACCCGGCGTGCACCCGCATGACCGAGCCGCCCCCGTCCGCGCGCTACGTCGAGCACCTCACGGGCCGCGCGGGGGTGCACGACGTCGTCCTGGACCTCACCGTGGTCCTCCCGCTGGACGGGCCGGTGGAGGCGGCGCAGGTCGCGGGCGCGCTGGCGTACGGCCCGTGGGGCGAGCGCGCGCTGCTCGCGCACGGCCGCGCCGAGGCCGACGACGACGCGCTCACCTACCGGGGGCTCGTGCGCGTCGGGGGCCGCGACCTGCACGTGCAGGCCGTCCGCTCGCTCGTCGACGACCCCGGCCCGGACGCGTGGGGCGACCTGTCGCACGTCGCGCTCACCGTGCGGGAGGAGACCGGCGACGTCGTGCTCGCGGCGGACCTCGAGCTCGGCGCCGACGGGCTGCGCCGCCTCGTGACGTCGGTGGAGCCCGTGGGCGTCAGCGGCGTGCTGCGGCGCGTCGACGCGGTCCGGCGGCTGCTGCTGCGTGGCGCGGGCGCGCGCCGCGACCGCTCCGCGACCGTGGAGCCCTGACCCGCGCAGGGGCGGCCACCGCGCAGGGGCGGCCGCCTCGTGCGGGCTGCTGCCTCGTGCGGGCGGCCGCCTCGTGCGGGCGCCTGCCTCGTGCGGGTGGCCGCCAGGTGTGCCGGCGTCAGCCGATGACGGCCGCGTCGCGCCCGTGGCGCAGCCGCGCCTCGATGACGACGGACGTGCCACCGCCCTCGCGCGGCCCCCATGCGATCGTGCCGCCCATCTCGTTGGTGACGAGCGTCGAGACGATCTGCGTGCCGAGCCCCGACCCGGCCCCGCGGTCCGCCGGCAGGCCCGCGCCGTCGTCCGCGACCTCGACGCGCAGGTCGTCGCCCTCGCGGTCCACGACGATCTCCACGGTCCCCGACTCCCGCCCCTCGAACCCGTGCTCGACGGCGTTCGTCACGAGCTCGGTCAGCACGAGCGCGAGCGCCGTCGCGTCCTCCGCCGGGACCGACCCGAACGAGCCGGTCACCACGGTCCGCACGTGCGCGCCCGCGGTCGCGACGTCCGCCGCGAGGCGCAGGCTGCGCCCGACGAGGTCGTCGAACGGGACGCTCTCGTCGAGCGTCTGCGACAGCGTCTCGTGCACGAGCGCGATGGTCGCGACCCGCCGCATGGCCTCCCCGAGCGCCTCGCGCGCCTCGGGCGAGCTCATCCGGCGCGACTGCAGGCGCAGCAGCGCGGCGACCGTCTGCAGGTTGTTCTTCACGCGGTGGTGGATCTCGCGGATCGTCGCGTCCTTGGTGATGAGCTCGCGCTCGCGCCGCCGCAGCTCGGACACGTCGCGGCACAGCAGCACCGCCCCCGTCCGCTGCCCGTGCTCGGTGAGCGGGACGGCGCGCAGCGACAGCGCCACGCCGCGCGACTCGACGTCGGTCCGCCACGGCGCGCGCCCCATGAGCACGAGCGGCATCGACTCGTCGACGGTCGCGCTCTGCTCGACGAGGTCGGCCGTGACCTCCACGAGCGAGCGGCCGACCAGGTCCCCGAGCGCGCCGAGCCGGTGGAAGCAGGACAGCGCGTTCGGGCTGGCGTAGAGCACCTCGCCCTCGGAGTTGAGCCGGACCAGGCCGTCGCCCACGCGCGGCGCGCCACGGCGCGGACCGGTGGGCGCGTCGGTCGCGGGGAACTCGCCGCGCGCGATCATGCCGAACACCTCGTCGGCGGCCTCGACGTAGTTGAGCTCGAGCCGGCTGGGCGTGCGCGCGCCGCCCAGGTTCGTCTGGCGCGCGATGACTGCGATCGTGCGGCCGCGACGGACCACGGGCACCGCCTCCTCGCGCACCGCGTACGACCCGAACCACCGCGGCTCGCGCGACCGCTGGGGCGCCCGCTCGACGAGCGCCTTGCGCAGCTGCGGGCGCTGCCCCTCGGGTGCGCGCGACCCGACCACGTCGTCGTAGTGGACCGTGGCGCCCGTCGACGGGCGGCACTGCGCGATGGCGACGAAGTCCTCGTCGTCCGTGGGCAGCCACAGCACGAGGTCGGCGAACGCCAGGTCGGAGACGACCTGCCAGTCGCCCACCAGCAGGTGCAGCCACTCCAGGTCGGCGGCCTCGAGCGAGGCGTGGCGGGCGACGAGCGTGCTCAGCGTGGACACGGGTCCAGGGTAGGTGGCCGGGAGCCGGTGCCGGCACGACGCCCACGGCACGACCACGGCACGTCGCAGGTGCACGCGGCCGCGCGACGACTAGCCTCGGAGCACGGTCCGCCGCCGCCGCGAGGACCACCCGCCGCGGGCCCCGCCCCGGCCACGACCCTGGAGGACCACGGTGCACCTGAGCGTGACGCTCGACCTGCCGACCGACGCGGCCACCGCGGGCCGCATGCTGGCCGACCCGCGCTACGTCGAGCAGAAGGTCGTCGCGAGCGGCGCGATCGACCACCAGGTCGACGTGACCGGCAGCGCCGACGAGGCCTTCACGGTGACGACGCGCCGCGCCCTGCCCTCGGACCAGATCCCCGCCCAGGTGCGGGGGTTCGTCGGCAACCGGATCGACGTGCGCCTCGTCGAGGCGTGGGACGCGGCCGGGCCTGACGGCGCCCGAGCCGGCACCGTCGTCGTGGAGATCGCGGGCGCTCCCGTGCGGCTCACGGGCCGCTGCCTCCTCGAGCCCTCCGGACCCGCCGCGACGCGCCTCGTCTACGACGGCGACCTGCACGCCGGCATCCCGTTGTTCGGGGCCGCCGTGGAGGAGGCCGCGGCCCGGGCGATCCGTGGCGCTCTGGGCGTCGAGCAGGCCGTCGCGGAGCGCTGGCTCGCAGATCACGGCCGGGCCGAGCAGCCGTAACGATTCGGTAACACGGTCGGCCGCGATCACGCCCCTGACCTGCACAAACGCTGGTGTGGTAGCGATCCCACGGCGAATCGGACACCCCTCGTCCTTGACACTCGACCAAGCGCGGACGACAGTTCATGCAGCGCGTGGGAACGCTCCTACATTCTGCGGAAGGACGTACCTGCGCGGGGTCCATCAGGCCCACGTCCGACGCCCGTCCGCGGCCCCTGCGGCAGACGGGTGGCGGATGCCCCAGGGGTACGGCGAGGACGCCGTCCGACTGACAAGGGAGTCATAGTGCGCAAGACCACACGCAAGATGTGGGCGGCTGCGGCCGGGGTCACGGGCATCGCCCTCCTCGCCACGGCCTGCTCCTCCGACGCGGGCGACACCGAGGGTGAGGACACCGACGAGGGCGGCAACATCACCCTGACCGTCGCGACGTTCAACGAGTTCGGCTACACGGACGAGATGTTCGAGGAGTACGAGTCCTCGCACCCCGGCATCACGATCGAGCACAAGAAGGCGGCGACCTCCAACGAGGCCCGCGAGAACCTCAACACGCGTCTCGCCGCGGGCTCCGGCCTGTCGGACATCGAGGCCATCGAGGTCGACTGGCTCCCCGAGCTGCTCCAGTACCCGGACAAGTTCGTCGACCTGACGGACCCCGAGCTCGACGGCCGCTGGCTCGACTGGAAGGTCGCGCAGGCGACGGCCCCGTCGGGTGAGCTCATCGGCTACGGCACCGACATCGGCCCCGAGGCCATCGCGTACCGCTCCGACCTGTTCGCGGCGGCGGGCCTCCCGACCGACCGTGCCGAGGTCGCGGCGCTCCTGTCGGAGAACGGCGGCGGCTGGGACCAGTACTTCAAGGTCGGCAAGCAGTACACCGACGCCACCGGCAAGCCGTGGTTCGACTCGGCCGGCGCGATCTGGCAGGGCATGATCAACCAGATCGAGGAGCCCTACGAGAACCCGGACGACAACTCGATCATCGCGGTCGACAACCCGGACGTGAAGGCCGCCTACGACGCCGTCGTGCAGGCCTCGGTCGGCGACAACCTCTCGGCGCACCTGCAGCAGTGGAGCGACGACTGGAACGCCAAGTTCCAGGCCGAGGACGCGTTCGCGACGATGCTGGCGCCGGGCTGGATGCTCGGTGTCATCGAGGGCAACTCGGCCGGCGTGACCGGCTGGGACATCGCCGACGTGTTCCCCGGCGGTGCCGGCAACTGGGGTGGCTCGTTCCTGACGGTCCCCGCCCAGGGCGCGCACACCGAGGAGGCGAAGGAGCTGGCCGCGTGGCTGACCGCTCCGGAGCAGCAGCTCAAGGCCTACGCGAGCAAGGGCACGTTCCCGAGCCAGGTCGAGGCGCAGGAGTCGCCTGACCTGCTCGGCTCCACGAACGCCTTCTTCAACAACGCCCCGGCCGGCGAGATCCTCGTCAACCGCTCGAAGGGCATCACGACGGTCTACAAGGGCCCGAACTTCTTCGCCGTGAACGACGCGTTCAACAACGCGCTCGTCGAGGTGGACGTCAACGGCGGTGACCCCGCCGCGCAGTGGGACGCCGCCGTCCAGGCGATCAACGCCCTGGGCTGACGCTGACGGGGCCGGGTCGATGGGAGACCATCGGCCCGGCCCCCGCCGCGTAGGCACCGCCCCAACAGTTCCGAAGGACAATCGATGGCCACCTCCACCAAGCCGCCGAGAACCGACCGGCGCGTCTCCGGCTCCACGCCGCGGGCACCCCGCCGGGTCGGCTTCAGCCAGACCCTGGGGCGATGGGACGTCAAGGTCTCGCCCTACCTCTACATCTCCCCGTTCTTCCTCCTCTTCGCGCTCACGGGTCTGTTCCCGCTGCTGTACACGGCCTACGTGTCGATGCACCAGTGGCACCTGATCGGTGGCCAGGGCGAGTTCGTCGGTTTCGAGAACTACGCCTACGTGCTGCAGGAGCCCAACTTCTGGAAGGGCATCCGCAACACCTTCTCGATCTTCCTGATCTCGACGATCCCCCAGCTGCTCATCGCGATCGTGCTCGCGGCGCTGCTGGACGCGAACCTGCGGGCCAAGACGTTCTGGCGGATGGGTGTCCTGCTGCCCTACGTCGTCGCCCCGGTGGCCGTCTCCCTGATCTTCGGCCGGCTCTTCTCCGACCAGTACGGCATCATCAACACGCTGCTCGGGAACATCGGGATCGACCCGATCGGCTGGCACTCCGACATCCTGCCGAGCCACGTCGCGATCGCCTCGATGGTGAACTTCCGCTGGACCGGCTACAACACGCTGATCCTGCTGGCCGCCATGCAGGCGATCCCGCGTGACCTCTACGAGGCCGCGGTCATCGACGGCGCCTCCCGGGTCCGCCAGTTCTTCTCCATCACCGTCCCGATGCTGCGGCCGACGATCATCTTCGTCGTCATCACGTCGACCATCGGCGGGCTCCAGATCTTCGACGAGCCGCGTCTGTTCGACCAGCTCGGTCAGGGCGGCCCGAGCCGCCAGTGGATGACCGCGACGATGTACATCTACGAGGTGGGCTGGGGCAACCAGAAGAGCTTCGGCCGTGCTGCCGCCGTCGCGTGGATCCTGTTCCTCATCATCATCGTCGTCGGTCTCATCAACTTCTCGCTGACCCGACGCATCGCGTCCGAGACGTCGACGAAGTCCCGAAAGAAGGTCCGGCGATGAGCGCCCCCTCCGTTCCCGTCATCGCGCAGACCGCCGGCCGCGGCGCTGCCCGTGCGGCGGCGCGCAAGCGTGGCGGACCCCAGGGGTCCGACCGTCGGCCGGGCTGGGTGACCTACGTCATCCTCGGGCTCGCGATCGTCGCGTCGATCCTGCCGCTGTACTACGCATTCCTGCTCGCCTCCTCGACGAGCCAGTACATCGCGCAGAACCCGATCCCGTCGCTCATCCCGCAGGGTCACTTCTTCGAGAACGTCAGCCGCGTCCTGAACTCGGACATCAAGTTCTGGCAGGCCGTCGGCAACTCCGTCATCGTCGCGGTCGTCACGTCCCTGTCGGTCGTGCTGTTCTCGACGCTCGCCGGCTTCTCGTTCTCGAAGCTGCGCTTCCGCGGCCGCAACGGCCTGCTCGTGTTCGTCATCGCGACGACCGCCGTCCCGACGCAGCTGGGCATCGTCCCGCTGTTCATCGTGATGTCGGAGCTCGGCTGGACCGGCAAGCTCATCGCCGTCATCGTCCCGGGCCTCGTCACCGCGTTCGGCGTGTTCTGGATGACCCAGTACCTCGAGTCCGCGCTCCCCTACGAGCTCATCGAGGCCGCCCGGGTCGACGGCGCGTCCATGATCCGCACGTTCTGGCACGTCGCCCTCCCGGCGGCGCGTCCCGCGGCGTTCATGCTCGGTCTGTTCACGTTCGTCGGTTCCTGGACGAGCTTCTTCTGGCCGTTCATCGTCCTGGGCTCCTCGAACCCGACCCTGCCGGTCGCCGTGCAGCTCCTGCAGGCGACCTACTTCAAGGACATGGCGCTGATCATGGCCGGCGTGACCGTCTCGGTCATCCCGCTGATCATCCTGTTCTTCGTCGCCGGCCGGCAGCTGGTGGCGGGCATCATGCAGGGTGCCGTCAAGGGCTGAGAGACTGCCCGAGCTCCACGCGGACCGCGTTCCCCGCGCACCGGGGCGCGTGATCCGGTAGGACAGGAGGGCGGGGTGGGCCCCACCCCGCCCTCCTGCCGTCAGCACGTCATCGCTGCCACGGCAGCCACAGGAGGGAAGACCAACGGTGGTCGACAACATCCCCGCCCGCACCGAGCCGGCGCGTCCCCCGGCTCCCACGCTCGAGCAGGTCGCCGAGCGTGCCGGTGTCTCCCGCTCGACCGCGTCGCGCGCCATCAACGGCGGCCTGCGCGTGTCCCCCGAGGCGCTCGCGTCCGTCGAGGCGGCCGTCGCGGACCTCGGCTACACCCCGAACCGTGCTGCACGGTCGCTGGTGACCAAGCGCACCGACTCGATCGCGCTGGTCGTCCCCGAGCCTGACGAGCGCGTCCTGTCGGACCCGTTCTTCGCGGGCACCCTCAACGGCTTGAGCAGCTCGCTCGCCGACTCCGACATCCAGGTCGTGCTCGTCATCGCCCGCCCGGGCGAGAGCGAGCGCACCATCCGCTACCTGCGCAACGGGCACGTGGACGGCGCAATCGTGGTCTCGCACCACCGCGACGACGAGCTCGACCGCACCCTCCTCGCCTCGCGCGTGCCCAACGTGTTCGTCGGTCGCCCCCTGTCGGCGGACGAGAACGACGTGCAGTACGTCGACACGGACAACCACGAGGGCGGGCGTCTCGCGACGCAGCACCTCATCGACCTCGGTCGCCGCCGCATCGGGACCATCGCCGGGCCCGAGGACATGTCGGCCGGCATCGACCGGCTCGCGGGCTGGCGCGACGCCATGGCGAGCGCGGGGCTGCCCGACGACGCC
This sequence comes from Cellulomonas fimi ATCC 484, assembly GCF_000212695.1. Classification (NCBI taxonomy): domain Bacteria; kingdom Bacillati; phylum Actinomycetota; class Actinomycetes; order Micrococcales; family Cellulomonadaceae; genus Cellulomonas; species Cellulomonas fimi. The sequence goes on along the minus strand of NC_015514.1, from coordinate 1,401,493 downwards.
GTCGTGCACGGCGACTTCACGATCGCGTCGGGCGCCATCGCGGCCCGCGAGCTGCTCGCGAAGCACCCCGACCTCGACGCGATCTTCATCGCCTCCGACCTCATGGCGGCCGGCGCGATCGGCGTCCTGGCCGAGCACGGCAAGGAGGTCCCCGGGGACGTCGCCGTCGTCGGGTACGACAACCTCGGCGTCGCGGCGTCCACGACTCCCCCGCTGACCACGGTCGTGCAGCCCGTCGTCGCGATGGCGCGTGCCGCGGGCGCCCGGCTGCTCGACCAGCTGCAGGGCGCCCCGACACCGACCGAGCCGCTGATCTTCGCGCCCGAGCTGGTCATCCGCGCCTCCGCCTGACGGCGCCCCTGCCTGGCCCCGCGCCGGCGTCCGACCGCGCACCTGCCTGACCGCGCGCCTGCCTGCCCGCCGCGCCTGCCTGCCCACGCGCCTGCTTGCCCACGCGTCGGCCTGACCGCGCTTCGGTCTGACCGCGCACCTGCCTGACCGCGCACCTGCCTGACCGCGCTTCGGTCTGACCGCGCACCTGCCTGACCGCGCACCTGCCTGACCGCGCGTCGGTCTGACCGCGCACCTGCCTGACTGCGCGTTGGCCTGACCGGGGTCTCCCTGTCCGTGCGTCGTGACCGCGCGTCGGGCTGATCGCGCGTCGGGCGAACCTGTTCGTGCGTGGCCCCGTTCGTGCGTGGCCGCGTGCTCGCGGGGACGGGCCGTCGCCGGTCAGGGCGTGGCGCGGCGGACCGGGTCGGTGACGTGGCCGAAACGGTGCCGGGTGCGGCTGACGGCCTGCTCGCGCACGACCGTCAGCAGCTCGCGGGACGCCGAGGCGAGCACCGGGGCGTCGAGGACCGTCACCGCACCGACCTGCTCCGCGGCCGCCGCGCGCAGACCCGGAGCGTCGCCGACGACGCGCACGCGCCCGGTGACGGCCCCGGCCCGCACGCGAGCCGCGAAGTCCGCGTGGCCCTCGACGGCCACGTCGCTCACGGTCGTGGGCACCCCGGCGGTCCGGGCGGCGTGCACGACGCGCGCGACCGCCGCGGGCCGCGCACCGTCACCGGCGCGGACGGTCAGGTGCGGGACGGGCCGGTACCGCAGGACGTTCTCCTCGACGTGCAGACCGCTCGGGTCGTGCTCGGCACCGAGGTCCTGCGCCCACACGCGTGCGTCGTCGTCCCGCGCCCACGCGAGCCAGGCGTCGTCGTCCTGCGGCACGTCGGGCGCGTCGGACCAGTCGCCGAGCTGCGCGACGTAGTGCGGACCGCCCGCCTTGGCACCGGGTCCCACGACGGACGCCTTCCAGCCGCCGAACGGCTGCCGGCGCACGACCGCGCCGGTCGTGTGGCGGTTCACGTAGGCGTTGCCGACCTCGACGCGCTCGAGCCAGGTCGCGATCTCGGCCTCGTCGAGCGAGTGCAGGCCGCCGGTCAGGCCGAACGCGACGGCGTTCTGCCACGCGATCGCCTCCTCCAGGTCACGCGCGCGCATGATGCCCAGCACGGGCCCGAAGCACTCGGTCCGGTGGAACCACGAGCCCGGTGCGACGCCGTGCTTGACCCCGGGCGTCCACAGGCGACCGGCGGTGTCGACCTGCCGTGGCGCGACGAGCCACTCCTCCCCCGGGTCGAGCGTCGTCAGGGCTCGCAGCAGCTTGCCCTGCGCCGGCTCCACGACCGGCCCCATGACGGTCCCCAGGTCCTGGCCGTGCCCGACGCGCAGCGACGAGACCGCGTCGGCGAGCTGGTGCCGCAGCCGCTCGTCCGTCCCCGCCGAGCCGACGAGGATCGCGAGCGAGGCCGCCGAGCACTTCTGCCCGGCGTGCCCGAACGCGGAGCGCACGAGGTCCGCGACCGCGAGGTCGACGTCGGCGGACGGCGTGATGACCAGGGCGTTCTTGCCCGACGTCTCGGCCAGCACGTCGAGGTCCTCACGCCACGACGCGAACGCGCGCGCGGTCTCGATCGACCCCGTGAGCAGGACGCGCGCGACGGCCGGGTGGGTGACGAGGCGGCGGCCCACGTCGCCCTCGGGGCACAGCACGACCGTGAGGACGTCGGCCGGCGCACCGACGGCGTCGAGCCCGGCCCGCACGGCCGCCATCGCCACGCGCGCGCACAGCGGCGTGGCCGGCGCGGGCTTGACGAGGACGGGGCTGCCCGCGGCGAGCGCGGCGAGCACGGAGCCGACGGGGATCGCGACGGGGAAGTTCCACGGGGGCGTGACGACGGTGACCCCCCGCGGCCGGAAGCGCGCACCGGGCACGTGCCCGTCCGCGAGCTCCTGCGCGCGCTCGGCGTAGTAGCGCGCGAAGTCGACGGCCTCGCTGACCTCGGGATCGGCCTCGGCGACCGTCTTGCCGGCCTCGTGCACCATCACCGCGACGAGGTCGGTGCGCGCCTCCTCGAGCGCCCGGGCGACGGCGCGCAGAGCGGTGGCGCGCACCGACGGGTCCGTGCTCGCCCACGCGTCCGCCGCACCGCGCGCGCGCTCGACGAGCGCGTCCACGTCCGCGGCGGCACCCGCGACGACCGCCCCGGGCGCCGGCGCCACGTCGCGGGCGACGACCTCGCGTGCCCACCGGCGCCCCTCGGGCGTCGCGGGGTCGGTGTCGGGCACGTTCGCGAAGGCCTCACCCGGCCGGGCCGGTGTCGCGGGGTCGGTGCCGGCCGCGTCCGCGACGGCCTCACCCGGTCGGGCAGGCGGCACGGGTGCGGCGGTCCCACGCCGCGGGGTCGTGCTCACGCGGTCGCGCGCCTCCCACGCGTCCCGGAAGGCACGCTCCTGCCCGTCCATCGCGTCGCCACCTGCGTCGGCGAACGCCGCGTGCAGGAAGTTCTCCCCCGCCGCGTTCTCCTCCAGGCGGCGCACGAGGTAGGACACCGCGACGTCGAACTCGTCGGGCGCGACGACGGGCGTGTAGAGCAGGACGCTCCCGACGTCGTCGCGCACGGCCCGGGCCTGCGCGGGGGCCATGCCCTGCAGCATCTCGACGTCGAGGGCCTCGCTCACGCCCCGCTGCTGCGCGAGCAGGTGCGCGGCGGCGACGTGGAAGACGTTGTGGCTCGCGACGCCGACGCGCAGCGCCGCGGTCCGCTCGGGTCGCAGGGACCGGTCGACGAGCCGCAGGTACGCCGCGTCGACGTCGGCCTTGGTCGGGTACGGCGCCTGCGGCCAGCCGTGCAGCTCGGCCTCGACGCGCTCCATCGCGAGGTTCGCGCCCTTGACGAGGCGCACCTTGAGGGGGGCGCCGCCCGCGGTGACGCGCCGGCGGGCGACCTCGGCGATCTCGTCGTAGGCGGCGGCCGCGTCGGGCAGGTAGGCCTGCAGCGCGATCCCGGCCGCTGCCTGCGCGAGCGGCGGGTGCGACGCGAGCCGCTCGAAGACCCGCACCGTGAGCGCCAGGTCGCGGTACTCCTCCATGTCGAGGTTGACGAACGTGCCGTGCCGCGCGGCGGCCTCGTACAGCGGCAGCAGCCGCTCGACGACCCGGTCGACGCTCCCGTCGAAGTCCCACGGGGACAGCTGGCTCGCGACGGCGGACACCTTCACGGACACGTAGTCGACGTCGGGGCGTTCGACGAGAGCCCGGACGCGCGCGAGCCGCGCGGTCGCCTCGTGCTCGCCGAGGACCGCCTCGCCCAGCAGGTTGAGGTTGAGCCGGTAGCCGTCGGCGCGCGTGGCGGCGAGGTGCCGCGCGAGCGCAGGCCCGTCGTCCACGACGAGGTGCCCGACGAGGGCGCGCAGCCGCCGTCGCGCGGCGGGCACGACGACGCCGGGCAGCGCCGGGGCGACACGCGCGCCGGCCGCGAGCAGGACCCGGTCCGCGGGTCCGAGGAACGCCGCCGCGCCGGGCGTGCCCGTGAGGCGGGCGAGCTCGCGGGCGGCGACCCGGACGTCCCGCGGCCGCGCGACGCGGTCGACGAACCGCACGGCGAGCTCGAGTCCCTCCGGGGAGCCGACGAGCGCGGCGAGCCGGCGCGTCGTGGACCGCTCGCGCCGCGTCTCCCCGCCGGACGTGCGCTCGAGCCAGCGCCGGGCGAGCCGCACGGCCTCGTCGGGCAGCGCGGGGTGCGCTGGGTGCGCACCGTCCGTGCCCGTCCCGGCCGTTCCGTCGCCGGCTGCCCGGTCCACGGGTCCGGGGGCTGCAGGCGAACGGTCCTCGTGGGGTCGAGCGCTCATCGCACCTCCTCGTCGTGCCAGGGGGTCACCCCGGTCGTCTCACAGTCTGGACCACGGTCGGGGACCGTGCCGCGCGGCGCGGGCACGAGGCGGCCCGATCGCGCACTCCTCGGCCGACCCGCCGGGCGACGCGCGCGGCCGGTTGACGCGGCCTGCGACCGCCACCATCCTGGGCGGGCCCGCCGCCCGGCGGCGGGCCCGACATCGCCGTCGACCAGGGGGAACCATGCCCGTCCGCCGTCTCGTCCGCACGCCCGCGCTCCGTGTCCTCGCGACGCTGTCCGTCCTCGTGGGCGGTGTCGTCGCCGCCGTCCCGGCCGCCGCGTCGCCGGTCCCGGCGTCGGCCGCCGCGACGGCCACGGCGGACGACCCCGGCGGCCTCGTCCTCGTGCCTCGGCCGCGCACGGGTGAGGTCGGCGTCCAGGCGACGATCGAGAACGAGGAGGCGTTCTGCGGCGTGCTGAGCGGCGTCTACGTCAGCAAGCCCACGTGGTACACGGTGCGCACGATCAACTGCCGGCACACCGACGTCTTCGTCAAGGGCCGCTACGCGAACGGCACCTTCGGCACGTGCGTCCTCGTCCCGGCCCGGCACTCGCGGCACCTCGGCGGCTCGCTGCTCAAGCCGATGGAGGACTCCCAGATCTGCTGACGCCGGGCCCGCGCGCCCCGGGTGAGGTCTGCGGCGCGCGGGTCGGCTCGGCAGCGCGGGACGCCGAGCGGTGGCAAGGTGAGGGCGTGACCGACCTGGCAGCGCAGCCCCGTCCGCAGTCCTCCCCGCTCGTCACCGCGCAGGCGCAGCTCGCCGACGCCGTCGCCATCCTCGGCTACGACCACGGCCTGCACCGCATGCTCGCGACACCACGTCGCGAGATGAACGTCGCCGTCCCGCTGCGGCGGGACACGGGCGAGATCGTGCTGTTCACGGGGTACCGCGTGCAGCACAACATCTCGCGCGGGCCGGGCAAGGGCGGGCTGCGGTACTCGTCGTCCGTCGACATCGACGAGGTCCGCGCGCTGGCGATGTGGATGACGTGGAAGTGCGCCGTGGTCGACGTGCCGTACGGCGGCGCGAAGGGCGGTGTCACGATCGACCCGCGCCTGTACTCCCCGGCGGAGCTCGAGCGCGTGACCCGCCGCTACACGAGCGAGATCATGCCGATCATCGGCCCCGAGCGGGACATCATGGCCCCGGACATCGGCACCAACGAGCAGACGATGGCCTGGGTCATGGACACCTACTCGGTGAACCTCGGCTACACGATCCCCGCGGTGACCACGGGCAAGCCGCTCACCGTCGGCGGCTCGCTGGGGCGTCCGACGGCGACGTCGCGCGGCGTGGTGCACGCGGCCGAGGCGGCGCTCGGCGACGCGGGCGTGCGGCTCGACGAGGTGTCCGTCGCGGTGCAGGGGTTCGGCAAGGTCGGTGCGCCGGCCGCGCGGATCTTCGCCGAGTCCGGCGCGCGCGTGGTCGCGGTGAGCGACGAGCACGGCGGCGTGCACAACCCCGACGGTCTCGACGTGTCGGCCCTGCTGCGGCACGTGCACGCGGGCGGCCCGGTCCACGAGTTCCCCGGCGGTGCGGCCGTCGACAACGTCGCGCTGCTCGGCCTCGACGTCGACGTGCTCGTCCCGGCGGCGGTCGAGGGCGTGCTCGACGCCGACACGGCGCGGCAGGTCAAGGCACGCTGGGTCGTCGAGGCGGCGAACGGCCCGACGACGCCCGAGGGCGACGAGGTCCTCGCGGAGCGTGGCGTCGTCGTGGTGCCGGACATCCTCGCCAACGCGGGCGGGGTCGTCGTGTCGTACTTCGAGTGGGTGCAGGCGAACCAGGCGTACTGGTGGACGGAGCACGAGATCGCGGAGCGTCTCGAGCACCGGATGCTCGCGTCCTACCGCTCGGTCGCGGCGGTCGCGCAGGCCGAGGGCATCTCGATGCGCGACGCGGCCCTGACGATCGGCGTCCGCCGCGTCGCGGAGGCGCACCTGATCCGCGGGCTGTACCCCTGACGGGATGACCTGGGCGGCACGGCGCGTTGCCCCCGACGTGACCGTCTCCCTCTCCGTCCTCGACACCGCACCCCTGAGCGCGGGCCAGACCAGCGGCGACGCGCTCGCCGCCACGACCCGGCTGGCCCGCGCCGCCGACGACCTGGGCTACCGCCGGTTCTGGGTCGCCGAGCACCACGCGATGCCGATGGTCGCGTCGACGGCCCCCGGGGTGTTCGCGGCGCACCTGCTCGCGGCGACGCGCCGCATCCGGGTCGGGTCCGGCGGCGTCATGCTGCCCAACCACCCGGCGCTCGTCGTCGCGGAGCAGTTCGCGATGCTCGAGGCCCTGCACCCCGGACGCGTCGACCTGGGCCTCGGCCGGGCGCCCGGTGCCGACCCCGCGACCGCCGCGGCGCTGCGCCGCACGGTGGACGGCCTCGGCGCCGACGACTTCCCGACCGAGCTGGTCGACGTGCTCGCGCTGCTGGGCGTGCGGCTCGCGGCGGCGCCGTCCGCGGGGGCCCGCCGGCTCACGGCGACACCGGTCGCGACGTCGAGCCCCGAGCCGTGGCTGCTCGGGTCGAGCCTGTTCTCCGCGCAGCTCGCAGGCGAGCTCGGGCTGCCCTACTCCTACGCGCACCACTTCTCGACGGGCCGCACGACGCAGGCCGCCGAGACCTACCGCCGCGCGTTCCGCCCCTCCCCCGTCCTCGACGCGCCGCGGCTCATGGTGTCCGCGTCGGTGCTCGTCGCCGACACCGAGCAGGAGGCTCGGCACCTCGCCGGACCCAGCCGGGTCATGACGCTCGCGCTGCGCACGGGACGGCCGCTCGCCCCCGTCCTGACGCCCGACGACGCGGCCCGTGCGCTCGCGGACCTCGACCCGCGGGCCGCGGAGGACTTCTTCGCGCAGTCGCCGGGCACGCAGGTCGCGACCACGCCGGACCGCGCCGTGGCCGAGCTGTCGGCGCTCGTGGAGCGCACGGGGGCAGACGAGCTCATGGTCACCGGCACGGCGTTCGACGTCGCCGACCGCGTCCGCACGCTGCACGCGCTGGCCGACCGCTGGCCGGGCACGACCGCGGCCGCCTGACACGAGGGCGGCGGGTGCCGCGACGACCGGAGGTGTCAGGTCGCAGGCTCTCCTGCCGCCGGGTCGGCGACCAGGGTCGCGGCCACGGTGCCGCCGTCGGCGAGCTCCAGCCGGTCGCCGTCGACGCGCACGCGCAGCCGGCGCCCCAGGAGGTCGAGGACCTGCCGCTCGCACGCCATGGCGTCGTCCGGCCCGGCCATGAGCGTGGAGACGACGGGCCCGAAGCCGAGCTCGTCGCCGTCGAGCTCCCACGTGCCGCGCACGCGGTTGACGCCCGCGAGCCCGTACACCTGGCCGTCGCCGTCGAACGTGAGCCAGGGCGCGTACCGGACCTGCGCCGGCAGCCCGGCGCCGCCGAGCGTCTCGAACCGCCACGTGCCCGTGAGGTGGACCATGCCCCGATCATGGCACCGGCGCCCCCGCCGCAGGCAGGGGGCGCCGGTGGGGTGCGGGCTGCGTCAGCCGCGCGGCTGCTTGTCCGCCCACGCCTCGAGCGTGGTGCGCGGGCCGGTGTAGAACGGCACCTCCTCGCGCACGTGCAGGCGGGCGTCGGTGGCGCGCAGGTCGCGCATGAGGTCGACGATGCGGTGCAGCTCGCCCGCCTCGAACGCGAGGATCCACTCGTAGTCGCCGAGCGCGAACGCCGACACCGTGTTCGCGCGCACGTCGGCGTAGTCGCGTGCCGCCTGCCCGTGCTCGACGAGCATGCGACGACGGTCGTCCTCGGGGAGCACGTACCAGTCGTACGAGCGGACGAACGGGTAGACGCACACGTAGTCGCCCGGGTCCTCGCCCGCGAGGAAGGCGGGGACGTGCCCGCGGTTGAACTCGGCGGGACGGTGCAGGCCCACGACGGACCACACCGGCAGCAGGTGCCGCCCGAGGTCGCTCGCCCGCAGTCGCTGGTAGGCGCCCTGCACCTCCTCGACCGTCTCGGCGTGCCACCAGACCATGAGGTCGGCGTCGGCGCGCAGGCCGGCCACGTCGTACCAGCCGCGCACGACGAGGCCGTCGGCGCGCACGGCGTCCTGGGCCGCGGCGACGAGCTGCGCCCGCTCGCCGTCGTCCTCGGGGAGCACCTCCTCGAGGGCGAAGACCGTCCACATCGTGTAGCGGACGGTGGCGTTGATCGCCTCGGTGTCGGGCGTGGGGTGGCTCACGTGCGTCCTTCCGGAGGGGTGCGCTGCGGGGTGGGTGCCGGCGACGACCGGCTCAGGACCAGGGGTCGGTGGAACAGGCGGCGGGGATGCCGGACGCGACGCCGGCGCGCTGCCGGCAGCAGCCGGGGCGGCAGACGTCCCGCCACGGCGGGAGGTCCCCGACGGCCGCGCCCTCGGCGGTGCTCGCGTCGGCGGTGCCCGCGTCCAGCGCCCGGGCCAGCGCGGCCCGCTCGAGCACGAGGTCGACGAGCCCGCGGACGAACGGCTCCCGCGTGCCGACGCTGTCGGCCCGCACGGCGGTCAGGCCCAGCTCGGCGGCGGTCTCGAGCGCCTCGGTGTCGAGGTCGAACGCGACCTCCATGTGGTCGGAGATGAACCCGATGGGCGACAGGACGACCGACGTCACGCCCTGCTCCGCGAGCGCGCGCAGGTGGTCGTTGACGTCCGGCTCGAGCCACGGCTGGCTCGGGGGGCCCGACCGCGAGCAGTACGCGAGGTCCCACGCCACGTCGCGCCCGAGACGCTCCGAGACGGCGGCGGCGACGGTCGCGGCGACGTCGAGGTGCTGCGCGCTGTAGGCGGCGCCGCTCACCGCGGACGCCTCCTCCATGGTGTCGGGGATCGAGTGCGTGACGAACACGAGCCGCGCCTGCGCGGCGGCGTCGGCGGCGAGCCCGGCGTAGGCCTCGGCGACCGCGTCGACGTTGGCCTGAACGAACCCCGGGTGGTTGAAGTAGGGCCGCACCTTGTCGGCGGCCAGCGGGTGCGTGCCCTCCGCGAGCCCGAGGTCGCCGCCCAGCTCGTCGAGCGAGGCCCAGAGGTTCTCGCGGTACTGCCGGCAGCCGGAGTACGACGCGTAGGCGCTGGTCACGAGCGCGACGATCCGGCGGGCGCCGTCGGCGTGGGCGGCCGCGAGCGCGTCGCGCGTGTACGGCTCCCAGTTGCGGTTGCCCCACAGCACGGGCAGGTCGAGGCCGCGGCGGGCCAGCTCGTCCTGCAGCGCCTTCTGCAGCGCGAGGTTCTGGGCGTTGATCGGGCTGGCGCCGCCGAAGTGGTGGTAGTGCTCGGCGACCTCGGCGAGCCGCTCGTCGGGGATCCCCTTGCCCGCGGTGACGTTCCGCAGGAACGGCATCACGTCGTCGGGGCCGTTGGGCCCGCCGAACGAGAACAGCAGCAGCGCGTCGTACGGCGCGACGGGGTTCTCGGCGTCGGCGGGGCGGGGGCTGTCGGCGGGACCGGCAGCGGGCGCGGGGGTGCTCAGCGGGGTGTCGGGGGCCACCGTCCGATCATCGCACCGCACGCACGGACGGTCCCTCCCGAGTCGAGCCGCCCTCGCCGTGACGTTGACCCGACACGTTGTCAGAAACCTGCGGGCGCCGGGGCTCAGCCCTTGACCGCCCCGCCGAGGCCCGCGCCGCGCAGGAACATGCGCTGGAACACGAGGAACATCGCGACCGGGATGAGCGTCGAGATCGCGAGCGCCGCCATGAGCGTGCCCTTGTCCACGTTCGCCATCGACTGCAGGTAGACCGACAGCGGCTTGACGGCGTCGGACTTCAGGACGAGGAAGGGCCACAGGAAGTCCTTCCACGACGCGATCACCGCGAACACCGACACGACGCCGACGATCGGCCTGCTCATCGGCAGGACGATGCTGCGGAACAGCCGGAACGGTCCGGCGCCGTCCATGCGCGCGGCCTCGAAGATCTCGCGCGGCAGCGAGTCGAAGAACCGGGCGACGAGCACGACGTTGAACGCGCTCGCACCGGCGGGCAGCCACACCGCGAGGTAGCTGTTGATGAGGCTCGGCCCGATCGGCGGGTCGACGACGATCTTGTACAGCGGAACGAGCAGCACGACGGCCGGGACGAACAGCGTGGCCAGCACCGCCCAGTGGAGCGCCCGAGCCCACGCGGGCCGCAGCACCGACAGCACGTACCCGCCGGTCGTCGCGACGAGCACCTGCACGAACCACGACCCCACGGCGACCCACACGGTGTTCAGGAAGAACTGGCCGATGTGGTACCTCGTCCACGCCATCTCGACGTTGTGCGTCGTCGCGCCGTTCGGGAAGAACGCGAGCGGCGTGCTCTGGATGTCCTGCGTCGGCGTGAACGCGAACTTGCCGAGCAGCAGGAGCGGGCCGAGGCACCACACGACGAGCAGCACGAGCAGCACCAGGTGCATCGAGCGCCAGGTGTGCTTGACGAGCGGGCGGCGCCAGTCCGCGGTGGACAGGGCGCCGCGCTCGCCGGAGTCGATCACGAGCCGCCGGCGACGGCGCCGCACGCGCGCGTCGACGTCGCCCGGCACGGCGGGCGCGGGCTGCGTCGTGCGCAGCGAGGACGGGGTCTGCACGGTGGTCACGACTGGCTCCAGCTGCGGGTCAGGCGGAAGTAGACGAGCGACATCACGGCGAGGAACGCGGCGAGGAGCAGGCTGAGCGCCGTCGCCTCGCCGAAGCTGTTGCCGATGGACGTGAACGCGAGCTGGTAGACCCACAACATCACGGTGAGCGTCGCGTGGTTCGGGCCGCCGTTGGTGAACAGGAACGGTTCGAGGAACACCTGCGCGGTGCCGATGACCTGCAGGATCAGCGTGATGAACAGGACTCCGCGCAGGTGCGGCATCGTCACGTGCCACACCTTGCGCCACACCGACGCGCCGTCGACCTCGGCCGCGTCGTAGAGCTCCGACGGCACCCCGATCAGCGCGGCGAGGTAGATGATCACCGTCCCGCCGGCCGCGGCCCACGTGGCCTCGAGCACGAGCGCCGGCATCGCCATCGCCTGGTCGTTGAGCCACGAGTACGGGCCCAGCCCCACGGCCCCGAGGATCGTGTTGAACACGCCCTCCGGCCGCGGGTCGTAGAAGAACTTCCACAGCAGCACCGCGACGACGGGCGGCACGACGACCGGCAGGTACGCGAGCACGGAGTACAGGCCCTTGCGCCGTCGCAGCTCGCTCATGAGCACGGCGCCCACCAGCGGGACCGGGTAGCCGAAGACGAGCGCCAGCAGCGCGAACCATGCGGTGTTCCGGACGACCGTGGGCAGCAGCGGGTCGGCGAAGATCGTCAGGAAGTTCTCGAGCCCGACGAAGGTCGGCGGGTCGATGAGGTTCGTCTCCTGGACGCTCATGACGACGGCCTGCACGATCGGCCACCACGAGAAGATGCCGAACACCAGCAGCAGCGGCAGGGCGAGGACGAGCGAGGACAGGCCGCCGCGGCGCACCCACGTCGCGGGCGTGCGGGCTCGCTCACGGCGCGCGAGGGCGGGGGGTCGGTCGGTGCGGACGGCGTCGGCCGTGGTCATGGGGTGCTTCCTGTCGGTCCGAGGGCCAGGGCAGGGGCGGACGCCGGGCGGGCGGGCAGGGGGGGCCGCCCGTCCGGCGTCCGCGGCTCAGCCGTCGATGGCCTGCTGCGCGGCCTCGTTCGCGGTGGCGAGCAGCGCGTCGACGTCCGCGTCCTCGTCGGAGATCACGGCCTGCACGACCGGGAACAGCTGCGCGTACAGGTCCTGCACCGCCGCCGACGCCTCGGGCACGAGCTCCTGGTCGAACATGACGTCCGTGTAGCCGGTCATGTCCTCGAGCGGGACGTTGACGTAGTCCGCGACCCACTCGAGCGACTGCTCGTAGTTCTCCTTCGAGAAGATCGGCAGCACGGGCGTGCCCACGGCCTGCGCCGGGTCGGCCTCGGCCCGCGTCCTCGCGTCGGCGACCGCCTGGTCCTGGTCCTGCAGCTTGCTCAGGTACCACCAGTCGATCCACTTCACGGCGGCGTCCTTCTGCTCGTCCGTCGACTGCTTCGTGACGGCGGCCATGGTGCCGCCGGTGAGCGCGCCGCCGTCGCCCGACGTCGGGATCGCGGTCAGGCCGTAGCCCCAGTCGGCCGTGACGCCGTTGGCCTCGACGAGCGAGTTGTAGACGTCGGAGCCCGAGGTGTACATCGCGAGGTTGCCCGCCGCGAACTCGGTGTTGATGTCGCCCCAGCCGAGGTCGGTGCGGTCGAGCAGCGAGCCGTCCTCCCACTTGAGGTCGTGCAGCCACTGCAGGTGCTCCGCGACCGCGGGGTCGTCGAGCGTCGCGGTGTACTGCTCGCCGTCGAACGTCTCGATGACGCCCCCGCGCGAGTTCGCGCCCGCGGCGAGCTGCCAGCCGCCCGCGTTGTCGAGCGCCATGGTCGCGTAGCCCGCGACGCCCGTGGCGTCGTGGATCTGCTTGGCGTACTCGCGGACCTCGTCCCACGTGGTCGGGGGCTGGTCGGGGTCCAGGCCCGCCTGCTCGAAGAGGTTGCGGTTGTAGTGCAGCGCGACCGCGTAGATCGACTTGGCCGGGACGGCGTAGACCTTGCCGTCGTCACCCGTGCCGTTCGCGAGCAGCGCCTCGTTGAAGTCGTCGCCGTAGGGCAGCGCCCGGACCTGCGCGTCGATGTCGGCGAGCTGGCCGTTCTCGATGAGCGTCTTGCCGTCGGTCAGCGGGATCTCGAAGACGTTGGGCAGCGTGCCGCCCGCGAGCTGCGTCGTGAACGTCGACGCCTTCCACTCGTAGTCCTCGGTCTCGACGTCGATGTCGGGGTGCTCCTCCTCGAACGCGGCGACCCGCTCGGCGAGCTGTTCCTTGGCCGCGTCGTCGGCGGTGGGCAGCAGGCCGGCGACGGTGATCTTCACCTTGCCGCCCTCGCCCGTGCCGTCGGCGTCGTCGCTGCTGCACGAGGCGAGCAGCCCGATCGAGAGCACACCGGCCACGGCCAGTGCGGTGGTGCGCGAGGACCTCATCGTCACTCCTTCGGGAAGCGGTCGCCGGTGCGGCCGCGGGCGGGGACTGCGGTGTGCGGTCGGGCGGTTCCGGGGTGGACCCGCCCGGGTGGTGGGGAGGTGCAGGTCAGGTGCGCAGCCACGCGGCGGTGTCGCGCGGCAGGAGGCCGTCCTCGAGCGGGTCGCTCGTCAGCAGGACGTCGGTGTGGGCGGGCAGCCGTACGGGGTCGGCGCCGAGGTTCACGACGCACGTGACGTCGCCGCGGGCGAACGCGAGCACCTCGGGCGCCGTGTCGACCCAGGTGAGCGTCCCGTCGCCGAGCGCGGGCTCCGCGCGGCGCAGGGCGAGCGCGGCGCGGTAGAGGCGGAGCGTCGACGACGGGTCGGCCTCCTGCGCCGCGACCGTCAGGCCGGCCCAGTCCGCGGGCTGCGGCAGCCACGTCGGCCGCGCCGGCGCTCCGTCGGCGCGGGGGTCGCTGAACCCGTACGGGGCGGCGGTGCCCGACCACGGCAGCGGCACCCGGCACCCGTCCCGGCCGGGGTCCGTGCCCCCGGACCGGACGTGCATGGGGTCCTGCAGGACGTCGAGCGGCAGGTCCTCGACCTCGGGCAGGCCGAGCTCGTCGCCCTGGTAGACGTACAACGACCCGGGCAGCGCGGCCGTGAGCAGCGCGGCGGCACGTGCGCGGCGCCGGCCGACGGCGAGGTCCGTGGGCGTCCCGAACCGCTTGGCGGCGAACGAGAAGCGGGTGTCGGCGCGGCCGTACCGCGTGACGGGGCGCGTGACGTCGTGGTTGGACAGCACCCACGTCGCGGGGGCGCCGACCGGCTCGTGCGCGGCGAGCGTCGCGTCGACGGACGCCCGCAGCTCCCGCGCGTCCCAGGGGCGGGCCATGAAGTCGAAGTTGAAGGCCGTGTGCATCTCGTCGGGCCTCAGGTACCGGGCGAACCGCGCCGTGTCCTCGAGCCACACCTCACCGACGAGCACGCGCGTGCCCGGGTAGGAGTCCGCGACCGCGCGCCACGACCGGTAGACGTCGTGGATCTCGTCGCGGTCCAGGTGGGGGTGCTCCCCCGGCCCCGGCCGCTCGGGCACCTCGGGCAGGTCGTGGTCCTTGACGAGCAGCGCGGCGGAGTCGATGCGGATGCCCCCGACGCCGCGGTCGAACCAGAACCGCAGGACGTCCTCGAGCTCGGCGCGCACGTCGGGGTGCGACCAGTTGAGGTCGGGCTGCTGCGGCGCGAACAGGTGCAGGTACCACTCGCCGGGCGTCCCGTCGGCGTCGGTCGTCCGGGTCCACGTGCTGCCCTGGAACGACGAGACCCACTGCGTCGGCATGACCTCGCCGTGCTCGCCCTTGCCGGGGTGGAACCAGAACCGGGCACGCTCCGGGCTGCCCGGCCCGGCCGCGAGCGCGGCACGGAACCACGCGTGCTCCTGCGACACGTGGTTCGGGACGACGTCGACGATCGTGCGGATCCCGAGCGCGAGCGCCTCGGCGATCGTCTCCTCGGCCTCGGCGAGCGTGCCGAACGCGGGGTCGATCGCGCGGTAGTCGGCGACGTCGTAGCCGCCGTCGGCGAGCGGCGAGCGGTACCAGGGCGTGACCCAGATCGCGTCGACGCCCAGGTCGCGCAGGTACGGCAGGCGCTGCCGGAGGCCCGCGAGGTCGCCCGTGCCGTCGCCGTCGCCGTCGGCGAAGCTGCGCGGGTACACCTGGTAGATGACCGCGTCCCGCCACCAGGTCGGGTCGGTCGGCGGCTGCGCCTGCGTCACGGGGTCTCGTCTCTCGCGCTCCGCTCCCGGCAGCGTCGCCGGGAGGTGCGGGCGCCGAGGCGCTCGCGATGGACGGGACACTAAAGCGCCGAGCAGGATCGACGCAAGAACTCGACAGCCGCGTTACCGAAACGTGATCGCAGCGCGCGTGAAACGACCCCACCCCTCGGTGGGGCGGGGTCGTCGGCGGACCGGGTGGTGCGGCGCGGGTCAGGTCCTCCGCGCAGCGGCGGGCGCGGGCGCCGTCGACCCGCGCACCACGAGCTCGGGCTCGAACAGCAGCTCGTCCTGCGGCACGGCCGCGCCGTTGATCTGGCTCACCAGGAGGTCGATCGCCGCGCGTCCCATCGGCTCGATGGGCTGGCGCACGGTCGTCAGCGGCGGCTCCGTGCAGTTCATGAACGCCGAGTCGTCATAGCCGACGACGGACACGTCGTCGGGGACGCGCAGGCCGGCGCGGCGCGCCGCGCGGATCGCCCCGAGCGCCAGCGGGTCGCTCGCGCACACGATGCCCGTGACCCCCTCCCGCAGCAGCCGTCTCGCGGCGGCCTGGCCGCTCTCGAGCGAGTACGCCGAGCGCACGACCTGATGCGCACCGAGCTCGATCCCGAGCCGCCCCGCGACCGCGCGCGCCGCCTGCAGCTTGCGCTCGGACGGCACGTGGTCCACCGGACCCAGGACGAGCCCGACGCGCGTGTGGCCGAGCGCCACCAGGTGCCCGACGGCCTGCTCGATCGCGACCTCGTCGTCGCAGGACACGCGCGGGAAGGGCAGCTCGTCGATCGAGGCGTTGATGAGCACGACCGGCAGCTGGCGGCTCGTCAGACGCGCGTAGTGCCCGTGGGTCGCGTCGCGCTGGGCGTAGTGCCCGCCCGCGAACACGATGCCCGAGACCTGCTGGCCGAGCAGCAGCTCGACGTAGTCGGCCTCCGAGACGCCGCCGGCGGTCTGCGTGCACAGCACCGGGGTGAACCCCTGCTGCGCGAGGGCGCCGCCGACGACCTCGGCGAACGCGGGGAAGATCGGGTTCTGCAGCTCGGGCAGCACGAGCCCGACGAGCCGGGCGCGCTCGCCGCGCAGCTTGGTCGGCCGCTCGTAGCCGAGGACGTCGAGCGCCGTGAGCACGGCCTCGCGCGTCTGCTCGGACACGCCCGGCTTCCCGTTGAGCACGCGGCTCACGGTCGCCTCCGAGACGCCGACCTTGCGTGCCACCTCTGCGAGCCGTCGCGACATGACTGCATGCTACGTCGACTCGACGCAAGCGGCTTGCACGATCGCGCAAGCGATCGACGCACGTGGGGATCACGATCCGGTGAAGACGCCCGCTCCGCGTGCGACGACCCGCGCGGGCTCCTACCGTCGATCGAGCGGTCATCCGCACCGCCGTCCCGCGCCACACCCCGACGACGCCGACCGAAGGACCCGCCCCGTGCCCCTGACCGACCTCAGCGCCCCCGCCGGCGCCGTGCTCGGGCGGCGCTACCGGCTGGACGACGCGCTCGGCTCGGGCGGCTCGGGCGCCGTGTACCGCGCCACGGACCTGCGGCTGGACCGCCGCGTCGCGGTCAAGGTCTTCGACCTGGGCGCGGCGGACGGCGAGGAGATCCGCCGCTACGCCGCCGAGGCGCGGGTCCTCGCGGGCCTCGCGCACCCGCACCTCGTCGCGCTGCTCGACGTCGGCGCCGACCAGCTCACGGGCGTGGGCCCCGTCGCGTTCCTCGTCATGGAGCTCGTCGAGGGGCGCACCCTGCGCGACGTCGTCGCCGACGGCCCCCTGCCGCGCGGGCTCGTCGCGGACGTCGGACGCCAGCTCGCGCTCGGGCTCGGCCACGCGCACGGCGCGGGCGTGGTGCACCGGGACGTCAAGCCGTCGAACGTGCTCGTCGCCGAGCGCCCGTCCTCCCCCGGCGGCCGGTTCGACTCGCCGTGGCTGCCGGTCGTGCTCGCGGACTTCGGCATCGCGGTGAGCACGTCGTCGACCGCGTCGCGGACGCAGCCGTCGTCGGGCACCGCGAGCTACCAGAGCCCGGAGCAGGCCCTGGGCCGCGAGGTGGGCCCGGCCACGGACGTGTACTCGCTCGGACTCGTGCTGCTCGAGTGCCTGACGGGGCACCGCGTCTACCCCGGGGACCCGCTCACGGCCTCCCTCGCACGACTGCTGCGGCCCGTCGAGGTGCCGTCCGACCTCGGCCGCGACTGGGAGCTCCTGCTCGCCGCGATGACCGCGGGCGACCCTGCCGACCGGCCGACGCCCGCCGCGGTCGCCGCCGAGCTGCGCGCGCTGCGCGCCCTCGACCCGCCCTCCTGACCGGCCCGGACCGACCGGCACCGGAGGGTGCCGACCGGAACGGCCACGGCGGGGCCGTCAGGCGGGTACGGGCGCCAGCGCGTCCGCGATCTGCTCCGCCCAGCGGGCGACCGCGGTCATGTCGCGGTGGTCGCCCTCGCGGGCCCGCGCGGCCGAGATCGTCGCGCGCTCCGTGAAGGACAGGACCGACCGGTCGAGCCGGCCGTGGAAGCTGCGGTGCCCGCGGGCACCGATGCGCTCGACCAGGTCACGGATCTCGTGCGGCGAGTTCGCCGACGCCGCCGGCTGCGTGGCCAGCCCGGACGACAGGAGCCACACCGGGCGCTCCGCGAGCTGTGCGCCGAGCCGGTCCGCGAGGTCGCGTGCCGCCGGCATCCAGTGCGCGACGTACACCGCCGAGCCGAGCACGACGGCGTCGAACCCGGTCAGGTCCGTCACGTCCTCCGGGGCCCGCAGCTCCGCGTCGTGGCCGCGCTCGCGCAGGGTGCTCGCGACGACCTCGCCGATGCCCCAGGTGCCCCCGTGCCGCGAGGCGATCGTCACCAGGATCCGCATGCCCGCTCCTCCCTGTCGCCGCCCGCCCCTCGGACGACTTGTCCATCGTGTCCCGTGGGAGGCTCCGACGGATGGGCCCGAGGTCCCGCGGCCGTTCAGGAGGGGTCGGGGATGTCCGCCTGGGCGGCGCGGAGCTTGTCCGTGAGCAGGCGCAACGCGGCCAGCTCCTCGGCGTCGAGGGCCCCGCCGACGAGCCGGCGGATCGAGCGGACGTGCCGGCGCCCGATGTCGCGTTGGACACGTTGCCCCTCGGGCGTGAGGGTCACCGCGACGCCCCGCGCGTCGCCCACGACGGGACCGCGCGAGACCAGGCCGGCGGCCTCGAGGCGCTCTACCATGCGCGACAGGCTGGGCTGCGTCAGGAGGCTGCCCTCGCCGAGCTCCTTGATCCGCGCGGTCAGGCCGGGGCAGCGGGACAGCGTGAACAGCACGTCGTACTCGCGGATGGTCAGCGGGTCCCACACGTCGTCGCGCTGGAACCGTCGCATGAGCGCGACCTGGGCACGGAACAGCGACTCCCACGCCTCGGCAGCCTCGCGCGTGGTGGCCTCGCGGGTGCCCGTGGCGCCCGCCGTGCCCTCGACCATCGGCTCCCCCTCGGTTGGCTGTCGAAACAGCGACGGTATCGAAACTGCAGGCCAGGGCGGGCCGAAATGATTCAGCACCTCCCGCGGACGGGCCCCCACGTCACAGGGTGCACCCGGCACTGGCTCGACGAGGAGGACATCATGCCTAGGACCACGCCCGCACCCGGCCACCCGGCCCGCGGCGCCCGCACCGCTCTGCGCACGACGCTCGCCGCCGCGGCGGCGACGCTCGTCGTCGGCGCCACGGTCGTGCTGCCCGCCCAGGCCGCGACCACGCTCAAGGAGGCCGCCGACGGCGCCGGCCGGGACTTCGGCTTCGCGCTCGACCCCAACCGGCTCTCGGAGGCGCAGTACAAGGCGATCGCCGACAGCGAGTTCAACCTCGTCGTCGCCGAGAACGCGATGAAGTGGGACGCCACCGAGCCCTCGCAGAACAGCTTCTCCTTCGGCGCGGGCGACCGCGTCGCGAGCTACGCCGCCGACACCGGCAAGGAGCTGTACGGCCACACGCTCGTCTGGCACTCGCAGCTGCCCGACTGGGCGAAGAACCTCAACGGCTCCGCGTTCGAGAGCGCGATGGTCAACCACGTGACGAAGGTCGCCGACCACTTCGAGGGCAAGGTCGCGTCGTGGGACGTCGTCAACGAGGCGTTCGCCGACGGCGGCGGCCGCCGGCAGGACTCGGCGTTCCAGCAGAAGCTCGGCAACGGCTACATCGAGACCGCGTTCCGGGCGGCACGTGCGGCGGACCCGACCGCCAAGCTGTGCATCAACGACTACAACGTCGAGGGCATCAACGCGAAGAGCAACTCGCTCTACGACCTCGTCAAGGACTTCAAGGCGCGCGGCGTCCCGCTCGACTGCGTCGGGTTCCAGTCGCACCTCATCGTCGGCCAGGTGCCGGGCGACTTCCGGCAGAACCTGCAGCGGTTCGCGGACCTGGGCGTGGACGTGCGCATCACCGAGCTCGACATCCGCATGCGGACGCCCTCCGACGCGACCAAGCTCGCGACCCAGGCGGCCGACTACAAGAAGGTCGTGCAGGCCTGCATGCAGGTGACCCGCTGCCAGGGCGTGACCGTCTGGGGCATCACCGACAAGTACTCGTGGGTGCCGGACGTCTTCCCGGGCGAGGGGGCCGCGCTGGTGTGGGACGCGAGCTACGCCAAGAAGCCGGCCTACGCCGCCGTGATGGAGGCCTTCGGCGCGAGCCCGACGCCGACGCCCACCACGCCGACCCCGACGCCCACGACGCCGACGCCGACCCCGACGTCCGGTCCGGCCGGGTGCCAGGTGCTGTGGGGCGTCAACCAGTGGAACACCGGCTTCACCGCGAACGTCACCGTGAAGAACACGTCCTCCGCTCCGGTCGACGGCTGGACGCTCACGTTCAGCTTCCCGTCCGGCCAGCAGGTCACCCAGGCGTGGAGCTCGACGGTCACGCAGTCCGGCTCGGCCGTGACGGTCCGCAACGCCCCGTGGAACGGCTCGATCCCGGCGGGCGGCACCGCGCAGTTCGGCTTCAACGGCTCGCACACGGGCACCAACGCCGCGCCGACGGCGTTCTCGCTCAACGGCACGCCCTGCACGGTCGGCTGACGGGCCGTCGGTCGTCGGGTCCCGACGGGCCCGGGCACCGGGCCGGTGGTCGCGCACGCCGCGCGGTCACCGGCCCGGCGCCGTCTGCGTCGATACGCTGGGCCGATGAGCACCGACGCGGGCGACCGGACCACCTACCTGCTCGTCGACGGCGAGAACATCGACGCGACGCTGGGCTCGTCGATCCTCGGCGGCCGGCCGACTCCCGAGCAGCGCCCGCGCTGGGAGCGGGTGCTGGGTTTCGCGCAGCAGGCGTGGGGGCAGCCGGTCAAGGCGCTGTTCTTCCTCAACGCGTCGAACGGGTCCCTGCCGATGTCGTTCGTGCAGGCGCTGCTCGCGATCGGGTTCACGCCCATCCCCCTGTCGGGCGAGTCGTACGAGAAGGTCGTCGACGTCGGCATCAAGCGCACGCTCGAGGCCATCGCCGCGCGCGGCGGCGACGTGCTCCTCGCGAGCCACGACGGCGACTTCGCCCCCGAGGTCGAGACGCTCGTCGACGCGGGCGACCGCCGTGTGGGGCTGCTGGCCTTCCGCGAGTTCACCAGCACGGCGCTGGCCGGGCTCTCGTCGCGCGGGCTGCAGGTGTTCGACCTGGAGTCCGACGTCGCCGCGTTCAACGTGCAGCTGCCGCGCCTGCGGATCATCCCGCTCGAGGAGTTCGACCCGCTGCGCTACCTCTGACCTGCGGCCTCCTCGGCCGGCGGTCGGGGGTCCTGAGGGTGACCCGGGTCACAGACCCATAACGGTTCGGGCGCGTGTCCGGTTCGTCCCGTCCTGCCGCTCGTGCGGGTGTCGCGTACCTGGTAGACAGTGCCCCGCGCGCCCTTCCGGCAGGGGCCGCCGTGCTGCACGTCAACGGCGACGTGGGGCGCGGCGGCCTCCCGGGAGGGCCTCGCTCGTGTCAGCCCTCGAAGCCCTCGGCCAGCAGCTCGTCGATGGCCTCCTCGACCGCCGCACGGTGCTCACCCGAGAACAGCGCGACGCCGTGCGCGCTGCCGTCGAGCTCGACGAACGTGTCCGGGTCGTCCGCGCGTGCCACCTCGCGCGACGAGCCCGCGCTCACGCTGCTGTCGTCGGTCGAGGCGATCACGAGCAGCGGACCCTCGTAGGAGCTCGCCTCGGAGGCCGCGTCGATGCCGTCGAAGGTCGCGGGCGGGCCGAGCGCGACGACCGCGACCGCGTCGGCCTCGTCGGCCAGCGCCGCCGAGAACGTGCCGCCCTTCGACGCGCCGACGAGCGCGACCTCCTCGGCCCCGACCGACCGCAGCACGTCGACCGCCCCCAGCAGCGAGCCGGCGCTGTCGTCGGCCCACGTGAACGACGCGACGAGGTAGCCCTCCCCCGCCAGGCGCGTCATCTGCTCCGACCACTGGCACACGTCGGACTGGTTCTGCGGCGCGAGCAGCACCCCCTGGGTGCCGCTCCCGGTCCACGCGACGACCGTCGGGTCCTCCTCGGGGCCCGTCGCCGCGGCCGCCGTGCCCTCGGGCAGGCACGTCGGGGTGTCGATCGTGCGCATCGCGGGCGACGGGCCGACCGACACGGTGGGCTCCGCGTCGGGCGCAGGGTCGTCGGCACCGCAGCCGGCGAGTAGGAGCGCTCCCACAGCGGCGACGACGACGGCGGACCTCTTCACGACAGTGTGCATGGCGGCATTCCTAGGTGCCGCTCCTGCCGGGCGCAAGCCCCTGTCCACCTGCTGGCTCCCCTGCGTCCACGGCCGCAGCGCGGCCTCCGTCGCAGGTCAGACGCTCGCGACGTCCGGGGCGTCGAGGTCGGCGGCGACCGCGTCGTAGCGGTCGAGCACGATCTCCGCGAGCCGCGGGTCGGGCGCCAGCGGGCGGCTCACGACGTCCGCACCGGCGGCCAGGACACGGTCGTAGAAGAAGCCGGGGGCGAGCAGGTAGGAGGCCACCACGACCCGCCCCCCGGGACGCAGGTCCGCACGCGCCGCTGCGATCGCCGCGGGGACCCGCGGCTCGGCACCCGCGCCGTACCCGATCGTAACCGGCTGCGACAGGCGGTCCGCGAGGCCTGCGGCGACCGACTCCACCGCGAGCGCGGCCGCGGAGTCCGTCGAGCCGGCGGCGGCCAGCACGACCGAGTCGTCCGGGCGCAGGCCGACGTCGTGCAGGCGCTCGACGAGGACGTCGACGAGCCGCGGGTCCGGCCCCAGCGGGCCCGTCGCCGCGGCGCCCGGACGGTCCACCGCGGCCGCGATGTCGACCTTCACGTGGAAGCCCACCGACAGCAGGAGCGGCACGACCACGACTCCCCCGCGCTGCTCCGCGAGCGCGTCGGCGACCACCGCGCCGACCTCCGGCACCTGCACGTCGACGAACGCCTCACGGACGCGCAGGTCCGTGCGGGTCGCGGCGACGTCGGCGAGGATCGAGCGGATCGCCTCGCGCCCCTGCAGGTTGTCCGTGCCGTGCGAGCAGCCGACGAGCACCGGCCCCGTCGCGACGGCAGCCCCGCCCTCGGCGTGCAGCGCGCTGGTCATGCGGTCTCCTCGAGCTCGAGCCGGTAGCCACGCTTGACGACCGTGCGGATCAGGGCCCGGCTCCCGGTCGCCTCCCGCAGCCGGGCGATCGCGACCTCCGCCGCGTGGGGGTCCTTCGACTCGCCGGGCAGCACGGCCAGCACCTGGTCCCGCGGGACGACCGAGCCGCGCGCCCCGGCGAGCAGGCGGAGCACCTCGAGCCCGCTCGGCGTGAGCGGCAGCACGTGACCGTCCAGCACGGCCGCGCCGCGGTAGACGCGCAACGGCCCCGCGACCGTGGCGAGCGCCTGGATGCCGCCGTAGTGGCTCACGAGCGTGCGGACCAGCGAGCCGAGCCGGCCACGGTCCGGGACGAGGGGCTCGACCCCGCGGTCGAGCAGCGGCCGCGCGGTCACGGGGCCGACGGCGGCCATGACGACCCGCTCGGCACGGCAGTGGTGGACGATGTCGTCGGCCACGCCCTCCGCGTCGGCGGCCTCCCACCACGCGGCGGCGCCCGGCGCGGACGTGAACACGACCGCGTCGACCTCGCCCCCGGCGACCGCGCGCACCGACGACGTGACGACCGCCGGGTCGGGCGGCGGCCCCCACCGGTACACGACCAGGCTGCGCACGCGCGCGCCCGCGGCCGCGAACGCCTCGTCGAGACCGTCGGCTCCCGCACCGTGGTGCTGCACGGCGATGTCGTGCCCGGCCACGCCCTCGTCGAGCAGGACCTGCGCGATCTCCGCGCTCGTCTCCGACTCGGCGACCCAGTCGGCGGTCAGGCCCGCGGCCTGGATCGCGCCGCGCGCCTTGGGGCCGCGCGCCACGATCCGGGTCCCCCGCAGCATCTCGACCAGCGGCTCGGCGAGACCCGCCGCGTCGGCGGCCTCGATCCAGCCGCGGAAGCCGATGCCCGTCGTCACGACGACCGTGTCCGGCGGGTCGGCGAGCAGCGACC
This sequence comes from Cellulomonas fimi ATCC 484, assembly GCF_000212695.1. Lineage (NCBI taxonomy): Bacteria > Bacillati > Actinomycetota > Actinomycetes > Micrococcales > Cellulomonadaceae > Cellulomonas > Cellulomonas fimi. The sequence goes on along the minus strand of NC_015514.1, from coordinate 1,378,025 downwards.
GCGTGCCCGAGAGCAGCGCGGCGTCGTCGATGTGCGGCACCATCCCGAGCGCCGGCGCGTGCCGCACGGTGGCACCGCGGCGGCCGAGGGCGGCAGCGAGCTCCGCCGACCGACGGTCGGCGGTGATCAGGACGACGCACCCGGCGAGGGTCTGGTCGATCGGCTCGCTCACGAGGCCATTGTGTCGTGCGGGACGACCGGGGCGGTGCCGCTGCCCGCCGACGCGGTGCGCGGCGGGACCTCCGCGGCGGCCGCGGCCGGCCCGTCGTGGGCGGTCGGGGCGTCCTCGGGCTCGGCGTCGAGCAGCCCCTGCGCCGCGACGGCGCCGATGACGACGACGGCGGGGGCGCGGACGCCGACGGCGGCCGCCCGGGCCGCGGCGTCGCCGAGCGTCGCGCGCGTCACGCGCTGCGTCGGCAGGGTGCCGTCCTCGACGACCGCGACCGGCGTCGCCGGGTCCACGCCCTCGGCGACCGCCTGCGCGGTCAGGTCCGCCAGCACCGTGACGCCCATGAGCACGACGACCGTGCACGACGCGTCGCGCAGGCCGGTGAGCGCCGCGGACGACCAGCCGTCGTGCCCGTTCATCACGTGCACGGCTCCGACGGTGCCCCGGTGCGTGAGCGGGATGCCGGCCGCCGCGGGCGCGGCGAGCGCGCTCGAGACACCGGGCACGACCTCCACGGCCACGCCGGCCTCACGGCACGCGCGGACCTCCTCGCCGCCGCGGCCGTACAGGAACGGGTCGCCGCCCTTGAGCCGCACGACCACCCGGCCGCGGCGGGCCTGCTCGACGAGGATCCGGTTGATCTCGTGCTGCGGGACCGGGTGGTGGCCCGGGGACTTGCCCACGTCCACGACCTCGACGCCGGGCGCGAGCTCGTCGAGCACCCCGACCGGACCGAGGCGGTCGGTCACGACGACGTCGGCCTGCGCGATCGCGCGGCGGGCGCCGAGCGTCAGCAGGTCCAGGGCCCCCGGACCGCCGCCCACCAGGACGACCCGGCCCGGGCCCGGGCGGTGCCGGCGCAGGTCCACGCGGCCCTCGCGCAGGTGCGCGTCGACCGCGTCGCGCACGGCGGCGGTGCGCCGCGGGTCAGGTGCGCCCGTCGAGACGACGCCGACGAGGACCTCGTCGTGCCGCGTCGTGGCCGGGGTGCGCGCGGTGCCCTGCGTGCCCGTGCCCGCGTCGACGCAGAACGTGTGCCGCTGCGACGCCCACGCCACGACGGCGTCGTCGGTCGCGCGGTCGCCCGTCGCGGTGTGCACGAGCCACGCGCCGTCGAGGTCGCTCGGCTCGACCTCGCGGGAGCGCCACTCGACGAGGCCCCAGCGGTGCATGTCCGCGAGCACCTCGCACAGCGCGGGCGCCACGACGACGACCTGCGCGGCGTCGGCGAGCAGGCCCTGCACCCGGCGGGCCGCGACCGGGCCGCCCCCGACCACCACGACGCGCCGGCCCCGCAGGTCGACGCCGAGCATGGTGGTCACGGCTCCACCGGCCCGTCGGGCAGCTCGACCTCCACCACGCCGTCCACCACGCGCACCGGGAAGGCGCGCAGGTCCGCGGGCAGGCCCCGTGCGGGCACCTTGCCGGCCGGGTCGAGGCAGCGGCCCGTCGTCAGGTCGAACACCTGCTTGTACATGGGCGACGCGACGGTCGGGACCTCGACCCCGTCGACCGCTCGCGAGCCCACGATGCCGCGCGACATGACGTACGCGTCGCTGAACGGGTCGTGCTGGTCGACCGCGAGGACGCGGTCGTCGACGAGCCGGAACAGGGCGACCTGGTGCTCGCCGAAGATGGCCGCCGCCCCGCGCTCCGGGGCGAGGTGCCGCAGCGCGCACACCGGCTGCCAGCCGGTCTGCCGCAGCTCGGGCAGCGTGGGGGTCTCCGAGACGGTCATGCGCGCACCTCCAGGGTCGTGCCGGCGACGAGGACGGGTTCGCCGCGCAGCGCGGCGTCGCGCTCGTCGGCGGTGGCGGGTCGGGCCTGGCCGCGCTCGGGGACGTACGCGAGCGACGGGTCGGCCGTCTGCGGGGCGTTCACGAAGGACGCGAACCGGCGCAGCTTCTCCGGGTCCTCGAGCGTCGCGCGCCACTCGTCCTCGTACTCGGTGACGTGGCGGGCCATCTGCTCGTCGAGGTCCGCGGCGATGCCGAGCGTGTCCTCGAGGACCACGCCGCGCAGCGCGTCGACGCCGCCCTCGAGCTCCTCCAGCCACGGCGCGGTGCGCTGCAGGCGGTCGGCGGTGCGGATGTAGTACAGGAGGAACCGGTCGATGGTGCGGATGAGGTCCTCGGTGGACAGGTCCTCGGCGAGCAGCACCGCGTGCTTCGGGGTGAAGCCGCCGTTGCCGCCGACGTAGACGTTCCAGCCCTTGTCGGTCGCGATCACGCCGACGTCCTTGCCGCGGGCCTCCGCGCACTCGCGTGCGCAGCCGGAGACGCCCATCTTGAGCTTGTGCGGCGAGCGCAGGCCGCGGTACCGCAGCTCGAGGAGCACCGCGAGCGCCACCGAGTCCTGCACGCCGAACCGGCACCACGTCGAGCCGACGCACGACTTCACGGTCCGCAGCGACTTGCCGTACGCGTGCCCCGACTCGAACCCGGCGTCGACGAGCCGCTGCCAGATGAGCGGGAGCTGGTCGATGCGGGCGCCGAACATGTCGATCCGCTGGCCGCCCGTGATCTTCGTGTAGAGCCCGAAGTCCTTGGCGACCTCGCCGATCGCGATGAGCCCCTCGGGCGTGACCTCCCCGCCGGGGATGCGCGGCACGACCGAGTACGAGCCGTCCTTCTGGAGGTTCGCCATGACGTGGTCGTTGGTGTCCTGCAGCGCCGCGCGCTCGCCCTCCAGGACGTGCGCCGGGGCGGTCGTGGCGAGGATCGACGCGACGGCCGGCTTGCAGATGTCGCAGCCGCGCCCCTCGGCCCGGGTGCCGAACCGCTCGACGACCTCGGTGAACGAGCGCACGCCCGAGACCAGGACGGCGTCGTAGAGCTGCGCGCGGGACAGCGCGAAGTGCTCGCACAGCGCGCTGCTCACGGTGATGCCCTGCTTGGACAGCTCGGTCGTGACGAGCTTCTTGACCAGCGGGAGGCACGAGCCGCAGGACGTGCCGGCCCTGGTGCACGCCTTGACGGCACCCACGTCGGTGCAGCCGTGCTCCGTGACGGCCGCCCGGATGGTGCCCGCGGAGACGTTGTTGCACGAGCAGACGCCCGCGTCGTCGGGCAGCTCGAGGTCGGGCGCACCGGACCCGCCGCCCTCGGGCAGCAGGAACGCGGCCGGGTCGCCCGGCAGCTCGCGGCCCAGCATCGGGCGCAGGCTCGCGTACGCGGACGCGTCGCCCACGAGGACGCCGCCGAGCAGCGTGCGCGCGTCGTCCGACATGACGAGCTTCTTGTAGACGCCCGCGACCGGGTCGGCCCAGACGAGCTCGAGCGCACCCTCGGTGCGGCCGAACGCGTCGCCGAAGCTCGCGACGTCCACGCCGGCGAGCTTGAGCTTGGTCGCGGTGTCCGCCCCGGGGAACTCCGCCGCCCCGCCCAGCAGACGGTCCGCGGTGACCTCGGCCATCGCGTACCCCGGGGCGACGAGCCCGATGCAGGCGCCCTGGATGCACGCCACCTCGCCGACCGCCGAGACCGCCGGGTCCGACGACAGGCACGTGTCGTCGACCACGACACCGCCGCGGGGGCCGACCTCCAGCCCGGCCGCGCGCGCGAGCTCGTCGCGCGGCCGCACGCCCGCGGCGACGACCACGACGTCCGCGTCGACGCGACCGCCGTCGGCGAGGTCGAGGCGCCCCACGCCGCCCCGCCGGTGCGGGCGGATGCGGACCGTCATGGCGTTGACCCGGACGCCGATGCCGATGGCGTTGATGAGCCGACGCAGCGCCTCGCCGCCGCCCAGGTCGAGCTGCGTGTCCATGAGGTGCGAGCCGACCTGCAGCACCGTGGCCTGCGCGCCGAGCGCGTGCAGCGCGCCCGCGGCCTCCAGGCCGAGCAGGCCGCCGCCCAGGACCGCGCCGCGCACGGGTCGCCGCAGGTCCTCCTGGAGCTTCTCGACGTACCCGCGCAGCGCTGCGACGTCGTCGATCGTGCGGTAGACGAAGACCCCCGGCAGGTCGGCGCCCTCCGTGGGCGGGACCCACGCGTACGACCCCGTGGCGAGCACCAGGTGGTCGTAGGCGTACGTGCGGCCCGACGCCGCCGTGACCGTGCGGGCGTCGCGGTCCACGGCCGTGACCGCGTCGTCGCGCACCAGCGTCACGAGCGGGTCGTCCCACAGCGCGGCGTCGCCGAGCTCGAGCTCCTCGGGCTTGCGGCCCGAGAAGTAGCTCGTGAGGGCCACGCGGTCGTACGGGCGGCGCGGCTCCTCGGCGAGGACCGTGATGCGCCAGGTGCCGGCCGCGTCGCGGTCGCGGAGCGCCTCGACGAGCCGCTGGGCGACCATGCCGCCGCCGACGACGACGAGATGACGTGAGTTCATGGGGGGCTCCGTCGGGTAGGGACGAGGGCGTGCTCCGACGGTAGGAACCACGTGTTTCGGCCACGGGTGCGGACGCGTTACCTCGGCGGAACGGTTCTCGCACAGCCCGGCCCCCGCCGGTGTGAGTCGCGCGGGTGTGGGCGGCTGCTGCCACGCTGGTGCGCATGAGTGCCGTCGTCGCCCTGCTGCGGGCCGTCAACGTCGGGGGTCGCACCGTGAAGGCCGCGCAGCTGCGCGCCGCCGCCGAGGGCCTCGGGCACACCGACGTCGCGACGTACGCGAACAGCGGGAACGTCGTGCTCGTGCCGGGCGGCGGCGCATCCGCGGCCGACGTCGCGACCGGCCTGTCGCGCGCGCTGCACGAGGAGCTCGGGTTCGACGTACCCGTCGTCACGCGCACCGCGGCCGAGTGGGACCGGCTCGTCGGCGTCCTGCCGTTCGCCGCGCAGGCGCGCGAGGACCCGACGCACGTCGTCGTGTGCTGCTGGGACGGCGTGCCCGACGTCGCGTCGGTGCGCTCGTTCGACGCGTCCCGCTACGGCGAGGAGGTCGTCGTCTGGCACGGCACGGAGGCGTACGTGCACTACCCGACCGGGCAGGGCCGCTCGCGGCTCACGCTCGACGTGCTGTCCCGCGCGGCCGGGCGGGTCGGGACGGCGCGCAACTGGCGGACCGTCCTCGCGCTGCAGGAGATGGCCCGCGAACGCTCCCGCTGACCGGCCCGGTCTGGTTGGATCGCAAGGGTGTCCAGCCTCGCGTTCGACGCACTCACCAAGTCGTACGGCACCGTCCAGGCGCTGCGCGGCCTGACGTTCGAGGTCCGCGCCGGGGAGATCTTCGGCTTCGTCGGCTCCAACGGCGCGGGCAAGTCGACCGCCATGCGGATCGCGCTCGGCGTCCTCGCCGCGGACTCCGGCACGGTGTCCTGGGACGGACGGCCCGTGGACCACGCGGTCCGTCGTCGCATCGGGTACATGCCCGAGGAACGCGGCCTCTACCCGCGCATGAAGGTCGGCGAGCAGCTCGTCTACCTCGCGCGGCTGCACGGCCTCGACCCCGCCGCGGCCCGCACGTCGATGGAGCGCTGGACCGACGTGCTGGGCGTCGCGGCGCGGCGCGACGACGAGGTGCTCAAGCTCTCGCTCGGCAACCAGCAGCGTGTGCAGCTCGCCGCGGCACTCGTGCACCGGCCCGACATCCTCGTGCTCGACGAGCCGTTCTCGGGTCTCGACCCCGTCGCCGTCGACGTCATGAGCGGGGTGCTGCGCGAGCAGGCCGCCGCGGGCGTCCCCGTCATCTTCTCCTCGCACCAGCTCGAGCTCGTCGAGCGGCTGTCCGACCGGGTCGGCATCGTCCGCGCCGGGTCGATGGTGGCGGTCGGGGGCATCGACGAGCTGCGGACCACCGGGTCGCGGCGGTGGGTCGTCGACGGGCCGCCGCCCGACCGGTGGCTCGCGCACGTGCCGACCGTCCGCCACGTGGGCGACGCGAGCAGCGACGGCCGCACGGTCGTCGAGGCGGCACCCGGAGCACCGGCCGACGTCGACCAGGACGTCCTGCGCGCCGCGCTCGCCGCCGGCGCCGTGCGCGAGTTCGCGGTGCAGCGGCCCACCCTGACCGAGCTGTACCGGCACGTCGTCACGAGCGACGCCACCGCGCAGGCGGGAGACCGCGCATGAGCACGAGCACAAGCGACCTCGGCACGTGGCACGCGATCCGGCTCGTCGCCGGCCGCGAGATCCGCACGCGGCTCACGTCCAAGGCGTTCCTGTGGACGACGGTCGCGCTCGTCGCCGCCGTCGTGGTCGGCGGTGTGGTCATCGGGCTCGTGAGCAACCGCACGCCCGAGCCGCAGGCCGTCGGGCTCGTCCCCGCCGCGTCGTCCGCCGCCGCGCCGCTGACCGCGACCGCCGACGCCGCGGGGGTCCCCGTCGAGACGCACGACGTGGCCGACGCGGCCGCGGGCGAGGACCTCGTCGCGGACGGCGAGCTCGACCTCGTCGTGACCGGGACGAGCCCGCTCACGGTCGTCGTGCAGGAGAGCGTCCCCGAGCCGCTCGAAGCGGTCCTCGCCTCGCTCGCGCAGCAGCTCGCGCTCGCCGACGCCGTCACCGACCTCGGGGGCGACCCCGCCGAGGTCGCCGTGCAGGTCGCGGGCGCCGCGCCCGAGGTCACCTCGCTGCAGCAGACGCCCGAGGTCGACGGCGCGCAGGTCGCCGCGGGCTACCTCGCCGGGATCCTGCTGTTCATCGGTCTCATGACCGCCGGGCAGATCGTCGCGCAGGGCGTCGTCGAGGAGAAGACGAGCCGCGTCGTCGAGCTGCTGCTCGCCACGCTGCGCCCGACGCACCTCATGGCCGGCAAGGTCCTCGGCATCGGCGTCATCGGGCTCGGGCAGGTGGCGCTCGTCGTGCTCGCCGGCGGGGGGACGGCGCTCGCGTTCGGGCTGCTCGACTCCAGCACGCTCGACCTGGGCGCGACCGCGGCGTGGGCGCTGATCTGGTTCGTCATCGGGTTCGCGATGTACGCGCTGCTGCTCGGCGCGCTGTCCGCGCTCGTCTCCCGCCAGGAGGACGTCGGCGCCGTGATCGGGCCCGTCATCTGGCTCATGATCGTGCCGTACATGATCGCGATCAGCATCACGCCCTGGGACCCCGACAACCCGCTCGTGCGGTGGCTGTCGTTCGTGCCGTTCTGCGCGCCCATGATCATGCCGGTGCGCGTCGCGCTCGGCGCGGTCGAGACGTGGGAGATCCTCGTCGCCGTCGCCCTGTCGCTCGCGCTCGTGCCCGTGCTCGTGTGGTTCGCGGGGCGCGTCTACGCCAACGCGGTGCTGCACTCGGGCGGCCGCATGAAGCTGCGGGACGCGCTGCGCGGCACGACGACCGCGGCCTAGCGTGGGCGCATGACCACCCTGTTCACGCGCATCATCGACGGCGAGATCCCCGGACGCTTCGTGTGGGCCGACGACGTCGCCGTCGCGTTCACGACCATCGCCCCCATCACCGACGGGCACACCCTCGTCGTGCCGCGCGCGGAGATCGTCGAGCTGACCCAGGCGCCCGACGACGTCCTCGCGCACCTCACGCGCGTGGCCCGGACGATCGGTCAGGCGCAGCAGGCTGCGTGGTCCGCGCCGCGCGTCGCGCTGCTCGTCGCCGGGTTCGAGGTGCCGCACCTGCACCTGCACGTGCTGCCCGCGTGGGACGAGTCGAGCCTGACCTTCGCGAACGCGCGCCACGACGTGCCCGCCGAGGACCTCGACGCGGCAGCCGGGCGCGTGCGCTCCGCGCTCCGCGACGCCGGCCACGGCGCGCACGTCCCCGCCGCCCTCGACTCCCCCGCGATCTGACGGGCCGCACCGTGGCCCTGCGGCGGTCCGACGCGGACGCGGCCCTCGCCGGCGTCGCCGCCGGTGCGGTCACCGTCGGGACCGGTGCGCTCGTCGCCGCGCTCACCGGCGCGTCCTCGGACCCGCTCGTCGCCGTCGGCGCCGCGTTCGTCGACGCCACGCCCGCGTGGCTCAAGGACTGGGCGGCCGGCACCTTCGGCACCGCGGACAAGGCCGTCCTCGGCGGCGGCGAGGTGCTCGTGCTCGCGCTGCTCGCCGCGCTGGCGGGCGTCCTGGCGCACCGCCGCTGGGCGTGGGGCGCCACGCTCGTCGTCGCGCTCGGCGCCGTCGCCGGGCTCGCCGCGATGGCCCGTCCCGACGCGGGGGTGCTGGCCCCGCTGCCCGCCGTCGCGGGGGCAGCGGCCGGGCTGCTGACCCTGCGCGCCCTCGTGCGGCGCATCCCCGACGACGCATCGACGGCCGCCGACGTCGACCGGCCCGCGCGCGCGAGGGCCGGGCTGCCCGACGGAGCCGGTCCCACGGACGGCGACCGCGTGCGGGCTCCCGCCGACGAGGGGTCCGCGTCCGGTCCGAGCCGGCGCGCGCTGCTCGTCGGCGTGGGCGTCGCGGGCGCGGCCGGGCTGCTCGGGGTCGCGCTCGGGCGGGTCGCGGGCGCGTCGCGGCGGGGCGTCCAGGCGGTGCGCGACGCGATCCGGCTGCCCGCGCCCGCACGCACCGCCGCGCCCGTGCCCGCCGACGTGCAGGTCGAGGGTGTCGGGCCGTGGGCCACGCCGACCGACGCGTTCTACCGGATCGACACCGCGCTCGTGGTGCCGCAGGTCGACCCCGCGACGTGGCGGCTGCGCGTGCACGGGCTCGTCGAGCGTGAGGTCGAGCTGACCTGGGACGAGCTGCTGGGGTCCGACCTCGTCGAGGCGTGGGTGACGCTCGCCTGCGTGTCCAACCCCGTGGGCGGCGACCTCGTCGGGAACCAGCGCTGGCTCGGGCTGCCGATCCGGGACGTGCTCGCACGCGCCCGGCCGACCGCCGAGGCCGACATGGTGCTCTCGCGCAGCGTCGACGGGTTCACCGCGTCCACCCCGCTGGAGGTGCTGACCGACGACAGGGACGCGCTGCTGGCCGTCGCGATGGACGGCGCTCCCCTCCCACCGGAGCACGGGTTCCCCGTCCGGATGGTCGTCCCCGGTCTGTACGGGTACGTGTCGGCGACGAAGTGGGTCGTCGACCTCGAGGTCACGCGGTTCGACGCCGCGAGCGCGTACTGGACCGAGCGCGGCTGGTCCGAGCGCGGGCCGGTGAAGACGCAGTCGCGGTTCGAGGTCCCGCGCGCGGGCGCACGGGTCGCGGCGGGCGACGTCGTGGTGGCCGGGACGGCGTGGGCGCAGCACCGGGGCGTCACGCGCGTGCAGGTGCGGGTCGACGACGGCGCCTGGCAGGACGCGGAGCTCGCGGGCGACGGCGGCGTCGACACGTGGCGGCACTGGCGGTGGACGTGGCGGGCCGAGCCCGGTGAGCACCGGCTGCTCGTCCGCGCGTTCGACCCCGACGGCCCGCAGACCGGCGAGCAGCAGGACGTCGTGCCCGACGGCGCGACGGGCTACGACACGCTCACGCTGACGGTCGACTGACCGACGCTCGCCCCGTCGCGCCGCCCGGGCGACGCCCGCCCGTCAGGTCGAACGAGCGGCCCGCGCCCGGTCAGTAGACGTCGCGCGCGTAGCGGCGGTCCGTCGTCAGGCGCTTGACGTACGCGGACGCCCCGTCGGCGTCGAGGCCGCCGTGCACCGCGACGACCTCCCGGAGCGTCGCGTCGACGTCCTTCGCCATGCGGGACGCGTCGCCGCACACGTACAGGTGCGCACCGCGCTCGAGCCACGACCACAGCTGCGGGCCGTGCTCGCGCATCCGGTCCTGCACGTACACCTTCGAGCGCTGGTCCCGGGAGAACGCGGTGTCGAGGCGCGTGAGCAGGCCGTCGTCGCGCAGGCCGTCGAGCTCGTCGCGGTAGTAGAAGTCCGTCGCCGCGTGCTGCTCGCCGAAGAACAGCCAGTTGTCGCCCGAGTGCCCGAGCGCGCGGCGCTCCGCGAGGAAGCCCAGGAACGGGGCCACGCCCGTGCCCGGACCCACCATGACCATCGGCACCGTCGGGTCCTGCGGCGGGTGGAAGTGCGCCGACGGCTGCACGAACGCGGCGACCTCGACGTCCGTCCCCGCGTCCGCGAGGAACGACGAGCACACCCCGCCGCGCGCCGCGCCCGTCGGGCCGTCGTAGCGCACCACCGAGACGGTCAGCCGGATGCGGTGCGGGTCGACGAGCGGGCTCGACGAGATCGAGTACTGCCGCGGCTGCAGCCGGCGCAGCACCGTCGCCCACTCCTGCGCGCTCGCCTGGACGCCGAACTCCGCGACGACGTCCACCGCCTGCCGCCCCCACAGCCACTTGGCGAGGTCGTTGCGGTTGTCGGCGCGCAGCAGCCGCCGCAGGCGCTCGCTCCCGGACCGGTCGGCGACGAACCGCAGCAGGTCCTGCGACGCGCGCGTGACGTCGAGCTCGGTGCGCAGCGCGTCCGCGAACGCGCGTGTCCCGACGCCGTCCACCTCGACCGGAGCGCCCGCGTCGACGCCCGTGGCAGCGAGCCACTCCTCGACGAGCGTCGCCGAGTTGACGGGCCGGATCGCGAGCGCGTCACCCGCGGCGTACTCCAGCAGCGCCGGGCTGTCGGAGGTGTCGAACCACAGCTCGCGGACCTCCTTGGCCGAGCCCGGCAGGTTGAGCAGCCGGTTGCCGACGAGGCGCGCACGGCCGGGCGCGGAGCGCGTCGCCCGGACGACAGCGGCCTCGCCGCCCGGCTCCCGTGCGGAGGCAGGGTGCGGCACGCTCAGGTCGCCCGCGGCCGCGGGCGCTGCGGCCGTCGCACGACGGCCGTCCGCTCCGGCGACCACCGGCCCCTCGACCACCGGGCCGTCGAGCACCGTGCGGTCGAGCACCGGGCCGTCGAGCACCGGGCCGCCTGGCGCCGTGCCGTCGAGCACCGGGCCGCCCGGCGCCGTGACGCCTGCGGCGGGCGACGTCCCGTCCGGTGCCGTCAGGGCCGCCACCGCGCTCTCGATCCACGCCCGCGCGGTGTCGTCGTCGCCCGGCTCGCAGTCGGCACGCTCGACGAGTCTCTCGGCACCGAGCTCCGCGAGGCGGCGGTCGACCCGGCGGCCGTGCCCGCAGAACTGGTCGTACGAGGAGTCCCCCAGAGCGAGGACCGCGAAGCGTGCGCCGTCGAGGCGTTGCGCCTCGGGGTCCGCGAGCGCCTCCCAGAACGCGGCACCGTTGTCGGGCGCGTCACCGTCGCTGAACGTGCTGGTCACGACCACGAGATCGGCACGCCGCGGCAGCGCACCGACGGCCTCGTCCATCGCGAGGACCTGCGGGGCGCGGCCCGCGTCGGACAGCCGGGCGGCGACCTGGGCTGCGAGCTCCTCCGCGTTGCCGGTCTGCGAGGCCCAGAGCACCACGAGGGGACGCGGGGGCGCGACGACGGGCGCGGGCGGCGCGACCGCCCCGGGCCGCGACGCCTGCTCCGGCGCGCGGGAGAACATGCCGGCGAGCAGGCCGTCGACCCACAGCGCGGCGGTGCCGTCGAGCGGTGCCGTCGGCGGCAGCACGGGCGTGCCGGGCGTGCCGCCGCCGAGGCCCGCGAGGAAGCCCGCGAGGTAGCGCCGCTCGTCGTCGCCGAGGACCGGCGGTCCGAAGTCGTCGAGGCCGAGCGCCGCGGCGAGCGCGCGCATCGCGCTCGCACCGTCGGAGGCCGGGGCGGTGTCGGGCAGGGCGTCCACGAGGCCCGCCCCGGTGGCCCGGTCCTCCGAGGTCGCGCGGGCCAGGGCGGGCTCCCCGCGGTCCGCGTCCACCGCGGAGGGCGTCCCCGCCGGCTCCTCGGGCGGCGGCGCGACGAGGGTGAGCGAGACCGCGCACACCTTGAGCTCGGGCTGGAACGACAGCGGGTCGACGGCGTCGTTCGTCACGGCGTTGACCGACAGGTACTCGCCGAACAGGTCGTTCCAGTGGAACGGCGCGAACAGGGCCCCCGGGCGGACACGCTCGGTGACGACCGCGGGCAGGACGGCGCGGCCGCGGCGCGAGGCGACCTCGACGCTCGCGCCGTCGCGCACGCCGAGCCGGGTGGCGTCGTCGGGGTGGAGCTCGACGAACGGGCCGGGGTTGAGCCTCGTCAGGCGCGGGACCTTGCCCGTCTTGGTCAGGGTGTGCCACTGGTGCTGCACGCGCCCGGTGTTGAGCAGGAACGGGTAGTCGTCGTCGGGCAGCTCGGCCGCGGGCAGGTGCGGGCGCGGGTGGAAGACGGCACGGCCGGACGGCGTGGGGAAGACCAGGCGCGGGCGGGTGCCGTCGGGGCGCACGTGCAGCGGCTGGCTCACCCCGTCGTTGAGGTAGCGCAGCGGGTTGCGCGCGGGGCCGTCCGGCGCGGCGGGCCACTGCACGGGGCCGTCGAGCAGTCGGTCGTAGGAGACGCCGCGCAGGTCGTAGCCCGTGCGCGGGTTGGTGGTGCGGCGGATCTCGTCGAACACCTCGCGCGACGAGGTGTGGCCGAACCCGTCGAAGCCCATCGCGGTCGCGACGCGCGCGATCAGCAGCCAGTCGGGCAGCGCCTCGCCGGGCGGGTCGAGCGCGCGGCGGGCGAGCGTCATGGTCCGCTCGCTGTTCACCATGACACCGTCGGCCTCGGACCACATCGCGGCGGGCAGGACCACGTCGGCGTACGCGTTGGTCTCGGTGTCCGCGAAGACGTCCTGCGTGACGACGAGCTCGGCGCGCTCGAGGCCCTCGATGACCGTGCGCCGGTTGGCGACCGACGCGACGGGGTTGGTGCAGATCACCCAGCACGCCTTGATCTCGCCCGCGGCCATGCGCTCGAACATCTCGACGGTCCCCCGGCCGACGCCGTCCGCGCGGATGGTCCCCTCGGGCAGGTCCCACAGGTCCTCGACGAACGCGCGGTCCGCGGGGTCGAGCACCGACCGCTGACCGGGCAGTCCCGGGCCCATGTAGCCCATCTCGCGGCCACCCATGGCGTTGGGCTGGCCCGTGAGCGAGAAGGGCCCCGCGCCGCGCCGGCCGATGGCGCCCGTCGCGAGGTGCAGGTTGACCAGGGCGTTCGTGTTCCAGGTGCCGTGCGTCGACTGGTTGAGGCCCATCGTCCAGCAGGACACCCAGTCCTTCGTGCCCGCGAGCATCGCGGCCGCGGCCCGCAGGTCCGCCTCCGGTACGCCCGTGACCTGCGCGACGAGGTCCGGCGGGTAGTCCGCGAGGAAGGCGGGCATCGCGTCCCAGCCCTCGGTGTGCTCGGCGACGAACTCCTCGTCGACGGCCCCCGCCTCGACGAGCAGGTGCAGCAGGCCGTTGAGCAGCGCGATGTCGCTCCCCGGCCTCACCTGCAGGAACAGGTCCGCCTTGTCCGCGGTGGCCGTGCGACGCGGGTCGACGACGATGAGCTTCGCGCCCGCCTTCACGCGGTCGAGCAGCCGCAGGAACAGGATCGGGTGGCAGTCGGCCATGTTGGCGCCGATGACGAGGAACACGTCCGCGTGGTCGAGGTCCTCGTACGACCCGGGCGGCCCGTCCGCCCCGAGCGAGAGCTTGTACCCCGTGCCCGCGCTCGCCATGCACAGCCGCGAGTTCGACTCGATCTGGTTGGTCCGCAGGTAGCCCTTCGCGAGCTTGTTCGCCAGGTACTGCGCCTCGATGCTCATCTGCCCCGAGACGTACAGCGCGACCGCGTCGGCCCCGTGCTCGTCGACGATCGCCCGCAGCCGCGCCGCGACCGTCGCGATCGCGTCGTCGACGCCGACCGGCGCGGGCTCGGCCCCGCGCTCCGCGCGCACGAGCGCCGTCGACAGCCGCCCGCCGGCCGTGAACAGGTCGGCGCTCGTCGCCCCCTTCGTGCACAGGCGCCCCGCGTTCGACGGGTGCGCGCGGTCCCCGCTCGCCTTGCGGACGGTGCGGCCCGACGCGTCGTCGACGACGTCGAGCAGCACCCCGCACCCCACACCGCAGTACGAGCACACGGTCGCGACCTGCGTCGTCGACGTGTGCTCGTGCTGCGCGGTCGTGATGGCCGTCACGCTGCGATGTCCTCCGGTAGCGCCGAGGGTCAGATGACGGTGGAGCCGAACGCCGAGCCGCGGCGCTGGTACACGGCCCACGTGACGAGGGCCATGACCGCGTACGTCCCGACGATCACCCACAGTGCCGCCTGGATGTTTCCGGTGAGTGACGTCGACACGGCGAACCCGCGGGGCACGAGGAACCCGCCGATCGCGCCGACCGCGCCCGCGATGCCGATGCAGCCTGCGGCCGCCTTGGCGCGCCGCGCCCGGGTCTCGTCGTCCGTGGCCCCGAACCGGAAGACCGCCGGGATCATCCGGTAGACCGAGCCGTTGCCCGCGCCCGTCGCGACGAACAGCAGCAGGAACGAGACGAAGAACGCGCCGAAGTGGTGCGCCCGCAGCGCGAGGATCGCGCCGACCGTACCGAGCGCCATGACCGCGAACGCGGCGATCGTCACGCGCGCACCGCCGAGCTTGTCGGCGAGCGTGCCGCCGAGCGGCCGCGCGATCGAGCCGACGAGCGCGCCCGCGAACGCGATCGACAGCGTCACCTCGGGGAACTGCGCCTTGAGCAGCGTGGGGAACACCCCGGAGAACCCGATGAACGAGCCGAACGTGCCGATGTAGATGAACGAGATGATCCACGTGTGCTTCTCGCGCGTCGCGACGCCGTAGGAGCGCGGGTCGGCCTTGGCGTTCGACAGGTTGTCCATGAACCGCCACGCCAGGAACGCCGCGACCAGCGCGAGCGGGATGAACATGAGCCCCGCGCGCTCGAGCTGCAGACCGGCACCCGCGACGATGACGAGCGGCACCGCGAACTGCACCGCGGCCGTGCCGATGTTGCCGCCCGCCGCGTTGAGGCCGAGCGCCTTGCCCTTCTCCGCCTCCGGGTAGAAGAACGAGATGTTCGCCATGGACGACGCGAAGTTGCCGCCGCCGACGCCCGCGAGCGCCGCGATCGCCAGCAGCGCACCGAACGGCGTCTGCGGGTTCTGCACCGCGACCGCGAGCGCGCTCGTCGGGACCAGCAGCAGGAGCGCGGACACGATCGTCCAGTTCCGCCCGCCGAACAGCGGCACCGCGAACGTGTACGGGATGCGCAGCGACGCGCCGACGAGGCTCGGCACGGCGATGAGCCAGAACATCTGGTCGACCGTCAGCGCGAACCCCGCGGCGGGCAGCTGCGGGACGACGATGCTCCACAGCGCCCACACGGCGAAGCCGAGGAACTCGGCGAACACCGACAGGCCCAGGTTCCGCGACGCGATCGCCTTGCCGACGGAGCGCCACTGCCCGGCGTCCTCCGGGTTCCAGCCGTCGATCCAGCGGCCGGGGCGGACGGTCAGCGGGGCGCCGGTCGCGACTGCGGGGGTCGCGGTGGTCGTGGGCGTCGACGCCTCGGCGTCGGTGGTCGCGAGCGGTGTGGCCATGGGGACCTCCGGGAGGGGGTGGGGGCTCGGACGCAGGCGACGCTACGAATCCCGTGTTTCCCCCGACGCACCGCCCGCGTTGCGCGGCGGGAACCTTTCCCGCACCGCCACCCGCCGCCCCCTGTGAGTTCTCGCCCCCACCCCCGCCGTCCGAGGGGCTCGAGACGGCGGCACCACCACGCGCGCGACACCGGCGCGTCGCGTCCTCGCGCCGATGGCGCGCGCCCGAGGACGAGGTGGGGTCGGGGGTAGGACGTCAGGGGTGGGCGCGGAGGCGTTGGGCCTCCCGGGGGACCGTGAGCGTGAGGGGGGCGCCGACGCGCAGGTCCAGGTCCTGCAGGGACGCGGGTGGCACGTCGACGAGCACGTCACCCGTCGTGCGCACGCGCACCCCGGTCGTGCCCGGCTCCAGGTCCACGACGCACGCCTGCCAGGCGACCGCGCCGCCGGGCGCGCGGTGCGGGACGGCGGGTGCCGGGTCGGGCCGGGCACCCGGGGTCGCGGTGACGGCGTTCGGGGGGAACGTGAGCTGCGCACGGGTGCCCGCGGCGAGCCCGGGCGGGCAGGGGACGCGCAGGCCGTCGGCCGTGGCCAGGACCGTGCGGTCCCCCGCCCCGGCCACCGTGCCCACGAGCAGGTTGGTGCCCGCGAGCGCGGCGGTGAACGCGTGCGCGGGGTCGGCCAGGACCTGCGCGGGCACGCCGCGCTCGACGACGGTTCCGTCGACGAGCACGAGCAGGTCGTCGGCGAGCGTGAGCGCGTCGAGCGCGTCGTGCGTGACCAGGACGACCGCGGTGGCCGTCGCGCGCACCTGCTGCCGGACGACGTCCCGCAGCGCGGCGGCGGTCCGGACGTCGAGCTGCGCGAAGGGCTCGTCGAGCAGCAGGGCGCAGGGTCGGGCCGCGAGCGCCCGCGCGAGGGCGACCCGTTGCCGCTGACCGCCCGACAGGTCCGCGGGCCGCCGGTCGCCGAGCCCGTCGAGCCCGACGCGCGCGAGCCAGTCGTCGGCGTCCGCCCGGGCCGCGCGTGCGCCGAGCCCGTGCGCACGCCCGGCGAAGGCCACGTTGTCGCGCGCCGACAGGTGCGGGAAGACCAGCGGGTCCTGCCCGAGCAGCCCGACGGACCGGCGCTCGGGCGGCACGAGGAGGTCGCCCGCCCCGCGGTGCCGCCGGCTCAGGACGCGTCCGCCGGTGCGGACCTCGCCGTCGTCGGGGGCGAGCAGGCCCGCGAGGACGTCGAGCAGCGTGGACTTGCCGGCGCCGTTGGGGCCCAGCACGGCGAGCACGCGGCCCGGCTCCACGGCCAGGGCGGCGTCCAGCGTCAGGGCCCCCCGCCGGAGGCGGACGTCCGCGACGAGCGCGTCGCGGGTCATGCGGCCCGACCCGGGCGCCAGGCGCGCGCGGCGAGCAGCACCGCGACGGCGGCGGCGACGAGCAGCAGCGAGAGGGCGACCGCGGTGCCCTGCGAGACGCCCGCGCCGTTGAACGCGGCGTAGATCGCGAGCGGCATGGTGCGCGTGACGCCCGCGGTGCTGCCCGCGAACAGCGCGGTCGCGCCGAACTCGCCGAGCGCCCGCGCGAAGCACAGGACGGTGCCGCTGACCAGGCCGGGCGCCACGAGCGGCAGCGTCACGCGGCGCAGCACGGTCCACCGGCCGGCGCCCAGGGTCGCGGCGACGGTCTCGTACCGGGTCCCGACGGTGCGCAGCGCACCCTCGACCCCCAGCACGAGGAACGGCATGGCGACGAACGTCTGCGCGACGACGACCGCCAGGGTCGTGAACGGGATGGTCAGCCCGAACCACGTGTCGAGCGCCTGCCCGACCAGGCCGCGGCGGCCCAGGAGGAACAGCAGCGCGATGCCGCCGACCGTGGGGGGCAGCACGAGCGGCAGCGTGACGAGCGCCCGCAGCACGTCGGCGGTCCAGCCGCGCGACCGGGCGAGCACGACGGCCAGCGGCACACCGAGGACGAGGCACGCGAGCGTCGACGCGGTCGACGTCGCGAGCGACAGGCCGAGGGCGGAGAGCGCCTCGGGCGACGAGACGTCGGCGGGCAGGGAGCGCCAGTCGGCCCGCACGACGAGCGCCACCACGGGCAGGACGAGCAGCCCGAGGGCGAGCGCGGCCGGCACGCGCAGCAGCAGCGGGGTGCTGCCGACCTGCCGGGCGTCGGCACGCGCCCCCGCCGCTGGCTCGGCGGTCGCGGTCGCGGTCCCGGTCACGGTCACGGTCACGGAGCGACGAACCCGCGCGCGGCGAGGACCCGCTGACCGGCGTCCGACAGGACGAGGTCGACGAACGCCCGCTCGACGGCCTGGTCGGCGCTCGTGCGGGTCCCGGCCGCGAGCACGCCGATCGGGTACCGGTTCACCACGTCGGCGGCCTCGTCGACGTCGACGCCCTCGACCTCGTCCCCGGCCGCGCGCACGTCGGTGCGGTACACGAGCCCGGCATCGGCCTCCCCCGCGGCGACCTTGGTGAGGACCGCGGTGACGTTCTGCTCCTCGCTCGCCGCCGCGAGGCTCACCCCGGCGGCGGTCAGCACCGTGCGCGCCGCGGCGCCGCACGGCACCTGCGGGGCGCACAGCACGACGTGGCCGCCGGACGACGCGAGGTCGGCCAGGTCCGCGACGGAACGGACGTCCTGCGGGTTCCCGGCGGGCACCACGACCTGCAGCGTGTTCGTCGTGAAGACCTCCGGCGCGCCGTCGACGAGCCCTGCGTCGACGACGGTCGCCATGGTCGACTCGTCGGCGGTCGCGAGCACGTCGCCGCGGGCGCCCTCGAGGAGCTGCGTCGCGAGCGTCGCCGAGCCGTCGTAGACGGGCCGCACGTCGACGCCCGGGTGCGCGGCCTCGAAGTCCGCGGCGAGCTCGTCGAACGCGGCCTGGAGCGACGCGGCGGCCAGGACGGTGACCGTGCCGGCGAGCCCCCCGCCGTCCCCGCTCGTGGCGGCGCCGGAGGTCGACGCCGGCCCGGGCGCCGGGGCCGAGCACCCCGCGAGGAGGACCAGCGCGACGGCGACGGCCCCGCGCGACGCCCGCGGCCACCCCGGCCCGCGGGACGCCCGACGCACCGTCACCGGCTCCCGCCCGACGTCTCGACGACGACCGTCGTCGCCTTCACGACCGCGACCGCGAGCGACCCGACCTCCAGCCCGAGCTCGCGCACGGCCTCGCTGGACATGAGCGACACGACGCGGAACGGTCCGCACTGCATCTCGACCTGCGCCATGACCGTGTCGGTCACGACGCGGGTCACGAGCCCGGGCAGCCGGTTGCGGGCGGACGTGCCACGCGTCGTCGGGTCCGCGGGTGCGTGGGCACGCTCGACGGCGACGGCCGCGAGCGCCGCGCCGTCGACCGTCGCCCGCCCCGCCTCGTCGGGAGCGGCGTCGAGGGTCCCCGCGTCGACCCAGCGCCGGACGGTGTCGTCGCTGACGCCGAGCAGCGCGGCGGCGTCGCTGATCCGGAAGCGCGTCACGAGGCCGAGCGTAGCGCCGCAGATGCGGATCGCAGAGCCCCGTCGAGACGCAGCCGCGGATCATCCGCTGTCGAGCCGCGCCGCGGCCCGGCCCGCAGTAGCGTCCGGACATGGCGAAGAAGCCGAAGGGCGACAAGCCCTCGAAGGACAAGGGCAAGAACAAGATCCCCGACGAGGTCTACGAGGCCGAGCTGTTCCGGCTCCAGGCCGAGCTGGTCAAGGTGCAGCAGTGGGTGCGGCACACCGGGGCGCGCGTCGTGGTCGTCTTCGAGGGCCGCGACGCGGCCGGCAAGGGCGGCACGATCAAGCGCATCACGGAGTACCTGTCCCCCCGCGTCGTGCGCATCGCCGCCCTGCCGACACCCACGGAGCGGGAGAAGGGGCAGTGGTACTACCAGCGGTACGTCTCGCACCTGCCCGCCGCGGGCGAGATCGTGCTGTTCGACCGTTCCTGGTACAACCGCGCGGGCGTCGAGAAGGTCATGGGCTTCTGCACGCCGCAGGAGTACACGCGGTTCATGCGTCAGACGCCGATCTTCGAGCAGATGCTCGTCGAGGACGGGATCCTGCTGCGCAAGTACTGGTTCTCGGTGTCCGACGCCGAGCAGCTGCGCCGGTTCCGGTCCCGGCTCAACGACCCCGTGCGGCAGTGGAAGCTGAGCCCCATGGACCTGGAGTCGATCTCTCGATGGGAGGAGTACTCCCGGGCGAAGGACGAGATGCTCGTGCACACCGACGTGCCCGGCAGCCCGTGGTTCATCGTCGAGTCCGACGTCAAGAAGCACGCGCGGCTCAACATGATGGCGCACCTGCTCTCGACGATCCCGTACACCGACGTGCCGCACGAGGAGGTGCACCTGCCCGACCGGCCCGCGGCGTCGAACGGCTACCAGCGACCCCCGCGCGAGCTCTCGACGTACGTGCCCGACCACGTCGCGCAGCTGCGCGGCGACCCGGAGAAGCACCTCTGACGCCGACGCGCCGCGTGTTCGTCCTGCGCGGACGGGCGTTGCGTCGACGCGTGCCACCTGCGACGTTGGGGCCGTGGCCGCCCCTCCCACCACACCCGGTCCCCCGCTGCGCGTCCGGGTCCCCGCCCTCAGCCCGCCCGTGCGCCGCTACCTCGCCACCGAGGGTGGCAGCGCACTCGTCCTGCTCGCCGCGACGGTCCTCGCGCTCGTCTGGGCCAACTCCCCCTGGTCGCACGCCTACGAGGCGTTGTGGCACACCACGGCCGGCTTCCACGTCGGCCCGATGTCGCTCGACCTGGACCTGCACCACTGGGTGAACGACGCCGCGATGGCGGTGTTCTTCGCCGTCGTCGGCCTGGAGATCGCGCGCGAGGCGACGACCGGGGAGCTGCGCGACAGGCGGACCGTCGCGGTTCCCGCGCTCGGCGCCGTCGGCGGGCTGCTCGTGCCCGTGCTCATCTACGTCGCGTTCACCGCCGGCACCGACGCGGTGCACGGCTGGGGCGTCGTCATGTCGACCGACACCGCGTTCCTCGTCGGCGTGCTCGCGCTGTTCGGGCCCGCGTGCCCCGACCGGCTCCGGCTGTTCCTGCTGACGCTCGCGATCGTCGACGACATCGGGGCGATCACCGTCATGGCGGTCTTCTACACCGACGACGTCGACCTCGTGGCGCTCGGCACGGCGGCGGTGGTCGTCGGGGCGATGGTCGTCATGCGGTGGCTGCGCGTCTGGCAGCTCACGCCCTACGTGCTCGCGGGGGTGGCGCTGTGGCTCGCGGTGCAGGCGTCGGGGGTGCACGCGACCCTCGCGGGCGTCCTCGTCGGGCTGCTCGTCCCGGCGACCGTGCCGCAGCGCGAGCACGTCGAGGCGGTCGCGGGCTACGCGGGCGACCTCGTCGACGACACGACGGCCGAGCGTGAGCACCTCGCGGAGCTCGCGGCACGTGCGGCCGTCCCGACGAGCGACCGGCTCCAGCGGATCCTGCACCCGTGGTCCGCCTACGTCGTGGTCCCGCTGTTCGGGCTCGCCAACGCGGGGGTCGTCCTCGACGCGGACGCCCTGTCGGACGCGGCCCGCTCGCGCGTGACGATCGGCGTCGCGGTCGCGCTCGTCGTCGGCAACGCGGTGGGCATCACCGGCGCGGCGACGCTCGCGATCCGGCTGGGCCTCGGCGACCTGCCCGGACGCGTGCGGTACGGGCACCTGCTCGGCGGCGCGGTGCTCGCCGGGATCGGGTTCACGATCTCGCTGTTCATCGCGCAGCTCGCGTTCGGCGACGACCCGGCCCTGCTGTCCGAGGCGAAGATCGGCATCCTCGCAGGGTCGCTCGTCGCGGCCGTCGCGGGCTCGGTGCTGCTGCGCTGGCTGGGCGAGCGGCTGCCGCTGTGCTCGCCGGGCGGGGACGGCCCGCCGCCCGCCCTGCCGCCGCTGCCGTGGCGCGCGCCCGACTGACGCGACCCCCTCCGTCCGGCCGGGTCAGCCGTGCCGCTCCGTCGCGAGAGCCGCGTACCGGTCGAGGATCCGCGGCCACTCGGCGAACTTCTCGCGTGACGACACGTTCTGCGGCGTCCAGCCGCCGTGCTCGAACGCGACGAGCGTCCCGCCGTCGGGGAGCGGCGCGAACGACACGGTCACCGTCGTCGGGTGCTGCTCGTCGACGCCGAGCACGGACGTGTGCACGAGCCGGTGCGGCGGGTCGACCTCGGTGACCGTCCCCACCGGGACCGCGCCGAGGCGCTCGTCCTGGAGCAGCACCTGGCCTCCGATCCACGGCTCGATCGTCGCCCCGCGGAACCCGTGCGGGTCCGGCGAGTAGTCCGGGTGCCACCAGCGCCCGATCTCCTGCACCCACAGGTCGAACGCCACCCCGGGCGGGCACGGGACGGTGTACTCGAGGCGCAGCGGCGAGGTGTCCATCGCCTGATCCTCACCGAGTGCGCGCGGGTGCGCGACCGGTCACGCGAGCGGGTCGTCCGGCCCCCACGTGCTCAGCCGCAGCCGCCGCGCGTCGGTCCGCAGCGCGTCCGCCGTCGCCGCGCGCAGCGACGCGACGGTGTCGGCCCCGGCGCGCACGAACCGGCCGCTCCACGCGTCGAGCTCGCCGTCGCCGAAGGCCCGCACGAGCTCCGCGACGTCCTCGACGGGCGTCCACTCGGTGCGGTCGTCGTGCACGGGCATCGCGCCCGTCATGTCCGTGGCGACGACCCCGGGGGCCAGGTCGAGCACGCGCAGCCCGCGCTCGCGGTACTGCGCGTCGAGGAGCGTGGTCAGCCGCGCCAGCGCGCCCTTGCTGATGCCGTACCCGGTGTACGCCCGGCTCGCGTTGACCCCGGCGCCCGAGTTCACGTTGAGCACGCGCCCGCCGCCGCGCGCCAGCATGGCCGGCAGCACCGCGTGCGTGACGAGCATCGGGCCGCGCACGTTGGTCTCGACCACGCGCCACGCGTCCTCGACGTCGTCCTCGTCGAACGGGACCTCCGCGCGCTCGATGACGCCCGCGTTGTTGACGAGCAGACCCACGCCGCCGAGGTCCTCGAACGCCGTCTCGACGCGCGCGACGACGTCCTCGACCGCGGTGGGGTCGACCAGGTCGCCGGCGGCGACGGTCACGCGGGCGCCGGTCGCGCGGGCCTCGTCGGCGACGTCGTCCAGGTGCGCGCGCGTGCGGCCGACGAGCGCGACCGCCCACCCGGCCCGGGCCAGGCCGAGCGCGACTCCCCGGCCGATGCCGCGTCCGGCACCGGTGACGAGCGCGGCGCGCGGGACGGGGATCGGCGTGTCCGTGGTCATCCGGCCATGGTGCCGCACGCCCCGCGTGCGCGCCCGGGTCACCCGCCGGCGCGCGCTCCCGCTGCTCGCACGGCCGCGAGAAGGGTGTCGACGCGGGCCCGGCCAGGCTGCACGACGCCGTCGACCAGGATCGTCGGCGTCCCCCGCACGCCGCGCTCGACGGCCGCGGCGTAGTCCGCCTGGATCGCCGGCGCGTACGCCTGCACCGCGTCGCCCGCGACCGTGCCCGGGTCGAGGCCGAGGTCGCGGGCGTAGCGGCGCAGGTCCGGCTCGGTCAGGCGGTCCTGGTGCTCCAGCAGCACCGCGTGCAGGTCCCAGAACCGGCCGACCGCCGCCGCGGCCTCGGTCGCGAGCGCGGCGGTCAGCGCGTAGGGGTGCAGCTCGAACAGCGGGAAGTGCCGCCAGACGAGCCGCGCGAGCCCGCCGGAGGAGTCGACGACCTCGCGCAGCACCGGGCCCGCGGCCCGGCAGTACGGGCACTCCAGGTCGCCGAACTCCAGGATCGTGACGGGAGCGTCGACGGGTCCGTACACGTGCCGCTCGGGTGAGACGTCAGGCGTCATGGGCCGATCCTGCCCGATCGCCCGCGCGTCGCGTCAGCGGCGGCGGGGCAGGTCCCGCGGGAGCAGCGGCGGGCTCGCGGTGCCGGCGCCGTCGACCATGCCCTCGACGACGTCGCGCACGGCGTCGACGGCCGACCAGGACGCGCGCCACCCGAGCTCACGCTCCGCGCGCGTCGTGTCGAGCACGGGCGCGTTCACCGCCATGTCGAGCCAGCCCGGTCCGACGGGCAGGGCGCGCGCGTGCCACGCGGTCGCCATGGCCGCGCGCACGACCGGCACGGGCACCTCGCGCACCGGTGTGCCCTCGCCCCCGACGACCCGCGCCACGTCCTCGCCGCGCAGCACCTGCGGCGCCGCGACGTTGAACGCGCCGCGCACCTGACGCACGACCGCCTCCCGGTACGCCTCGGCGACGTCGTCCGCGTGCACGGCCTGCAGCCGCACGCCCGCGGGCCACGGCAGCACAGGCACCTTCCCGCCGAGCACCCGCTCGGGCACGAACGGCCCGAGGAACAGCCGCGTGATCTCGTACCCGGCGGCGCGCTGGAAGATGAGCGCGGGGCGCAGCCGGGCGACGGCGAGGTCCGGGTGCGACTCGTCGTACTCGTCGAGCAGCCGCTCCTGCGCGGCCTTGTCGACGCTGTACTGCGAGCTGCGGATCCCGTCCGTCGCCCACCCCTCCGCGCGCGGCACGTCGTCCGGCGCGGGCGAGTACGCGCCCACGGACGACGCCGCGACGACGTGCGGGACGCCCGCACGGACGGCCGCCTCGAGGACACGGCGCGTGCCGGTGACGTTCACGTCGGCCAGGCGCTGCCGGTCGTGGCTGGGCTGGATCGCCCACGCGAGGTGGACGACCGCGTCGGCGCCCGCGAACGCCCGGGCGAGCGCGGCGACGACCTCGTCGTCCGGGCCGCGCGCCCCCACGTCGACCGACACCCACGACGCGACGTCGTACGGCGGCGGCGGTGTCGTGCGCGGCGTGCGCCGGGCCACCCCGACGACGGACGTCACCGTCGGGTCGCCGTGCAGCCGGCGCAGCAGCGCCGTGCCCGCGTTGCCGCTCGCGCCCACCACGACGACCTTCATGCGTCCGCCTCCGTCCGCGTCACCGTCAGGCTCCGGGGTCCAGGACGACCTTGATGCAGCCGTCCTCCTTCTTCTGGAACATCGCGTAGGCCGCAGGCGCGTCCTCGAGCGGGACCCGGTGCGTGCGCAGGTCGAGCACCCCGAGCGGGTCCGCCGGGTCGGAGGCGAGCGGCAGCAGCGTGTCCGTCCACCGCCGCACGTTCGCCTGGCCGAACCGGAACGTGAGCTGGCGGTCGAAGATGTCCATGAGCGGGAACGGGTCGACCGCGCCGCCGTACACGCCCGACACGGACACCGTCCCCCCGCGCCGCACGGTCTCGATCGCGGTCCGCAGCGCCGCCAGCCGGTCGATGCCGGCCTTCTCCATGAACGGCCGCGCCACGGCGTCGGGCAGCACGACCGCGGCCCGCTGCGCACCCGCCGCGAGCGGCGAGCCGTGCGCCTCCATGCCGACCGCGTCGATCGCGGAGTCCGCACCGCGCCCGTCGGTGAGGTCCCGGACCGCACCGAGCACGTCGTCCGTGCTGCCGACGTCGATCACGTCGATCCCGTGCCGCTGCGCCATCGCGAGCCGCTCGGGCACCAGGTCGAGCCCGATCACCCGAGCCGCGCCGCGGTGCCGCGCGATCCGCGCCGACATCTGGCCGATCGGCCCCAGGCCCACGACGACCACCGTTCCGCCGGCCGGGACGTCGGCGTACTCGACCGCCTGCCACGCCGTCGGCAGCACGTCCGACAGGTACAGGTACCGCTCGTCAGGCTCGCCGTCGTCCGGCACGACCACCGGCCCGTAGTGCGCCTGCGGGACGCGCAGGTACTGCGCCTGCCCGCCCGGCACGCTGCCGTACAGCGACGTGTACCCGAACAGCGCGGCACCCTTGTCCTGCTCGTGCACCTGCGTCGTCTCGCACTGCGACTGCAGGCCGCGCCGGCACATGAAGCACGTGCCGCACGCGATCCCGAACGGCACCACGACCCGGTCGCCGACGCGCAGGTTCTGCACGCCCGCACCGACCGCCTCGACCACACCCATGGCCTCGTGCCCGAGGATGTCGCCGCGCTCCAGGTAGGCGCCGAGGAAGCCGTACAGGTGCAGGTCCGAGCCGCAGATCGCCGTCGACGTGACGCGCACGACCGCGTCCGTCGGGTCCTGGATCGTCGGGTCGGCCACCGTCTCGACCGACACCTTCTCGCGGCCCTGCCAGGTGAGGGCCCGCACCGTCAGCCCTCCCGCGGGTTGAGGTTCGCGGGGTCCGCATCGGGGTCGTCGTAGCCCGTGCCCTCCTCGCCGGACGCCTGCGCACCCGTGCGCGGGTTGAGCATCCCGGGGTCGGCGTCGGGGTCGGGCGTCTCGCCCTCGACCGAGCGGGCCGTTGGCGTCGACGTGTCGTCCGGGGGCAGCGTGCCGTCGTCGGGGGTGGTGGGGGTGTCGTCGGGGGTCGTCATCGCTCCACGCTGACACCGCACCGCGCCGTGCGCATCCCGAGCCGGCCCGCGCCGGGCGCGACGCCCGACGTGCAGCGCGGCAACCACGGGGTCACCGTGCGCCCATGCAGGTCACGCGTCGTGGCGCGCTCGCGGTGCTGCCCTCCGTCGTCCTCGTGGGCGGGTGCGCCGTGGGCTCGACGCAGCCCTCCCGCCGACCCGCACCGCTTCGCGCCGGGGTGTCCACCACCCGGGCGGCCCAGCAGCTCGATGCGCCGGTCGCTGGTGTCAGCCAAGACCTCCGTGCGCGGCCCATCGCTCTGCCGCCCGGTCCGCCGCCGCTGCGACGAGCGCTGCGAGCTCCGGCCGGTCCGGCACGCGGAACGACACGTACGCTCCCCGCCCGCCCGCGACCGGTCGCCCGTACGCCTTCGCGGCCAGCGTCCCGTCCGGGAGCAGCCGCACGTTGAGCGTCTGCAGCTCGAACGCCTCGCCGCGCCGCTCGTCCGTCCACCTCAGGTCCGCAGGGATCGTCACGTTGATCGCGAGCGCACTGACGACGACATCCGCACCGGTCACCCGCCGATCCTCACATGCCGCGCCGTGCCGAGGCGTCCTCGACGACGAGGTGATCGCACGGGGTAGCAGGCCGTGGGCGGGTGCGTCAGGAGAGGGACAAGGGTGGCCTTGCCCGCTCACGTCGCGCTCCGGCTCACCAGGCTCCGGTGAGCCGGAGGAGGCGGGCGCGAATGCTCTCGACGTCGTCCACGCGGCCGGCCGCGACGTCCATGATGAGGTCGTACGCCTCGTCGTTCGTCGCGGTCAGCCGTGTTCCGTTGACGCCGAGGAACACGATGGTGCCGGCAAGCGCCAGTCGCGTGTTCCCGTCCACCAGGGCGCGGTTGCGAGTCAGCGAGTGCAGGAGTGCCGCTGCCTTGGCGAGGAGGTCCGGATACGCGTCGGCACCGCCGATCTGAGTCCGGGGACGGGCTGCGGCGGACTCGATCAGACCGACGTCTCGGACCACGAGGTCGCCGACGACCCGTCGCGCGACAGCAAGGAGCTCCTCGGCGGTGAGGTAGATCATCGACCGAGACGCTCGAGCGCCTCGGCGTAGCGGGGGAGCTCGCTCTCCATGACGGCATTGATGAGATCGTCACGTGATGTTCGCTCGATGTAGTCGCGAACGGCTTGGCGCGCCACGTCCTGCATCGAGCGGTGCTCGACCTCGGCGCGGCGCCGCAGGGCCTCGGTCTCGGCCATGTCGAGCCGGAGAGTCATCGCCATGGCTCGACGGTTTCATTCTCGGTATCAGGCCGTCCTGGCAGGAGTCGACGGGGCGCATCGGCGACTCGCCGCTCTGCGTGCCGTAGGTCGAGGCCGAGGCTCGGACGCTCTGTGCGGCGTGACGGCCTGTTCGTCGCCGAGATGATCGAGGCTGCCGAACGGATCGTGACCCTGGCCGACGGGCTCGATGCCACGGCGGTCGATCGCGGTCTCACGGTGCGCGACGCGCTGCAGTGGAACATCGCCGTGTTGGCAAAGCGGCGACCCAGGCCTCGGAGGCGACGCCGTCCCGCCACACGGAGACCTGCACGATCGGGGCGTCGAGCGTTCCACCCTCGGCGTCCGCCGGCGTCGGGGGCGTCTCACCAGCGGACCAGGCCGCCGTGGTAGAGGAGCTCGTAGCTGGGGACCCCGTCGGTCTCGATCCACTCGCGACCCTCGAAGTGTGTGACGTCGCCGGTGTTCGTGTCGCGGTAGAGATGCTCCTCGTGACGGTGCTCCCACCCACCGAGGAACCGTCCCTGCGCGTAGAGACGGGTGAGGGCGGCCTTGAGCACTGCGCCTGAGGACTCGGCAGTGATGAGGTCCGGACGGAGCAGGTAGCCGTAGTAGTTCATGGCCCACACGGGCGTCCCGTCGTGGGACACGAGCTCCTGACCGAGGAAGTCGGCACCCCCGGCGTAGCTGTCCAGGTAGGAGAGGTCCCCCTCGGCGTACGGCAGGTCCACGGTGCCGGGGCGGCAGGAGGGGCCGTGCGCTCCGTCACCGATGTAGGTCTGGCGCTTCGCGCGCACGACGAAGGCTGCGAGCCGGGGCGTGTCGATCATGGGCATGGTCGGACGGTAGGGCCGGCCACCGACACGTCCGCGGAGGTGCGGACGAGTCCGACCCGGTCGGGCGACAGGCCGGTACCGGCACGCTGCGCTGCGGTGCTCGTCCTGCCTCAGAGGAGGGTCGGCTCCGGCGCGACCGGCGGGCTCTCGAGGTCCAGCAGGTAGCGCTTGCGCTCGACGCCCGCGGCGAATCCGGTGAGGGTGCCGTTCGCCCCGATGACGCGGTGGCACGGGACGACGACGGCGATGCGGTTGGCACCGTTCGCGGCACCGACCGCACGCGACGAGGTGCGGGGGTCGTGGCCGATGTCGGCGGCGAGCTCGCCGTAGGTCCACGTGGTGCCGTACGGGATGCGGAGCAGCCCTTCCCAGACACGCACCTGGAACGCCGAGCCGACGAGGTGCACGTCGAGGTCGAACTCGGTGCGGTCGCCGGCGAGGTACTCGGTGACCTGGGTCGCGGCGGCGCGCAGGGCGGTGCCGGTGCGCGGGCCGTACGCACCGGCCGCGACGACGTTGCGCTCGCGCGTCGAGGGCAGCAGCAGGCCGGTGAGGACCTCGTCGACGCCGATCAGGGTCACCGGCCCCATGCCCGACTCGACGACGGCGTGCACCGTCGGCCCGTCGGGTCGCTCGACCACCCGCACACCCATGCCGCTCATCCTGCCCGCTCCTCCCGACAACCCCGCCGCTCCCCCGCGACCGACGACCGGCCGCGCGCCCTCCACGAGGAAGACGCGCGGCCGATCCGTCCTGTGAGGTCCGGACGCGGGTCAGTCGGTCGAGCGCACGATCGTCCGGACCCCGACGACGAGCCCCACGACCGCGGTCGCGGCGGCGGCGACCCAGCCCCAGCCGACGGCGGCCGCGCCCAGGTCGCCCGCGAACAGCGCGCGCTCGGCGTCGACCACCCACCGCAGCGGGTCGAACGCGGACGCGACGCGCATCCACTGCGGCCCGGACTCGAGCGGCAGGAGCATGCCGGACAGGATGAGCAGCGGGAACAGGAACGTCTGCTGCACGACCCAGAACATCCACTCCTGCTTGCGGACGGCGATCGCGAGCGCGTAGGACAGCGACCCGATCCCGATGCCGAGCACGGCGAGCATCGCGATGCCGAGCACCCCGCCGACGGGGTCGGCGCGGAAGCCGAACGGCAGCATGACGAGGACGACGATCACGGCCTGCGCCGTCAGCGGCACCATCTCCTTCAGGGAGCGGCCGACGAGCTGCGACGAGCGGGACAGCGGGGTCACGAGCATCCGTTCGTGCGCGCCGGTCTGCATCTCGTACTGCAGGTTCGAGCCGGTCGTCGAGGTCCCGAACAGGGTGGTCATGACGAGGATCGACGGCACGAACCACTGCCAGACGTCGGCGCCGGACAGCCCGGACTCGCCGACCGAGCCGACCAGGAGCGGCCCGAACAGCGCGAGGAACACGAGCGGCTGGACGAGCCCGAAGACGACGGAGAACGGCTCGCGGACGACGGGCCGCAGCTCGCGGGTCATGACGAGCCAGACGTCGCCGAACCAGGACCGGTGGACGGCGGGCGCGGCCGCCGGGGTCGTGACGGGCGGGGTGGTGAGGGTCGCGGTGCTCATGCGGCGTCCTTCCGGGTGCTGTCGGTGGTGGCGTCGGCGGGGTCGTCGGTCGGTGCGGCGGGGGCGCCCTCGTCGCGCAGGCTGCGGCCGGTGAGGGCGAGGAAGACGTCGTCGAGCGTGGGCCGGACCGCCTGCGCCGACGCGACGGTCAGGCCGGCGGACGCGGCGGCGACGACGACCTGCGGGACGGCGGCGGCCGCGTCGGCGACGCGCGCCTCGACGACGGGTCCGTCGACGGTGACGTCGCGCGCCCCGGGCAGGCGCGTGACGAGCGCGGCCAGCGCGGCGGCAGCGGACCGTCCGTCGGGAGCGCCGGGGGCCCCGGCGCGCAGGACGAGCCGGTCGCCCGCGAGGTCCCGCTTGAGGGCGTCGGCGGTGTCGTCGGCGATCACCCGGCCGTGGTCCACGACGACGACGCGCTCGGCCATGGTGTCGGCCTCGTCGAGGTAGTGCGTCGTGAGCACGATCGTCATGCCGTGCTCGGCGCGCAGCCGCAGGATGTGCTCCCACAGGTTGGCGCGCGTGTGCGGGTCGAGGCCCGTGCTCGGCTCGTCGAGGAACAGCAGCTGCGGCGCGTGCACGAGGCCCAGCGCGACGTCGAGCCGTCGACGCTGGCCCCCGGACAGGTCGGACACCTTGCGCCGGGCGAGCGGCCGCAGGTCGAGCGCGTCGAGGAGCTCGTCGGTGCGCCGGCGCGCGGTGCGGGCGTCGAGGCCGTAGACGCGACCCTGCACGGTGAGCTCGTCGGCGGCGCGCTGCACGTGCCCGGCGCCGTTGCCCTGCCCGACGTAGCCGATGTTGCGGCGGACCGTGCCGGGGTCGGTGCTGACGTCGGCCCCGGCGACGACGGCGCTGCCCGCCGTCGGGCGGATGAGCGTGGTGAGCATGCGCATCGTGGTCGTCTTGCCGGCGCCGTTCGGGCCGAGGACGGCGACGAGCTCGCCGGGGGCGACGTCGAGGTCGATGCCGCGCACGGCGTGCACGGTCTCGGTGCGGCTCACCACGAAGTCCTTCGTGAGCCCTCGGGTGCGGATCATGGGCGGTCTCCTGTCCGGATGGTCGGCGGTACGTCACCCACTGTCCCGGCAGTAGCGGTCAGATCCTGTCCGCTACCTCGTGGCAGTCTGGGCAGATGTCGACGCCGTCCGCCCGCCTGCTGTCCCTGCTGTCCCTGCTGCAGGCGCGTCGCGACTGGCCCGGCGACCTGCTCGCCGACCGGCTCGGCGTCAGCCCGCGCACCGTCCGGCGCGACGTGGACCGCCTGCGCGACCTCGGCTACCCCGTGCGCGCGACGAAGGGGCCCGACGGCGGCTACCGCCTCGACGCCGGCTCCCACATGCCGCCGCTGCTGCTCGACGACGAGCAGGTCGTCGCGCTCGTCGTCGCGCTGCGCACCGCCTCCACGGGCATCGCGGGTGTCGACGAGGCCGCCGTGCGTGCGCTCACGACCGTCCGCCAGGTGATGCCCGCGCGGCTGCGGGCGGCGGCCGACGCGCTCCAGGTCACCGCCGTCGCGCGCGGCCCGCGGCCCGACCACCCCGAGGTCTCCCCCGACACGCTGCTGGCCGTCGGCACCGCGGTACGCGCCCGCGAGGTGCTGCGGTTCGACTACGACGGCGGGTCCGCACCGGCCGCGGGCGAGGTCGCCCCGCCGCGTCGCGCCGAGCCGCACCACCTCGTCACGTGGGGCGGGCGCTGGTACCTCGTCGGCTGGGACCTCGACCGCGCCGACTGGCGCACGTTCCGCGTCGACCGGATGACGCCGCGCACCCCGACGGGTCCCCGGTTCACCCCGCGTGAGCTGCCCGGCGGCGACGTCGCGGGGTTCGTCGCGGCGAAGTTCGGGCAGTCCGTCGACTGGCCGTGCGTCGGCGAGGTCGTGCTCGACATGCCCGCCGACGCCGTGCGCCGCTGGGCCGGTCGCGGCGCGCTCGTCGAGGACCTGGGCGACGGCCGGACGCGCCTCGTGCAGGGCGCGTGGTCGTGGGACGGGCTCGCCGCGGTCGTCGCGCTCTTCGGAGCGGACCTGCGCGTCGTCGGCCCGGACGACCTGCGCGCGGCGGTCGCCCGCCTCACGACGCGGCTCACGGCCGCCCTGGGCTGACGTCGGCGCGGTGCTCCGGACGCGTCAGGCGTGGACGACGAGGGCCGGGTGGGACGCGTCGTCGACGCGGACCACCACGTCGGCGGTGTGCTCGGGGTCGGTCTCGGCGGCGTAGCGCGCGTAGGCGGGCAGGAGCCAGCGCTCGTCCTCGGGCAGCCGGCGGGCGAGCGTCGCGGGCCGGACCGCGAGGTGGACCGTGAGGTCGGCGGGCAGGCCGCGCCCGAGGAGCAGGTCGCCGTCGAGCACCAGCACGGCACCGTCCGGAGCCGTCGCGTAGGGCGCCCGGGTGGCGCGGTCCCGTGCCGCGTCCCACAGGGTCGGCAGGTAGCGGCCCGTCGTCCGGAACGGGTCGAGCGTCTCGCGCAGCAGGCCGCCGACGTCGAGCCGGTCCTCCAGGTACGCGTCGGGGTCGTGCCGGCCGTGCTCGAGCCGCACGGACGCGGGCCGCAGGAAGTCGTCGGCGCAGACCCGCACCGCGTCGCGGCCGGCGGCGCGCAGGGGCTCCACGAGCGCGTCGGCGAGCTCCGCCGGCTTCGTCACCCCCGCCCCGTCGACCACGACGACGCGCCGGCCGCCGACGGGGATGCGCTCGACCACGTGCTCGACGAGCCGCGCACGGCTCACGGGCCGCACGACGAGCCCGCCCGCGGGTTCCGCGTGCCGTGTCACGGGCGCGGCTCCGGGCGCGGGTCCCCCTCGCCCGCCTGCTGCTCGCGCTCGTCGAACGCCTGCTGGCCCGGACCCTGGAAGGACCGCGACCGCTCCAGCGCGTCGATGCTGCCGGTGAACAGCCGCGCGTCCTGGGCCGCGGGTGGCAGCAGCATCGTGTCGTCGGCCTGGCGCTCGTCGCGCTGCCGCTCGCGCCGGCTGCGGCGCACGGGCGCCCGCGTGCCGGCGCCGTCCGCGGGGCCCCCGTCCGCTGGGGCCGTGTTCGCGGGGGCCGTGTCCGCGGGAGCCGTGCCCGCTGGGGCCGTGTCCGCCACGATGCTGCCCGTCGACGTGGGGCCGCCGTCGCCGGTGCCCGCGCCGACGTGGTCGTCGGCGGTGCGCCCGGCCACGCCCCCCGGAGCGACCGCGCGCCGGTCCGCGTCACGCCCGTCGGGCTCCCGGTCGACCGCGCCGCGACGAGCGCTCGCCTCCTCGACGGGCCCCCGTCCCTCCCAGCGCGTGCGCGGCAGACCCTCCGGCGCCTCGCGCTGCAGCCAGCCGACGAGCCCTTCGCGCACGTAGCAGCGCAGGTCGAACAGCGTCGGCGCGTCCTTGGCGCTCGCGAGGACCCGCACCCGCACGGACCCGCCCACGGCGTCGGTGACCTGGAGGATCCCGACGCGGCCGTCCCACAGGTCGGTGGCCTCCAGCAGCCGGCTGAGCTCGGCGCGCATCGCGTCGACGGGGACCTCCCAGTCGAGGTCGAGCTCGACCGTGCCGAGCAGCTCGGCCTGCCGGCGGGTCCAGTTCTCGAACGGCGTGGTCGTGAAGTGCGTCGAGGGCAGGATGAGGCGCCGGTCGTCCCAGACGTGCACGACGACGTAGGTGAGGGTGATCTCCTCGATGCGCCCCCACTCGCCGTCCACGACGACCACGTCGTCGACGCGGATCGCATCGGTGAACGCGAGCTGCAGACCCGCGAACACGTTGGCGAGCGAGCTCTGCGCGGCGAGGCCCGCGACGATCGAGAGCAGACCCGCGGACGCGAGCAGGCTCGCCCCGAACGCGCGCGCCGACGGGAACGTGAGCAGGATCGCCGCGACCGCGCACAGGACGAGGACGGCCACGGTGATCCGCCGCAGGAGCTGCACCTGCGTCCGCACCCGCCGCGCGCGGCGGTTGTCCTCGACGTCGATGCGGTAGCGCGCGAGCGCGGCGTCCTCGAGCACGAACGCGAGGCTCCCGACCAGCCACGCGACGGCGACGATGAGCAGGATCAGCAGCACGTGCTCGACCGTGACCCGCCACGGCGACGGCTCGGTGCTCAGCCGCAGCGCGACCCAGACACCCACGACGAGCAGGACCGCGCGCGTGGGGCGGCGCGAGCGCCGGGTGAGGTCCGCGGCGACCGCGGACCGACGGGCGAGGCGGCGCACGAGCACGCCGACCAGCGTGGCGACGACGTACGCGACGACGATCCCCGCCGCGACGGCGACGACGGGGCCGACGACCCCGCCGACCTCGTCGACGACCGACTCGTCGGGGGCGGGCGTCGCCGCGGGCAGCGCGGCGAACGACGCGACGGGCGGCGGGGCGGAGGCGAGCGCGGGCGGGAGGGGGGACGGGAGCGCGGGCGGGGCGGCCGCGAGGAGCGCGAACGGCGGCATCCCGCCAGCGTAGGCAGCACGCCCGTCGACGCACCTCCGGGCCGGGGTCGCACTCCGCGACGCGACGGCGCCGGATGTCCGGCCGCGGCCGCGCGGGCCGGCCGGACATGCAGGCGCCCCGCCCCCGGCGACGGGGGCGGGGCGCTCGAGAGGCGTCTCGCCGGCACGAGGCGTGGCGCACTCCCTGAACCCTGACGGGCGGCCCGACTCTCGTCGGACCCTCGGCATGCGCGGTGACCCGCAACTGGCCGATCCGGGCTGCTGACGGGATCGGCTTGCACCATTTGACCACTGCTTGGCGCGCAGCGCACCTCGAACGGACGTCCAGGAGGTGCGGGCGATGCGTGGGCGGCCGGACCTACAGTCGGCGGGGTGACCGCTTTGCCGCCGCCGGGCCGCACCCCGGGGTCCGTCCCCCGCCCACGTCCTGCGCCCGCCGCCACCACGCCGGACCTGCCCGGTCCGGGAGCCGGCACGTCGCCCCGTGGCGGCCCGAACCTCCCGCCGGGCACGCCGTCCGGCCCGCGCCGCGTGGCCACGCCCGTCCGGCTCGACGTGCCGCTCGACCCCGCCCCCCTGCTGGCGTCCCTCACGGCGCACGCGGTCCCCGGCGTCGAGACCGTGGACGGTGCCGAGGTGACGCGCGCGGTCGTGCTCGGCGGCCGCGCGACCCTCGTCACGGCGCGGCTGACGGACGACCGCGTCGAGGTGCGGGGCGACGCACCGGACCCGGCCCTCCGAGCCGTCGCCACGCGCTGGTTCGGCCTCGACGACGACCTGGCCGCGGTCGTCGACGCGCTCGGGCCCGACCGCGTGGTCGGACCGCTCGTGCGCCGCCGGCCGCACCTGCGGGTGCTCGGGCACCTCGACGGGTTCGAGGCGACGCTGACGACCGTGCTGGGCCAGCAGGTGTCGCTCGCCGCGGCGCGCACCTTCTCCGGGCGGCTCGCCGCGGCGTGGGGAGAGCCCGGCCCGGACGGGTTCCTGCTGTTCCCCCGGCCGGAGACGATCGCCGCGCTCGACCCCGACGAGGTGCAGCGCACCGTGCGGGTCACGGGCGCCCGGGCGCGGGCGCTGCATGCCGTGGCGACGGCGTTCGCCGAAGGGCTGGACCTGGGTCCCGACGTGGACCGCGTCGAGGCGCGGCGCCGGCTGCACGCGCTGTCGGGGGTCGGGCCCTGGACGGTCGAGTACCTCGCGCTGCGGGTCCTGGCCGACCGCGACGCCCTGCCCGGTGGCGACGTGGTGCTCCGGCGGGCCCTGGGCGCCGACGGGACGCGTGCGGTCGAGGCGGCCGCGCAGGCGTGGCGCCCGTGGCGCGCCTACGCCGCGGTGCACCTGTGGACGGCCCACGCGTTCGCCCTGTGACCTGCACGCGCGGACGCGGCGCTGTGCCGACGGCCGCCGTCCTTGCGCTGGTCGCGGGCCCGATCGGGCGACGGTGACGTCACGATCCGGCCACATCCGCGGCGCCGCGTCACGATCCGGCCAACCTGGCCCCGGCCACCCCCCGCGCACCCCTAGCGTCGCGACCATGACATCGACGACGCGCTCCCGACTCCCCCGTCGCCGCTGGGCGACGCTCGCCGCCACGCTCGTGTGCGCGGC
Organism: Cellulomonas fimi ATCC 484; assembly: GCF_000212695.1. Lineage (NCBI taxonomy): Bacteria > Bacillati > Actinomycetota > Actinomycetes > Micrococcales > Cellulomonadaceae > Cellulomonas > Cellulomonas fimi. Next base: position 1,342,557 of record NC_015514.1, on the reverse strand, counting down.
CGGCCTCCTCGCGGGCTGCTCGGCGGGCGGCGAGTCGGGTGCCGACATGTCCGCGGCCGACGAGGCTGGCGCGGTCGCCCCCGACGTGGCCGCCGACGGCGGGGCGGAGGCGGGCGTCGTGGGGAGCGCGGTCGAGAGCGCGACGCAGGAGGCGGACCGCCAGGTCGTCCAGACGGGGTCGCTGCGGGTCACGGTGGACGATCCGCAGGCGGCGGCGGATGCCGTGGTCGCGCTCGCGGAGCGGACCGGGGGGCGCGTCGACTCCCGGACCGAGCACGCGGCGACCGACGCCGAGGCGGGCACCGCGTCGCTCACCATCCGGGTGCCGTCGGACGAGGTGACGGCCACCGTGGACGCGGTGCGCGAGCTCGGCCGGGTCGACAGCATCGACCTCGACGCGCAGGACGTGACGGCGGCCGCGCAGGACCTGGACGCCCGGATCCGCGGCCTGGAGCTCTCGGTCGCGCGGATGGAGGACCTGCTGGCGCGGACGACCACGACGAAGGACGTCGTCGACGCGGAGAACGCCCTCACGGAGCGCCAGACCCGCCTGGAGGAGCTGCAGGCGCAGCGCGCCCGGCTCGCCGACGCCGTCGCGCTGTCGACGCTCACCGTCGAGCTGTACGGGCCCGGCATCGTCCCTGCGGCGGCGGACCCCGGCCCGCGCAGCTTCCTCGACGGTCTCGCGGTGGGCTGGCAGTCGTTCGTCGTCGCGCTGCGCGCGGTCGTCGTCGTGGTCGGCGTGCTGCTGCCGTGGCTCGCGTTCGTCGGGGCGGTCGTCGCCGCGTGGGTCGCCGCCGTGCGCTGGTGGCGGCGTCGGCACCCGGTCACCGGGACCGACGACGCCGTCGTCACGGGTGCGGGCGGTCCGGGCCTGCCGCCCGCGGCGGCTCAGGCCAGCGCCGACACGACCGCGTAGCCGGCCGAGGCGGCGCCGACGGCGAGCACCAGCGTCCCGACGGTCGCGACGGCGGCACGCCCGTAGGCGCCCGCCTGCAGAAGGCGGACGGACTCGATCATCGCGGTGGAGAACGTCGTGTAGCCGCCGCAGAACCCCGTGCCGGCGGCGACGAGCAGGACGTCCGGGACCAGCCCGTGCACGTGCGCGGCGACGAGGGCGCCCAGCAGCAGCGACCCGCTGACGTTGACGACCATCGTCGACAGCGGCAGACGCTGCGGCACGCGTGCGCGGATCTCGCCGTCGACGACGAACCGCGTCGCGGCTCCCAGGCCGCCGAGGAGCGCGACGAGCAGGACCGTCACGGCGCCGCCCGCCGTGCCCCGACCACGACGCCGAGCGCGCACGCGGCGAGCCCGAGCGCGATGCTGCCCGCGGCGTAGCCGAGCGCGAGCAGCGCGTGCCCGTCCCGCAGGCGCGCGTCGAGCTCGACGGCGAAGGCCGAGTACGTCGTGAACCCGCCGAGGACACCGGTGCCGAGACCGAGCCGCGCGAGGCGCCGACGGCCGACGTCCGGGCCCGACCGTGCGAGGGCCTCGAGCAGCAGCCCGAGCAGGAAGGCCCCCACGACGTTGGCGGTCAGCGTCGCCCAGGGCACCCCGTCGCCGGGCGGCAGGAGCTGCGCGAGCCCGTACCGGGCGACCGTGCCGACGGCGCCGCCGGCCGCGACGGCCACGACGAGGCGGGGGTCGCGGTGGAGGCGCACGCGGTCACCCTACGGCGCGCCGGGCGGGCCACGACGGGCCCTGCGGGGCGTCCCGTCCCTCTTGCCCTCGTCCGTCCGGGTCGTCATGCTCACCCTTGCGGCGCACCACCCGTGGCGCCGTGCACGGCACCGGTCATCCGACAACGACGTAGGAGCCTCCCGTGGCCCGACCCTTCCGCACCCCTCTCGCCGCGCTCACCGCGACCGCCGTGGTAGCGCTCTCACTCCTCGCGGGGTCACCCGCGGCCGCGCACGGCGGCCCCCCGCACGGGTACCCGTCCGGCACGACCCGTCTCTACACGCCACCGCCGAACCCCGGCGCGACCGAGCAGATCGCCCAGCTCCTGCGCGACCGGCAGTACGCCGACGCCAAGGCCCTGAAGAAGATGGTCGCGACCCCGCAGGCCGTCTGGTTCACGAAGGGCACCCCGCAGGAGGTGCGCAAGGCGGTCGACTCGACGGTCCGGCAGGCCAAGAAGCAGCGCGCGGTCCCCGTGATCGTCGCCTACAACCTGCCGTTCCGGGACTGCGCCCAGTACTCCGCGGGCGGCGCTCTCGACACCGCGTCCTACCTCGCGTGGGTCGACGGCCTGGCCAAGGGCATCGGCAAGAGCGAGGCGATCGTCCTGCTCGAGCCCGACGGCCTCGGCATCATCCCCTGGTACACGACCATCAACGGCGACCAGGAGTGGTGCCAGCCGGCCGAGGCCGACCCGGCGACCGCGGCGGCGGACCGGTTCGCGCAGCTCAGCGGCGCGGTCGACCGCCTGTCCGCGCTGCCGAACGTGTCGCTGTACCTCGACGGCACGCACAGCGGGTGGCTCGGTGCCGGCGACGCCGCCGACCGGCTGCACAAGGCCGGGGTCGCGAAGACCGACGGCTTCTTCCTCAACGTCTCGAACTACCAGCTCACCGAGCGCCAGGTGAAGTACGCGAGCTGGGTGTCGCAGTGCCTCTGGTACGGCACGAACGACGCCGAGGGCGGCTGGCGGCTCGGCCACTTCGAGCATTGCGGGAGCCAGTACTACCCGGCCGACCCGAACGACTTCTCGACGTGGGGCCTGACCGACCAGTGGTACCTCGACAACGTCACGAACGCGGCCAACCCGCCGAGCGGCCCCGAGGTGCTCGCGCACGCGGTCATCGACACGAGCCGCAACGGGCAGGGCCCGTGGACCGCGCCCGCCGACCGCCCGGCCGGCGACGCGCAGGAGTGGTGCAACCCGCCGGACCGCGGCCTCGGCCCGCGCCCCACGACCAGCACCGGCGACCCCTACGTCGACGCGTACCTGTGGGTGAAGATCCCCGGCGAGTCCGACGGCCAGTGCTTCCGCTGGGCGCCCGAGAGCGGGATCGACCCGGTCCGCGGCTACCCGGGCCCGGCCGCGGGCGCGTGGTTCCCGCAGATGGCGCTCGAGCTCGTGCACAACGCGGTCCCGCCGATCGGGGGCCCGCGCAGCTGACGCCGGTCCGCAGCACGGCGGCGGCCGTCCCGGGTGCACCGGGGCGGCCGCCGCCGTCCTCGCCGGCCCCCGGCCCGTGTGGACACGCACCCCCGGCACCGCGAGGGTGGGGCGCATGGGGGTGGCGCAGGCGCCGGCCACGGCGCGGTGGCAGTGGGCGCTCGCGGGCGTGACGGGCCTCGGCCTGGCGGTCGCGGCGACCCTCGCCGCCTACGCCGACGCGCACCCCGGCGACGGGCAGGCGCTGCTGACCCTGTGGTTCAGCGGGATGCTGCAGATGAAGTCGTGGTTCACGACCGCGGCCGCCCTGCTGGTCCTGGTGCAGGTGTCCTCCGCCCTGGCGATGTGGGGGCGGCTGCCCGGCGTGCGCCGCGACGCACCCGCGTGGGTCGCGCTCGCGCACCGGTGGAGCGGCGTCGTCGCGTTCCTGCTGACCCTGCCCGTCGCGTTCCAGTGCGTCTGGTCGCTCGGCTTCGAGGACGACAGCCCGCGCGTCGTGCTCCACGGCGCCGCGGGGTGCCTGTTCTACGGGGCGTTCGCCGCCAAGATGCTCGCCCTGCGCCTGCCGCGGCTGCCGTCCGCGGTCCTGCCCGTGCTGGGTGCGCTCGTCGCGGCGCTGCTCGTCGTCGTGTGGTTCACGTCGGCGGCCTGGTTCTTCACCCAGCCCGGGTTTGCCCGGGTCTAGCGGCGGGCGCGGGAGGTGGTGGACGTGAGCGGCGACAGCCAGGACCGTGCGGGCGGCGAGGTCGGCGACGGCGGGCCCGGGCGCCGGGCGGTGCTCGAGGCGGCGGGCGTGACGCTCGTCGCCGGCGTCGTCGGGTACGTGGGGATGACCGCGCTCGCGCCACGGGGCGACGGGGACGGCGGCTACGGGGGCACCGGGGACGGGGACCGGGTCGACGACGAGAGCGACGAGGACGACGGTGACCGGGGTGACGACGGCCGGGAAAAGGGCGGAGACGACGACCGGGGCGACGCCGCTGGAGACGGCGACGGGCAGACGCTCCTCGCCGTGACCGACGTGCCGGACGGGGGCGGCGTCGTGCTCGACGGCCGCCGGCTGGTGCTCGTGCGCGACGGGGACGACGTGCACGCGTTCACGGCGGTGTGCACCCACCAGGGCTGCCTCGTCGGCGGCGTGACGGGCGGCGAGATCCGCTGCCCGTGCCACGGCAGCGCGTTCGACGCGCGCACGGGCGCGGTGGTCCGGGGCCCGGCGACGGCCGACCTCGACGAGGTCGACGTCCAGGTCCGGGACGGACGGGTGGTGCTGCGGTGAGGCGGACGTTCTGGCAGCGCCTGCCGACGCTCGTGTGGCTGGCGGGTGTGGGTCTGGTGCTCGGCGCGGCGCTCGCGTCGCTGGCGCTGGACTGAGCGCACGGGACAGCCCCGCGACGGGGGGTCCGTGCGGGGCCGTCCGGGTGCGGCGCGCGGCGCTGGCCGCGCGTCAGGCGGTGGTGTCGGCGGAGGAGCCGATCTGGGCGGTCTGCTCGCCGTGCTGCACCTCGATGCGCCGCGGCTTGGCCTCCTCGGCGACCGGGATGGAGAGCGTGAGCACACCGTCGGTGTAGGTCGCGCTGATCGCGTCGAGCGCGAGACCGCGACCGACCGTCAGCTGGCGGGCGTAGGTGCCCACCGGGCGCTCCTTGGCGAGCCACTGCACGTCCTGCTCGGTGCGCGAGGTGCGCTGCGCGCGGATCGTCAGGGTGCGGTCCTCGACGTTCACGTCGATCGTCCCGGGGTCGACGCCCGGGAGGTCCACGTGCAGGACGTAGTGGTCGCCGGACCGGTACAGGTCCATCGGCATCGTGGCCGAGGCACGGTCCGCGGCGAACATCTGGCCGAGCAGCCGGTCCATCTCCTGGAACGGGTCGAAACGGGTAGCCACGCCCCTCACCTCCTCGCTGTCGAGGCACGGACCGCCCGTGCCCCGGGGTCCTGCCCGGCGGTCCGCCGCCGGGCTCGGCTACATCTCCTGTGTTAGCACTCTCGACCGGCGAGTGCCAAGCCCCGCGAGGGCCCCGTTCGCCGAGGGAGAACGCCGGCCCGCGGTTGCGCCAGGCCCCCACGCGCCGCACGGTGGGAGGGCGTCAGGCCGCGGCGTCCCCCGCTCCCGGAAGGCACCGCCGTGCCCGCTCCCACCCCCGCCCGCCCGACGCGCCGCCGCAGCGCCGACCACCCGGCGACGCGCCTGCGGGCCGTGCTCGTCGCCCTGCTCACCGTCACGCTCGGGGCCGTGCTGCTCACCGCCGCGGGCGGTGCCGGTCCCGCGAGCGCCGCGACCGACGACCCGGTCGTGGAGCAGCCGGGCACGAGCCCGTCCGTCGACGAGACCCCGAGCACGAGCGACCCGAGCCCGCGCTCCACGGCGACCTACGGCGAGGGCGGCGCGGGCCCGCACCAGGAGTCGGGAGAGGACCAGCTCGGCCCGCTCACGCCCGGCCGCACGCTCGCGATCGTGGCGATCCTCGTCGTCACGGCGGGCATCATCACGGCGCTGGCCGTCCGCGCGCGCCGGCAGGCGAAGGGCACAGGTCACCGGTCCTGACGCCCCGGCGTGCGTGCGGCCCGGCGCGCCGCCATGCTGGGAGGACGCGTCGAGCCCGCGGCGTTCCAGGCCCCGGCGGTGCGTCCGCGAGCGCCGGGCCGTCCGGAGGAGCACTCGCATGACGGACACCACCCGCTCAGCCGCGACCACGCGGCAGCGTCACCCCGCGCAGTACCTCGCCCTCGTCATCGGCGTGGTCTACCTGCTCGTCGGCCTCGTCGGCTTCGCCGTCACGGGCTTCGACGGGTTCACCGAGCACGACCACTCGCAGACGCTGCTCGGCTTCGCGATCAACCCGCTGCACAACATCGTGCACATCCTCATCGGCGTGCTCGGCGTCGTCCTGTGGTCGACGCTGGCGCGCGCCCGCACCTACGGCTGGATCCTCGCGGTCGGCTACGGCGCCACCTTCGTCTACGGGCTCGTGGTGGCGAACGACCCGGACGCGAACATCCTCAACATCAACGGCGCCGACAACGGCCTGCACCTGGTCAGCGCGCTCGCGGGTCTCGCGATCGCGCTCTGGCCGGCCCGCGACCGGACCGCGACCCGGACGCGGTGACCACCGCGCGGGGAGAGCGCCCGCTCCCCGTCGGGCGCGCCGGCGGCGCCGCGCACCAGCTCCTCGCCGGGCCGGCGCGCGCCGTCGGCGTCGCCCTCGGCGGGCTCCTGGGCGCCGCCGCGCGCGTCACCGGGCGTCGTCCGCTGCACCCGCGCGGCGTGGTGCTGCGCGGGACGGTCCAGGTCGGCCTCGACCCGGGCGCACCCGGCGCGGTCGAGCCGTGCACGGCACCCGCGGTGGTGCGCGTGTCCCGCGCGGCGGGGCTGCCGCGACCGTGGCCCGACGTGCACGGGCTCGCGGTGCGGTGGGAGCGCGCGGGCCGTCCGCAGGCGCTGCTGCTGTCCTCGGCCGGGCTCGGGACGGTGTCCCGTTTCGTCCTGGCGCTGCGCCGGGACGTGACGTCGGGGCCGCTCACGACGCTCATGCCGTTCCGCACGCCGGCCGGCCCGGTCGTCCTCGGTGCCGTGGTGACGCGTCGGGTGGACGGCGGCCTGGACGTGGAGCTGCGGTCCGCGCACGCGCGGGGACGGTGGCACCGCTGGGGTGCCGTGCAGCTCGACCCCCCGCACGGCCCGTCCGTCGACTCCGACGTCCGCGTCGACCCCGTCGTGCACTGCCCCGACGGCCTGGCGACCTACCCGTGGGCCGCCGCCGTGCGCCGGCCCGCGTACCGCGCGGCACGCGTCGGCGCCCCGCACCCTGCCCCGCTCCCCTGGTGACGCCCCACGCGTCCCGGACGACCCGAGAGGAACGCTCGTGATCGTGGACCTCGTCGCGGACGGTGTCGCCCGCGTCTACGCCGGACGCACCGCGTGCTACGTCGTCGCGGCCGACGACGGCGTCACGCTCGTCGACGCGGGGCTGCCCGCGATGTGGCGCGCGACCGGCGAGGCGGTGCGGCTGCTCGGTGCGACCCCGCGCGAGGTGCGCGCGCTCGTCGTGACGCACGGCCACTTCGACCACGTCGGCTTCGCTCGCCGCGCCGTGGAGACGCTCGGCGTGCGCGTCTGGGCGCACGAGGCCGACGCGGCGCTGCTGGAGCACCCCTACCGGTACGACCACGGCCGGCCGCGTTCCCGCTACCTCGTGCGCCACCCGCGCGCACTGCCGGGGCTCCTGGCGATGGCTGCCCGCGGTGCGCTCGCCGTGCCGGGGGTGTCGCCGACGGACCTCGTCTGCGAGGACGCCGTGCTGGACGTGCCCGGCAGACCCCGCGCGGTGCACTGCCCGGGGCACACCGACGGCCACCTCGCGCTGCACCTGCCGGACCGTGGCGTCCTGCTCACGGGTGACGCGCTCGTCACCCTCGACCCGTACACCGGTCGCACGGGTCCCCGCGTCGTGGCCCGCGCGGGCACGAAGGACGCGCAGGTCGCGCTCGACTCGCTCGGCAGGCTGCCGACCGGGCGGCACACCGTCCTGCCGGGGCACGGCGAGCCGTGGACGGGGGAGGTCGCGGACGCCGTCCGTGCGGCCCGGGAGGCCGGCGTCGCCTGAGGCCGCAGGCTTGCCCCACCGTGCGCGCCGCGCCAGCCTGTCGGGGTGGACGACGCGAGGACCGTGCTGCACCGCTACCTGCAGAGCGCGCGCGACGCGCTCCTGTGGAAGCTCGAGGGGCTCGACGAGCGCGCGCTGCGCCGGCCACGCACCCCGACGGGCACGAACCTGCTCGGGCTGGTGAAGCACGCCGCGGGCGTCGAGATCGGGTACTTCGGCGAGACGTTCGGTCGCGAGTTCCCCGGGCTCGACGCGCTGGCCTGGTACCGGGAGGACGCGCCGCCCAACGCCGACATGTTCGCGTCGGCCGACGAGTCCGTCGAGGACGTCGTCGCGCTGTACCGGCGCGTGTGGGCGTTCGCGGACGAGCTGATCCTCACGGCGCCCCTCGACACGCCCGGGCAGGTCGCCTGGTGGCGGGCGCAGGACAACCCCGTCCCGCTGCACCTCGTCCTCGTGCACGTCATCTCCGACCTGACGCGCCACGCGGGGCACGCCGACATCCTGCGCGAGCTCGCGGACGGCACGGTCGGCCTGCGCGCGGGCAACGGCAACCTGCCCGGCCTCACGCCCGCCGAGTGGGCCGCGCACGTGGCCGAGCTGGAGCGGATCGCCCAGGGCGGCGCCTGAGGGTCAGTGCAGGTCGCCGAGAGCCCGGACCGCGGCCTCGACCTGCACGGGCGTGCGCCCGAACGGGCGGCCCCAGGTGGCGAGCCGCTCGACGTAGCGGGTGTAGTCGAGCGTGCGGTCGTCGCGGACGGCGAGGCCCGCGTGGGTCGCCAGGCGGCGCCGGACCGGCGCGTCGAGGACGGGCGCCGCGTGCGGGCCGTAGGGGTCGCGTCGCGCCGAGACGAAGTGCAGCCACGCCGTCAGGGCGGGGCCGGCCAGCCCGTGCAGGCGACGCGCGAGCACGGTCCGGTGCGCGGCGACCGGACCGTCGTGCCGGGCGACCTCGGCGGCGTCGTGGAGCGCTCCCACCACCCGGTCGTCGGCACGCGTGGGCCGGCGCGTCCCGGCGAGCACCGTCGCCGCGCGGTACGCGGCGTCGCCCGCGTCGCCGTGCACCCAGGCGGCGGCCGCGACGAACGCCGCGACGGTGCGCCCGCGTGCGAGCTCGTCGTCGACGACGGCCGCGACCTCGGCGCGGTCGAGGGTGTCGCCGAGCCCGTCGACCACGGCGAACCCGTCGCCCATCCGCTCCGCCCACTCCTGCCACCGGTCGCGGCGCCACGCGACGGGCGGGGTGGGCGCGAAGGGCTCCGTGAGCAGGGCGTGCAGGGACACCGGGACGGTGGTCATACGGGCATCGTGGCACCGTCACCGGCCTGCGTGACGGGCATTTCGTCCGTGTCCCGCCGATCGGGCTACCCGAGCCCTCGCGCGCGTCGCGCCGGCCGGGCCGCCCGCGCCGCCGGTCAGTCGCGCAGCAGCCGCAGCCCGACGACGGCGGGCGTCGGCCCGTCGACCGCACGCACCCGGACGACCGTCCGCCCGCCACGCGGCACGCCGCGCACGTCGAGGTCGACCTGCCGCACGCCCGCGCCCGCGGGCGCCCCGACCCGCCCGACCACCGCGTCGCCGACCTCGACCCGCGCCGCACCGTCCGCCGGGCCACCGCGGTAGGTCACCCGCAGCGTCGTCCCCTCGCCCCCGGGGTCGACGAGCGTGCACGCGAACCAGCGGTCCGCGGCACGCCACCGCCCGCCGTCGGTCACGCCCGTCCAGGTGCCCTCCCCGACGAGGCCGTGCTCGACCTCGGGCTGCTGCTGCCCGCACGCCACGGCGTCGACCGTGCGCGCGGCCAGCGCCAGGTCGTCCGCCTCCCGCGCGGCGATCACGGCACGCCGCTGCGCCGCCGCCCCGGGCGCGGCGATCGGGAAGTAGAGCGTGTACCGCGCGTCGTGCAGCGCGTGGAAGGGCTCGAGCGCGACCGGGCCGGCGTCGGTGTCGAGCACCACCTCCCGGCCGGCGGTGCGGACGCGCGACGCCGCGGCCGTGGCGTCCACGGCCTCGACCACGGGCGTCCCCGCGAGCGCGTGCAGCGGGCCGGCGGCGACGTGCCCCATGCGGGAGGCGTCGGCGCGCAGCCCGGGCAGGTCGTCGGTCCCGCCCCGCGCGGCCAGCACGACGGGTCCGCGCCGGAACGCGACCCAGTCGGAGCCGTCCGGGAGCCGCTCCGCGACCACGCGCGCCGGGTGCTCCCAGGTCAGGACGTCGCCGTCGTGCCACGTGCGCGTGACCGACAGGTACGTGCCGTCGTCGGTGGCGTCGGCCGGGGCGCCGCCGACGGTCAGCGCGAGGTCGCCGCCGACCCACGCCGGGCGCCGGACGCGGACCGCGAACCGGCGGGGTCCGGGCAGGTCGAGCGTGAGCGTGGTGGGCGCGGCAGCGGACAGGTCGGGGTACGGGCTGCGCAGCGTGACGACGGCGTCCCCCCACGTCGCGCGGACGGGGACGGGCAGGTGCACGATCAGGTCGTCGCCCTGCGTCGCGAGCGCGAGCTCACCGAGGCGCGCGTACGTCTCCAGGCCCGTGCCGACGCAGCACCAGAACCCGTCCTCGGGCTGGGAGTAGACGCGGTAGTGGTCGGGGCGGGCGGGCGTGAAGTACACGAAGCCGCCGTCGGGGTGCTGCGCCGACAGCACGTGGTTGACCAGGGCGCGCTCGGCGAAGTCCAGCAGCGTCGGGTCGGGGCGGCGCAGCAGCAGACGGCGCGTGAGCTCGAGCATGTTGGCGGTGTTGCACGACTCGGGTCCCTCGGGCGACGTGAGCGCACCGGAGAAGTCGTCCACCGGGTGGAAGTGCTCACCGACCGAGTCGCCGCCGAAGACGAGCGACCGGTGCGTCGTGACGGCGTCCCAGAACGTGCGCGCGGCCCGCTCCCAGCCGCCGTCGCCGTCCTGCTCGGCCAGGGCCGCCCAGCCCACGACCTTGGCGATCTGGGTGTTGGCGTGCAGGCCGTCGAGCGCGTCCCGCCCGTCCAGCAGCGGGTCGAGGAGCGTCCGGTCGGCGAACCGGACCGCCATGGCCCGCAGGTCGTCGCGGCCCGTGAGCGCCGCGAGGTCCGCGAACGCCTCGCACATGCCGCCGAACTCGGTGCGCAGCATCGCCGCGAACTGCGCGTCGTCGAGGCCGGCGGCGACGCCGAGCCACCACTCCGCGAACCGCAGGACGACGCGGCGGGCACGCTCCGCGGTGCCGGCGGGCGCGTACCGGACGGCGTCGACGAGCCCCGCCACGGTCTTGTGCAGGTTGTACCAGGGCACCCACGCGCCGTTGAGCCCGAAGGAGTCGGCGGACACCTCGCCCGCGGCGATGCGCTCGAACAGGGCGACGCCGTGCGGCACGCCCCCGACGTAGCCGGTGCCGAGGGCCTCCTGGCACGCGTCCAGCCCGTCGACGAGCGCGGCGGCGAGCTCGGCGGTGCGCGGGTCGCCCGTCGCCGCCCACAGCAGGCTCGCGGCCGACAGCGCGTGCCCGCCCGTGTGCCCGTCGAGGCCCATGGACTCCCAGTTGCCGTAGGGCTCCGCGAGGGGCGGCAGGCCCGCCTCGCGCCGGAACGGGGCGAGCAGCCGCTGCGGGTCGAGCCGCAGCAGGTACGCGAGGTCGGTGCGCTGCGCGTCCCGGAAGGGGCCGTCGAGCAGGCGGACGTCGGACAGCGGGAACAGGTCCACGGGGTCGTCCTCGGGTGGGCGGGATGGTCCGGCCGACAGCGTATTCCAACGTTGTATCCCGACGCGGAGCGGTCCGCTCCCCACATCCCGCGCGGGCACCCACGCCGTTACGCTCGTCCGCGTGACTCCCGGGATCCACGCCGTCGGCCTGGTGATCCGCCAGCCCACCCGGCTGCTCGGACTCGAGGCCTTCTCGATGCAGCTCATCGCCGGGATCGAGGAGGCCCTGTCGGCGGAGGGCCGCTCGCTCCTGCTGCACATCGTCGGGACGCTCGACGCCGAGCTCGCGACCTACCGGCGCTGGGCCGAGCAGGAGCAGGTCGAGGCGGTGGTCGTGCACAACCTCGCCGTGGACGACCCGCGCCTCGACCTCCTCGCCGAGCTCGCCGTCCCCGCCGTCGTCGTCGGCGGGCCGTCGCGGGACCTGCCCGTGGCGCACGTGTTCGTCGACAACGCCGCCGAGGCGCACGAGGCGGTCGACCACCTCGTCGCCCTCGGGCACGCGCGACTCGCGCGCGTCTCGGGTCCCGTCGACCTCGCGCACACCCGCACGCGCACCGACGCGTTCCTCGCGCGCTGCGCGCACCACGGCGTCACCGGGACCGTCGTCGAGGGCGACTACGGCGAGGCATCCGGCGCGCGGGCGACCCGGGAGGTGCTGGCGGCAGACCCGCGGCCGACCGCCGTCGTGTTCGACAACGACGTCATGGCGGTCGCCGCGCTCGACGTCGCCCGCGAGGCCGGGCTGCGCGTCCCGACCGACCTCTCGCTGCTCGCGTGGGACGACTCACCGCTCGCCCGGCACGCGTCGCCGCCGCTGTCCGCGATGTCGTTCGACGTGCACGCCCTGGGCGTCCAGGTCGGCGACTGCGTGCTCAACGTCGTCGCCTCCGGGCCCGTGCGCTCCTACGCCGTCCCGCCCGCGCACCTCGTCACCCGCGGCTCGACCGCTCCCGCACCGCGCGCCTGAGCCGGCGCCGGCCCGGGCGTCACCGGCCGCGGCGGACAGCCCCCGGGGGCGCACCCGTCTCGCGCCGGTACGCGCGGCTGAACGCCGCCTCCGACTCGTAGCCCGTCGCCGCAGCGACGCGCGCGACGGGCTCCCCCGCGGCGAGCAGGTCGGTGGCGACGTGCATGCGCCACGAGGTGACGTACTGCATCGCCGGCACGCCGACGACCTCGGTGAAGCGCGCCGCGAAGGCCGACCGGGACATCGTCGCCTCGCGCGCCATCGCCTCGACCGTCCACGGCCGCGCCGGGTCGCGGTGCACGGCGGCCACGGCAACGCCCACGTGCGGGTCGCGCAGACCGCCGAGCCAGCCGGTCGTCGCCGTCTGGGCGTCGATCCACGTGCGGACCGCCTGGATGACGAGGATGTCGGCGAGCCGGGTCGTCACCGCCTCGCCGCCCGGGCGGCGGCGCGTGAGCTCGTCCGCCATGAGGGCGAGCGTGCCGGCGATCCACGGGGCCGCGCCCTCGCCGTCGGCGGGCACGTGCAGCACGGGCGGCAGCAGCTCGAGGAGCAGGCGGGCGGCCGGGCCGTCGACGCCGAGCACGCCGCACACGAGGTCGACGCGGGGCCCGTCCCCGGGGTGCCGGAGCACCGAGTAGTGCTCGGTGACGTACTCCTGCGGCAGCTCGTCGACGCGCCCCGACGACGGCACGCCGGGCGCGCTGCGCAGCACGTGCCCGCGGCCGTGCGGGACGAGCGCGAGGTCCCCGGCGCGCAGGCGCACGGGCGGCGCTCCGTCGACCTCGACCCAGCACTCCCCCGCGGCGACGACGTGGAAGCTCACGCACTCGCCGAACGCGGGCATGTCGACGGCCCAGGGACCGCTCGCCTCGGTGTGGCAGTAGAAGAACCCGGTGACGCGCAGCCGGTGCAGCGCCTCGCCGACGGGGTCGACCGCGACCCACGGGGCCTCGACCAGGGTCGTCATCGTCGCCTCCACCGCTCTGGACGATCTGTCATATTCGCGCGACTTCTGAGCATAGACCGTCCACGGCTGCGGGCGTTGGACTAGAGGTGCACGGACGGCCACCGGCGCCGTCCCCACCCGAGGAGCCCACCATGAAGGTCCTGGTCGTCGGAGCCACCGGAGGCTCCGGCCGCGCCACCGTCGCCGAGCTCGTCCGCCGCGGGCACGACGTCACCGCCCTGTCCCGGCACGCCGCCGCCCTCACCGGCCCCAACGTGCGCGGCGTCGACGGGGACGCCACCGACCCCGCCACCGTCGACGCCCTCGTCGCCGGGCAGGACGCGGTCGTCGTCACGCTCGGCATCAGCGAGGACCCCGTGCGCGTCCGCCTGCGCGGGCCTGCCGGGACGCCGATCGACGTGCGGTCGCGCGGCACGCGCACCGTCACCGACGCGATGCGCCGGCACGGCGTCCGGCGCATCGTCGTGCAGTCCTCCTACGGCGTCGGGTCGACGCGAGGGCAGCTCCCGCTCGGCACGCGGCTCGTGTTCGCGCTGCTGCTCAAGCCCCAGATCGCCGACGAGGAGCGGCGGACCGCCGAGCTGCGGGCGACCGACCTCGACTGGGTCGAGGTGCAGCCCGTCTACCTCACCGACGACGACGTGCCGCAGCCCGCGTTCACGTCCCTCGACGGCGACATCCGCTCGATGAAGGTCTCCCGCGCACAGGTCGCACGCGTGCACGCCGACGCGATCGAGCGCACCGACGTCGTCCGCCGCACGGTCGCCGTCTCGCACGACCCCGCCACGGCCGGCACCACCGCCCCGCGCCGCTCCACCGCGCCGGCGCGCCGCTGACGTGCACCTCACGGGGCGGCCCGCCGGCACCACGGGCCGCCCCGCACGGCGAACGCATCCCGCCGCCTCAGGCCCCGCACAGCGCGCGTCCAGGAGCGCCCGGCTGACTGGTCACCACCGCCCGACCAGTCAGGAGCCGCCGCATGTCCCCCCTCGCGCTGTACGCCGTCGACCTCGTCGCGATCCTCGTCCTCACGTTCGCCCTCTACCTGCCGCGGCACCGCCGCCGGGACCTGGCCGTCGCCTACCTCGGCGTGAACGTGGGGGTCCTCGCGGTCGCGGCGACGCTCGCGACGAGCACCGTCGGCGCGGGCGTCGGCCTCGGCCTGTTCGGGGTGCTGTCCATCATCCGGCTGCGCTCGGCCGAGCTCAGCCAGACCGAGGTCGCGTACTACTTCGCGGCCCTCGCGCTCGGCCTCGTCGGCGGCCTGGGCGCGACCACCGTCGCCGTCGGCACCGCCCTCATGGCGCTCGTCGTCGTGGTCCTCGCGGTCGCCGACTCCCCGCGCCTGCTGCCCCGCCACCGCCAGCAGACGATCGTGCTCGACCGCGCCGTCGCGGACGAGGTCGCGCTCGTCGCGCACCTCGAGCAGCTGCTCGGCGGTCGCGTGCGCCGCGTGAGCGTGCAGCGGCTCGACGTCGTCAACGACACGACGCTCGTCGACGTGCGGTACGAGGCCGCCGACCCGCGCAGCCGCCCGGCCCCGCCCGCCGCCCCCGGACCCGCGCAGGACGCGGCGCTGCCGTGGGCGGTGGGCGCCCGATGACCTCGCCCCTGCACCGCCTGCCCGCCGTGTCCCTCGCCGAGCTCCAGGCCGTCGCGGAGCTGCAGACCCGGGTCGACCGCAAGTACGTCGTCCCGCTGCCGACGCTCGGCACGCTCCTGGAGCAGCTCGACCCCGGCACGCGCGTGCTCGACGTCGACGGCAGGCGGACGTTCACCTACCGCTCGGTGTACTTCGACAGCCCGACGCTCACCAGCTACCTCGGCGCGGCCCGACGGCGGCGGGACCGGTTCAAGGTCCGCACGCGCACCTACGTCGACGACGGCGCGTGCTGGGTCGAGGTGAAGACGCGCGGCCCGCGCGGCACGACCGTCAAGGAGCGCGCACCGCACGCCCCTGAGGCGTCCGCGACGCTCACCGAGCCGGCGTGGTCGTTCGCGTCGACGGTGCTCGGCGACGACCGCGCGGCCCGCCTCGACGGGCCCCTGCGGCCCACGCTCGTCACGACCTACGACCGCGTGACGCTGCACGTCGCCGCCCCGGACGGGACGTCGTCCCGCACGACGGTCGACACGGGGCTGCTCTGGACGGACCCCGCCACCGGCCGGGACCGCCCGCTGCCCGGCCTCGCGGTCGTCGAGACCAAGACGGGCTCGACCCCGTCCCCCACCGACCGGCTGCTGTGGCGGCACGGCCTGCGCCCCGTGCGCATCTCCAAGTACGGCACGGGCATGGCCGTGCTGCACCCCGACCTCCCCGCCACCCCGTGGCGGCGCGTGCTGAACCGGCACGTCGACCCGCACCACTGACCCCGAAGGAGCACCCCCGTGCGACGTCCCACCCGACGCCCCGCCCGACCCGACGCCCGACGCGGCACCCCGCGCCCGACCCGACGCCGTGCGGCGCCCGCCGCCCTCGTCACCGCCCTCACCGCCGCCCTGGTCGGCTGCTCGTCGGCCGCGACCCCCGCCACGGGCGAGGCGTCCGCGGGCTCCGCGGCCACCGCGACCGACGCCGACGTGACCGTCGAGTCGACGATGGCGGCGAACACCGCCGCGCACGCGACCACCGCGACCGACGACACCTCGGGCGCGACGACGATCGCCCTCGACGGCACGACCGCCACGGTCGACGGCGCCGGTGCGAGCGCCGACGGGTCCACCGTGACCATCACCGCGGCCGGCACCTACGCCCTGTCGGGGACGCTCACCGACGGTTCCGTCGTCGTCGACAGCCCCGACGACGGCACGGTCGTCCTCGTGCTCGACGGCGCCGACCTCACGAGCTCGACGACGTCGCCGCTGCAGGTCGCGGACGCAGGAGGCGTCGTCGTCATGCTGGCGAGCGGCTCGACCAACCACCTCGCCGACGCCTCCGAGTACGTGTACCCGGACGCCGAGACCGACGAGCCGAACGCGGCGCTGTTCACCACCGCCGACCTCACGATCACGGGCGACGGGGCGCTCGACGTCGAGGGCCGCTCGAACGACGGCATCGCGAGCACGGACGGGCTGGTCGTCGAGTCCGGCACGATCACGGTCGACGCGGTCGACGACGGCGTGCGCGGCAAGGACTACCTGGTGGTGCAGGGCGGCACGCTCGACGTGACCGCGGGCGGCGACGCGCTGAAGTCCGACGAGGCCGACGACACGGCGCTCGGGTACGTCGCGGTGCTGGGCGGCGACCACACGCTGACCGCGGGCGACGACGGCGTGACGGCGACGACCGACGTCGTGGTCGCCGAGGGCGCCCTGACCGTCGTCGCGGGCGGCGGGCACGGCACCGCGGTCGCCGCGGAAGCCTCGGCGAAGGGCCTGGCCGGGGGCGTCACCGTCGTCGTCGGCGGCGGCACCGTCGAGGTGGACGCGGCCGACGACGCCGTGCACTCCGACGGCGTCGCCGCGGTCACGGGCGGCGACGTGACGCTCGCGACGGGCGACGACGGTGTGCACGCCGAGGGCGCGCTGCTGGTCGCGGGCGGGACGCTCGACGTGGCGACCGCGGTCGAAGGGCTCGAGGCGCCGGTCGTCACGGTCGCGGGCGGGGACACGACGCTCACGACGAGCGACGACGGCGTCAACGCGACGGCGGGCTCGACCACCGGCGCCGCGGCGGACGGGAGCACCGGCACGGGCACCGACCCGGCCGCGGGCGGGTCAGTCGGCGGGGGCGGCGAGATGTCGGCCCAGGACGGCGTGCTCGTCGAGATCACGGGCGGGACGCTCGTCGTCGACGCCGACGGGGACGGGCTCGACTCGAACGGCTCGATGACGATGAGCGGCGGCACGGTCGTCGTGTCCGGCCCGACGGATGCGGGCAACGGCGCGCTCGACTACAACGGCACGTTCGAGGTCAGCGGCGGCGAGCTGCTCGCGCTGGGGGCGGCCGGCATGGCGCAGACGCCGTCGGCCGCGTCCGCGCAGTCGTTCGTGGGGCTCACGCTCGACGGCACGCAGGACGCCGGCTCGGTGGTCCACGTCGTCGACGCGGACGGGACCGCCCTCGTGTCGTTCACCGCGACGACGTCGTTCTCGTCGGTCGTCTACACGGCGGCCGGTGTCACCTCCGGCGCGACGTACACCGCGGCGGTGGGCGGGTCGGTCGGCGTGACCGACGCGACGGGCCTGTCCCACGACGGCGACGCCGCAGCGGCGTCCACGGTCGCGACCGGCACTGCGGGCGAGGCGCAGGAGGGCATGGGCCCGGGCGGCGGCGCTCGTGGCGGCTTCGGCGACGGCGCCCGCCCGGCCCGTCCCTGACCGGACAGCCCGGTCCCCCGCCCCGTCCCCTCGGCCGCTCACCCGCGGGCCCCCAGACCCACCTGACGCACGCCGCGCACCGCGGGACCGGGCGTCAGGTGGGTCTGGTGCGCGTCGGCGCACCGGCCGGCGGACCCGGGTGGGGTCAGCGGCGCAGGATGCGGCGCGACAGGCGGTTGCCGAGGGCCTGCGCGAGCTGCACGAGGACGATGATGACGAGCACCGTGATCCACACGACGGCGAAGTTCCACCGCTTGTACCCGTAGTCCAGCGCGAACGCGCCGAGCCCGCCGCCGTCGAGCGTGCCCGCGAGCGCGGACATGTCGACCAGGGCGACGAACACGAACGTGTACCCGAGCACGAGCGGGCCGAGCGCCTCGGGCACGAGCAGCGTCGTGACGATCCGCCACCGCGACGCACCCGTCGCCCGGGCCGCCTCGATGACACCGGGCTGGATCGCGACGAGGTTCTGCTCGACGATCCGCGAGACCCCGAAGGTCGCGGCGAACGACAGCGGCACGATCATCGCGGTGCTGCCCAGCCGGGTGCCGATCAGGGTCACCGTGACGGGCGCGATGATCATGAGCAGGATGAGGAACGGGATCGGCCGGAACACGTTGACGAGCAGGTTGAGCACGGCGAAGACGCCACGGTTCGCCAGCAGCCCCCCGCGGCGCGTCGTGTAGAGGCCGAGGCCCAGCACGAGCCCGAGGATCCCGCCGATGAGCAGCGTGGCCGAGACCATGTAGAGCGTCTCGCCCGTGGCCTGCAGGAGCTTGGGGCCGTGGAACGCCCAGTCGAACTCCCCCGCCGCGGGCAGGGGTGCGGCGGGCAGCGGTGCGGCGGGCAGCACCGCCGGGACGGCTGCCGGCAGGAGCAGGGCGGTCATCGTGCCTCCTCGATCGGGGTGACCGCGCGGAGCCGCTCGACGAGCGCGTCGACGTCCTCGTCGCGGCCGTCGAGGGCGAGGGTGAGCGAGCCGAAGGACTGGTCCTGCAGCGTGCCGATGCCGCCGTAGACGATCTCGAAGGTCACGCCCAGGCCGCCAGCGGACGCGAGCACGGCGCCGAGGCGCGACCCGTCGGTCACGGTCGCGGTGACGATGCGGCCGGTGTGCGTGCGCTGCAGCCGCTCCAGCACCGCGCCACGCGGCCGGTCGTGCACGACTGTCGAGACGAACCGCTGCGTGACGTCAGCCTGCGGGTTGGTGAAGACGTCGAACACGGTCCCCTGCTCGGCGACCTTCCCGTCCTCCAGCACGGCGACGCGGTCCGCGATCGCGCGTACGACCTCGAGCTCGTGCGTGATGACGACGATCGTCACGCCGAGCTCGCGGTTGACCTTCTGCAGCAGCCGCAGGACGTCCTGCGTCGTCTGCGGGTCGAGCGCGCTGGTCGACTCGTCGGCCAGCAGGATCTTCGGCTGCGCGGCGAGAGCGCGCGCGATGCCGACGCGCTGCTTCTGGCCGCCGGAGAGCTGGTCCGGGTAGGAGTGCGCGCGGTCGAGGAGGCCGACGAAGTCGAGCAGCTCGGCGATGCGCCGGTCGCGGTCCGCCTTGGGCCAGCCCGCGACCTTGAGCGGGAACGCCACGTTCCCGGCGACGGTGCGCGACGAGAAGAGGTTGAACTGCTGGAAGATCATGCCGATGTCGCGGCGCTTGCGCTCGAGCTGGCGCTCGCTCAGCGCGGCGACGTCGTCGCCGTCGACGAGGAGCTGCCCGGACGTCACGCGCTCGAGGCCGTTGATGAGCCGCACGAGCGTGCTCTTGCCGGCGCCGGAGTAGCCGATGACACCGAAGATCTCGCCCTTCTCGACGGCGAGGTCGACGCCGTCGACGGCGTGGATCGGCCCGTTCGGGCCGTCGAACACCTTGCGGACGTCGCGGAACTCGATGATGGGGGTCACGTGGGGGACCTTTCGCAAGGCCGGTCGGGCCTCGTCGGGTGGACCGGGGCGGCGGGCTGGGGTGGCGCCCGGGGGAACGGCTGCGCGGCCCGGCGCCTCGCGGTGAGGTGCCGGGCCGCGCGGGGGGGTCAGCCCGCGGCCTTGAGGTTCTCCTGCGTCTCGGCGAGGACGTCCTTCAGCTTCGCCGCGTCGTAGCCCTCGACGATGACGGCGGTGCCGCCGGAGGACTCGACGACCGACTCGAGCACCTTCGGGTCGTGGTAGAGCTCGACGATCTTCTGGTACGCCGGGTTGTCCACGTCGTCCGGGCGGGCCGCGATGACGTTGATGTACGGCTGCGCGCCCTGCGAGCTCGGGTCGTCCGCGAAGACGTAGCCGTCGAGGTCGAAGCCCGCGTCGGTCGCGAAGTTGTTGTTGACGATCACGCCCGCGATGTCGGGGTCGCTGATGAGGCCGGCGGTCTGCGAGGCCTCCACCGGGCGCACGACGACCGTGGACTTCTCGGTGTCGACGTCGTCCGGCGTCGGGACCTTGGGCTCGCCGGTGAACGTGATGAGCCCGGCCTCCTCGAGCACGAACAGCGCGCGCGCCTGGTTGGTCGCGTCGTTGGGGATCGCGACCTGCTCGCCCTTCGTGAACTCGCTGACGTCCTCGTGCTTCTCGGAGTACAGCGGCAGCGGGACGATCAGCGTGGAGCCGATGGGCTGCAGGTCGTCGCCGGTGTTGTTGTTGTGGTCGGCCAGATACAGGATGTGCTGGAACGCGTTGAGGTCGATCTCGTCCTCGGTGAGCGCCGGGTTCGGCTGCGTGTACTCCGAGAAGCCGACGATCTCGAGGTCGATCCCCTCCTCCGCGGCCAGCTCGGTGAGGATCTCCCAGTGCGGCTGGGCGACGTCGGTCGTCCCGAGGCGCACGACGGTCGCACCCTCCTCCGCGGCGGCGGCGTCGTCCGTGCCGGGACGTGTGAGCGCGAACACGAGCGCGGCGACGAGGACCACCACGGCGACGACGGCACCGACGACGAGGCCGGTGCGGCGTCCGCCTCCGTTCTTGGCCGGCAGGACGGGGACGTTCTCGGACATGCGTGTCTCCTAGGGGTGCACCCGGCGACTGCCGGGAAGGCGGGGCGTCGGGCGGCGACGCAGGGAGGTGCCGGGCCCGGGCGGGCCGGCGGGGGACGGAGGACGGCGCGACGCCGTCCGGCGAGGCACCCGGCGCGGGCGCCGGGTGCCTCAGGTGCGACGGGGGACGGCTCGGTGCCGGCTCAGGCCAGCGGGCCGCGGGTCGCCGGACACGCGGGCATGCGACACATGACGGCCGTGGTGGCGGTCAGGGTGCGGGCCTCGCGGGTGTCCATCGATCGACCTCTTCCTCGGGCCGGGGCGCGGTGGCTCCCGGCGGTACCGTCAGTGAAGCGGTGCTGCTGGACACGTGTCAAATTCCGATCATTCGTATCGGGATTTGAGACGGCCAGCAGGTGGGCACGCGGTCGCGGGGCGGTCGCACGGGCGTGCGACGCGGGAGCGGTGCGCATGGTCCTCCTCGGGCGCCGGGGCGCCGGCCGACTTGTGGGCGCCACCGTGACGCACCACCGGTTCTCGCCCCGGGGCACCCCGCTCGATCAGGAGGGTTGCCGTGCAGCCAGCCGGGTACTTGACGCTGCAGCTCGTGAACCGCGGCCAGGATAGTCGATCGGTGACCACCCGGTCAGCGAGACGCTCGTCACGGCGGGCAGCACGACGACCCCTCCGGCGCGGCATGCGTCGGAGGGGTCGTCGTCGTGCGGACGGACCGGCCCGTCAGGCCGTGGCACCCTCCGCAGGTGCGTCGCCGCCCTGACCTGCGACGGCGTGGAGGTCGGCCGGGGCGACCGGCTCGCCCGCGAGCAGCAGGTACAGGTCGCGCCGGGCGCGGTCGAGGACCGCCACGGCGGCCGTCGCCTGCTCCGGGGTACCCGTGCGCGCCACCTGGACGGCGGCGGCGGACAGCGCCTCGAGGGCCGGGCGCAGCGCCCGGTGCGGCTGCTCGGGACGCTCTGCGGCGTCGAGCCACGGCGCTCCGAGGGCGTCGCGGTGCTCCTCGACGTGCGCGCGGCCCGCGTCGGTGAGGCTGGCCAGGCGCCGGCCGCCCTGGGCGACGAGGGTCACGAGACCCTCGTCCTCCAGGAGTGCGAGCGCCGGGTAGACGGCGCCGGGGCTGGGCCGCCAGCGCCCCTGCGAGCGCTCGGCGACCTCCTGGATGAGCTGGTAGCCGTGCATCGGCTGCTCGGCGAGCAGGAGCAGGACCGCGGCGCGGATGTCGCCCCGCCCCGCCCTCCCCCGTCCGCCGCGGCCGTGCGGGCCGCCGTGCCGAGGACCGAAGCCGCCACGCGGGCCGGGTCCGAACCCCGCGCCGAAGCCGGGACCGGGTCCAGGACGGAAGCCGGGGCCGGGTCCGAAGCCCCCGCCGCGGCCGCGGCGGTCGCCCTCGCCGGGGACGTCGTGCAGGTCGGGGTCGTGGTGGAAGTGGTGGTGTCGCATGGTCGTCCTCCTGAGGTCTGGGGTGGGTCGTCGGGAGGGTGCTTCCTGGCGCGGGCAGGTCTCGACCGGTGGTCCGGGAGGTGCGGGCCTCGCGTCCCGACGTCTCGAACGATATATCGTTGATAGATCGTTGACAAGACCGCGGGATCCGCGCCCGCACGCCCGTGGCATGCTGCGCCCGGTCGGCCCGTGGCCCGGCCACCGCCACACCCCCCCCGCGACCGACGGAGACCCGCCCGTGGACGACGCCCAGACCGCCCTGCTCGACCGCGCCGCGGGCGTGCTGCTGGCCCAGGCGGTCGGCGACGCGCTCGGCGTCCCGTACGAGTTCGCACCGCCGTTCGACGGGCCGGCGCGGATGGTCGGCGGCGGGCTCGGGCCCTACGCACCCGGCGAGTGGTCCGACGACACCCAGATGAGCGTCTGCGTCGCGCGCGTCGCCGCCACGGGCACCGACCTGACGTCCGACGCGGCGCTCGACGCGGTCGCCGACGGCTTCCTCGCCTGGCTCACGGGTGGCGCGTCCGACGTCGGCGCGCAGACCCGTCAGGTCCTCACGACCGAGACCCCCGGGCCGGGCAGCGCGGCAAACCTGCGCGCGCGGTCCGCGCAGCTGCACGACCTGACCGGACGCACCGCCGGCAACGGCGCCCTCATGCGGACGGGCGTCGTCGGGCTCACGGCTCTGCACGACCGCGAGCGCACCGCCGCCGCCGCGCGCGCGGTCGCGCTGCTCACGCACGCCGACGACCTCGCGGGCGACTCGTGCGTGCTGTGGTCCGAGGCGGTGCGCGTCGCGGTCCTCGACGCGCGCCTCGACCTGCTCGGCGGCCTCGACCTCCTGCCGCCCGACCGGCGCGACGCATGGCAGACCCGCATCGAGGACGCCACGGGAGCGGACCCGGCGCTCTTCGCGCCGAACGGGTTCACGGTCACCGCGCTGCAGGCCGCGTGGGCCGCGATCACGACCACGACGGCCCATGACGGCACGCGTCACCTGCCCGACGCGCTGCAGGCCGCGGTGCACGCGGGCGACGACACCGACACCGTGGCCGCGATCGCCGGTGCGCTCCTCGGCGCCCGCTGGGGCGCGTCCGCGGTGCCGTCGGACTGGCGCACCGCCGTGCACGGCTGGCCCGGCCTCACGGGCGAGGACCTCGTCGACCTGGGACGCCGCGCGGCCCGCGCCGGGTGCGCCTGACCGCACCGGGCAGGCACCACCCCCGCCGGGCGACCGGACGGCCCCGGGCCGTTCCGGTGGCCGGTCCGGGAGTGCCGACCTAGCCTGGCAGGAGCCGGCCCCCACGAGGGCCGCCCCGCCGACGTAGCAGACCGCCGGCCCCCTCGAGGACGCGGGACACCCGCTGGTCCTCCCGACCCCGTGTGGAGCACCGGGGCCCCGGTGTCCCCCCACCACGCGGCTCTCCCTCTCGACGGCACGCGTCGTCGCGTCGTCGACCGACCACGAGGACGTCTCATGACCACCAGCACGCCTGACCCGTTCGGGACCCGCAACGACCCCGACACCCCGCTCGGCACGAGCGGCACCAGCAGCACGGGCAGCACCGGCACGAGCGGCACGCTCGGCACCGGCGGCACGCTCGGCGGCGGCACGACCGGCACCACCGGCTCGGGCGGCACGTCGGCCGGCGCGGGCGAGCGCACGCAGCAGGCGGCGAGCACCGCCAAGGAGCAGGCGTCCGACGTGGCGCACAGCGCTGCGCAGGCCGGTCAGCACGTGGCCCAGGAGGCGAAGGCCGAGGCCGGCGCCGTCGTCCGCGAGGCACGTCGGCAGACGCGACGCCTCCTGGAGGACGCACGCGGCGAGCTCACGACGCAGGCCTCGGGCCAGCAGCGGCGCTTCGCCGGGACGGCCCGCACGTTCGGCTCCCAGCTGTCCTCCATGGCCGACTCCTCGCCCGACCAGGGCGCGGCCGTCGACGTGGTCGCCGAGGTCGGGTCGCGCGTGCAGGCGCTCGCCGACTGGCTCGAGCAGCGCGAGCCCGGCGACGTGCTCGACGAGGTACGGGCGTTCGCACGCCGTCGGCCGGGCGTGTTCCTGCTGGCAGCGGCCGGTGCGGGGCTGGTCGTCGGGCGGCTCGCGCGCGGGCTCAAGGACGCGCCGTCGAGCTCCGACAGCGCGCGTCCGCTCGGCACGGTCGGCACCGCCGGGACGATCGGCGCGCCCACGACGACCACGTACCCGCCGACGTACCCCGCGACCGGCGGCGCCTGGGCGGAGCCCACGACCTCCGGGTACACCGGCACGAGCAGCACGGGCACCACTGCCGGCACGCCGACGTGGAGCAGCACGTCGGGCACCGACCCGCTGAGCACGTCGGGCGGCGCCAGCCCGGTCGGCGCATCGGGTGAGGACGCCGAGGGCGACCAGCGCGGCACCGGCAGCACGGGCTCCGTCGGCGCGGGCGGCACCTCCGCACCCGGCTCCACGGACCCGTGGACGTCGGAGGGGGGCCGGCGATGACCGAGCAGGGCTGGGACCCCGGCCCGTCGGAGGATCGCTCGATCGGCACGATCCTCGGCGACGTGACCGAGAACCTGTCGCGCCTCATGCGCCAGGAGCTCGAGCTCGCCAAGGCCGAGCTGCAGGAGTCCGCGGCGCACGCGGGACGCGCGGGCGGGATGGTCGCGGTCGCGGCCGTGGCCGCGCAGCTCACGCTGCTGTTCCTGTCGCTCGCGCTGTGGTGGGCCCTCGGCGACCTCATCGGGCTCGGCTGGTCCGCGCTCGTCGTCGGGATCCTCTGGGGGATCGTCGCCGCCGTGCTCGCCCTGCGCGCCCGTGACCAGGTGCGCCAGATCCGTGGACTGCCGCAGACCACGCAGACCGTCAAGAAGATCCCGAACGCCCTGCAGGGGCACGAGGAGCAGAACCGATGAGCACCCAGGACCCGGACCAGATCCGTGCGGACATCGCCCGCACCCGAGCCGAGCTGAGCGACGACGTCGACGCGCTGACCGACCGGGTCAGCCCGGGACGCGTCGTGCACCGGCAGACCGACCGCGTGCGCACCGGCGTGCGCGGCCTGCGCGACCGTGTGATGGGCACGGCCTCCGACCTCACGTCGAGCGGGACGTCGGCCGTCCAGGGGGCGGCGCAGTCCGTCGGCGACCGCGCGAGCGGGGTCGGCCACGCCGTGACCGACCTGCCCGAGCGGGCCCGCTCCGGCACGCAGGGCAGCCCGCTCGCGGCGGGTCTCGTCGCCTTCGGCGCGGGCCTCGTCGTCGCGGCGCTCATGCCGAGCACCGAGCAGGAGCAGCGGGCGGCGACCGCGCTCAAGGAGTCCGCGCAGCCGCTCGCCGAGGAGGTCAAGAGCGTGGCGTCGGAGGCCGCGCAGAACCTCAAGGAGGGCGCGCAGGACGCCGCCACCTCCGTCAAGGAGCGCGCGACGCAGGCCGCGTCGAACGTCAAGGAGGAGGGCGCCTCGGCCGCCCAGGAGGTGCGCGGCGACGCGCAGGGCGCGGCGCACGCCGTCCGCGACTCGGCGAGCGGAAGCAGCTGACCGCTCCGGTGGGCCCGGTCCGGCGCGTGCGCCGAGCCGGGCCCACCGCGAGGTGCCAGGCTGTGCACCTGGACGCACGCGGGGACGGGGAGATGGCTGACGACCACGACGCACCTCCGCTGTCGCGCGACGTCCTCGTCCGCCTGCACGGCGCGCTGCTGCCGGCGACGGTCCCCCTGCTCGCGCACGCGGACGTGGCGGCCACCTACCTCGTCAGCAACCGCGACCAGACCGTGGGCGGCGACTGGTTCGACGCGTGCGTGACCGTCGACGGCCGCCTCGCGCTCGCCGTGGGCGACGTGGTCGGCACCGGGATCCAGAGCTCGGTGACCATGAGTGACCTGCGCTCGGTGCTCGGCTCGCACCTGCAGGACGGCACGAGCGTCGCGGAGAGCCTGGCGGTCCTCGACCGGATCGCGCTGCGCGCTCCCCACGCGTTCGCCTCGTCGGTGTGCGTCGCGGTCCTCGACCCGCGCACCGGCGAGCTCGAGTACGCGACCCGGGGGCACCCGCCACCCCTCGTGGTCACCGCGACGGGAGCGACGACCCTGCCCGCCACCGCGGGCGGCACGCTCGGGGGCTCCGACCCGGGCACGACCGCGCACGCCGTCCTCCCGCTGGGAGCGGCGCTGGTGCTCTGCACGGACGGCCTGGTGGACCACCCCGGCGCGAGCATCGACGCGTCCTGGCAGGCGTTGTCACGGGCCGCGGCGGCCGCGCTCGGCGACGACGGGGACCGGCACGAGTCCGCCGCCGTGCGGCTGTGCCGTCGGGTGCCGGCGGAGCTCGGCGCGGACGGGTTCGACGACGACGTGACGCTCCTGGTCGCCCACCGCCGCCCCGCACCCGCGCCGCTCGACGTCCGCACGACGGCGCAGGCCGCGTCGCTCGGCCCGCTGCGCGGCGCGATCGGACGCTGGGGCGCGTCCGTGGGGCTCACTCCGCGGGACGCCGCGCTGCTCGAGCTGGCCGTCAGCGAGACGGCGGCCAACAGCGTCGAGCACGCGTACCGGGGAGTCGCCCCCGGCCCGGTCTCGGTGCACGCCGAGCTCGACGACACCGCGACGGTGACGGTGACGGTGACCGACGCGGGTACGTGGCAGGAGCCGTCGTCGATGCCCTCGGACCGCGGCCGCGGCCTGGCGATGGCGCGCATGGGCGGGGTCGACGTCCAGGTGGACACCGGCGCGTCCGGCACCTGCGTGACCCTCAGGCTGCCCGCGCGTCGCCGTGTCCCGCTCGACGTCGGGCCCGCCCGCGCCAGCACCCGCTCGGACGTCTCCATCGACACCGCGCAGGTCGGGGTCGTGCGGGTCGGTGGCGTGGTCGACCGCCCGGAGGCGGCGTCGCGCGTGTCGTCCGAGGTCAACCGGCAGTCGCGCGGCGGGCTCCTGCCCGTCACGGTCGAGCTCGGCGACCTCACGTTCCTGGGCAGCATCGGGGTCCGGGCCCTGCAGACGCTCACCGACGCGGGAGCGCCGGGGGGCGCACCCGTCACCCTCGTCGCCGCGGCGGGATCGCGCGCCGCGGGGACGCTCCGGCTGGCGGGGCTGCCGTTCGAGACGACCTTGCTCGCCGCGCCCGCCGAGTGAGACGCCGGCTCGGGCGCCGGTGAGACGGGCGCGCGGGAGCCGCCGACTCAGGCGAGCGAGTCGGCGCGCGGCGGATGCCGTGGGCCGACCTCGGCGTGGAGCTCCCGACCGCCGGGCCGGGGGACGCCCGGCGTGCGGTGCACCGGGCACGGGTCACCGTTCGAGCACGCGGCGGCGAGGAACTGCAGGAGCGCCGCACCCGCGGCGTCGCGCTCGGAGCGCGTGCCGGCGTGGAGACGTGCGGCGACGAGCCGCACGAGCGTGCGGTCGATCTCGTCGGGGGTCAGGTCGTGAGGGTCGAGCATGAAGGGCCGTCCCGGCCGCGACCCGGGCGGTGGTCTCCACACGGGCCGAACCCCGATCATCCCACGCACGGGTGCGCGTGTCAGGGCCGGGCCTGCGCTCGTGCCGCCCGTCCCCCCGTCGTCACGCCCGCCGGCGCGGTGCGCGGACGGGCCCGGCGGCGGCGTCCACGATCTCGCGGGCGACCTCGCGCAGCTTGACGTTGCGCTGCTGGCTCAGCGCGGCGAGGTGCGCGAACGCCTCGTCGGCGGTGCCGCCGGTCTGCGCGATGACCACACCCTTCGCCTCGTCGATGACGGAGCGGGAGGTGAGCGCGCGCGCGAGCTGCTCGGACTCGTCGCGGAGCCGCACCTGCTCCGTGGCGGCGGTGAGCAGCGCGCTGCACGTCCCGCCGAGGTGCACGGCACGCTCGATCTGCGCGGTCGTGAGCCGCACCGGGGTCCGCCCGTAGCAGGTCAGCACGCCCGCCACGTCCCCCTGGCACTCGACGGGCACGGCGACGACCCCCGAGACTCCGGCGACACGCTCGGCGAACCGCGGCCACCGGCCGTCCTGACCGAGGTCCGCGGACACGACCGGGAGCCGGGTCGCGTACGCGTCGACGGACGGCCCCTCGCCGGTCCACACCTGCTGGCCGTCGGCGGCCGAGGCGGTCTCGCCCGTGCTGGCGACCGCCGTCGGCTCGTGCGGCGGGCCGAGGACGAGGCTGATCGCGCAGTCGTCGCCGAACACCTCACCCACGGCCGCGGCGACGGCGGGGACGAGATCCGCCACGGACGCACCGGCGATCGGCAGGCGGGCGAGGGTGGACACCGCGGCGGCCACGCGCAGCGCCTCCTCGGACGCGGCCGTCGCCTGCTCGGCCACACCGGCGGCCAGCTCGGCGATGCGCGCGTGCTGGGCGCGCAGCTCCTCGTCGACGGCCCGCAGCCGCTCGCGTGCCGTCTGGAGCTCGGCGGCGCGCACCTGCGGGTCCGTCGGCGGCCCCGGCGCGTGCGCCCGGCGGACGGCCCCGTCGAGCGCCCGCACGTCGGCCGAGAACCAGCGGCCGGCCTGCCCGGGGCCGGGCGCCGAGGTCTCCGACGCGGTCATGCTCACTCCTCCGCCAGCCGCCGAGCGGCACCGTGCAGCGGTTCTCGCACACAGATGGTGCGCAGGAGGTGCGGGCTGCGCAACCGGAGCGCGCCCGCTGCGGGCGGCGTACGCCCGGCCGGTCACAGGCGCGGGTCGACGGGCTCCGACTCGAGCGCCAGCACGGCGAACACCGCCTCGTGCACGCGCCACAGCGGCTCGCCCTCGACCGCACGCGCGAGCCCTTCGAGGCCCAGCGCGTACTCCCGCAGCGCGAGCCCGCGCTTGCGCCCGAGGCTGCGCTGCCGCAGCCGCTGCAGGTGGTGCGGCTCGGTGTAGTCGGGGCCGTAGATGATCCTCAGGTACTCGCGGCCGCGGACCTTGATGCCGGGCTGCACGGGTCCCCGACGCCCGCGCACGAGGTTCGCGAGCGGCTTGACGACCATCCCCTCGCCGCCCGCGGCCGTCAGGTCGGTCCACCACGCGACGCCCGCCGCGACGGAGGCCTCGTCGGCGAGGTCGACGACGAGCCGGGCCGTCGTGCGCAGCACACCGGTCGGGTCGGCGGCGGCGAGACGGTCCGCCACGTCGAGGTGCCACAGGTGGTCGTGGGTCTCGAACGTGCGCCCCTCGGAAGCGAGCACCTGGAACGGCGCGAGGCGCACCCCGTCGAGGCCGTCGGTCGGCCACACGTACCGGCGGTACGCGTCGGCGAACGCGTCCGCGTTGCGGCTGCGGGACTCGGTGCGGGCGAGCAGGTCGCCCACGTCCAGACCCCGCCCCGCGGCGGCGTGCAGCGTCGCGACGGCCGCCGGGAGGGACGTGCGTGCCGCCGCGCCGACCGACGCGTACTGCTGGCGCAGGAGCTCGGACGCCTTGAGCGACCACGGCATGAGCTCCGCGTCGAGCAGCAGCCAGCCGGTCGGGCCGCCGTCGGGGCCGAGCGTGTCCCACACGCCGGCGGACCCGGCCGCGTCGCGCACGACGGCGAGCAGCGCCTCGGCCCGCGCGTCGTCGAAGAACGGCCGTCCGGTGCGGGTGTGCACGGCACCCGTGACGCCGTCGGGCAGGCCGAAGCGGGCCGCGGCGGTCGCGCCGTCCCGGCAGACGAGCACGACGGCGCGCGAGCCCATGTGCTTCTCCTCGCACACCACCCGGTCGACGCCGTCGGACCGGTACGCCTCGAAGGCCTCCGCGGGGTGCTCCAGCAGGTCGCCGTCGGGTGCGGTCGCGCACGGGCTCATGGTGGGCGGCAGGTAGAGCAGCCGGCGCGGGTCGACGGCGAACCGGCTCATGACCTCGAGCGCGCCCGCCGCGTTCTCCTCCGCGACCGTGACACGCCCCAGAAGGCGCGTCTCGACGGCCCGGCGTCCCAGCACGTCGCTCACGTCGAGCACGTCGGGGTCGCGCCGGTCCGCCCCTACGGCCGCGGCAGGGTCCGTCCCCGCGACCGGGAACGGCTTGGGCGAGGCGAACCACACCTGCTCGGCCGGCACCTGCACGACCTCGCGCTCGGGGTAGCGCAGCGCAGTGAGGTGCCCTCCGAACACGCAGCCCGTGTCGAGGCACATCGTGTTGTTCACCCACGTCGGCACGGGCGTCGGCGTGTGGCCGTACAGGACGGTCGCGCGGCCGCGGTAGTCGTCCTGCCAGGCCAGCCGCACCGGCAGGCCGTACTCGTCCCGCTCGCCGGTCGTGTCCCCGTACAGCGCGAACGAGCGCACCCGTCCCGACGCACGCCCGTGGTACTCCTCCTTGAGGCCGGCGTGCGCGACGACGAGCCGGCCGTCGTCGAGGACGAGGTGCGCGACGAGCCCGTCGCAGAAGTCGCGGACCTCCCGCCGGAACTCGGCGCTCTCCCCCGCGAGCTGCTCGAGCGTGACCTCGAGGCCGTGCGCCGCCTGCACCTGCCTGCCGTCGAGCGCCCGCACGAGCTTGTGCTCGTGGTTGCCGGGCACCGCGAGCGCGTGCCCCGCCGCGACCATGCCCATGACGAGCCGCAGCACGCCCGGGCTGTCCGGACCCCGGTCCACCAGGTCCCCGACGAACAGCGCGCGGCGGCCCTCGGGGTGGGCGGCGTCGACCGGCCGCCCGGCGTCGTCGCGCACGAGGACGTACCCGAGCCGGCCGAGCAGGCTCTCGAGCTCCGAGCGGCACCCGTGCACGTCGCCGACGACGTCGAACGGTCCGTGGTCGTGCCGCAGGTCGCTGCGCAGCGGCTGCCGCTCGACCACCGCGGCGTCGACCTCCTCGACCGACCGCAGCACGTGCACGGTCCGGAACCCCTCGCGCGCCAGCCCGCGCAGCGAGCGCCGCAGCTGGTCGCGCTGGCGCGTGACCACGTGCGCGCCGAAGTCCCGGTCGGTGCGGGCGGCGTTGCGCGCGACGCACACGTCCTCGGGCAGGTCGAGGACGATCGCGACGGGCAGCACGTCGTGCGCACGCGCGAGCTCGACCAGCGAGCGCCGCGCGGTCGCCTGCACGTTCGTCGCGTCGACCACCGTGAGCAGCCCCGCGTCCAGCCGGGCACCGGCGACGTGGTGCAGCGCCTCGAAGGCCGCCGTCGTCGCCCCCTGGTCGTTGGGGTCGTTCGAGACGAGCCCGCGGAAGAAGTCCGACGAGAGCGTCTCGAACGGGCCGAACGCGCGGGCCGCGAACGTCGACTTGCCGGAGCCCGACGCACCGACGAGGACGACGAGCGACAGCGCCGGGACGGCGAGCGCGGTCATCGGGCCTCCTCCGTGGGGGTCGTGCGGCGGACGAGCACCGCCATCTGCGTGGGCGGCCCCACGTCGGGGTCGTCGTCGCCGATGCCGCTCAGCTCGACGTCGTAGCCGTACGCCTCGCCGGCGGCGTGCGCCCACGCCGCGAGCTCCGCGCGGGTCCACTCGAACCGGTGGTCGTGGTGGCGCATCGTGCCCGCGGCCAGCGTCGGGTAGCGGACGTTGTGCTCCGCGTTCGGGGTCGTCACGACCACCGTCGCGGGCCGGGCGGCGCCGAGCACGGCGCGCTCGAGGGCGGCCAGGCGCGGCGGGTCGACGTGCTCGATCACCTCCATGAGCACCGCGGCGTCGAACCCGGCGACCCGCGCGTCGGTGTATGTGACCGACGACTGCACGAGGTCGACCTTGGAGCGCAGCCGGTCCGGGAGCGTGTCGAGGTGCAGCCGCCGCGCGGCGACCGTGAGCGCCCGCGGCGAGACGTCGACGCCCAGCAGCCGGTCGACACGCGGGTCGGAGAGCAGCGCGCTCAGGAGGTGCCCCTCGCCGCAGCCCAGGTCGACGACGCTGCGGGCGCCCGCCGCGCGCAGCCGGTCGACGACCGCGTCGAGGCGGCGGCGGGCGAGCGGCACCGCGGCGGGCGGGTCGCCGTCCTCGCCCGGGACGGCCTCGACGGCCCCGGGCGCGTCGACGGGCTGGGTGACGTCGCCGGGGACCGCGTCGTCGAGCGCCTCGGGCGCCACGTCGTCCACCTCGGCGAGCCGGGCGAGCGCGCTCGCCGCGAGCGTGCCGCGGTGCGCGAGGTACCGGCGGGCGATCTCGTCGCGTGCGGGGTGCTCGGCGAGCCAGCCCTGCCCGACCCGGACGAGCTTGTCGACCTCGTCGCTGCCGACCCAGTAGTGCTTGGCCCCGTCGAGCGTGGGCAGCAGCACGTAGAGGTGGCTGAGCGCGTCCGCGACGCGCAGCGTGCCCCGCAGCCGCAGGTCGACGTACCGGGAGTCGCCCCACGCGGGCAGCTGCGGGTCGAGCGGCACCGGGCGGGCGTCGACGTCCCAGCCGAGCGGCTCGAAGAGGCGCCGTGCGGCGTCGGCGCCGCCGCGGCACGGCACGGACGGCACGTGCACGTCGAGGTCCCACGCCCGCCCCGGCAGGTCGGGTCGGGCGTCGCAGCGGCCGGCCATGGCGGTCCGGAACACCGAGCCGAGCGCGACGGCGAGCATCGACGACGCGGCGTAGGGGCGGTCGTTCACGTACTGCGCGAGGCTGAACGCCGCGTCCCGGCCGCCCTTGCCCCGCACGAGCGCGACCGGGTCGACCTCGAGCACGAGCGCCACCGTCGTGACGTCGTCGTCCGCCCGCGGGTACAGCACGTGGGCGACGCCGAACGCCTGCTCGAAGCGCTGGACCCGGTCGGGGTGCTTGTGCAGCAGGAAGCCGAGGTCACGGGCGCCGTCGCCGCGGGCCGTCAGGGTGAGGAGCACCCCGGAATCCTGCCAGCACGCGCAACCAGCACGGAGCGCTTTCGCCGGGCGGCTCAGGCTCGCTGCGGCACGGCGCCCGTGGCGGTGAACCCCGCCGCGCGGCGCTCGTCGGCGGCGGACCACAGGGTCGTCGACACCTCCGCCTGCACGAGCGGCACGACCTCCTCGGCGAACCTGCGCAGCACGTCCTCCTGCCGTGACGGCTCGAGGAGGTGGTTCACGGAGACCGACTGCAGGTCGTGGCCGAAGCTGGCGTGGTAGTCGAGGATCTTCTCGGCGACCCGCTCGGGCGAGCCGACGAGCGCGGGGCCCCGCTCGACGGCGTCCTCGATCGTCCGGAAGCTCGTCACCTTCCCGACCGCGGCGGGGTCGTGCCGACGCGCGTCCTGAGCGCGGACCAGGCCCTCGTACAGCGGCCGGTACTGCTCGACGGCCTCCTCGGTGGTGTCGGCGAGGAACAGCCCGCCGGACCCCGACCCGACGTACGCGTGCCGGGGGTCGTGCCCGTGCGCGGCGTGCTGCTCCCGGTAGTGATCGATGAGGACCTGGTAGGCCTCGCGCGGCTGCAGCGCGTTCGCGGAGACGATCGGGTCACCCCACCGGGCGGCGAGCTCGACCGCGAACCGCGAGGTCGCGGACCCGTGCCAGATGCGGAAGGGCCCGGAGAACGGTCGCGGCAGGGTCGTGGCGTGCTCCAGCGACGGCCGGTGGCGGCCCTGCCAGGAGACGTCCTCGCCGGACAGCAGCAGCCGCAGCAGCTCGTAGTTCTCCTCGAGGTACTCGTACTGCTTCGCGATGTCGAGGCCCAGCAGCGGGTACTGCAGCACCTCGTTGCCCTTGCCGATGACGATCTCCAGCCGCCCGCGGCTCAGCTGGTCGACGGTCGCGAGGTCCTCGGCGACGCGCACCGGGTCCAGCAGCGACAGCACCGTCACGCCCGTGGACAGCAGGATGCGGGACGTGCTCGCGGCGACGGCACCGAGGATCACGGTCGGTGCCGACGACAGCACCTCGCCGGCGTGCCGCTCCCCCACGGCGAACGAGTCGAACCCGAGCTCTTCGGCGAGGACCGCGTGGTCGATCACGCGCTGGAGCCGGTCGGACGGCGGGACGGCCTCGCCCGTGACGGGGTGCGGCGGGTTGAAGACGATGTCGAGCAGCTGGAAGCGCATGTCCCGTCCCCTCAGGCGGCCTGCGCCGCGGCGGCGTCGCGCGCGGCGACACCCTCGCGGACGAGCGGGATGACGTAGCGGCCGAAGTCGGCGGCGTCGTGCAGCAGGTCGTACCCGCGCGCGGAGATCACGCGGACGCCGAGGTCGTAGTAGGCGAGCAGCGCCTGGGCGACGGTCTCGGGCGTGCCCACCAGCGCGTTCGAGTTGCCCGCCCCGCCGGTCGCCTTCGCCGTGGCGGTCCAGAGCGCGGTGTCGAACCGCTCGCCCTGCGCAGCGATCTGCAGGAGGCGCTGCGACCCGGTGTTCTGCGGGGCGTCGACCGGGTGGTGGCGGCCGAGCGTGCCGCCGAGCGCCGCCGTGCGCGCCTCGATACGGCCGAGGACCGCGTGCGCCTTCTGCCAGGCGAGCTCCTCGGTCGGCGCGATGATCGGCCGGAACGCGGCGTGGATGCGCGGCGGGGTGACGCGGCCCGCGGCGGCGGCCTCGCGGTGGATGCGCGCGACCTGCTCGGCGGTCCGGTCGAGCGGCTCGCCCCACACGGCGAAGATGTCGGCCTCGGCGGCGCCCACCCGGTACGCGGCGTCGGACGAGCCGCCGAACGAGATCGTCGGGGTGCGACCCTCGTACGGCGTGACGTCGAGCACGAAGTCGCGGAACTCGTAGAAGTCGCCGGCGTGGTCGAACGGCTCGCGGCTCGCCCACGCCTTCTTGACGACCTGGATGTACTCCTGCGTGCGGGCGTACCGCTCGTCCTTCGTCAGCGTGTCGCCCTCGCGCCGCTGCTCGTGGTCGTTGCCGCCGGTGATGAAGTGCACCGACAGCCGGCCCTCGGAGAGCTGGTCGAGCGTCGCGAACGACTTCGCGGCGAACGTCGGGTACGACACGTTGGGCCGGTGCGCGAGCAGCAGCTCGATCGTCTCGGTGCGCGCGGCGGCGTGCGCGAGCAGCGCGGACGGCTCCGGGCCCGACGAGCCGTAGGCGAACAGCACGCGGGTCCAGCCGTACTCCTCGTGCGTCCGGACGATCCGCTCGAGGTACTGGCGGTCGAACGGTGCGGTGGTGCGCTCGGACGTCTCGGAGGCGTCGCTGGTGGTGGCGATGCCGAGGAACTCGACGGGCACGGTCTCTCCTGCTCTCGGTGGGTCCGCGGGGCGGCGGGGGTCTGTCAGACGGCTGCGGAGACGGGCTCGCGGTCCGCGGCGTGGGTGGCGCGTGCGGCGGGTGCCGCCCACGCCTGCGCGACGAGCTCGAACGAGCGCACGCGGTCGTCCGGGTCGTGCACCTCGGTGGTGAGCAGGAGCTCGTCGGCGCCCGTCACGCGCTGCAGCGCCTCCAGCCGCGCGACGACGGTCGCCGCGCTGCCGACGAACCGCGTGCTCACGCGGTCGAGCAGCAACGCCCGCTCGTCCTCGGGGCGGTCCTCCCAGCGGGTGCCCGTGCCGGGGCGGCGGTAGGTGGCCGCCCCGCCGCCGCCGCGGATCGACAGCACCCAGTCGGCGAACCCGTCGGCCAGCGCCGCGGCCCGCTCGTCCGTCTCGGCGGCGAGCACGTCGGCGGACACCACGACGTACGGCGCGTCGAGCACGCCCGGCCGGAACGCCGCGCGGTACTGCTCGACGGTCTCCAGCACCGTCGCGGGGCTCACGTGGTAGTTCGCGGCGAGCGGCAGGCCCAGCTCGCCCGCGACGCGGGCGCTCTCGCCGCCGCTCGACGCGAGGACCCACACGTCGAGGCCGGCGCCCTGCACGGGCGGGCTGACGTGGTGCCGGCCGTCGGCGTCGTGGAACGTCCCGGCGAGGAGCCCGAGGACGACCTCGAGCTCCTCGCGGAAGACGCCGGGCGTGCGGCTCGCGCCGACGACGCGGGCCTGCGCGAGGAACCGCTCGCGCAGCGCCGAGTCGCCGCGGTCGAGCGGCGGGGCCGCGGGGACGTGCAGACCGTCGACGTCGCGCGCGGGCTGCGGCGCGCGGTGCGGCGCAGCGGACGCGGCCGGCGCGGCTGCGGTCGCGGCCACCTCGGCTCCGGTCGCCGCTCCGGGCGCCGTCGACGTCGCGCCGGACGCGGGTGGTGCGAACGCCCGGCCGAGGCCGAGGTCGACGCGTCCGGGGTGCAGCGCGGCGACGGCACCGAACTGCTCGGCCGCGACGAGCGGGCTCGTGGTGCTGAGCAGCACCGCGCCCGACCCGACCCTGATCCGCGCGGTGCGCTCGGCCGTCAGCGCGGCGAGCACGGCGGGCGACGCCGAGGCGACCCCGGGCGCGAGGTGGTGCTCGGCGAACCAGAACCGGCGGTAGCCGAGCGCGTCGGCCCGCACCGCGAGGTCGAGGCTGGCGCGGATCGCGTCCTGCCCCGTGGCGCCCTCGCCGACGACCGCGAGGTCGAGGATCGAGAGCGGGACGCGGGCGGGGGTGGTGGGGCTCATGGCGGTCCTGTCGTCGGTGGTGCGGGGGTGGCGCGAGGGTTCGGGGGGCGGGCGCTCAGGCGGGGGCGCGGGTGCCGAGCCGGTGCAGCGCGAACCGGGCGGCGACGGCCCGCGAGGGTATGTCGGGGTCCTCCGCGGCGAGGTCGGCGAGGACGCGCCCGACGGCCGGGGCGAACTTGAAGCCGTGGCCGGAGAAGCCCGCGGCGACGACCACGCGGCCGCGGCGGTCGAGCACGAAGTCGTGGTCGGGCGTCGTCGTGTAGGTGCAGGAGACGGGGACGAGGTGGTCGGGGTCCGCACCCGGCACCCAGGCCCGGACGTAGTCGCGCAGCAGCGCGAGCTGCCCCGGCTCGGGCCGGTAGGTCCGCCGGTCGGGGTCGGTCACGGGTCCGACCCCGTGGAACCCGATCTTCAGGCCCTCCACCGGGTCGACGAGCCCGTAGGTCCCGCTGGGCCATCCGGCGAGGTCGCGCGGCTGGTGCGTGAACACCGGCCAGCTCTCGGGGGTGGGCGCGTGCGGGCGCAGCGCGACGTGCGCCGGCTGCTCCTGCGTGACGACGAGCGGCGGCAGCCCGTCGGAGACGTCCCGCGCGTCCGGGCCGTCCGCCGCGGTCAGGAGCCGCTGCGTCCAGGCGCCGACGGCGACGACGACCGAGCGGGCGACGAGCTCGTCGGTCGCGGTCCGGACCAGCACACCCCCGGGGACGGGCACGAGCGCGGTGACCTGCTCGCCGTGCCGGACGCTCGCACCGTGCCGGCGCGCGGCGCGCTGCAGCGCCTCGACCGCGCGGTCGGCGTGCAGGCGACCGGCGGTGCGGCTCTCGTGCAGGACCGGCAGCTCGAACCTCAGCCCGGGCCACCGCTCCGCCGCCTCGGCGGGGTCGACGAGCCGGGCGGCGACGCGGCGCGCGGCCAGTGCGTCCGCGAGGTCCTGCAGGCCCGGGCCGTGGCTGATCCCGTCGGTGTGCTTGAGCACGGGCGCCACGTCGGCCTCGTCGGCGACGGCCGACCACAGCGGGAGCGCCTCCTGCGCGAGGTCCAGGTACTCGGCCTGCGTGTAGGTCGTGCGGTAGATGCGGCCGCTGCCGTGCGACGCGCCGTGCGCGTGGCCGGGCGCGAACCGCTCGAGCAGCACGACGTCCCGGCCGCGCCGGGCGAGCTGCCAGGCGGCGGCGGAGCCCATCACGCCGCCGCCGACGACGACGTGGTCCACGAGGCTCATGCGGTGTCTCCTTCGATGGCGGCCGGAGCCGGGACGGTCGCGCGGGCCGCGGCCGCGGCTCGTGCGGGCCGGCCGGGCGTGCGCACCCGGCCGGCCCGCAGGGGTCACTCGGTCTTCGGGAGCCCCGGCGGGTTCTCCTCGGACTTCTCGATCGCCTCGTCCTGCAGGCCCCAGCGCTCGAGGACCTGGGCGTAGGAGCCGTCCTCGATCGCGTGGTTCAGCGCGGCCGTGAACGCGGCGGACAGGCCGTTGCCCTTGAGCGTCGCGGCGGCGATCTGCGCGGTGTTCGGCCAGCCGCCGTTGAGCGTGCCGACGACCTTGAACTCGTCGGGCGAGACGCGGACCTTGTACGCGGCCGTCGCGTTCGGGCCGAACGAGACGTCGATGCGGCCGGACTGCAGCGCGAGGATCGTGTCGCCGTCGTTCTCGAAGTACTCGACCGTGATCGGCTCGAGGCCGGCGGCCGTGTTCTCCTCGTCCCACGCCAGCAGGATCTTCTCCTGGTTCGTGCCGGAGCCGACGGCCACGGTGAGGCCCGCGATGTCCGCGGGCTCGGTGATCGACTCCAGGTCGGAGTCGGCGCGTGTGAGCCAGCCGAGCTGGTCGTTGCGGTAGGACGCGAAGTCGTAGAGCTCCTTGCGCTCCTCGGTCACCGTGATGTTGGAGATGGAGGCGTCGACGTCGCCGGACTGCAGCGCGAGCGGCCAGTCGGCCCACGCCTTGACCTCCCACTCGACCTTCTTGCCGAGGGCGTCGCCGATGAGCTGCGCGATGTCGGTCTCGTTGCCGATGGGCGTCTTCTCGTCGTCCGCGAGGAACGCGAGCGGCGCGACGTACGCGGAGACGGACACCGTCAGCGTGTCCACGTCCTTGTAGGCGTCGGGCAGCAGCGCGATCGCCTCGGCGCTCTCCGTGGTGCGGATGCGGTCCTGGTCGGGCGTCGTGTTGACCTCCAGGCCGGCCTTGTCCGCGGCCTCCTGCAGGTCGCTCCCCCCGGCCTCGTCCTGCGCCTCCGCGCTCGACGAGCAGGCGGCGAGCGCGACGAGCAGCGGGAGGGCGACGGCCGCGGCGAGGAGCCGGGTGCGGCCGGGGGCTCGGCGGGTGCGGGGCGTTGTCATCGGTGGTGCCTCTCGTGTGGTCCCTCGGACGGGGACGGGTGCGGTGCTTCTCGGGGGCGGAGCGGGTCGCCGGGCAGTGCCGGCGCGACGGGTCAGAGGACCTTGTCGAGGAACGCCCGGGTGCGGGCGTGGACGGGGTGGTCGAGCACCTGGGCGGGCGGGCCCTGCTCGACGACCCGGCCGCCGTCCATGAAGACGACGGTGTCGGCGATCTGGCGGGCGAACGCGATCTCGTGCGTGACGAGCACGATGGTCGTGCCGCCGTGCGCGAGGTCGTGGATGACGTCGAGGACCTCGCCGACGAGCTCGGGGTCGAGCGCGGAGGTCGGCTCGTCGAAGAGCAGCACCGTGGGTCGGGTGGCGAGCGCCCGGGCGATCGCGACGCGCTGCTGCTGCCCGCCGGACAGCTGCCGCGGGCGGGCGTCGGCCTTGTCGGCCAGCCCGACGCGCTCCAGGAGCGCCCGCGCCTCGGCCTCGACCTCGGCGCGCGGCCGGCCCTGCGCCGAGATCGGCGCCTCGGTGACGTTCTCCAGCGCGGTGAGGTGCGGGAACAGGTGGAAGCTCTGGAAGACGAACCCGATGCGGGTGCGCTGCCGGAGGATCTCCTTCTCCTTGAGCTCCCGGAGCGTGTCGCCGCGGCGGGCGTAGCCGATGAGGTCGCCGTCGAGCGCGACGAAGCCGCGGTCCACCTTCTCCAGGTGGTTGATGACGCGCAGCAGCGTCGACTTGCCGGAGCCCGAGGGCCCGATGACGACGGTCACCTCGCCGGGCCGGACCACGAGGTCGACGCCCTGCAGGACCTCGAGCGTGCCGTAGCTCTTGTGCACGCCGTGCACCTCGAGCAGCCCGCCGGGTGCGGTGGTCGTGGCGGTTACGCGGCACCTCCCCGGGCGGTGAGTCGGGTCCACGACCGGCGGACCGCACGCCGCGCGCGCTGCAGCGGCGTCGGCGGGAGGGTGCGCAGCGCGCCGCGGGCGTAGTACCGCTCGAGGTAGAACTGCGCGACCGT
Source organism: Cellulomonas fimi ATCC 484 (assembly GCF_000212695.1). Taxonomy (NCBI): domain Bacteria; kingdom Bacillati; phylum Actinomycetota; class Actinomycetes; order Micrococcales; family Cellulomonadaceae; genus Cellulomonas; species Cellulomonas fimi. Next base: position 1,302,834 of record NC_015514.1, on the reverse strand, counting down.
GAGGACGGTCGTGAGCACGAGGTACCAGATGCCTGCGACGAGCAGCAGCGGGACCACCTGCAGGTTGCGGCCGTAGATGACGCCCACGGTGTAGAACAGCTCGCCGTACGCGAGCACGTAGACGACCGACGTGCCCTTGACCAGGCCGATCACCTCGTTGACCGAGGTCGGGACGATGGTGCGCATGGCCTGCGGCAGCACGATCCGCCACTGCTGGCGGGCCCGCGGGATGCCGAGCGCCGCCGCCGCCTCGTGCTGGCCCTGGTCGACGCCGAGGATGCCCGCCCGGACGATCTCCGAGGAGTACGCGGCCTGCGAGAGCCCGAGCCCGAGGATCGCCGCACCGAACTTGTCGACCACGTCGAGCGTGCCGAACTCGGTGAACGCGGGCCCGAACGGGATGCCGAGCGTGAGCGTCGGGTAGAGGTACGCGAGGTTGTACCAGAGCAGCAGCTGCAGGATGAGAGGCACCGACCGGAACACCCAGACGTACGCCCACGCGACGGACTGCAGCAACGGCGAGCGGGACAGGCGCATGAGCGCGAGCACGGTGCCGAGCCCGAAGCCGACGACGGCCGCGACCGCGGTGAGCCGGATCGTGCCCCACAGTCCCTCGAGCACCGACGGCCAGGTGAGGTACTGCGTGACGACGTCCCAGCCCCACTTCTCGTTCGTCGCGAGCGAGCTCACGACCATGGCGAGCAGGACGGCCACCGCGGCCGTCGCGACCCAGCGGGCCGGGTGCCGCGACGGCACGACGCGCAGGCGCTCGAGCTCCTCGCGCCCGGACACCGCGGAGGTCGCCGCGTCACGCGGGACGTCCGCGACGGGCACGGGGACGACACCGGCGACGCGGCGGTGCACGTCGTCGTGGCGCAGGTCGAGGGTGCTCATGCGGTCCTCCGCTCGGTCCGCGTGCCGGTCGGCGTGCGCTCGCCCGCCTCGACGGCGAACGGCAGGTGGTTGCCGAGCACCGGCGAGGGGCACGTGCCGAAGTCCGTGAACGCGTAGGGCAGGTTGAGCGTGCGGTTGAGGTCGAGCCGCAGCGTCGTCGCCCCGTCGGCCGTGCGGGCGGTGTGCAGCACGCGCCAGCCGGCGACGTCGTCGGCCTCGTCGGAGAACAGCAGCGCGACGCCGTCGGTGCCGGGCGCCTCCACGAGACGCAGCGTGCGGACGGTGCCGCCCCGCTCCACGTCGACCTCCCCGACCACGGTCGCGTCGTGCACGAGCCCGGGCTGCGCCGCACCGACGACGACCTGCTGCGGCGCGTCGTACCAGCGCACGGGCGCGTCGAGCACCCAGGACTCGTCGTACGGGAACGTCGGCACGCCGGTGAACCGGCCCCGCGTCGCGGCCTGCGGGTCGCGCAGCCGAAGGCCGTAGCGGCCGGTGCGCCGCACGAGCTCGACGACGACCTCGACCTCGTCGGGCGCCGCGAGCGGGTCCCGGCCGGCGGGCAGGTGGCGCGCGACGACGAGCGAGCCGTCCTCCGGCACGTGCCAGGTGCGTTCCCCGCGCACCGGTCCGTCGGCGTCGGTCAGGGCGTCGTCGTCGACCGCGAGCAGGTGCGCGCCGTCGTCGTCGGCCGACCAGAGCCCGGGCAGCCCGGGCAGGAGGCGGCGCTGCGCGCGCAGCCACAGCAGGGCGACGGGCGTGAGCCAGCCGTGCGGGGCGGTGAGGGCGCGCTCACGCTCGGCGTGCCAGGCCTCCCAGGCGGCACGTGGGTCGGTCGCCGCGCCGGCGGGCGCGCCGGAGTCGGCCGGGGCGGCCGGCGGGCGGGTGGCGGTGTCGGTCATCGTGGCGCTCCTGTCAGCCGACGGGCTGCTGGTCGAGGTGGGCGGTCGCGGCACGGCCCTCGGCCGGGCGGTCGAGCCCGAGGTGGTCGCGCAGCGTCGGGCCGGCGTACTCGGCCCGGAAGGAGCCGCGCTCCTGCAGCAGCGGCACGACCGTCGCCAGCACGTCGTCGAGACCGTGCGGCGTGAGGTGCGGCACGAGGATGAAGCCGTCGCTCGCGTCCTGCTGGACGTAGCGGTCGATCTCGTCGGCCACGTGCGTGGGCGTCCCGACGAACCCGCCCCGGCTGGTCACCGCGATGACGAGGTCGCGGATCGACAGGCGCTCGGCCTCGGCCCGCGCGCGCCACGCGGCGACCACGGGGCGCGGGTCCTTGACGTGCCGCACGCGGCCCCGCGTGATGTCGGCGTTGCCGACGTCGGGCTCCACGTCGGGCAGGGGCCCGTCGGGGTCGTAGGCGGTGAGGTCCACGCCCCACACCTGCTCGAGGAACGCGATCGCGCCCGGGCCGGAGACCTGCTGGCGCCGGATGACGCGCGCCCGCTCGGCGGCGTCCTCGGCGGTGTCGCCGAGCACGACGCTCGTCGCCGGCAGGATCTTCAGCGAGTCCTCCCGGCGGCCGAGCGCGGGCAGCCGGTCCTTGACGTCCCGGTAGAACGCCCGGCCGTCCTCGAAGGTCGAGTGCATGGAGAACACGACGTCCGCGGTCGCGGCGGCGAAGTCGCGACCCTGCCCGGAGTCGCCGGCCTGGAAGAGCACCGGGTGCCCCTGCGGGCCGCGCGGCGTCGGGAACGTGCCGCGCACCTGGAAGTGCGGGCCGACGTGCTCGACGTCCCGCAGGAACGCACCACCCTCGCGGTCGCCCAGCACGGCGTCGTCGTCCCACGAGTCCCAGAGCGCGCGGGCGACCGCGACGAGCTCGGCGGCCCGCTCGTAGCGCTGCTCGTAGGGCAGGAAGCCGCCGCGGCGGAAGTTCGCACCGGTGAACGCGTCGGGCGACGTCACGAGGTTCCACGCGGCGCGCCCGCCCGAGAGCACGTCGAGCGTCGCGAACTGCCGCGCGACCTCCCACGGCTCGTTGAACGTCGTGTTGATCGTGCCGACCAGGCCCAGCCGGTCGGTCACGGCCGCGAGCGCGGCGAGCACGGGCAGGGTGTCGGGCCGCCCGACGACGTCGAGGTCGAAGATCTCGCCCTTGTGCTCGCGCAGGCGCAGGCCCTCGGCGAGGAAGAAGAAGTCGAGGCGCGCGTCCTCGGCCGAGCGGGCGAGGTGCTCGAACGACGCGAAGTCGATCTGGCTGCCCGAGTCGGGCTCGGTCCAGACGGTGGTCGAGTTGACGCCCGGGAAGTGCGCGCCGAGGTGGACCTGCTTGCGGGGGACGGTCATGGCGCGGCTCAGGCGATCGCGGAGGCGTAGCGGGAGGCGGGGCGCGCGAGCCCGAGGGTGTCGCGCAGCGTCGTGCCGGGGTAGGTGTCGCGGAACGCTCCCGCGGCGCGCAGCAGCGGGACCACCTCGTCGGCGATGCCGTCGACGTCGGTGTGCAGCGCGGCAGGCCGCAGCACGAACCCGTCGACCGCGCCCGTGACCGTCCAGTCCTCGACGGTCGCCGCGAGCTCCGCGGCCGTCCCGACGTGCGCGTACCCGTCGGGTCGGCGTGCGTCGCCGGCGAGCGCGTCGAGCAGGGCCAGGCGCTCGCGTGCCGCGGCGGCGGTCCCGCCCAGCACGACGAGCACGTCCGCGAGGACCCGGATCTCGTCGGGGTCGCGCCCGACGGCCGCGGCGGCGGCCCGGATCTCGGCGCGCTGCACGGCGGCGTCCGCGCGGTCGGTCACGGCGATCCGGACGACGTCCGCCTGGTGCGCGGCGAAGGCACGCGCGGGCGACGAGGTCGCACGCACGACGACGGGCGGCTGGCCCTGCGGCGAGCGCGGTGTGATCGACGACCCGCGCACGACGAACCGGACGCCCTCGTGGTCGATCCGGTGGATCTTGTCGCGGTCGACGAACCGGCCGGTCGCGACGTCGCGGATCTCCGCGTCGTCCTCCCAGCTGTCCCAGAGCTTGCGCACGACGTCGACGGCCTCGTCGGCCTCGGCGACCGCGTCGGCCTCGTCCTGCACCTGCTTGCGTCCGAAGGCCGCGGTGACCTGCGGCGACGTCGACCAGGCGACCTGCCAGGCGGCGCGCCCGTGGCTGACGTGGTCGATCGTCTGCAGCGCCTTGGCGACGTGGAACGGCTCGGTGTGCGTGGTGTCGACCGTCGCGACCAGCCCGATGCCCGCGCTGCGGGGGGCGAGCCGCGCCGAGACGAGGGCCGCGTCGAGCCGCCCCCGCAACGTGGTGTTGCGGCTCGTGTGGAGCGCGAACGCGTCGTCGAACAGGACGAAGTCGAGCGTCGCGCGCTGCGCGGTGTCGACGAGCTCGCGCAGCCGCTCGGGGTCGAAGAGCCGGTGCGGCTCCGACCCGGACGTGCGCCACGCCTCGGGGTGCGGGCCGGCGTCGGAGAGGTCGAGGCCGAGGTGGGTGCTGCGGGGAGAGACGGTCATGGGGGTGCCATCCGTTTCGGGGTGCGCGGCGGTGCGGACGCGCGGGTGCGCGCCCGGACCGGGGCGTGGCGGGTGCGTGGGACGGGTGCGGCAGGGGCCGCGACGGCGCGTCAGCGCTCGGGCTGCGCGGGAGCCTGTGCCTGTGCGGGGGGCCGGTGGCCGGCCGGCGACGGTGTCGTCGGGGTGCTCAGCGGGCGCGACAGGAGGGCGTGCAGGGGCGACAGCGACACGTGAGGCCGGCTGCGTGCCGGGGTGCTCGCCCGCTGCTCATCGCTCTCTCCTCACGGCAGGCCCTGGGCCTGCGTCCGCGCCGTTGCCGTGGGGTCCACGGCCTGGTCGTCACCCGGGGCACCCCGCCGCGCGGGAGGGTTGCCGTCCAGCGAGCCGGGGCTTGGTGCTGGAGCTCATGACCCCGGACCCGTCGGACCCCGGTGCCGAGAACAGTAGAAAACCCGACTGGATCGGTCAACTATCTGCCGGGCGCGGCTCACATCGTGGACAGCGGTGTCCACCGCGCACGCCGGAGCCGGCCGGCACCCGTGCGGACGGCGATCCGAATACCACCCGCCCGCGCCCCTCGCCCGACATGCGAGACGCCCCTTGCGGCAGGACGATGTCGTGTGGTGACCGAAGAACCCTGGTCACCGGGTCAGGTCGGTGGTCACGAGGCCGCCGAGTCGAGAGAGGCAGTCCGATGGCTCTGTGGCTCATCCTCATCATCGCCGGCGTCGTCATGATCGTCCTCGGCGTCGCCGTCGAAGCCGCGCAGGTCCTCCTCTGGATCGGCGTCATCCTGCTCGTCGTCAGCCTCATCGGCTGGCTCGTCGGGCGCGGACGACGCGCCGTCTGACCCGACCGCCACGACCGGAGAGGAGCCCACCATGGGTCTCGACGACAAGATCGAGCACGCCGCCGAAGAGGCGAAGGGCAAGGTCAAGGAGGGCGTCGGACGCGCGACGGACGACGAGCGCCTCGAGGCCGAGGGCCGCGGCGACCAGGCGTCGGCCAACGTCAAGCAGGCCGGCGACAAGGCCGCCGACGCCGTCGACGACGTCAAGGACGCCTTCAAGAAGTAGCAGCCGCTCGGCGGGGCCCGGCCTGGGACACCGGACCGGGCCCCGCCGCGGACCGCCCGCCCACAGCCCGGCGGGGCTCCCCGGACGCGTCAGAGAGGACGCCGACGTGGCGACGCGCAACGCCGTGCAGCTCATCACCTACGCCGACCGGCTCGGCGGCGACCTCCCCGGCCTCGCGCGGCTGCTGCGCTCCGAGCCGTTCGCAGGCGCGTTCGGCGGGGTGCACGTCCTGCCGTTCTTCACGCCCTACGACGGCGCCGACGCCGGCTTCGACCCCGTCGACCACACCGCCGTCGACCCGCGGCTCGGCACGTGGGAGGACGTCCGGGACCTCGCGCGCACGCACGACGTCGTGGTCGACCTCATCGTCAACCACGTGTCGGCGCAGTCCGCCGCGTTCCTCGACGTGCGGGCGCGCGGCGACGCGTCGCCCTTCGCGCCGATGTTCCTCACGCTGTCGTCGGTGTTCCCCGACGGCGCCCGCGAGGAGAACCTCGCCCGGATCTACCGCCCGCGTCCTGGCCTGCCGTTCACGGCGCTGCGGCTCGGCGACCGGCTGCGGTACGTGTGGACGACGTTCACGCCGCAGCAGGTGGACGTCGACGTCCGTTCCGAGGCAGGCCGCGCCTACCTGACGTCGATCCTCGACGCCGTCGCCGCCGCGGGCGTCGGGCTCGTGCGCCTCGACGCCGTCGGGTACGCCGTCAAGACGCCCGGCACGACGTGCTTCATGACGCGCGAGACGTTCGCCTTCATCGAGGACTTCACCGCGCAGGCGCGCGCCCGCGGCGTCGACGTGCTCGTCGAGGTGCACTCCTACTACCGGCGCCAGGTCGAGATCGGGCGCGCCGTCGACCTCGTCTACGACTTCGCCCTCCCCCCGCTCGTGCTGCACGCGCTGTACGCGGGCGACGGAACCGCGCTGGCCGGCTGGCTGCGCGACCGCCCCCGCAACGCGGTCACGGTGCTGGACACGCACGACGGCATCGGCGTCATCGACGTCGGCCCGGACCAGACGGTCGAGCCGGGCGACGAGCCGCGTCCCGGGCTGCTGACGCCCGAGCAGGTCGACGCGCTCGTCGCGGGAATCCACGCCCGCACGGGCGGGGCCTCCGCGCAGGCGACCGGTGCGGCCGCGTCCAACCTCGACCTCTACCAGGTCAACTCGACGTTCTACGACGCGCTCGGCCGCGACGACCACCGCTATCTCGCCGCGCGCGCCGTGCAGCTCTTCACGCCGGGGATCCCGCAGGTCTACTACGTCGGCGCGCTCGCCGGCGGCAACGACGTCGACCTGCTCGCGCGGACGGGCGTCGGCCGGGACGTCAACCGGCACCACTACACCGCGCAGGAGATCGCCGCCGACCTCGCCCGGCCCGTCGTGCGCGCGCTGCTCGGGCTGTGCCGGTTCCGGAACACCCACCCGGCGTTCGACGGTGACGTCGAGGTGACGCTCGACGGGCCCGTCCTCACGCTCGTGCGCCGCGGCGTCGCGCACCCGGGAGCGTCGGCGACGCTCGTCGTCGACCTCTCCACGGGTGCCGCACGCGTGGACTGGGACGGGCCGCACGGGCGCGGCCGGACGGAGGACCTGCTCCACGCCCCGCTCGACGCCGTGGGCACCGGGGCGGCGGGCGCCGGTTCCTAGCCGGGCGCGTCACCGGGCGGTCCTCGCCGCCGCCCACGCCCCTGTGCAGGTCAGCCGAGGCGCGGGAGCACCTGGTCCTCGTCGAGGACCACACGGAACGGGTCGCCGCGCTCCGCGAGCCGGTCCAGCACGGTGCGGACCGTGAACGCGTCCGGGCGCAGCCACGGCGCGTCGAGCTCGTCCCACGTGATCGGGGCCGACACCGGCGCCCCGGCGGCGGCCCGCGGGCTGTAGGGCGCGACGAGGGTCTTGTTGATCGCGTTCTGCGTGTAGTCCAGCCGCGCCTGGCCGCCACGCTCCCGCACCTCCCAGCGCCAGCTCACGAGCTCCGGGACCACGGCGCCGACCGTGCGCGACAGACGCTCGACCCACGCTCGCGTCTCCGCGAAGTCGGGGCCCGCCGCCACCGGCACCCACACCTGGACGCCTCGACGCCCGGTGAGCTTGGGCGCCGCGCGGACGCCGAGGTGCGCGAACGCGTCGCGGTGGAGCCGGGCGAGCACGAGCACCTCGTCCCACGTGGTCGAGCCGCCCGGGTCGATGTCGACCAGCGCGTACGTCGGGCGGTGCGGGTCGGACGTGCGCGACGTCCACGCGTGCCACTCGAGAGCGCCGAAGTTGGCCGCCCACACGAGCGCCGCCGGCTCGTCGACGACCAGGTACGTCGTCGTCTCCCCGTCGTCGGCCTCCGGGTTGTCCCAGCGCGGCAGCCAGTCCGGCGCATGGGACGGCACCTGCTTGTGCCAGAAGCCGGGCCGGTCGGCGCCCTCGGGGTACCGGTGCAGGTTGAGCGCCCGCCCGCGCAGGTACGGCAGGACGACGGGCGCGATGCGCGCCGCGTACGCCAGCAGCTCACGCTTGGTGACGGGCGCCTCCCCCGGCCGGCCCGGGAACAGCACCTTGTCGAGGTTCGTGACCTTGAGCCGGCGGCCGTGCACCTCCCACGTCCCGCCCCGACCGAGCTCCGCCAGCGCGTCGAGCGCCGTCTCGTCCTGCTCGCCCACCGCTCACCCCACGGTCCGCGTCGTCCGCCGGCGCTGCCCCCGGCCCCACCAGCCTGGACGACCGTGCGCAGTGCCGCGCGACGAGCCGCGCGGGAGGTCAGCCGACGAGGACGCCCCGGCCGGGCTCCCACGCGCAGCTCGGGTCCTCCGCGAGGAGGTCACCCGTGCGCGCGTACGCCTGCGAGCGCGACCCGCCGCACACGCCCAGGAACTCGCAGCGCCCGCAGCGGCCGCCGAGCGCGCCGGGGTCGCGCAGCGACGTCAGGACGGGCGAGGTGCGGTAGACGTGCGAGAAGGGCGCCTGCCGGACCGACCCCGCGACCATCGGGAGGAACCCGCTCGGGTAGACGTCGCCCACGTGGTCCACGAACGCGAACCCGCGGCCCGAGCCGACGTCCATCGGGGGCCGCGGGGGCCGCCGCGGGAAGTCGCCGCCCGCGAGCGCGACCGCGGTGTCCCGGCGCAGCCGCTCACGCAGCGCGCCGGCGGGGAACGCCGCGGCCGGGTCGGCGACCGACGCGCGCTGCACCGCGATCCGCCGGTAGTGAGCCGCCTCCGTGGCCTTGACCGCGACCAGGTCGGAGACCTCGTGCAGCCAGTGCAGGACGTCCTCCTCGTCCTGCGCCGACAGGGCGCCGAGCGTCTGCCCACGGCCCGTCGGGACGAGGAAGAACACGCTCCACAGCGCGGCGCCGGCGTCGAGCACGCGCCGCAGGACCCACGGCAGCTCGTGCACCGTCCCCGCCGTGACGGTCGTGTTCACCTGGAGCCGGATCCCCGCGGACCGCACGGCCTCCATCGCGGTGAGCGTCGCGTCGTAGACGCCCGGCACCCCGCGGAAGGCGTCGTGCGTCTCGGCCTGCGCGCCGTCGAGCGACACCGACACCGCCTTCGCGCCCGCGTCCCGCAGCTCGAGCAGCACGTCCCGTGTCAGCCGCGGCGTGACCGAGGGGGCGAGCGCGACGCTGAGCCCGATCGACGTGCCGTACGCGACGAGCTCGGTGAGGTCGGGCCGCTCGAACGGGTCGCCGCCGGTGAGCACGAGCAGCGGCCGCGGTGCCCCGAACGACGCCAGGTCGTCCATGAGCCGCTTGCCGTCGTCGGTGTCGAGCTCGCGCGGGTCACGGCGCGGGATCGCGTCGGCCCGGCAGTGCCGGCACGCCAGCGCGCACGCCCGCGTGACCTCCCAGATGACGAGGAACGGCCGGTCGGACACGTCGTGGTGCAGCACCCGCACCGGGCGCCCGCGCGCCCCCGTGCCCGCGACCGGTCCTGCTCCCCGCACCTCGTCCACGCGCGCCCCCTCGTCCGTGCCGTCCCGGCCAGCACCCACCGGCCCCGCCACGCTAGGCAGCCCGCACGTACCGGTCCGGGACCTACGTCCCGCCGGGACCCGGCCGCGGGCGGATCAGTACGTGAACGCCGCGACGCGCGTCTGCAGGTCCTGCGCCATCCCCGACAGCTCGCGGATCGAGGACTCCATCTGGCTGAGCACCTCGGTCGTGGACTGCGCGGCGGTCGCCACGCCCGTGATGTTCGCCGCGATCTCCGTGGCGCCCGAGGCCACCTCGACCACGCCGCGGGACATCTCGTTCGTCGTCGCCGTCTGCTCCTCGACCGCGGACGCGATCGTCAGCTGGTAGTCGTTGATCTGCGCGACGATGTCCGCGATCTGCCCGATCGCCGCGACGGCGTCCTCGGTGTCCGCCTGGATCGCCTCGACGCGCCGGGCGATGTCGTCCGTCGCGTTCGCCGTCTCCTGCGCGAGGTCCTTCACCTCGCCGGCCACGACGGCGAACCCCTTGCCTGCCTCCCCGGCACGCGCCGCCTCGATCGTCGCGTTGAGCGCGAGGAGGTTGGTCTGGGCCGCGATCGACGTGATGACCTTGACGACGTCACCGATCTCGCGCGAGCTCGTGCCGAGCTTCGCGACGGTGTCGTTCGTGCGTGCGGCGACCGTCGTGGCCTGCTCCGCGACCTTCGCGGCGTCGTTGGCGTTCTCCGCGATCGCGCGGATGGACGCGCCCATCTCCTCGGCACCCGCGGCGATGACCTGGACGTTCCGGCTGACCTGGTCGGCCGCCGCCGCGACGACACCCGCCTGCGCCGACGTCTCCTCCGCCCCGGCGGCCACCTGGGCGCCTGCGGCCGACATCTGCTCGGAGGCCGCCGCGACCGTGCTCGACGCCTCGTTGACGCCGGCCAGGGTGCTGCGCAGCGCGTCCTGCGCCCGCGTGAGGGCCGACGCCATCTCGCCGATCTCGTCGCCGGAGCTCACGGTGGTGGCGACCGTCAGGTCGCCGCCCGCGAGCGCGTCGACGCTGCGCCGCACGTCCTGCACCGCACGCCGCACGCTCGCCGCGAGCACCAGGCCGAGCGCGACGGCCACGACGATGCCGGCGCCCGCGACGGCGGTCATCGTCAGGCGTGCGCGAGCCGCCTCCGCCTCGGCCTGCTGCTGCCGCTCGACGACGGCCTCGTCGACGTGCGTGCCCAGCGCGGCGAGCGACTCGACGAGCGCGGCCCCGACGTCCGCCATCGCCCCTCGCTCCTGGGCCCACGTCTCACGGTCGTCCGCCATGGCGGGCGGCAGGACCTTGGCGTCGACACCGGCGCGGTACTCGCCGTAGACGGCGAGGAACTCGTCCCACTCGGGCGGCAGGTCGCCGTACGTGGTGCGGAACACGTCCGCGAACGCGTCGGCCTCGGTGTCGAACGCGCCGTAGGCCGCCTGCACCGCGTCGTACTGCTTCTGCTTGTCGGCCGCCGCGGGGTACGCGGGGACGCTCGTCACGGTGATGCGGACGGTCCACAGCGCGTTCGTCAGCGTCGCCAGCCCGGTCGTGACCTCCTCGACCGCCCGCGAGTCCTCGACGGCCTCGTCGGCCAGCGACGACAGCACGACGATCCCGTACCCGCCCACGAGGACGAGCACGGCGGTGAGGACGCCCACGAGGCCGAGGATCTTGGTGCGGATCGAACGGTCCGCGACGACACGGGCGCGCGGGTGGGTGCTGGCGGGCATGGCGGGGGGCCTCCTCGGTCGCGACGGCACCGGGGGTGTCTTCCCGGCAGCCTCCTGATCGGCTCGCGCACCGGACGTGTGACGGGACCCGCCGGGTGGTCCTGCGCAGAAGCGCCCGTTCGCCGAGGTGGTTGCCGGGCGCACCCGTCACGGTGCGCCCGGCGACACCCTCGGGACGTCAGACGGTGAACCGTCCGACGAGCGCCTGCAGCGAGGTCGACATGCGCGCGAGCTGCGCGACGGCGTCCTGCGACTGCGTGACCCCCTGCGTGGTGAGCTCGGCCGCGTCCGCCACGCCGGCGATGGTGGCCGCGATCTCGCCGGACCCGGTCGCGGCCTCGACGACGTTGCGGCTCATCTCCGACGTCGTGGACGTCTGCTCCTCCACCGCGGACGCGATGGTCAGCTGGTAGCCGCTGATCGCCCGGATGACCTCGTCGATCTCGTGGATCGCCGCGACGGCGCCGTCGGCGTCCTCCTGGATCGCCTCGACGCGACGCGCGATGTCCTCGGTCGCCTTGGCGGTCTCGGTCGCCAGCTCCTTGACCTCGCCGGCGACGACCGCGAAGCCCTTGCCCGCCTCGCCGGCGCGCGCCGCCTCGATGGTCGCGTTGAGGGCCAGCAGGTTCGTCTGGGCGGCGATCGACGTGATGAGCTTGACGACGTTGCCGATCTCCTTGCTCGACTCACCGAGGCGCCCCATGGCGTCGCCGGTGGTCGCGACGCTCGCCACGGCCTGCTGGGCGACGTCGGCGGCGCGCGTCGCGTTGAGCGAGATCTCCTTGATGGAGGCGCCCATCTGCTCCGAGCCCGCCGCGACCGTCTGGACGTTGCGGGAGACCTGCTCGGCGGCGGCCGAGACGGCACCGGCCTGCGCCGACGACTCCTGCGCCGTGGACGCGATCTGCGACGTGGTCGCCGACATCTGCTCGGCGGCCGACGCCAGCGACGTCGACGACTCCTCGATGGTGCCGACCATGCCGCGCAGCACGCCCACGGCCGCGTCGAGGGAGGCACCCATCCGACCGACCTCGTCGCGCGACGTCAGCCCCGCGGTCACGGTGAGGTCGCCCGCCTCGAGCGCGTCCGTGACCCGCCGCACGTGGTCCAGCCCGCGCACGATCCCGCGCGACACCGCGAGCCCGAGCCCGAGCGCGACGAGCGACCCGAGCACCAGGAGCGCGACGACCTGCAGCCGGCTCGCGCGGTAGTCACGCGCCGCGGTCGCCGCCGCATCGCGCGCGCCCTCCTTCTCGGACTCCACGAGGCCGGTGGCGGCCTCGGTCATCGCGTCGATCGACGGCTGTGCCAGCTCGTCGCGCGCGGCCGTGAACTCCGCGACGGCGTTGCGGCGGCTGAGCGGCAGCAGCTCGTCGTCCCGGATCCCGACGTACTCGTCGAGCCCCGCGGTGAACGCGGCCAGCATCTCCTCCTGCTCGGGCGTCATGGGGATCTGGCGGTAGTCCTCGACCGCGGCCCGCACCTCGTCCTCGCTGGCGGCGATCGTGTCCTCGACGGCCCGCTTGCCCGCCTCGTCGGCCGTGATCGCGTGGTTCGCGACGGACAGGCGCATCTGGATCATCGCGCGCCGCATCACGGCGGCGTGCTCGAGGCCGGCGAAGTTCTTCTCGTACATCCGGGTGGTCGCGGCGTTCGTCGACGCGAGCGCGGAGACCCCGAGCGCCCCGACGGTCACGCCGACGAGGACCGCGACGACGACCGCCGTCACGACCCGCGCGTTCACCCCCCGGTCGTGGAACCAGGACACGATCGGTACCCGTCTCGGCGCAGCCTCCATCACGGAGCCCCCTGTCTCGCTCGGGGCACCCTCCGTGAGCACCCTGCGCCGGATCGATCGGCCGGGGCAACCGAACGGGGATAGGACCTAGGTCGCCACCTGCACCGCCGTCAGCGCACCGGCGACTCCGTCGCCCGCCTGACCTCGGGGGTCGGGTCCTGCCGTCGACCGCCAGCTCGGCCGGTCGCGGAGCAGCACGCGGCGAGCCCCCGTCGCGCTCGCGTGCAGACGGGCGGCTCCAGACCATAGCGCGAACGACGAAGGCCCGGACCGTCTGGTCCGGGCCTTCGTCTTCTTGTAGCGGGGGCAGGATTTGAACCTGCGACCTCTGGGTTATGAGCCCAGCGAGCTACCGAGCTGCTCCACCCCGCGTCGGCTTGATTACCTTACGTCACCCGCCGGACCAGACCAAATCGGCGAACGTCCCACCCGGCTCGCCGGGCCGCCGACGCGCCGCGACCGCCCAGGTCAGGGGCACGCGCGGCAGACGAGTGGTCCTCGTCACGGCCGCGGGCCGGGCGCCACGGGTTCCCGTGGTCACCCGGCCCGCCGACCGTTGCGGTGGGCTCAGCCGCCCGCGGCCTCCAGGTCGGCCTCGGCCTTGACGGCGTCCTCGACGGCCTGCGTGAGCCGGTCCTGGGCCTCGCCGTAGGCGGCGAAGTCACCGGTCTGCAGCGCGGCCTGGCTCTCCTGCAGCGCCTGCCGGGCCTGCTGGAGCGCCCGGTCGAGGGACGCACGCGCGGTCGCCTGGTCCGGCGGCACGCCGTCGGTCGGGGACTCGGTGGCCCCGTCGGTGGGTGCCGGGGTCGGCTCGCCGGGGGCGGGGGTCTCCCCCTCGCCGGGCGACGTGCCGGCGTCACCGGCGTCCGCCCCGGAGTCGCCGCCGAACACCTGGTCCAGCGCGCCGTCGAGGGTGTCGGAGAACCCGATGGAGTCGCCGAACGCGACGAGCACGCGCTGCAGCAGCGGGAACGCGGTGCCGGAGGCGGCCTGCACGTACACGGGCTGCACGTAGAGCAGACCGCCGCCGACGGGCAGCGTCAGCAGGTTGCCGCGGACCACCTGGGAGTCGCCGCGCGCCAGGATGTTGAGCTCGTTCGACACCGTCGGGTCGGCGTTGAAGTTGTTGTTCACCTGGCCGGGGCCGGGCACGGTCGAGTCGCGTGGCAGCTCCAGCAGGCGCAGCTTGCCGTAGTCCTCGGACGGCTTGCCGGCCTCGCTGCCCGCCTCGGCGTCGACCGCGAGGTAGCCCGTGAGGACCTCACGCGCCCCCGAGCCGCCCGGGATGAACGTCGACATGAGCGAGAACCGTGCCTGCTCCTGGTCGGGCATCCGCAGCGTCAGGTAGTACGGCGGCTGCGCGACGTTGACGTTCGGGTGCGTCGGGTCGACCGGGTTGGCCCAGAAGTCGTTGCCGGAGAAGAACTGGTTCGCGTCCTCGACGTGGTAGCGCGTGAGCAGGGCACGCTGCACCTTGAACAGGTCCTCGGGGTAGCGCAGGTGGCTCATGAGCGGGCCGCTGATCTCGGACAGCGGCTGCAGCGAGGTCGGGAACACCTCGGACCAGGCGGCGAGCACCGGGTCCTCGGGGTCCCACGCGTACAGGTCGACCGAGCCGTCGTACGCGTCGACCGTGGCCTTCACCGAGTTGCGGATGTAGTTCACGGTCTTGGGCTGCAGGGCCTGGATGGTCTCGGTCGTCTCGGTCAGCGCGTCCCGCGTGGCGCTCTCGAGCGACCGGCCGGCCGAGTACGGGTACTGGTCGGACGTCGTGTAACCGTCGACGATCCACTTGACGCGCCCGTCGACGACCGCCGGGTACACGCGCCCGTCGAGCGTCAGGTACGGGGCCACCTTGGCGACGCGGTCGCGCGGGTTGCGGTCGTAGAGGATCTGCGAGACGTCGGTGACGCGGTTGGAGAACACGAGCTGCTCGTCGCCGAACTTCAGCGCGTACAGCAGCTTGTTCCACGGGTTGCCGATGCTCGGACCGGCGGACACGTCCTGGGTCGGGAAGCGCGTGAGCTCCTGGCCCGCGGCGTCGTCGGACGGGTAGTCGAACTCCCACCCGTCGCCGCTGGGCGCACCGACGATCGAGTACGTCGGCGCCTGCGGGCTGAAGTAGATCCGCGGCTCGTACTCGCCCATCGAGCCGCGCGACGGGATGCCGCCCTCCCAGAAGTCGGGGGCGCCCCGGCCGGCGGTCGTGTTGCCGTAGGCGGCGACGACGCCGAAGCCGTGCGTGTACACGGTGGTGTCGTTGGTCCAGTTGCGCTGCTGGTCGTCGAGCCCGTCGAGGTCGAGCTCGCGGACCGCGATGACCGTGTCGCGGCTCTCCCCCTCGACCTCGTACCGGTCAACCGACAGCGAGTCGGGGAAGTGGTAGAAGCCGCGGATCTGCTGCAGCTGCTTGAACGACGGGCTGACGACCTGCGGGTCGAGCAGACGCACCGACGCGGTCGTGTCCGCGTCGGCCCGCAGCGCGCCCGCCTCGGTGGTGACCTTGGCGTTGTACTCCGACGTCTGCACGTCCTCGAGCCCGTAGGCGGCGAGCGTCGCGTCGATGTTGCGCTGGATGTAGGGCGCCTCGCGGTCCTGCTGGTTCGGCTGGACCTGGAAGCGCTGGACGACGGCCGGGTAGATGCCGCCGACCGCGATCGCCGCGATGACCATGAGGCCGACGCCGATGGCGGGCAGCCGCCAGTTGCCGCGCACGGCCGTGACGAGGAACGTCACGGCGACGAAGATCGCGATGCCCGCGAGGATCGCCTTCGACGGGATGACGGCGTGCACGTCGGTGAACGCCGCGCCGTGGAACTTCTCGCCGGCCTTCGTGAGGATCGAGTAGCGGTCCAGCCAGTAGCTCGCCGCGATGAGCAGCATGAGCACGGCGCCGATGACCGACAGGTGCACGCGCGCCGCGCGGGTGGTGCGCGGCCCGCTCCCCCGGCCGCCGCCGACCCGCAGGCCGCCGTACAGGTACTGCGTCGCGATGCCGGCGATCGCCGCGAGGATCGTCACCGCCATGAGGAACGAGACGACGAACCGCAGGCCCGGCAGCGTGAACAGGTAGAACCCGAGGTCGATCCCGTACTGCGGGTCCTTCTCGCCGACCTCCTGCCCGTGCATCCACAGCTGCACGGTCGCCCACTGCTGCGACGCGGCGGCACCGGCGAACAGGCCGAGCACCGCGGGCCCGACGACCATGACGAGCCGGCGCAGCGGCTCGATCGCCTCGCGGTACTGGTCGAGGTTCGCCTGCTCGGGCGTCGAGGGCGCGTAGACGGGCCGCGACCGGTACCCGAAGGACAGGCTGCCTGCGACGGCGCCCGCCATCACGAGGAACCCGAGCACGAACAGGACGGCGCGCGTGCCCCACTCGGTGCCGAGCACCTGCAGGTAGCCGAGCTGGTCGAACCACAGGACCTCGGTCCACACCTGCGCCATGACCAGGACGAGGACGACGAGCACGCCGAGGACGACGAGCGTCGGGGCGAGCGCTCCGCGCCGGCGGCGGCCGGCTGGTCGTGGGCGGGGCGGGCTGGCGAAGGTCACGGAGGCGTCCTCGTCGTCGTCGGGCGGGTCGACCACGGTGTGCGCCGTGGCCGGCGGCTCGTGCACGCGCACGACCGCTCGCGGTGTGAACGTGCTGCTCGAGGCCCAGGTTCCCACACGGGTGCGACGATGGTCCGGTGACCCAGCCCTCCACCGCCCCGCACCCCGGACAGCAGGCTCTCGCGGACGCGGTCCGCGAGGTCGAGCACCACGTCGCCGCCGCCGGCTGGGACGGGCCGGTCCGGGTCTTCGCCCTGGTCAGGACGCAGGCCGCGCTCGCGACCGAGCCGGGTCTGGCCGACCAGCTCGCGGCCGACGTGCTCGCCGCGGCGCAGGCCGACGCGTGGCACCTCACGTCCGTCGAGCAGGAGGGGCTGCCGTCGGCCCCGGACCTGGAGTCGCTGCTCGCCGGGCTGTCGTGGCCGGACGCCGTCGACGGCGTCGCCGTGACCGTCGAGCGCGTCGTGCTGCCGCCCGCGGCCGAGGCCGAGATGCCCGCCGACGCGGACGCCGCGCTCGCCTACCTCATGTCCCACCCGGACCGCGCCGACGTGCGGCTGGCCGTGGGCGTGCTGCGCGACGGGCCGTCGTGGTGCGCGGTGCGCACGCGGGAGCACGACGCGGACGACCAGGTCGGCCAGGGACCGGACCTCGTGCCCGGCCTCGTCGCGGCCCTGCGCTCGACGCTGGAGTAGCGCCCGGCGGGCGCGCACGCCCTCGGGCCGGCACGTCGGCCGGTCCGAGCAGCCCGCCTGCCGCCCGCACGTCCGCGTGCCGGCCTGCGCGTCAGCCCTCCGACGGGCTCGCGGTGCCCGCGTCGGCCGTGCACGTCGGCAGGTCGCCGGCCTCGCCCGCCCCGATCGCCTCCATCGCCTCGCGCGCCTCGTGCAGGGTCGCGACGCGCACCACGCGCAGGCCGTCCGGCACGTGCCCGACGACCTCGTCGCAGTTGGCCGCGGGCGCCAGGAACCAGGCGGCCCCGTCCCGCCGCGCCCCCGCGAGCTTCTGCCGGATCCCGCCGATCGGCCCGACCTCGCCGGTGACGTCCATCGTCCCCGTGCCGGCGATGTGCTCGCCGTCGGCCTCGTCGGCCGCGGTGAGCTTGTCGACGATCCCGAGCGCGAACATGGTCCCTGCGCTCGGCCCGCCGATGTCGTCGATGCTGATCGTCACGTCGACGGGCATGTCGAACGTCGGGTCGATGAGCACGCCGATCTGCGCGCCCCCGCCCTCGCGCTCCGTGGTGACGACCGGCACGTCGACCGGCTGCCCGTGCCGGCGCACGGTGAGCGTGACGGTCTGACCGGGCTCGACGTCGGCCAGGTCGTCGACGAGCGTCTGGTAGTCGGGCAGCGGCGTCCCGTCGAACGCGACCAGGACGTCGTTCTCCTCGAGCTTGCCCTCGGCGTCGGTGCCCTCGACCGTGCCCGCCACGAGCAGCGTCGCCGGCACCTCGTAGCCCAGCTCGGTCAGGGCTGCGACCGTCGCGTCCTCCTGCGAGGACACCATCTCGGCCTCGTTGGACTCGTCGAGCTGCTCCTGCGACACGTCGGGCGGGTAGACCTGCTCGACCGGCAGGACGACGGACGACGCCTCGAACCAGCCCGTCAGGGCGCCGAGGATGCTCGTCGGGTAGCCGGGCCCGCCCGTGCTGGAGACCGTGGTCAGGCGCAGCTCGCCGGTCGAGTCGAACGTCTCCGCCCCGGACACCTGGATCATCGGCGTGCCGTCGAGCTCGCCGAGCACGTCCCGGGTCGGCCCCGGGCTGTTCACCGCGTACGGGGTCGGCAGCAGCACGAGCACCGCGAGGAGCGTCGCGGTGCCGAGCATGGCGGCGGTGAGCGTCATCGAGCGCGGCGCGAGCGGGCGCGGCTCCGGCAGGACGTCGTCGGACGACGGGTCGGGGGCGTCGAGCACCGACCGATCATCCCCTACCCGGCTGTGCGTCACCGACCGCGTCGTGCGCGCGCCTGCCGCCACACGGCGGCCGTCCCGATGAGCGCGACCGCGGCGCCGGCCGCACCGAGGGCCGCGGCGTCCCGCGACCCGACGCGCCGGCCCGCGACCGCGACCCGCCCCTGCACGCCCTCGAGCAGCACGTCGAGGCACTCGACGCTCGACCAGCGGGGCGTCCAGCCCGCCGCGAGCAGCCGGTCGGAGGCGACGGTCCACGGGTAGACGACGAACGCCAGCTCCGACGCCGGCGCGGGCAGCACCCCGACGCGGTGCAGCCGCTCGGCGGTGCCGAACGCGGTCGTCGCCGCGAGCTCGACCCGCCGCATGCCGGCCGCGGCCTCGACCTGCGACGGCGAGAGCACGTCGGTGGAACCGACCGTGAGCGCACCGGTCAGGCCGTGCTCGACGGCGAACCGCGCGGCCGACGCGACGTCCTCGACGTGCGCGAACTGCCACTGCCGCACCGCACCCCGCACGGTGAGCAGCCGCGGCGCCTCGAAGTGCCGCGTCACGAACGTGTCCACGCCCGCACCGGCGAGCGCCGCGGGCCGCAGCACCGTGAGCAGCGGCGACCGCCGGCGCCCGGCGCGGGCCAGCACCGCCTCGACCGCGACGAGCTCGCCGACGAGCCCGTCGTGCGGCGCGTCGGCACCGCGCGCCACCGGGTCGGCGTCGTGGATGACCGGGCGGTCGCGCCACGCCCCGTGCACGGCCGCCGACCCGACGACGACGACGTGCCGGGCCCCGGCCGAGCGCGCCGCCGCGAGCGCGCGCTGCGCCCGGGCCACCGCGCTCGCCTGCCGGTCCCGCGCCGCCGGCCCGTCGGCCGCCCCCAGGTCGCCGCGGTGCGCAACCACCAGCACGACGTCCGGGCTGCCCAGCGCCTCGTGCGGGTCGTGCTCGGGCAGCTCGTCGACCAGGCGTGCCGTCGGCCACGCCGCGCACAGCGCGTCCGCGACGGGCCCGCCCCCGAGCACGACGACGTCGTCCTCGTGGCGCCGACCGTCCGGAGCCGGGGCGCCCGTGCGCCCTGAGCGAACCTGCCCGCCCACCGTCCCTCGTTCCTGCGCTGCGTGGTTACCGTGGTTCGCAGCCCGGCCCCATCGTCGCAGGAGGTCCCCGTGAGCCCCGACAACCCCGCCGTGCCCGGGCCCGACGGACCCGAGAACCCGGCCTGGGAGCAGATGCTGCGCGCCATGCTGGGCGACGGCGCCGACGAGGCGATCCGCGAGATGCGCGCCCGCGGCTTCGACCCGTCCGCGATGGCCGCCGCGTCCGGCCTGCCCACCGACCCCCGCATGCTCGAGCAGGCGGTCGCCCAGATCCGCCGCATGCTGGCGGCGTCCGGCGACGAGCCCGTGAACTGGCGGATGGCGCACGACCTGGCCCGCCAGCAGGCGTCGCTCGGCGGCGACCCCTCGCTGAGCCCCGCGCGCTCGCGCGAGGTCCTCGAGGCGCTGTCGGTCGCGGAGCTGTGGCTCGACGCGGTCACCGACCTGCCGCCGTCGACGGGCACGCCGCACGCGTGGAGCCGGGCGGAGTGGGTCGAGGCGACGCTCCCGACGTGGCGCACGCTCACCGAGCCGGTCGCCGGCTCGCTGTCGGCGGCCCTCGTCGACGCCCTCGGCTCGAGCCTGCCGGAGGACGCGGCCGACGCGCTCCCCGGCGGGCTGGACCCGTCGCTCCTGCTGCGCCAGCTCGGCTCGGCGGTGTTCGGGATGCAGGTCGGCCAGGGCGCCGGCACGCTCGCCCGCGAGGCGTTCGGGACGACCGACATCGGCCTGCCGCTGCTCGACAGCCCCGCCCCGGCGCTCGTGCCGGCCAACGTCGACGCGTTCGCCGAGGGCCTGGACGCGCCGCGCGAGGAGGTCCGCCTGTTCCTCGCGCTCCGTGAGGCCGCCGCGACGCGCCTGTTCACGCACGTGCCGTGGCTGCGGGCGCACCTGCTCGCGACCGTCGAGGCGTACGCGCGCGGCATCCGGATCGACGTCGACCAGCTCGAGGAGGCGGTCCGCTCGATCGACCCGACCGACGCCGCCGCGCTGCAGGCCGCGCTGTCCGGCGGCGTGTTCGCGCCGCACACCACGCCCGAGCAGAAGGCCGCGCTCGAGCGCCTCGAGACGGCGCTGGCCCTCGTCGAGGGCTGGGTCGACGAGGTGAGCGCGGCCGCCGCGATCGCGCACCTGCCGCACACGGTCGCACTGCGGGAGATGGTCCGCCGCCGTCGTGCCGCGGGCGGCCCCGCGGAGCAGACGTTCGCGAACCTCGTGGGCCTCGAGCTGCGCCCGCGCCGCCTGCGCGACGCCGCCGCGCTGTGGGCGCAGATCGCGCGCGACGCAGGCCCGGCCGGTCGCGACGCGGTGTGGGACCACCCCGACCTGCTCCCGACGACGCAGGACCTCGACGACCCGGCCGGGTACGGGCGCCGCCGCGCCGAGGCCGTCGACGAGACCGCCGAGGTCGACCGGGCGCTCGCGCAGATCCTCGGCGAGGACCCGCAGGAGCCGCCGGCGGGCTGACGGCCCCGCTCGGTCCCGTCCGACCCGATCGCACCGGCACCGTCGGCGCGGGACGTCCGGGCGCGGTCAGGGCGGCAGAGGCGCGGTCGGGGCCGGACCCTCGGTCAGGCGGGTTCGAGCTCGTCGAGGGCGACGACCGCGTCCGGCCCGTCCACGGCCGGGTCCTCGTCGTCGACCGCGCCACCCGAGGTCCCGCCGGGCGGGTCGTCGGCCGCGCCGTTGCGGTCCGCCGCGTACGCGACGCCCTCGAGGAACCCGCGGGCCCGCTGCGTGCGCGGGTACGACTCGAGCTCGGCCCAGAACTCGGGGCCGTGCCCCGCGTGCAGCAGGTGCGCGAGCTCGTGCAGCAGCACGTAGTCGACGACCCACCGCGGCATCCCGCGCATCCGGTCGGACAGGCGGATCGTCCCCTCGCTGGGCGTGCACGAGCCCCAGCGCCGGCCCTGGTTCGTCGACCACGCGACGCTCGTCGGCTGCGCCCGCCCGCCCAGGTACCGCGCCGAGAGGTCCGCGGCGCGCGCCGCGAGCTCCTCGTCGGACGGCCGACGACGCCGCTCCTGCGCGGCGAGCCGGGTCAGCATGCGCCGCACCCACTCGTGCTCCTGCGCACGCGTGAACCGTGCCGGGATCGCGACGATCGTCCGGTCCCCCTCGCGCCACGCGGTCACCGTGCGCGCGCGCCTGCGCGAACGGCGGACCTCGACCTGCGAGAGGTCGTACGTGGGTTGCACACCTGCACGCTAGCCCTCCGGACCCCCGCCGTCCCGCTCTTCACCCCCCGTCCTGCGGCGCGTCCCGCGTGATCACGGGCCCGCGAGGGGTCGCCGCCGCTACTGTGGACGACGCTCGGGCGCATCCGCACGGACCGCGGCCGGCCGCCGGCACCGTCCTCGGTCCGGTGCTCGACACCGAGGGAGGACCACATGGCCGACACCTACTCCGGCGAGTTCTACTGCGTGAAGTGCAAGGAGAAGCGCGAGGCGGAGGGCGAGGTCGTCGTCTCCGAGTCGGGCCGTCGCATGGCGAAGGCCACGTGCCCCGTGTGCGGCACCAAGCTCAACCGCATCCTCGGCAAGGCCTGACGCGCCGAGTCACGCAGCACCGCATCGGGGGCGCCGTCCGGACGGACGGCGCCCTTCGTGCGCCCACCACCGGTCGACGTCCGGACGGCGCGGGCGGCAGAGCCACGCTCCGCCGGACGCCGGATGCCGGACGCCGGGCCCCGGGGCGCCACGGCCCGCCTGCGCCGACCCTGTGGACGACGGGCCGCCTCCCGGCGCGCCCGGTGCCACAGTGACGCGAGCGTCGAGGAGGGGTCATGCGTCTGCGTCCGGGTCTGCAGGTCCTGCGCCGCGGCGCCGCGGAGGTGCAGGTCGGGACCGACCCGCGGTGGGCCGTGCGGCTCGTCGACCTCGACCCCGCGGACGCCCGGGCGCTGACCGGCCTCGACGCCGGCACCGACCTCGACGACCTCGACGACCGAGGAGCGTCGGCCGACGCCGCCGCCCGCCTCGCTCCCCGGCTGGCCGCCGCGGGCCTGACCACGACGGACGACGGTCGGACCGCGCCGGGACCGTCGTGCGCAGACGCCGCCGTGTGGTCCCTGCTCCTTCCGGACGGGAACGGCCGGGGACTCGTCGCCACGCGGTCCGCACGGTGCGTGGGTGTCGTGGGCCTCGGCCCCGTCGGGCTCGCCGTCGCGGTGACGCTCGCCGCGGCGGGCGTCGGGCACGTCCTCCTCGACGACGACCGCCCGGTCCGCGCCGGCGACGTCGGCCCCGCCGGCTACCGCTGGGGCGACGTGGGGTCCCGCCGGGCGGCGGTCGCGGCGCGGCTGCTGCGGGACACGGCCCCCCGGGTGGGTGTGGACGACGGGACCCCTCCCGACCTGCTGGTCGTGGCCGAGCACGGGGCGGCCGACCCGGCGCGGTCGGCGGTGCTCGTCGGGTCCGCGGTCCCGCACCTGTCGGTCGTCGTGCGGGAGGGCGACACGGTCGTCGGTCCCCTCGTGGTGCCGGGCAGCGGCCCGTGCCTGCGGTGCCTCGACCTGCACCGCACGGACCTCGACCCGGGCTGGCCGGTGCTCCTGGCGCAGCTCACCGCACCCGCCGACGACCGTCCCGAGGTCGGCGTCGTCGCCGCGGTCGCCGCCGGCGTGGCGTCCGCCGCGGCACTCGCGCACCTCGACGGCGTCGTCGCGCCGCGACCGGGCGTCACGTTCGAGGTCACGCTGCCGGACGCGGTCCCCCGGGAACGCACGTGGGCGGTGCACCCCGACTGCGGGTGCACCGCCCTGCCCGTCCCCTCGGGACGGTGATGCGCACGAGGCCCGCACCCCCTCCGGTGCGGGCCTCGTCCGTCAGGCTGCCGGGGCCGCGTTCTTCCGCGGGCGTCCGCGACCGCGCTTCATCGGGACGACGACGCCGCCGATGAAGACCTGGCCACCCCAGACGCCCCACGGCTCGGCCCGCTCGAGCGCGCCGGCGAGGCAGCCCTCGATGATCGGGCACTCGCGGCAGAGCGCCTTGGCCCGCTCGACGACGGCCGTCTGCTCGGCGAACCACAGCTCCGGGTCGTTCGTCCGGCACGGGATGAGGTCGGCGACGAGCGCGTCGAACTGGGTGTCGTCGGTGGTCGCGGTGCTGCCCGTGGGAGGCCAGGCGCCCGATCCGCCCTGGTTCACGGTGTCGAGCAGCGTCGTGAGCCGCACGATGTCCTCCTGATGTCCTCGCTGGTGAGCGTGTCGTTCTGTTGACGGACCAGACCGACGTACTCACCCCGAGTCATCGGGGAAATACGAAGGCCGCGGGTCCGGGTGAGGGACTCCGCGGCCTGGTTGACGACCCTGTGGGGTCAGACCTGTGGAGCCCTGAGGCGGATGTAGCGGTCGTTGCTCGGGCGCTTGTGCCACGTGGGAAGGGAATCCGCTCCGGTGGCCGGGAACCGCAGCCGTGCGGTCTCGACGAGCATTCCGGCGGCGGACACACCACGCCCCTGGAAGCCGGCGCCGGTGGGCGCGACGACGACACGGGACGCCTGTGCGGCGCACGACGTCACGATCAGAGTCGTGTTCATCTCGTTCCCACCTCCTTCCGGCGAGGGGCTCGCACCTCTCGGCGCAGCCCACGTTCAAGGACGAGGATCACAGTAGGCCCGGCCTGTGACGTCGGACAACCGAATAAACGACATCTTGTCGACGAATCTGTGACGGTCGCCCGATCAGCCCTGCGGCACCGCCGCGACCGCCCGCCGCACCACGTCGAGGACCTCGTCTCCCAGCGACGCGAGCGCCTGCGCACCGACCCCCGGGACGCGTCCCAGCTCCTCGCGCGTGCGCGGCTGCTGCGCCGCGACGTGCGCGATCGTCGCGGCCGTGAGCAGGCGCGCCGGGCTGACCCCGGTCGCGCGGGCTCGCTCGTCGCGCCAGGCGGTCAGGTCCGCCACGACGCGCCGCACCCGCGGGTCCGCGCCGTCGGGTCCGCCGTCCACCGGCCCACGGCCCGTCCCCGGGCGCGTCCCACGGCGGCCCGACGACCCGTCGGGCCACACGGGCGTGAGGAAGCGGGACATCGACCGGTTCGGGCGGCCGCCGGGCAGGCGGGACCGCGACCAGGACAGGTGCAGGTGCTCGCGCGCGCGGGTCACGCCGACGTACAGGAGGCGGCGCTCCTCGGCGACGGCCGCCGGGGTGTCCGCGAGCGACGTCGGCAGGAGCCCCTCGCTGAGCCCTGCGAGGAAGACGGCGTCCCACTCGAGGCCCTTGGCGGCGTGCAGCGACGCGAGCGTCACCCCCTCCACCGTCGGCGCGTGCTGCGCGGCGACGCGCTCGTCCAGCTCGGCGACGAGGTCCGCGACCGTCGCACGACGACCGTCCGTCGCGCTGCCCCCGTCCCGTCCCGGGCCGGCCGCGTCGAGCTCGTCGGCGAGGGTCACCAACGCCTGCATGGCGTCCCAACGCTCGCGTGCGGCCCCGCGGGCGGCGGGCGGCTCCTGGGCCCACCCGACGGTGCGCAGGATGTCGCGGACGGTCTCCGGCATCGGCACGTCCGGGTCCGCCGAGCGCGCCCCGCCGCGCAGCAGCACGAGCGCGTCCCGCACGTCACGCCGCGCGAAGAACCGCTCGCCGCCGCGCACCTGGTACGCGATGCCGGCCGTCGCGAGCGCCTCCTCGAAGGCCTCGGACTGCGCGTTCGTGCGGTACAGGACGGCGATCTCGCTCGGCCGGACACCGCCCCGGACCAGGCGTGCGACCGCGTGGGCGATGCCGACCGCCTCCGCCTCGTCGTCGTCGTAGGTCGTGAAGCGGACCTCGGGACCGTCGGGGCGCTGCGCGCGCAGCTCCAGCGGCGCGGGCCCGCCCGCGCGACGGGTGGCGTCGATGACCTGGTTGGCGAGCGAGACGACCTGCGGCGTCGAGCGGTAGTCGCGCACGAGGCGGACGACGGTCGCGCCCGGGTGGGCCGACGCGAAGGACGTCAGGTGGTACGGCGTCGCGCCCGCGAACGAGTAGATGGTCTGGCTCGGGTCGCCCACGACGCACAGCTCGTGGCGGCCGCCCAGCCACTGGTCGAGCAGGAACTGCTGGAGCGGGCTGACGTCCTGGTACTCGTCGACCACGAAGTAGCGGTACTGGTCGCGGACCTCGTCCGCCACGTCGCGGCGCTCGGCGAGCATCGCCGCGAGCAGCAGCAGCACGTCCTCGAAGTCGATGACGCCGCGCTCCGTCTTGACCTGCTCGTACGCCGTCATGAGGCGCGCGACGGCCTGCGGGTCCTGGCCGCCGGGCGCCGGGCGGCCGATCGCGGCGACCGCCTTCTCGTACTCGTCGGCCGTCACGAGCGAGACCTTCGCCCACTCGACCTCCGACGCGAGGTCCCGCACGCCGACCCGGTCCACCGACAGCCCCACCCGGCGGGCCGCCTCGGCGACCACCTGGGCCTTCTGCTCGACGATGCGCGGCGGTGCCCCGCCGACGACCTTCGGCCAGAAGAAGCCGAGCTGCCGCAGCGCCGCGGCGTGGAACGTGCGCGCCTGCACGCCGGACGCGCCCAGGCCCCGCAGCCGCGTGCGCATCTCCCCCGCCGCGCGCGCCGTGAACGTCACCGCGAGGACGTTGGCCGGCCGGTACACGCCGGTGCGGATGCCGTAGGCGATGCGGTGGGTGATCGCGCGCGTCTTGCCCGTGCCCGCACCGGCCAGCACGCACACGGGACCGCGCAGCGCGGTCGCGACGGCCCGCTGCTCGGGGTCGAGGGCGTCGAGGAGGGCGTCGGCGGACATCGTCGACCAGTGTCGCAGCCCGGGCCGACACCACCCGCGGCCCGTCCCCAGGTCGACCGTGCGTGTGGTCCACGCCACACCGCACGCGCGGAACGTCGTGCCGTGCGACCGTGTTGAGGCACCTGACGGGCGAGCCCCGTCGCACCCGCACCGGGGCGGCACCGACCGGCCCGACCGACGACCCGCGAGGACGCATGACCACCGAGACCTTGCCCCAGGCCGGCACCGTGACGATGTACTCCACGACGTGGTGCGGGTACTGCCACCGGCTGAAGAAGCAGCTGGACTCGGCCGGCATCGGGTACACCGAGGTCGACGTCGAGCAGGACCCCGACGCGGCGCAGTACGTGGAGTCGGTCAACGGCGGCAACCGCACCGTCCCGACCGTCGTGTTCCCCGACGGCGGCGCGCTCACCAACCCGTCGCTGGTGCAGGTCCGCGAGCGCCTCGGCGCCTGAGCCGCGACCGCGGCCGTCGCGCGCGCGATCACCCCGGCCCGGACGACGGGCCGAGGGCGGCGGTCACCAGGCCGTCGGCTCCCGCAGCGGCTCGCCCAGCCAGTCCTCGACGAGCGCCCGGGCGATCGACGCCGGCCCGGGCGGGACGACCTCGCCCGCCGCGACGGCCGCGCGCAGGTCGTCCCGGCTGAACCAGCGCGCGTCGAGAACCTCGACGCCGTCCGCCGTGACGGCGGTGGAGCGCGCCCGCGCGCGGAACGCCACCATGAGCGACGCCGGGAACGGCCACGGCTGGCTCCCCCGGTACTCCACGTCGCCGACGACGACGCCCGTCTCCTCGGCGACCTCGCGCCGGACCGCGTGCTCCAGGGACTCACCGGGCTCGACGAAGCCCGCGAGCGTCGACCAGCGGCCCGCGGGCCATGCCGCCGCGTGCGCCAGCAGGATCCGGTCCTGCTCGTCGAGGACCGCCATGATCACGGCCGGGTCGGTCCGCGGGTAGTGCTCGGAGCCGTCCGCGACGCAGCGGCGCACCCAGCCCGCCTGGACGGAGACCGTCACCGCTCCGCACCGCGGGCAGCGCGGGTGGCGCGCGTGCCAGGCGTCGAGCGCCACGGCCGCCGTCGCGAGCCCCGCGTCGCGCGCCGACAGCGCCGCACCGACGACCCGCAGCGGCGACCAGGCGGTCCCCGGCGGGAGGACGGCCGCGGGCGGCACCTCGTCGGCGGACGCCGGAGCGTGCACGAGCACGTCCGAGGCGGAGCCCGTCGGCGGCGCGGCCCGGCGCCCGAGCACGCGGCGCGCGAGGAAGGTCGTGCCCTCGTCGTCACGGCCCAGCAGCAGCCACGCGTCGTCGGCCGCGTCCGGCGCGTCGACGTCGGACGCACCGGCGTGGTCCGCGTGCCCGCCGACCTCGCGCCCGCCGAGCTCGCGCCCGCCGACCCCGTGCACCTCGGCGCCCGAGGACGCGTCGCCCGTCGCGACGGCACCCGCGAGCGCCTGCGCCTCGTCGACGGTGACGAGCGCGAGGGCACCGTCGACGGTCGTGACGACCGCGCCGTCGTCGACCAGCAGGACCCGGGTGGTGGACGTCGAGAGCGCGGCCTGCACGCCGTCACCGCGACGCTCGGCCGCCCTGTCCACCGAGGCACGGGACAGGGGCAGCTCGTCGACGATCACGCCGACACCGTACGCGGAGCGGGCGACGACGGCGGCACGGGCCGGGACGCGGACAGGCAGGAGACGTCCGCCGCCGCACGTCGGGTGCCCGGCGGGCCCCGCTCGCGGGCGCCGGCGCGGCGGGGACGAAACGCGCGCGACGGACGAAGGGGACCGACACGCCGCGGGACGACGACCCGCGCGGCGACGCACCGACCTACCCTGGTCGACGTGCCACGCTCCCCCCTCGCCCTCGCCGCCCTGGCGACGGTCGCCGTCCCGGGCCTGGACGCGTACGACGTCCGCCGTCCGCCGCAGCCCGGCACGGACTACGACGTCGCCGTCGTCATCGACGCCCAGCGCCGCCGGTGGGTGGTCCGCGCGCCGGGCAGCGCCGCCGCCGGTGCCGCGCTCGAGGCCGAGGTCGAGCTGCTGGGGGCGCTCGCGGAGCACGCCGAGGCCGGACGCCTGCCGTTCGCCGTCCCCCAGCCCGTCGGGTTCGCGCACCTGCCCGAGGGCGGGCGCGCCGCCGTGCACGCCGAGATCCCCGGCGCACCGCTGCGCGTCGAGACGCTCACACCCGGCCCGGGGCTCGCCGCGGACGTCGGGCGCGCGCTCGCCGCGCTGCACGAGCTGCCCACCGCGACCGTCGAGAACGCCGGGCTGCCGGTCTACGAGGCCACCGAGTACCGCCAGCGCCGCCAGGCGGAGGTCGACGAGGCGGCCCGCACCGGCAAGGTCCCGCCCGCGCTGCTGCGCCGGTGGGAGGGGCAGCTCGAGGACGTCGCGCTGTGGCGCTTCCGGCCGACGGTCGTGCACGGCGACCTGTCCGCCGACCGGGTCCTCGTCCACGAGGGCCGCGTCAGCGGGATCCTCGGCTGGGGCGACGCGGTCGTCGCCGACCCTGCCGACGACCTCGCGTGGCTGCTCGTCGCCGCCGCGCCCGAGGTGGCCGACTGCGTCTTGGAGGCGTACCTGCTGCGCCGCACCGAGCTCACGGACCCGCACCTGCAGCGACGCGCGTTCCTCGCGGGCGAGCTCGCCCTCGCCCGCTGGCTCCTGTACGGCGTGCGCAGCGGCGACGACGAGGTCGTCGAGGACGCCGTGGCGATGCTCGAGGACCTCGACGAGCACACCCAGGCCGTCGAGGCGGAGTCGGCCTCCTACGCCTGACCCACCCGCCGGCCCAGGTCCGCGGGACGCCCTGGCGCGTCGGGGGCCGCGTCCGGCAGGATCCCGCCGTCCGGCGGCCTCTGCCGGCCCGACGCGAGGAGACCCGTGCGACGCCAGCCCGCCCTCGCCGTGACGCACGTCGTCACGGTCGCCGTCACGGCCGGCTGCTCGGACCGGAGCCCGGACGGCTTCGCCGTCGTCAACGAGAGCGACACCGCCGTGAGCGTGAGCCTCGTGGGCGCCGCCGCCGTCGAGGTCGGCGCCGGGAGACGTGCGGTCGTCGAGACGGAGGACTGCCTGGGCACGGGGGTCGTCGTCGCGGCGGACGGGCCCCCGGCGGTCGAGATCGACGGTCCGGCGTGCGTGGCGTCGGTGCGGCACGTCCGCGCGGACCACACCGCCGACGTCTCGTCGATGCACGGCTGACGGGGTCGCGACCGGACGTCTACGGGCGGTCCGGCGGCGCCGGTGCACGCCGGGACTGCGACTCGGTCGCACGCCCGGGGACGGCCGGGTTGGCACCGCCGCGGTCCACGTTGGACGGCGCCGAGCGGGTGCGCCCGACGCCACGGGCCGGTCCGTCCCCCGGCGCCTGCGCGGACGCGGCCGTCGCGCGGCGCAGCAGGTCCGTGATCTCGGGCTCCGCGAGCAGCCGCTCCGGGTACACGGTCTCCCCCGTCCCCACGTAGCAGAACGCGGCGCGCACGAGATCCAGCGGGGTGCCCGTCCAGCGCGACCACGCGAGCCGGTAGACGGCGAGCTGCAGCTCGCGGGACGCGCGCGCCGCCGGGTCGGACGGCGGCGCGCCCGTCTTCCAGTCGACCACGACGACGGGCCGCACGGCCGCGCCGGCGCCCGCTCCGGCGGGCTGCGGCGCGGCCTCGCGCCCGGCCTCGTCGTCGGCGAACACGGCGTCGATCCGCGAGCGCAGCACGTAGCCGTCGACCGACGTCTCGACGTCCACCTCGATCGCCAGCGGGCTGCGGTCCGCCCACGGCGTGCGCAGGAAGGACGCGCGCAGGGCCGCCTCCTCCAGGTCGACCAGGTCCGAGTCGTCGTCGGCCCCCGGCAGCGCGTCGAGGTCGACGAGCGTCGCCGCCCCGTACCAGCCCTCGACCCAGGCGTGGAAGCGGGTGCCGCGCCGGGCCTGGGGGGACGGCTCGCGCGGGACCGGGCGGCGCAGGCCGCGCGCGAACTCCGCCGGGTCGGCGTGCAGGCGAACGAGCGACGACGCGGACAGGTGCGCGGGCAGCTCGACGCCGCGCTCCGGGCGCCGCACCCGCTCCTGCTCCGCGAGCAGCCGGTCCGCCAGGTCCTCCCACCGCGACCCGCCGGGCTGCCCGCTCGAGTCCGCGCCCGCCGCGAGGGCGTCGCGCACGAGCGTGGCCGCCGCCTCGACGGCGGGGCGCCGACCCGGGCCGCCGTCGACCGCGAACGGGTCGGCGGGCCACTGCGCGGTCAGCACGAGCTCGTCGCGCGGGTTGCCGACGCCTTGCTCGGGCCGCTCGACCCACGACCCGGACCCGACGACGCCCGCCTCGGCGAGCTCCTCGAGGAACGACGAGAGCTCACGCGGCCTGGCCGAGTCGCCCCACCACGCCGCGGTGAGCAGCAGGTCGCTGCGCGCGCGCGTGAGCGCGACGTAGGCGAGGCGACGCTCCTCGGCCACCTGGTGCAGGCCCGCGTCGAGGAGGAACTGCTTGCGCCGCTCGTCGAGGTCCTTGTGGTCCGCCGCGCCGGCGTACGCTAGGACGGGCAGGTCGTGACGGTCACCGCGCAGCGGGTACGGCAGCGTGCCGAGCCCGGTGAGCCACGCCGAGTCCTTCGGGCCGTCCTGCCCGCGCGTGCGCGTCGCGGGCAGGATGCCGTCCACGAGCCCGGCCACCGCGACGACGTCCCACTCGAGCCCCTTGGCGGCATGGATCGTGATGACCTGCACCGCGTCCGGGTCGGGCTCGGCGACGGGCATGTCGAGGCCGCTCTCGCGCACCTCCGCCGCGTCGAGCCACGTGAGGAAGCCGCCGAGGGTCGGGTGGTCCGCGGTGCGCGCGAACTCGACCGCGACGTCGCGGAACGCGTCGAGGTTGGCCCGCGCCCGGCCGGGGGTCGTGCCCGCGCGGGCCGCGACCTCGATGTCGAGTCCCAGCAGGCGCTCGGCCTCGGCGACCAGCTCGGGGACGGCGAGGTAGGTGTGCGACCGCAGGGCCGTCAGCAGCCGGGCGAGCTCGGCCAGGCGGGCGCGGCCCGCGTCGCTGAGCTCGCGGCCGTTCCGGCTGCGCCACCCGGAGCGGGGCAGGTCGTCGAGCGCGTCGACGATGCTGCGCTCGTCGACCACGTCCGCCTGCACACCCGTGTCCCTCCCCGCGCGGCGACCGGCACGCCCCGCGAGCTCGTCGGCCCAGGCCCCGAGCGCGTGCAGGTCGGCCGCGCCCAGGCGCGTGCGGCCCCCGGTGAGCAGCCGCATGAGGGCGTCCCCGCGCGACGGGTCGTGCGCGGCCTGCAGGGCGGCGACCAGGTCGACGACCTCGGGCGTCGCCAGCAGCCCGCCGAGCCCGACGACCTCGACGGGGAGCCCGGCGGCGCGCAGCGCGCGCTGGACCGCCGGGAACTGCGAACGCTTGCGGCACAGCACGGCCGCGGTCACGCGCTCCGTCCCGGGCGACGCGGGACGCCACCGCGCAGCCACGAACTCCGCGACCGCGCGCGCCTCGTCCTCGACCGTGTCCGCGACGTGCGCGTGCACGCGTCCGTCACCCGCCCCGGGCCGGGCCGCGAGCACCGGCACCTCGACGCGCGCGGCGGCGGCGCGCAACGGCCCGGCGACGACGTTCGCGGCGTCGAGGATGCGACGGTCGTTGCGCCACGACGTCGACAGCACGTGCACGTCGGCGGGCCGGCGGCGGCCGTCCGCGTCGACCGCCGGGAACGACGTCGGGAAGCTCTCGAGGCCGCCCGCGCTCGCGCCGCGCCAGCCGTAGATCGACTGGTGCGGGTCGCCGACGGCCGTGACGGGGTGCCCGTCGCCGAACAGCGCGCCGAGCAGGGTCAGCTGCGCGTAGGACGTGTCCTGGTACTCGTCGAGCAGCACGACCCGGAACCGGTCGCGCTCACCGGCCGCGACCTCCGGCACGTCGCGGGCCAGCCGGGCCGCCAGCGCGACCTGGTCCCCGAAGTCGATCGCGTCCGCCGCGCGCTTGCGCTCGCGGTACTCGGCGACGAGGTCGAGCACGCGCGAGCGCTCGCCGAGCAGCCGCACGAGCGCCTGCACGTCACGGTACGGCTCCCGGCGCCGGCCCGGTCCGTCGGGCGTCGCCGCGATGGCCTCGACGATCTCGGCGATCCCGCTCTGCGCCTGCGCGGGCGTCAGCAGGTGCTCGTCGAGCGCGCCGCACAGCGACAGCACGGCGTCGACGACGGTCGAGACGGCCGCGTCGGTGTCGACGTCGCCCGTCCACGCCTCGACGACCTCGTGCGCGAGCTGCCACTGCGCCGCCTCGCCGAGCAGGCGCGCGGACGGGTCGAGGCCGAGCCGCAGCGCGTGGTCGGTGACGAGCGACGACGCGTACGCGTTGTACGTCGCGACCGTCGGCCGGGCGAGGCTGCCGAGCACGTCGCCCGTGGTCCCGGCGAGCGCGGCACCGCCGGGCAGCTCGACGCCCTCCTGCGCCGCCGCCCGGGCGAGCCGGCGAAGCCGCCGCCGCACGCGCTCGGCGAGCTCCGCCGCGGCCTTGCGGGTGAAGGTCAGCCCCAGCACCTGCTCGGGCGCGACCAGCCCGTTCGCGAGCAGCCAGACCACGCGCGCCGCCATCGTCTCGGTCTTGCCGGATCCCGCACCGGCGACGACGAGCGCCGGGGACAACGGCGCCTCGACGACGCGCTCCTGCTCGGGGGTCGGCGGCGGCTGGCCGACGAGCGCGGCGATGCGGGCGGCGGGCAGCAGGCTCATGCGACCACCTGGCTGCCCTCGGTGCGTGCCGGGCAGGACCGTCGCACGGGGCACCGGTCGCACAGGTCGTTGGTCGTGGCGGCGAACGTCGAGGCGGCCATCCGGTCCGCGACCTCGTCGACGAGCGTGCGGGCCCAGCTGGGGCCGTCGTCCTCGCCGCCGAGCGCGGGCTGCGGCCGCTCGGTCGCGTTCGAACCGGCCCCGACGTACACGAGCACCGCACCGGTGCTGCGCGCGTCGGCGGGGAGCTCCGCGAAGGCGCCCCCGTCGACCGCGAGCTGGTAGGCCCCGAGCTGCGGGTTCACCTCCGCCTTCGCCTTGCTCGGCACCGTGCTGCCGGTCTTGAGGTCGACGACGCGCACCGGCGTGCCGGCGTCGTCGGGGGCGGCGGGGTCCCGCTCGACGCGGTCCACGGTCCCCCGCACGACGGCCCGGTCGGTGCGCAGCGTGAACCCGCCCTCGACGAGCAGCGGCGCACCCGCGCCCTGCAGGTAGCCCGCGAGGCGGTCGATCATCGCGTCGGCGCGTCGTCGGGTGGCACGGGCCGGCCAGCCGTCGCCGAGCCCGAGCTCGCTCCAGCGCCGGTCGAGCTCGGCCGCGAGCTCCGTGCGCGTACCCGTGGGCAGCTCCTGCGCGATCGCGTGCACCAGCGTCCCGAGCGTCTGCCCGCTCGAGTCGGCGGCGGTGCCGCCCGCGGCCTCGAGCGCCCAGCGCAGGGCGCACCGCTGCGCGGTCTCGAGGCGGGACGGGGACACGGGGACACGCTCGTCGTCCGCCCACAGCGGGGAGTCGGTGGTCGGGTCCGCCAGGCCGTGCCACTCCGCCGGGTCCGCGCCGGGCACGCCCTCCCGCGCGAGCCGCGCGAGCGTGCGCACGACCGCAGGGTCCGGGCGGGCGCCCGACGCCACGGCGTGCTCGAGGGTGCCGCGCAGCTCCGCGACGAGGCCGCGCAGGTCGGCCGCGGCGGGGGCGGTGGTGCGGCGGTGGTCCGTCTCGTCGTCGGCCGGCTCGACCAGGTCGAGGAACGGCGACGGCTGCTGGTCGGCGTCCGCGACGGCCGTCACGACGAGCCGGTGGCGGGCGCGGGAGCACGCGACCGCGAACGACCGCAGCTCGTCGGCCAGCACCGCCGCACGAGCCTGCGCGGCACGCGCACCCGGGTCGGTGCCGTCGACGGCGCGGTCCGCGACCACGTCGACGAGGGCCTGCGAGCCGAGCAGCGAGTCCCGCAGCCGCAGGTCGGGCCAGACGCCGTCCTGCACGCCCGCGACGACGACGACGTCCCACTCCTGCCCGGCCGCGCCCGCCGGGGTCAGCACGGGGACGGCCAGGCGCCGCGCGGCCGCCGCGAGCGAGTCCGACGGCAGGTCCTGGGCGGCGAGCCAGTCGGCGAACGCGCCCGCGGTGGCGCGCGGCATCCGGTCGACGAACGTCTCGGCCGCCCGGAACAGCGCGAGCACCGCGTCGAGGTCCCGGTCGGCCCGCTCCCCCGCGACGCCGCCCACGAGCGCCGCGCGCCGCCACGGCTCCGCGAGCCCCGACGCGTGCCACAGCGACCACAGCACCGTCTGGGCGTCGGCCCCCGGACGCTCCGCCGCGCGCCGTCCGGCGGCGAGGACCTCCGCGAGCCGGGCGACGGGGCGGGCCACCGACGCGGGCAGGGACGCGACCCGCCCCACGTCCTCGAGCGCCTCGACCAGCAGGACGTCGCTCGTGCGCCCCCCACCGGCCGCGAGCTCCTCGGCCCGCAGCGCGCGCCGCACCCGGCGCAGCCCGACCGCGTCGAGCCCGCCGAGCGGGGAGCACACGAGCCGCGCCGCGGCCGCCGGGTCGAGGGGGGCGTCGCCGACCACCACGCGCACCGCCTCGAGGAGCGGCCGCACCGCGGGCTCCTCGCGCAGCGGGACGTCGCTGCCCACGACCGTCACCGGGACCGACGCGCCGGCCAGCGCGCGCCGCAGCGCCGTCACCTGCCCGCCCGAGCGCGCGACGACGGCCATCCGGTCCCACCCGACACCGTGCTCGAGGTGCGCGGTGCGCAGCGTGTGCGCCACGAACGCCGCCTCCTGCGCCGCGCTCGGGAGCACGGCGGCCTGCACCTGCGGCGGCGCGGCGGGGTCCGGCCGGAGCGCCGAGGCGGCGCGCCGGTGCTGCACCGCGCCGACCGACCCGATGCGCTCCGTGACCCGCGCGGTCACCTCGCGCACCGCGGGCCCGTGCCGCCAGACGGTCCCGAGCACGAGCGTCGCGGCACCCAGCTCGCCGTCGCCGTCGCCCGCGACGGGTGCGCGCCCGACGAGCGCGGGTGACGCGCCGCGGAACGTCTGCACCGCGGTGTCGGGGTCGGCGAGCAGGAGCAGCCGCGCGCCGTCGGCCGTGAGCACGCGCAGCAGCCGGGCCGTCGCGGACGTGCTCTCCTGGTGGTCGTCGACGACGACGAGCCGCCAGCGCGGGCGCGGCACGTCACCGACCTCGTCCTCCCAGGCCACGAGGGCCTGCGCGGCCTCCTCGACGACCACGGCGGGGTCGAGGCGGGCGCCCAGGTCGGGCGTCGCGGACCGCAGCACGAGCACGTCGAGGTACTCCTCGTACACGCGCGCCGCGGTCTCCCACTCGGGCCGCTCGTGACGCCGCCCGAGGTCGGCGAGGTCGGCCGGCGTGAGACCCCGCTCCGCCGCGCGCATGAGCAGGTCCCGCAGCTCGTCGCGGAAGGCCCGCATGGTCGGGACGTCGGCCGGCACGTGCGGGGGCCAGCGCAGGGGGACGCCCTCGCCCGCCGCGTGCCCCGCGAGCAGCTCGGCGAGCAGCAGGTCCTGGTCGGCGCCGCCGACGAGCGTGGGCGGCACGTCGCCGAGGAGCGCGGCACGGGACCGCAGCACGCTGAACGCGACCGCGGGGGCGGTCTGCACGAGCGGGCGGCCCGACGTGGTGCGCAGCCGGGCCGCGAGCCGGTCGCGCAGGTCGGCGGCAGCCCGGCGCCCGGCCGACACGACGAGCACGTCCTGCGGGGACAGCCCCGCGTCGACCGCGGCGACGACCGTCTCGAGCGCGACGGTCGTCTTGCCCGTCCCGGGCGCGCCGAGGACCAGGAGCGCGGGGTCCGGCCCGTGCACCGCGCGGTCGACCGCCGCCGCCTGCGCGTCGTCGAGCACCACCCGGCTGCCCGGCCCCGACGACGGCCCGTCGGCGAGGGCGGGGCGCACGAGGCGCAGCGCGGGGGTCGTCGTCACGGCGCCGATCCCATCACGGACCGCCGACAACCACCGCCACCCCGAGGTCCCCCCGCGTGGCCGCCCGCTACGGCGCGGGGAACGGCCAGGGGTTGGGGACGCACGGCGCCGCGCGGTACGACTGCTGCTGCATGAGCGGCGCGAGCGCCCCGGGCGCGGGGCACGTCTCGTGGCCGTGGCCCAGCAGGTGCCCCACCTCGTGGTTCACGAGGTACTGGCGGTAGGCGGCCTTGTCCGCGGCGTACTCGTCGGTCGCGAGCACCCATCGGCGGAAGTTGAGGACGGCGTTGCCGCTGCGGCCGCAGGACACCTGCCCCTCGGTCTCCAGCGGGTAGCAGAGGTCGTCGACGGTCTCCGGCGACGCGAGCAGCACACGGAGCTCGGCGTCGCCGTCGGTGCGCGCGAAGGACACCGAGCCGTCAGCGCCCCAGCCGCGCGGGTCGTTGAGGGTCGCCATGACGGTCGCGGCGAACCTCGCCCCGTCGACGGGGAGCCCGTCCTCGACCTCGACGCGGATCGTGCGCACCCGGCCGGTCCCGGGACCCGGGTCGGATCCCGGGACGACGGTGAACGTCTGCCGGGCGCGCTCCGGGACGTCGGCGGCGAGCAGCCCCGACTCGACGTCGACCATCGTCAGGCCGGGTGGCAGCGCGAGCACCGGGGGGTCGGCGGAGAGCAGCGTCTCGTGCGCGACGACCGGCTCCTCGACCGGCGCACGCAGGCTGCCGCGGCTCGCGGTCTCGTCGCCGTCGGCGGCGCGGTCGTCGGCGGCCGACGCGTCCGGTGCCGTCGTGCTGCGCACCGCCGCGAGGCGCGCGACCTGCGCGGACCGTCCCAGGACGTCGCGGACCGCCTCCGTGGCGGCACCCGCCGGCAGCGTCACGACCGCCGTCCCCGCTCCGACGAGCAGGCCGCCCACGGCGACCACCGCGCCGACGACGGCCCGGCGTCCCCGCCCAGGACCGCGCCCGGCGGCGCCTCCGCGGCCGACCGGCGCCACAGACGCCCCGGCTGCGTCCGTACGGGGCATCTCGGGCGGGGTCACCCGGACATCGTCGCATCCCGGACACGTGCCGTGGCTACCATGCCGGGATGACGGACGGGACGGACGGCTCGCGTGCCCGGCCGCGCGGCCCCCGCATGGCCCGGGACGCACGGCGCGCGCAGGTGCTGCGCATCGCGCAGGGCCTGTTCTCGTCCGAGGGCTTCCACCACGTCTCGATGGACGACATCGCGGACCGCGCCGAGGTCAGCAAGCCCGTCCTCTACCGGCACTTCCCGTCGAAGCTCGACCTGTACCTCGCGGTCGTCGACCAGTGCGGCGCGGACCTGCTCGCCGCCGTCGAGGACGCGGTAGCCCCCCTCGAGGCGGGCCCGGTGCACCGCGGCGCGGGGCGCGACGTGATCGCCGCGATCGTGCGCGCGTACATCGACTTCGTCGACGTGGCGGGCGAGTCCTCGACGCTCCTGTTCGAGTCGGACGTCACGCACGACGCCGACGTGCGGGCGCGGGTGGAGCACGCGTCGTCCGAGGCGGCGCGCCGGATCGCCGCGGTGCTGTCCCGGGTGACCGCGCTCGCGGACGACGCGGCGGCCACGCTCGCCGTCTCGCTCATCGCGATGGCCCAGGGCGCAGCGACGCACCGGCTGCGCACGACGCCGGTCGCGGACGCGGCGCGCACGGCCGAGCTCGTGACGCAGCTCGCGTGGGGCGGGGTCGCGGGCCTCGTCCGCCCCGACTTCGTGTACGAGGACGCCTAGGATCGTCGAGGCGGGCCCCCGGACCCGCGAGCGGACGACCTGGAGGACGAGGAACAGATGGCCGTGGAGATCACGATCGGCGTGCAGAACCTGCCGCGGGAGATCGTCCTGGAGACCGACCGCACGGCCGACGAGGTCGCCGCGACGGTGGCGGCCGCGCTCGACGGCGGTGCCGTGCTCGAGCTGACCGACACGCGTGGCCGCCGGGTCATCGTGCCGACGGCGACGCTCGGCTACGTGGAGATCGGCTCCGAGACGAAGGCGCGCGTCGGCTTCGGCAGCATCTGACGCCGGGGCCCGCAGGCCACGCACGACGAGGCCCCGCCGACCGTCCGGTCGGCGGGGCCTCGCGTCGTCCTGGCGGGCCGTCCTGGCGGGCCGTCCCGGCCCGCGCGTCAGGCCGTCAGGCCCAGCCGGGACATGCGACGCGTGTGCTGCGCCGTGAGCTCGCCGAACAGCTTCGTCGGCGGGTTCGCCGGCGACGGGCGCCCCTCGGCCTGCTGCTCGGCGGGCGCGACGGGCTCCTCGCGCTGCTCGACGAGCCGCACGAGGCCGGGCCGCTGCACGAGCAGCCGCTGCACGACGCCGAGCGCCTCGCCGACGAGCCGCCGCCCCCACAGCGCGAGCCGCGCGGACAGCACGCCGTCGTCCGAGCCGGCCGCGTCGAGCTCGGCGACCGCGAGCTCCGCGTGCGCGGCGTCGTCGAGCACCGCCAGCACCACGCGTCGGGACTCCTCGTCGAGACCCTCCGCGGCGAGGCGGCAGAAGTCGTCCGCGACGCCGTAGCCGACGTACGCCTTGAGCAGCCGCTCCCACCACGTGCTGGGCTGCGTGCGCGCGTCGAAGTCGTCGAGCACGTGGTCGAACTGGCCGATCGCCGCGACGGGGTCCGCACCGAGCTCGGTGAGGCGGGCCAGCACGGTGTCGCGCCGTGCGACCGCCGCCGCGGCGAACCGCGTGAGCTGCAGGCGCTGGTCGGTGGACGGGGCGACGGCGGCGTCGGCGGCGAGCCGCGCGAACGCGACCTGCTCGAGCTGCGCGACGAGCCCCAGGAGCTCCACGGTGTCCGCGTGCCGCACCCGGTCGGGACCGTCCGTCACGGCGGCCGCCGGCCCGGCCGGCGCCCCGGTCGCGTCGTCGGGACCGGCCGGGCGTGCGTGCGTGGTCATCCGTGGATCGTATGCCCACGCCCGGCACGCCGCGGCCGGTCGGGCCCCCGCCGAGGGCCCGTCCGATACGCTGTGCGGGTACATCGGTTGCCCGGTCGTCTCGGAGGGGACGCCGTCCCCGGTCCCAGGACCGGCTCGCGCAGCGCCGGACGTCGAGTCCGCACGCGGCTCGCGAGCGACTTTCACGATCGGCTGCCGGCCAACCCGCGTGGTGACCGCTGTCGCCCGGGAGGGTGCGACCGCCGGTCGCCGCCCGGACAGCGCGCGGCCCACCACCCTTCGCAGTGAGAAGCGACCGTGACCACGACCGACCACAGCACCGTCACCCCCGACGACGCGACCACCGGGACCGCGGAGACCGCCGCCAGCGCGCTCGCCGCCCCCCTGACCCGTCCGCTGCGCAGCACCGCCTCGTCGGTGCAGGCCGTGGACGCCTCCTTCGCGGACTTCGACGTCCGCCCCGAGATCGTCCAGGCGCTCGCCGACGCGGGCATCTCGCACCCGTTCCCCATCCAGGCGATGACCCTGCCGGTCGCGCTGTCGCGGCACGACATCATCGGCCAGGCCAAGACGGGAACCGGCAAGACGCTCGGCTTCGGCGTCCCGCTGCTCAACGCGGTCGTGGCCCCGGGCGAGGACGGCTACGACGCGCTGCCCGCGCCGGGCAAGCCGCAGGCGCTCGTCGTGGTGCCGACCCGTGAGCTGGCCGTCCAGGTGGCGGGCGACCTCGCGACGGCGTCGGCTCGGCGCTCGGTCCGCGTCGTGCAGGTGTACGGCGGGCGGGCGTACGAGCCGCAGATCGACGCGCTCAACAAGGGCGTCGATGTGGTCGTCGGCACGCCGGGCCGCATGATCGACCTGCTCAAGCAGCGCCACCTCGACCTCACCCGCGTGCGGACCGTCGTGCTCGACGAGGCCGACGAGATGCTCGACCTGGGCTTCCTGCCCGACGTCGAGACGCTGCTCGCCGCGACCCCCGCGTCGCGTCACACGATGCTGTTCTCGGCCACGATGCCGGGCGCGGTCGTCGCCATGGCGCGCCGCTACATGACGCAGCCCACGCACATCCGCGCGGCCGACCCGGACGACGACGGCAGCCAGACCGTCAAGAACATCAAGCAGGTCGTCTACCGCGCGCACGCGCTGGACAAGGTCGAGCTGCTGGCCCGCATGCTGCAGGCGAACGGCCGCGGCCTGACGATCGTGTTCGCGCGCACCAAGCGCACGGCCGCGAAGGTCGCCGACGAGCTCGTTGAGCGCGGGTTCGCCGCGGGCGCCCTGCACGGCGACCTCGGCCAGGGGGCGCGCGAGCAGGCGCTGCGCGCGTTCCGGCACGGCAAGGTCGACGTGCTCGTCGCGACCGACGTCGCGGCGCGCGGCATCGACGTCGAGGACGTCACGCACGTCGTCAACTACCAGTGCCCCGAGGACGAGAAGACGTACCTGCACCGCACGGGCCGCACCGGCCGCGCGGGCAACAAGGGCACGGCCGTGACGTTCGTCGACTGGGACGACATGCCGCGCTGGTCGCTCATCGACAAGGCGCTCGGACTCGGCATCCCCGAGCCGGTCGAGACGTACTCGAGCTCGCCGCACGTGTACACCGACCTCGACATCCCCGAGGGCGTCAAGGGTCGGCTGCCCAAGGCGCAGCAGACGCGTGCCGGCCTCGCCGCGGAGGCGATCGAGGACCTCGGCGAGACGGGCAAGCGCGGCGGCGGTCCCCGTGCCGGCGGTGCCGGTCGCGGCGAGCGTCGGGACGGCGAGCGTCGGGACGGCGAGCGTCGGGACGGCGAGCGTCGGGACGGCGAGGGACGCGGTGGCGAGGGACGCGACGGCGGTCGCGGTCGCCGCCGCGGCGGCCGCGGCGGTTCGGGCGCTCCGAGCACCTCGGACGCCCCGGCCGGCGACGCCGCGCCGAGCGCCGAGGGCGCCCCGTCCGACGCGCCGCGCGCCGAGGGCGCCGAGGGTGCGCCCGCGGGCGAGGGCCGTCGCCGGTCCCGCAACCGCCGGCGCACGCGCGGCGGCCGTCCCGCCGAGGGTGGCGCCGCCGCCCCTGCGGAGGCCTGACCGGCGCACCTGCCGGCGCGAACGACACGCGAGGGGCGCCCGTCCGACCGGACGGGCGCCCCTCGTCGTCTCCCCGCCGGGCGGTGGCGGGCGGTGCCGGGCGGCGGTGGCTCAGGCCGCCGCGACGAACGCCTCGACCGCGTCGGCGACGAGCTGCACGGCGATGGCGGCGAGCAGCAGACCCGCGATGCGCGTGACGAGGATGGTGCCGGACTCGCCGAGGACCCGGTGGATGACGTTGGCGAACCGCATCGCGAGCCACAGGCACACGTGCACGGCCAGCACGCCGAGCGCGATCGCGACCCAGTCGGCCGCCGAGCCGTCGGTCTGGGTGACGAAGACCATCGTCGCCACGATCGCGCCGGGTCCGGCGAGCAGCGGGGTGCCGAGCGGGACGAGCGCGACGTTGACGTTGGTGTTCCCGGACGGCTGCGGCTCCTCCATCTTGCCCGTCAGCAGCTCGAGCGCGACGAGCAGCAGCAGCAGGCCGCCGGACGCCTGCAGCGCGGGCAGCGACACGTGCATGTACGACAGCAGCGACTGGCCGAACAGCGCGAACGCGACGATGACGCCGAACGCGACGGCGACCGCCTGCCGGGCGGCCCGGTTGCGCTGCGCGCGGGACATGGCGCTCGTCAGCCCGAGGAAGATCGGCACCGTCCCCGGGGGGTCCATGATGACGAACAGCGTGATGAACACCGACGCGAACAGGTGCACGTCGAGGACGTCCGACACCCAGGCTCCTTACCCTCCGAGCACCGGCACGCGGCCCTGCTCCTCGATGGCCGCCAGGACGTGCGGCCCGGTGAGATTCTCCCCCAGCCGGTTGGCCTTCCCGGACCCGTGGTAGTCGCTCGACCCCGTGACCAGCAGCCCGAGCCGCCCGGCGATCGCGGCCAGACGCTCGCGCTGGGCCGGCGAGTGGTCCCGGTGGTCGACCTCGACCCCGGCGAGGCCGGCGGCGGCGAGCTCGTCGAACACGGCGTCGGGCACGACCCGGCCCCGCGCGTCGGCGCCCGGGTGCGCGAACACCGGGACGCCGCCCGCGGCACGGATCGCCCGGACGGCCGCGGCCGCCGCGGGCGCGTAGTGCGGCACGTGGTACGGCCCGTCGGCGCGCAGCAGGTGCGCGAACGCCGCGTCCCGGTCCGGCACGACGCCGCGCTCCACGAGCGCGTCCGCGATGTGGGGGCGGCCCACGACGACCGCGTCCGCCGCCTGGTCCAGGACGTCCTGCCAGGTGATCGGCACGTCGGCGGCCAGCAGCTCCACGATGGCCTCCGCCCGGTGCAGCCGGGCGCGCCGGGTCCGCTCGAGCTCCGTGACGAGCGCGGGGTGCGTCGGGTCCTGCAGGTAGGACAGCAGGTGGATGCTGATGCCGGACGAGCGCGCGGAGACCTCGGTCCCCCGCACGAGCCGGAGCCCGTGCGCCGCGGCGGCGTCGGCCGCCTCGTCCCACCCGGCGGTCGTGTCGTGGTCGGTGAGCGCGACGACGTCCAGGCCGGCGGCAGCGGCGGCGGCGACGACACCGGCCGGCGCGTCCGTGCCGTCCGACGCGGTCGAGTGGGTGTGCAGGTCGATGCGCATCGGGCCAACCTAACCGGGGCGCGCGACGCGGGGCGCCGCCGACGGACGGTCCCCGCGGCACCGGTGGGACAATGGCGCGATGACCACGGAGCCCCTGCCCGAGACCTCGACCGACCACGACGAGCAGCCGCTCGCGGACCGCGGGAGCAACCGCTCGCAGCGGCCGGGGTCGGCGGAGTTCCTGCGGTTCGTGACGTCGGGCTGGGGCGAGCGGCCCGCGTCGAGCGCCGCGCGCGGCCCCGCCGCCGACCACACGGCCGCCCGCCGCGCGGCCGTCTCGGCGCAGTTCCCGGGCGACCGCCTCGTGATCCCGGCCGGGACGTTCAAGGTGCGGTCGAACGACACCGACTACCGGTTCCGCCCCCACTCCGCGTTCGCGCACCTCACGGGTCTCGGCGTCGAGCAGGAGCCCGACGCGGTGCTCGTCCTGCACCCGGTCGAGGACGGCGCGGGCGACGACGGCGGCGGCCACCAGGCCGTGCTGTACCTGCGCCCGCTGGCGGGCCGCGACACGGCCGAGTTCTTCTCCGACTCCCGCTACGGCGAGTTCTGGGTGGGTGCGCGCCCGACGCTCGAGGACGTGCAGACCGAGACGGGCATCCGCACCGCGCACCTGGACGACCTGCGCGACGCGCTCGCGAAGGACGCGGGGCCGGACGGCGTGCGGCTGCTCGTCGTGCCGGACGTGGACGAGGCCGTGGAGGCCGTCGTCGAGGAGATCCGGGCGACCGAGGAGGCGGGGACGCGCGACGAGCGGCTCGCGGAGGCGCTCTCGGAGCTGCGCCTGGTCAAGGACGCGTACGAGGTCGAGCAGATGCGCCTCGCGGTCGACACCACGATCGAGGGCTTCGAGAAGATCGTGCGCGCGCTGCCCGCCGCGCAGGAGCACCGGCGCGGCGAGCGCGTGATCGAGGGCACGTTCGTCGGGCACGCCCGCCAGGAGGGCAACGCCGTCGGGTACGAGACGATCGCGGCCGCGGGCGAGCACGCGACGACGCTGCACTGGATCGACAACGACGGCCCCGTGCGCGCGGGCGACCTCGTGCTCGTCGACGCGGGCGTCGAGGTCGACTCGCTGTACACCGCGGACGTCACGCGCACCCTGCCCGTCGACGGCACCTTCACCGAGGTGCAGCGCCGCGTGTACCAGGCGGTGCTCGACGCCGCGGACGCCGCGTTCGCGGTCGCACGGCCGGGCACGAGGTTCCGTGACGTGCACGACGCCGCGATGCGCGTCATCGCCGCGCGCCTCGAGGAGTGGGGCCTGCTCCCGGTCACCGCCGAGGAGTCGCTCGAGCCCGACAACCAGCACCACCGGCGCTGGATGGTGCACGGCACGAGCCACCACCTCGGGCTCGACGTGCACGACTGCGCGCAGGCGCGGGCCGAGCTCTACCTGGACGCCGAGCTGCAGCCGGGCATGGTGTTCACGATCGAGCCCGGCCTGTACTTCAAGTCGGACGACCTGCTGGTGCCGCAGGAGTACCGGGGCATCGGCGTGCGCATCGAGGACGACGTGCTCGTCACCGCGGACGGCCACGAGAACCTCTCCGCGGCGCTCCCCCGCGACCCCGACGCCGTCGAGGCGTGGATGGCAAGGCTGCTCGGGCGCTGACGCCCGACCGGTCTCAGCGGCCGCCGGCGTCCCCCGCGGGGGGTGCCGGCGGCTGCGGCACGTCGGGGCGCGCCGGCGGCTGGGCGGGACCGCCGTCGGCTCCCGGCGCGGGCGCCGGACCGGGCGTGGGCGGCGTGACCGTGGGCCGCGCGGGCCACCCCGACTGCACGCCGCCGATCTCGCGCAGGAGCTCGCGCGCCTTGTGCGCCTGCTCGGTCTGGCAGAGCACCGCGTAGGACGAGGCGACGATCTGGCTCGACGACGTGAAGTCCCGCCGCCCGCGCGAGAACGAGTACGTGATGACCGAGAAGAGCAGGCCGAACGCCCCGCCGATGAGGATCGCGGGCACGAACGGGCTGCTCGACCCCGGCGGGGCG
The DNA here is from genome assembly GCF_000212695.1 of Cellulomonas fimi ATCC 484. Lineage (NCBI taxonomy): Bacteria > Bacillati > Actinomycetota > Actinomycetes > Micrococcales > Cellulomonadaceae > Cellulomonas > Cellulomonas fimi. The sequence continues at coordinate 1,258,089 of NC_015514.1, read as the reverse complement.
AACAGGCTGAGCAGCAGGCCGACGAAGAGGCCGAACCACGCGCCGGACATGAAGCCGCCGAGCGCGACGCGCGGGTAGGACAGCCGGCCGGTGACGCGCTCGACCATCCGCAGGTCGGTGCCGACGATCGTCACGAGCTGCACCGCGAACGCCTTGTCGGCCAGGTGGTCCACCGCCCGCTGCGCCTCCAGGTACGTCGCGTACGACGCGACCGTCTCGCCCTGCGGCGGCGTGGGGGTGCGGGGGACGCGCGGGCCCGTGAACGACATGCGGCGATCCTCCCGCACGCCGCGCGCGGGTGCCACCAGCCGTCGCGGCCGGGCGCGGTTAGGCTGGCCGCCGTGAGCAGCGTCGGGACCAGGGTGTTCGTCGCGCGCCTCGCCGGCACCACCGTCTTCGACCCGATCGGTGACGAGGTCGGGCGGGTGCGCGACGTCGTCGTGCTCGTGCGCCCCAAGGGCCCGCCGCGCGCCGTGGGGCTCGTGGTCGAGGTGCCGGGCAGGCGGCGGGTGTTCCTGCCGCTCACGCGTGTGACGTCGGTCGACGCGGGCCAGGTCATCTCGACGGGGCTCGTGAACATGCGCCGGTTCGAGCAGCGCTCGACCGAGACGCTCGTCGTGGGCGAGCTGCTGGACCGCCCCGTCGAGCTCGCGGACGGCTCCGGTCAGGCGACGGTCGAGGACGTCGCGATCGAGCTGCAGCGCGGCGGCGACTGGCTCGTCACCAAGCTGTTCGTCCGGCGCCGCCGCCCGGGCAAGTCGGGGCTGCTGCACCGCCGCGGGGAGACGCTGCTCGTCCCGGTCGACGCGGTCGTCGCGCTGGGCCGCACCTCGACCGCCGCGCAGGGCGCCGAGCTGCTGCTCGCGCAGTACGAGGACCTCAAGGCCGCGGACCTCGCGGACGTGCTGCACGACCTGGGCCGCACGCGCCGCCTCGAGGTCGCGTCGGCGCTCGACAACGAGCGGCTCGCCGACGTCCTGGAGGAGCTGCCCGAGGACGACCAGGTCGCGATCCTGCAGGGTCTCGCGCTCAACCGCGCGGCCGACGTGCTCGAGGCGATGCAGCCCGACGACGCGGCGGACCTGCTGGGCGAGCTGCCCGACGACCAGGCCGCCGAGCTCCTGGGGCTCATGGAGCCCGAGGAGGCGAAGGACGTCCGGCGGCTGCTCGCGTACGAGGACAACACCGCGGGCGGTCTCATGACGACCGAGCCCGTGATCCTCGGCCCGGAGACGTCGATCGCGGCCGCGCTGGCCCACGTGCGCCGGCAGGACCTGGCGCCCGCGCTCGCGTCGATGGTGTTCGTCGCGCGTCCCCCGCTCGAGACGCCGACGGGCCGGTTCATCGGCGTCGTGCACCTGCAGCGCATGCTCCGCGAGCCCCCGCACGAGGCGATCGGCTCGATCGTCGACACGGACGTCGAGGCGATCCCCGTGGACGCACCGCTCATGTCCGTGACCCGCCAGCTCGCGACGTACAACCTGCTCGCGCTGCCCGTCGTCGACGAGGACAAGCGCCTGCTCGGCGCGGTGTCGGTGGACGACGTGCTCGACCACCTGCTGCCCGAGGACTGGCGCGAGACCGACGAGGAGCCGACCCTCCCGTCGGTGCCCGCGACCCGCACGACGGGGACGGTCGGGGGCGGTCGTGGCTGAGCGGCTCGACCAGCCGCGCGAGACGCGGCGGGTGCTGCTGCCACGCCCGCGCGTGGACGCCGACCGGCAGGGGCAGTGGTCGGAGTCGATCGCGCGGTTCCTCGGCACGCCGCGGTTCATCATCTGGCTCACGCTGTTCTGCATCGTCTGGATCGCGTGGAACACGTTCTCGCCGGTGGCGCGGTTCGACAAGGCCAGCAACGGCTTCACCGCGCTGACGCTCATGCTGTCGCTGCAGGCGTCCTACGCCGCGCCGCTCATCCTGCTCGCGCAGAACCGGCAGACGGACCGCGACCGCGTGCAGGCCGAGCAGGACCGCCAGCGCGCCGAGCGGAACCTCGCCGACACCGAGTTCCTCGCCCGGGAGATGGCGGCGCTGCGCATCGCGCTGTCCGAGGTGGCGACGCGCGACTTCGTCCGTTCCGAGCTGCGCAACCTGCTGGAGGAGCTCGCCGAGGAGCGCGAGGCCGAGCGGGAGGAGCGCGAGCGGGAGGAACGCGAGCGGGAGGAACGCGAGCGGGAGGGACGCGAGCGGGAGGGACGCGACCGGGACGGCGACGCCACGGCGTGACGCAGACCCGCCCGCGCCCGGCCACGGGACCCTGGTCCCGGAGCGACCCGGCCCGCCACCTACGATGAGGGCATGCCCCAGCCCGACCTGACGCCCCTGGACTCGGCCGTCCGCACCGCGCTGGCGACGGTGCTCGACCCGGAGATCCGGCGCCCGATCACGGACCTCGGCATGGTCCGCTCGGTCGACCTGCGCGAGACGCCGGCGGGCGCCGCGGTGCGCGTGGGCCTCGACCTGACGACGCCCGGCTGCCCGCTCAAGGACACGCTCACGCGGGACGTGACGGCGGCGGTCGCGTCGGTCGAGGGTGTCGCGGAGGTCGCGGTCGACCTGGGGGTCATGACGGCGGAGCAGCGTCAGGAGCTGCGCCGGATGCTGCGCGGCACGGACGCCGAGCCGGAGATCCCGTTCGCGAAGCCCACGTCCCTGACGAAGGTGCTCGCGATCGCGTCGGGCAAGGGCGGGGTCGGCAAGTCGTCGGTGACGGCGAACCTCGCGGTCGCGATGGCGGCGGACGGCCTGCGGGTCGGCGTGGTCGACGCAGACATCTACGGCTTCTCGATCCCCCGCATGCTGGGCGTGACGCGGCCGCCGACGAAGGTCGACGACATGCTGCTGCCGCCGGTCGCGCACGACGTGAAGGTCGTGTCGATCGGGATGTTCGTGCCGCCCGGCCAGCCGGTGGTGTGGCGCGGCCCGATGCTGCACCGCGCGCTGCAGCAGTTCCTCGCGGACGTGTTCTGGGGCGACCTGGACGTGCTGCTGCTGGACCTCCCGCCCGGGACGGGCGACATCGCGATCTCGGTCGCGCAGCTGCTGCCCGGCTCGGAGATCGTCGTGGTCACGACGCCGCAGGCCGCGGCGGCGGAGGTCGCGGAGCGCGCGGGGGCGGTCGCCGTGCAGACGCGCCAGCACGTCGTCGGGGTCGTGGAGAACATGTCGTGGCTCGCGCAGCCCGACGGCTCGCGGCTGGAGATCTTCGGGTCGGGCGGCGGCGAGCGCGTCGCGGCGAACCTCGCGCAGCTCACGGGCGGCGACGTGCCCCTGCTGGGGCAGGTGCCGCTCGACGTGTCGCTGCGCGAGGCGGGCGACGGCGGGACGCCGGTGGTGCTGTCCCACCCGCAGTCCCCTGCGGCGGTCGCGCTGCGGGAGGTCGCACGCTCGCTGGCGGCGCGGCGGCGCAACCTCGCGGGACGGTCGCTGGGGCTCACGCCCGCCGGCTGACCGGGCGACGCCGTCCGGGCGTCTGTGTTTGAAGTTGTTCGGTTGTGTGTGATGATGTCGGGGTGTTGGCGAGCCAGCGGCAGGAGCACATCCTCGGCGTCGTGCGGGCGCACGGGGCTGCGCGCGTCGCGGACCTCGTGACCGCGCTCGACGTCTCCGACATGACCGTCCGGCGCGACATCGCCGAGCTCGCCCGCGCGGGCCTCGTCCGCCGCGTGCACGGGGGCGCGGTCGCCCCCGACGCGGGCGGCCGCCCCACCGACGAGCCCGGCTTCGAGGCCAAGCGGGCGTGGGCGCAGCGGGAGAAGCACGCGATCGCGCAGGCCGCGCTCGCCTCGGTCGAGCCGGGGCAGGCCATCGCGCTGTCCGCGGGCACGACGACCCACCTGCTCGCCGAGCTCCTCGCGGCTGCGCCCGCGCTGCGCCCGCTCACGGTCGTCACCAACTCGGTCGGCGCGGCCGACGTCCTGCACCACGCCGCCCCCGGCGCCGACCGGCTCGAGGTCATCCTCACCGGCGGCGTCCGCACGCCGTCCGACGCGCTCGTCGGTCCCGTCGCCGACACGGCTCTCGCACACCTGCGCGTCGACCGTGCGTACCTCGGCGTGCACGGCCTGGACGCGGACGGCCTCACCACGCCCAACCTCGCCGAGGCCGCGACCAACCGTGCGCTCATCGCGTGCGCCGCCGCGACCACCGTCGTCGCCGACCACTCCAAGTGGGGGGTCACCGGCCTGGCCCGGATCGCGACGCTCGACGAGGTCGACGTCCTGCTGAGCGACGACGGCCTGCCCGCCGACGCCCGGACCGCCGTCGCCGCGCACGGCACCCGCGTCCAGCTCGTGCCGGCACCGGCCGGCGCCCCCGCAGCACCCGCCCCACCCACCCCGCAGCAGCCCACCGGAGGCCGTCCGTGACCACCGCTCCCCCGCCCGTGCGCAAGACGACGACCCGGCTCGCCGACGGCCGCGACCTCATCTACTTCGACGACAGCGAGCCGTACGTCTCGGGCGCCGCGACGCGCCGCCTGGACGACCCGCGCCCGCTGCCCGACCGGTTCGCCCCTGTCCTCGACGAGCACGGGACCGCGCACCCGGTCACGGGCCCCGAGCTGCGCCGCGACCCGCTCACCGGGGACTGGGTCGCCGTCGCCGCGCACCGGATGAACCGCACGTTCCTGCCGCCGGCCGACGCCAACCCGCTCGCCCCCGCGCGCCCGGGCGCGGAGTACCAGGACGGCGAGATCCCCGACACCGGCTACGACGTCGTCGTGTTCGAGAACCGCTTCCCGTCGCTGCTCGCCGTGCCGGGCGTGATCGACGAGCCGACGGCCGTCGACGGCGAGGACGTGTGGGTCCGTCGCCCCGCGGCCGGGCGCTGCGAGGTCGTGTGCTTCTCGTCGGACGCGACCGCGTCGCTGCGCACCGTGGGTCCGCGCCGCATGCGCACGATCATCGAGGCCTGGGCCGACCGGACGCAGGAGCTCGGCGCGCTGCCCGGCATCGAGCAGGTGTTCGTGTTCGAGAACCGTGGCAAGGAGATCGGCGTCACGCTGCACCACCCGCACGGGCAGATCTACGCGCTGCCGTACCTCGCGCCGCGCACCGACGCGATGGTCGCGCGTGCGACCGAGCACCACGCACGCACGGGCCGCCTGCTGGGCCGCGACCTGCTCGACGCCGAGCTGCGCGCGGGCACGCGCGTGGTGCTCGAGTCGGAGCACTGGGTCGCGTACGTGCCGTTCGCGGCCCGCTGGCCTGTCGAGGTGCACCTCGCACCGCGCCGTGACGTCCCCGACCTGCCGGCGCTGACCGACGACGAGCGCGAGGACCTCGCGCACGTCTACCTCGAGCTGCTGCGCCGGCTCGACCTGTTCTTCGTCGACGACGAGTCGGCGATCCCGCTGCCGTACATCGCGGGGTGGCACCAGGCGCCCACGCACGAGGGACGCGAGGTGTCGCGGTTGTTCCTGCAGGTGTTCTCGGTGCTGCGCGCACCGGGCAAGCTCAAGTACCTCGCGGGCATCGAGTCCGGGCTGGGCGCATGGGTCAACGACACCACGCCCGAGCGCATCGCGGCGCGTCTGCAGGACCTCGCGTGAGCGCCCCGCAGTGGCTCGAGGCGTGGTCGGCGCCGGACGGTGCCGCGCGGGCGCGTGCGCTGTTCGTCGAGCGGTTCGGCGAGGAGCCCGACGGCACCTGGTCGGCCCCGGGGCGCGTCAACCTCATCGGTGAGCACACCGACTACAACGGCGGCCTGTGCCTGCCGGTCGCCCTCCCGCACCGCACCTACGTCGCGCTGCGCCGCCGCGAGGACGGCTCGGTCCGCCTGACGTCGGCGCAGGACGCGGGCCGGCTCCGCCAGGTCGCGCTCGCCGACGTCGCCCCCGGCACGGTCGAGGGGTGGCCCTCCTACGTCGCGGGCGTCGCGTGGGCGCTGCGCGAGGACGGGCACGCGGTCGGCGGGTTCGACGTCGCGGTCGACTCGTGCGTGCCGTTCGGCGCGGGCCTGTCCTCGTCGGCGGCGCTCGAGTCCGCCGTGGCCGTGGCGCTCGACGCGACCTCCGGCCTGGGCCTGGCGGGCCCCGGCGGCGACCCGGACGACGCGGGCCGCGCGCGCCTCGCCGCGGCGTGCGTGCGTGCCGAGAACGAGATCGCCGGCGCCCCGACGGGCGGCATGGACCAGTCGGCGTCGCTGCGCGCCCGCGAGGGGCATGCGCTGCTCCTCGACTGCCGGGACGGCTCGGTGCGGCAGGTGCCGTTCGACCTGTCGGCGGACGGGCTCGCGCTGCTCGTGGTGGACACCCGCGCGGAGCACGCGCTCGTCGACGGCCAGTACGCCGCACGGCGCGCCGCGTGCGAGGCGGCGGCGGCCCGGCTCGGGGTGCCGACGCTGCGCGAGATCGCCCCGTCCGGGCTGGAGGCGGCGCTCGCGACGCTCGACGACGGGTCCGACGAGGGCGCGGTCCAGGTGCGCCGGGTGCGGCACGTGGTCGGCGAGATCGCGCGCGTCGAGGAGTTCGTGGCGCTGCTCGACGCGGGGCGTCTGCGCGAGGTCGGGCCGCTGATGGACGCGTCGCACACGTCGCTGCGGGACGACTACGAGGTGTCGTGCCGCGAGCTCGACGTGGCGGTCGAGGCCGCCCGCGCCGCGGGTGCGCTCGGCGCGCGGATGACCGGCGGCGGGTTCGGCGGCTCGGCGATCGCGTTGGTCGAGCACGACCGGGTCGACGACGTCGCCGCGGCGGTCGCGGGCGCGTTCGCGGCCCAGGACCTGCGTGCCCCGGCGTTCGCGGTGGTGCTGCCGGGGGCTGCCGCCCGCTGACGGCCGCCGCGCTCCGGTGCGCGAGCGGGTGACACGGGTCAGCCGTCTCGGTGACGGACGGATGCGCCGGACGGGTGAACGATCGCCTACCCTCCACCCCCGTGCCTCCTTCGTCCTCTTCCTCCGCTTCCCGCCCGCTTCGCCCGGTTCTCGCGGCGCTGACCGCCGTCGCCTCCCTCGCCCTCGTCGGGGCGTGCGCGAACGGCGCGGGGGGTGCGGACGCGCCCGCGCAGTCGGCGGCCCCCGCGCCCTCGAACCCGCTCGACGCCTACTGGGCCCGCACGGGCACGCTCGGCGACCCCGACCGCGACCGCTACGAGCTGGAGCAGAGCCTCGTCGAGCGCTGCATGACGGAGCAGGGGTTCGACTACGCACCCGTGCCCTACCGTCCTGCGTCGGTCGAGGTGCTCCCCGGGTACGGCACGCTGCCGTGGGCCCGGGAGTTCGGCTACGGCGTCTCGACGCACGTCGAGGCGATCGACGCGGCCGTCGGCGTGCCGGGCCCCGACCCGAACACGGCCGCGGTCGGGCGCCTGTCCGAGGCGGAGTCGACGGCGTGGTCGATCGCGCGCGAGGGCGCCGGCGCGCAGGCCGAGGGCGGCTGGCAGGTCCGCGGCTGCGAGGGTGAGGCGGAGCACCAGGTCGCGGCGGCGGCGCTGCCGTGGGACGACCCCGACCGGGTGGCGCTGCTCGAGGCGTACGCGGCCGCGCCGCTGGACCTGGCGGCGAGCCCCGAGGGCGCGGAGGCGGTCGCCGCGTGGGCGGCATGCGCGACGGCGGCGGGCCTCGAGGCGGCGACGCCGGCCGCGGCGCGGCAGCTCGTGGTCGACGCGCAGGCGTCGGGGATGCCCCGCGACGAGCTGCAGCACCTCGAGGTCGAGGTGGCCGTCGCCGACCTGACCTGCCGCGAGTCGTCGGGGTTCACGGCGGTCGAGCGTCGTCTGCAGGACGCGCACGACCAGGCGTTCGTCGACGCGCACGTCGCCGAGCTGGACGCGCTGGTCGAGCGGTGGGGCGACGCCGGCTGACGGTCCTGGCGCTAGTGCGCGTGGCGCAGTAGTGTTCGCCGCGGAGTAACACCGTTGTCCTCCCGCGGGTGGATACGAGCCCCGGGCGACCGTCGGTACGGTGCCTCCGCCGCGCCGTCCGCACGCCTGTCCGCCCGACACCGCGAGGAGCTCGCCCGTGGGCGTCACCCGCCGCATCATCTTCCCGACCATCCGCCTGCTGCTGTGGGCCGTCATCGCCGCCGCGCTCGTCAAGATCGCGTTCGCCGGCGCCGAGCTCGACGGCCCCGTCGACGCCCTCGTGCCCACCGGCGCGGTCGCCGAGCCGACCGTGCAGGCGGAGACCGGCACCATCACCAACGCCGTCACCGTCCAGGGCTCCGTCGTCGCCGACCCCGCGGTCGCCGTCCGTGCCACGCTCGCGGGCGCGGTCTCGAAGGTCCTCGTGGCCGACGGCGCCGCCGTGCAGGCCGGCACCCCGCTGCTCGAGATCCGCCAGGAGACGCCCCAGGAGCCGCTGGTCAGGACCGACCCGGTCTCCGGGGAGCAGGTCACGACCGAGCGCAAGCCCAAGGTCACGGTCGAGGTGGTCAAGGCACCCGTCGCCGGCACGCTGGCCATGCCGACGCTCAAGGACCAGGTGGTCGCGGTCGGCGACGAGGTCGGCACGGTCTCCCCCGGGAGCCTGTCCGTCAGCGGCACGCTCACCCCCGAGCAGCAGTACCGGCTCGTCGGGGCGCCCGCGACGGCCCAGGTCACGCTCAACGGCGGCCCCGCCCCGTTCGAGTGCACGGGCCTGCGGGTGGGCGCGGCGAGCACGGGCGCGGGTGCGGACCAGGGCGAGGACGCCGGCACGACGCCCGCGTCCGGCACCCTGACCTGTGCCGTGCCGGCGGGCGTGACCGCGTTCGCCGGGCTCGGTGCGACGCTCGACGTCGTCAACGGCGAGGCGACCGACGCGGTCGTCGTCCCCGTCACGGCCGTCCAGGGCATCGTGCAGAACGGCAACGTCTGGGTGGTCACGAAGGAGGGGGCCGAGCCCGAGCAGCGGGCCGTCAAGCTCGGCCTCACCGACGGGCGCACCGTGCAGATCACCGAGGGCCTCGCCGTCGGCGACACGGTCCTGCAGTTCATCCCCGTGCCCGGCGGCGCGGGCGAGGTCGACTGCAACGACCCGTCGCAGTTCGACCCGGCGGTGTGCGGCGGATGAGCCTCCTCGAGCTCGCGGACGTCACCCGGTCGGTCCGGCTGCCCGACGACAGCCTGCTGCACATCCTGCGCGGCGTGACGCTGGACGTCGACGCCGGCGAGCACGTCGCGATCGTCGGCCGCTCCGGCACCGGCAAGTCGACGCTCCTCAACATCCTCGGCCTGCTCGACGCCCCCACCTCGGGCCAGTACCTGCTGGAGGGCACGCCCGTCCAGCGGTTGTCGAACCGCACGCGCACGGTCCGCCGCGGGCGCGACTTCGGCTTCGTGTTCCAGCAGTTCAACCTGCTGCCCGGCCGGACCGCGCTGGAGAACGTCACCGCTCCCCTGCTGTACGCACGCGGCCGGCAGTTCTGGGGGCGCACGCGGATCGCCGCGGCGATGCTCGAGCGCGTCGGCCTCGGCGACCGGCTCGACACGATGCCCGACAAGCTGTCCGGCGGCGAGCAGCAGCGCGTCGCGATCGCCCGCGCGCTCGTGCGCGGCCCGCGCGTGATCCTGGCCGACGAGCCGACCGGCGCCCTCGACGTCGAGACCGGCGGCGAGGTCATGGACCTGCTCGACGACATCGCGTCGCAGACCGGCGCGGCCCTCGTCACCATCACGCACGACCTGGCCGTCGCCGCGCGCGCCGAGCGCCAGTACCGGCTCGCGGAGGGCGTGCTCGTGCCCATCACGCTCGACACCGCGTCGCACTGGGTCGGCGACGTGCCGACCCAGGTCGCCGACCGCTCCGCCGCGGTCGAGCGCCGGTTGCTGCCGACCGGGACGGGCGCCGTCGACGGCCCCGCCGGCGGCGCGTCCGGCACGGCCGAGGAGGTGCGCGCGTGACCGGGGTCGTGGGCGCGCTCGTCGAGGCGTGGGACGAGCTGCGGATCCACAAGCTGCGCGTCCTGCTGGCGCTCGTCGGCGTCGCGTGCGCCGTGACCGCCATCACCGGCGTGACCGCCGCCGTCGCCATGATGAAGCAGGCCTTCGACGAGCAGTCGGAACGCATGAACGGCCGCAGCGTCACCGTCACGTTCGACGCGTGGCCGATGTCCGAGAACCCCGAGGGCACGGTCGAGACGCTCGACGCGCAGTACGCCACGGCGCTCGAGCGGTACGGGATCGAGTACGCGAGCCGCAGCCAGTACGTCGAGGTCGAGGCGCGGTTCCCGGACGGCACGCAGCGGGTCCAGGTGCAGGCGGTCGACCCCGAGCTCGCGGTCCTGCGCCGGCTCGTCCCGCAGTCGGGCCGGTGGTTCACCGACGCCGACGCGGAGGCGTACGCGCCGACGCTCGTCGTGAACGAGTCGTTCCTGCGGGCCCTCGGCCACAGCGACCTGTCCGGGCGGCCGACCGTCGAGCTGGGCGGAGCGACGCCCGTCACCGCCACCGTCGTGGGTGTGACCGCCGACGACTGGCCAGACATGCCCCCGACCGCGTACGTGCTGTACGACCAGTACGCACGCTGGCTGTCCGGCTCCCGCCCGGGCGCGGAGGGCGGCCCGTCGCTCATGTCCGGCCAGGCCGCACCCCAGCTGCTCGTATGGGTCCCCCGCACCGAGCACCGCGCGCTGCAGGAGCAGATCCGCCGCGACGTCCGCGCCTCGATGCCGGGCTGGGACGTGCAGTCCTACGACAACGACTTCGACCAGGGCGGGATCGACGCCGCCGCCAAGTGGGTCGGGATCGGGGTCGGCGGGTTCGCGCTGCTGCTGGGCGGCCTCGGCCTCGTCAACATCGCGCTGGTGACCGTCCGGTACCGCATCCGCGAGATCGGCATCCGCCGCTCCTTCGGTGCGACGTCGGGCCGCGTGTTCTTCGGCGTGATGCTCGAGTCCGTCGTCGCGACCGTCGTCGCCGGCCTGGTCGGGGTCGTGCTCGCGGTCGCCATCATCAAGAACCTCCCCGTCGAGCGCGTCTTCGGCGGGCAGATCCAGGACATGCCGCCGTTCCCGTTCTCGGCCGCGCTGGTCGGCATGGCCGCGGCGACCGCCGTGGGCGCGCTGGCCGGGCTCATCCCCGCCACGTTCGCGGTGCGCGTCAAGGTCATCGACGCCATCCGGTACTGACCGTGGCCGCCCGGGCCGCGCGACGACCAGGCCCGCAGGAGGAGCCGGCACGCCCGCCGAACTCCTCCCTGAGGTGGACCCGCGGCCCGGTCCTGCACCGATATGGTCCGGTGCGACACGAGTGATACCTCCCGTCACGCACGCCGTCCGTGCGCGAGCCGAAAGGTCCCTGCCGATGCGATCGCCCCTCGTCCCCGCCGCCCTGACCGGGTGCGCCCTCGTGCTGCTGCTCGGCGCGTGCACCTCCGGTGGCGACACCCCCAGCGGCGACGAGTCGCTCTCCTACGAGGACAGCCCGCTGTCCGCCTACTTCGAGAAGCTCGGCGGCTCGCCCGAGGACGCCGACATCCAGGCGCAGGCGCGCGAGGCTGAGGAGCTCGTCGCCTCCTGCATGCAGGAGCAGGGCTTCGAGTACCAGCCGCAGGACGTGTCGCAGATGATGTCCGACCCTGAGGACTCCGACCTGCCCGACTGGGACTCGCTCGAGTTCGCCGAGCAGTACGGGTACGGCGCCACGACCGGCGAGGCCCTCTCCGAGGCGCAGCCGAGCGAGGAGTGGGTGGACCCGAACGCGGAGTACGTCTCGGCCATGAGCGAGGGCGAGCAGGCGGCGTACTACGAGGCGCTCTACGGCAAGCAGGACGAGATGCCGGCCGAGGGCGAGGAGGTCGAGTACGACTGGACGACCGCCGGCTGCCAGGGCGAGGCGCAGCACACGGTCTACGAGGAGGGCCAGGTCTGGGACGACCCGGAGTACAAGGAGCTCATGGACGAGCTGACCGACCTGTACACCCGGTCGCAGGACAGCGAGGACGTCAAGAAGGCTGCGAAGGACTGGCAGCAGTGCATGGCGGACGCGGGCTTCGACTTCGACAACCCGGAGGCCGCGCAGAACAGCATCTACGAGGCGCACAGCCAGATCCCGTTCGCCGAGGACGGCACGCAGGACGCCGCCGCGCTCGCCGAGCTCAAGGAGAAGGAGCTCGCGACAGCCGTCGCCGACCGCACGTGCCAGATCGACGTCGACTACACGAACGTGCAGATGCGCGCGCAGTTCGCGATGGAGCAGGAGTTCATCGACGAGCACAAGGCCGAGCTCGACGCGATGGTCGAGAAGGCCGAGAGCGCGGGCAAGTGACGGTCGAGCGGATCCGAGAGGGAGGCGGGACGCCGCGATGAGTGCGATCGCAGGCGGTCGTCGCACCGTCCTCGTGCTGGTGGCAGTAGCCGTGGTGAGCCTGGCCGCCGGGCTCGGCCTGAGCCAGGTGCTCGTCTCGCCGGGCAAGGCCGCCGCCGACGCCGCACCGCCCGAGGCGGGGCCGATCACCGTTCCGGTCGAGCGCCGGGTCATCTCGAACGAGGTGATCCTGCGCGGGGACGTCGGCTACGAGGACCCCGTGGGGCTGCGCGTCGAGACGGCCGACCTCGGCAACACCGCCGTGGTCACGGGCCAGGTGCCGGAGGTCGGCGTCACCCTCGACGCGGCGTCGGTCGCGCTCGAGATCGTCGGACGGCCCGTCATCGTGCTGCCCGGCGAGCTCCCGACGTACCGCTCGCTGCGCGCGGGCGTGTCCGGTCCCGACGTCGCCCAGCTGAAGCAGGCGCTGACGTCGCTCGGCATCGACGTCGGCGACGCGGGCTCCGCGACGTACGACGCGCGGACGGCCGCGGCGGTCCGCGCCCTCTACCAGCGGGTCGGGTACGAGCCCCCGACCGCGGGCGAGGAGCTGCAGACCGCGGTCACCACGGCCCGCGAGGCGGTCCGCACGGCGCAGGACGCGCTCGGTGCGGCGCAGCGTGAGCTGTCGACCGCGTCCGCGGGTCCGCTCCAGTCGGTGCTCGTCGGCCTGGACTCCGCGGTCGCCGTCGCCCAGGCGACGCTCGCCGAGGCGCAGGCGGCCTGCGCCGCTGCGACCCCCGAGGAGCCGTGCAGCCAGTCCGCGGTCGTGGCCGCGCAGGGGCAGCTCGACGAGGCGGTCGCGGCCCGGTCCGAGGCCGGTGCCCGGCCGGACGTGTCGGCGCAGAGCGCCTCCGTCCGGTCCGCGCAGCAGGCCCTCACGGCGGCGCGCGAGCAGCTCGCGACCGCGGAGGCGGCCACGCTCACGCCGCTGCCCGCGAGCGAGGTCGTGTTCGTCCCGTCGCTCCCCCGCCGCGTCGACTCCGTCGAGGTGCGCCGTGGCGGAACAGTCACGGGCGAGTTCATGCGCGTGTCCGGCGCGACCGTCCAGGTCACCGCCACCGCGTCGCGCGCCGACGCCGACCTCCTGACGGTCGGGGCAGCGGGCGTCGCCGTCCTCGACGACCTCGAGATCCCGGTCACGGTCGCGTCCGTGGGGCCGACCGGCACGGCCGGCGGCGAGCAGGCGGCCGGCTCCGGCGACGGGGACGGCACCGGCGACGGCGCGGCCGGAGCGGGTGACGGCGGCTCCGGCGACGGCGCGGGCGGGTCGGGTGACGGCGCGACGTCGGGCGGGGACCGCCGGACGGTCGTCTTCACGCTCGGCGCGCTCACGCCCGAGCAGCTCGCGACCATCCAGGGGGCCAACCTGCGGATCCGCGTCCCCGTCAGCTCGACGCAGGGCGACGTCCTCGCGGTCCCGCTGGCGGCGCTCACGGCCGGGCCGGCCGGGGAGTCCCGTGTCGAGGTCGCGGACACGAAGGGGGCGTCGCACCTCGTCACCGTCACGACCGGGCTCGCGGCCGACGGATTCGTCGAGATCGCCGGGTCCGAGGAGCCGCTCGAGGAGGGGACCCTCGTCGTGGTCGGGGTCAGCGAGGAGCGGCCGGACGACGAGCCGACCGAGGCGGAGGACGCGTGACGGTGCTCGACCTGCTCGGCCCGCAGGAGGACGTGCAGGCACCGTCGCCGGTCATCGAGCTGCGCGCGGTCGAGCGGGTGTTCGACGGCGACCCGCCCGTGCACGCGCTGCACCCGACCGACCTGCGGGTCGAGGCGGGCGAGTACGTGTCGATCATCGGCCCGTCCGGCTCGGGCAAGTCGAGCCTGCTCAACCTGCTCGGGCTGCTCGACCGGCCGTCCGCCGGCGAGTACCTCCTGGACGGCGTCCCGACGGCGGACGTCGGCGAGGGGCGTCGGGCCGCCCTGCGCGCGGGGCACATCGGGTTCGTCTTCCAGTCGTTCCACCTGATGCCGCACCGCACGGTCCTCGAGAACGTCCTGCTCGCGACGCTCTACAGCGGGGTGCCGCGGGCCGAGCGGCACGACCGTGCGATGGCCGCGCTCGAACGCGTCGGGCTCGGGCACCGCGTCGGCTTCCTGCCGCCCGTCCTGTCGGGCGGCGAGCGGCAGCGCACCGCGGTCGCGCGCGCCGTCGTCGCGCAGCCCCGGCTGCTGCTCGCCGACGAGCCGACCGGCAACCTCGACTCCGAGAGCACCGAGGGCGTCCTCGAGCTGTTCGACGAGCTGCACGCCGACGGCCTGACGCTGCTCGTCATCACGCACGACGTCGAGGTGTCCGCACGGGCGCAGCGCCGCGTGCGCATCGCCGACGGCCGCCTGCAGGAGGTCGCGTGAGCACCACGGTCGCGACGCCCGCGCGCGCCGACCGGTTCGGGGTGCGCGACCTGCTCGCCGAGGCGGCCGCCGGCATCGGCGCGCGCCCCGGGCGCCTGCTGCTGACGATCCTCGGGACGGTGCTGGGCATCGCGTCCGTCGTCGTCACCGTCGGACTCGCGCAGACCGCGGCCGGGCAGATCAACAAGCAGTTCGACGCGGTCGCCGCGACGCAGGCCGTCGCCCGTCCGTCCACGGAGCGCGGCTTCGACGGGAGCGAGCGCGCGACCTCCACGCTGCCCTGGGACGCCGCCGAGCGTGCTTCGCGGCTCGCGGGCGTCGAGGCCGCCGGCACGTTCTCGACCGTCGACGTCGAGGACGCCGAGGTCTCGGCGGTCCCGGTGCACGACCCGTCCGCGGCGCGCACCACGCCGCCCGACGTCCTGGCCGCCTCACCCGACGCCCTCGCGGCGGTCCGCGGCCGGGTCGTGCAGGGCCGGTGGTTCGACAGCGGGCACGACGCGCGCGCCGACCGCGTGGTCGTGCTCGGCGTCGACGCGGCCGAGCGGCTCGGGGTCACGCGCGTCGACCGGCAGCCGTCGATCTTCATCGGCGAGGACGCCTACCAGGTGATCGGCGTCGTGGACGACGTGCAGCGGCGGACCGACGTGCTCGGCGCGGTGATCATGCCCGACGGGACCGCGCGCGCCGACTTCGGCCTCGCCGCACCCGAGGAGCTGCACGTCCACCTCGCCGTCGGCGCGGGCCCGGTCCTCGCCGAGCAGCTCCCCGTGGCGCTCGAGCCGAACGCTCCCGAGACGGTCGACGTGCGTGCGCCCGCGGGCTCGTCCGGCGTCGAGGAGAGCGTGCAGGCCGACATCAGCACGATCTTCCTCGCGCTCGGCGGGGTCGCGCTGCTCATCGGCGGCGTCGGCATCGCGAACGTCACGCTGCTGTCGGTGCTCGAGCGGGTCGGCGAGATCGGCCTGCGGCGCGCGCTCGGCGCGACCCGGCGGGACATCGCCGCGCAGTTCATGGTCGAGTCGGTGATCGTCGGCCTGCTGGGCGGGCTGGTCGGTGCGTCGCTCGGCGTCGCGACCGTCGTCGGCGTGAGCGCCGCGCAGGACTGGACACCGATCCTCGACCTGCGCATGGTCGGCGTCGCGGCCCTGGCCGGCGGCCTGATCGGGTTGCTCGCGGGCCTGTACCCCGCGCTCAAGGCCGCGTCCGTCGAGCCCGTCTCGGCGCTGCGCGGCGGGGTCTGACGTCAGGCGCGGTCGCGTGCCCCGGGGGCCGCGTCGCGCGTGACGTCCTCGTGCACCGCGAGGAAGACGGAGTACGCCGTGCCGCCGGGCGTCGGTGGGCGGTCCGCGAACTCGTCGGCGAGCGCCTGCAGGCGCGCGAGAAGCTCGGCGTGGCCGGTCGCGTCGAGCCGCAGCCCCAGGCGGGTCGCGACGACGGTGTCCGGGTCGACGAGGCGGACCTCCTCGAGGAACGTGTCGATGAGCGTCGGCACCAGCCCGCTCTTGTCCCGCAGCCCCCACGTGCGGCGGGTCGCCCGGTACGGGACCTCGCGGGACCCGCGCGCGCCGCGACGCACGGGCTCGGCGACCAGGAACCCGCGGTCGACGAGCGTGCGGACGTGGTGGAGCACGGTCGCGGGGTTGCGGTCGAGGCGCTCCGCGAGCTCGCGGTTGGTCAGCGGCTCGTCCAGGCACAGGCGCAGGATCCGCAGGCGGACGGTGCTCGCGAGGGCACGTGCGTCGGCGTCCCGGTCGCCGTGCCCGTCGTCCGGCGCGACGTCCTGCTGCTGTGCTGCGGTCACGGGACCAGCCTCGCACACACTGATTGACTTTTCTCAACCAGTCGCGCCACCCTGGCGTCGTGAGCACCGCACCCCCTCCCGCCGAGGCGCCTCCCGCACCCCGACGGTCGCTCGTCCACCACCCGGACTTCCGCCGGCTCTGGACGGGCGACGCCCTCGGGCAGCTCGGCGCACAGCTCACCGGCATCGCCCTGCCCGTCCTCGCGGTCCAGAACCTCGCCGCCACCGAGTGGGAGATGGGCGTCCTCACGGCCGCCGAGACGCTCGCGTTCCTCGTCATCGGCCTTCCCGCGGGCGCGTGGGTCGACCGGATGCGCAAGCGCGACGTCCTCGTCGTCGCGGACGTCGTGCGCGGGACCGTGCTCGCCGTCGTCGTGGCGGCCGCCCTCACCGGGCACGCCTCGATGCCCCTGCTCATCGGTGCAGCGCTCGTCGTGAGCGTCGCCAGCACGTTCTTCGACGTCGCGCACCAGAGCTACGTGCCCTGGCTCGTCGGCCTCGACCACGTCGTCGAGGGCAACTCCAAGCTGCAGTCCACGCAGTCGGTCGCGATGGTCGTCGCCCCCGCCGTGGCCGGGGCGCTGCTGCGCGTGGTCACCGCACCGCTGCTCATCGCGGCCAACGTCGTCACCTACCTGCTGTCCGCGTTCGCCGTCAGCCGCATCCGCCACCGCGAGCAGCCGCCCGCACCCGAGACGCGCCGCCCGCTGCGCGCCGAGATCGCCGAGGGCCTGCGCTTCGTCGTGCGCCAGCCGCTGCTGCGCCGCATCGTCGCGTGCACCGGCATCGGCAACCTGTTCGGCAGCGCGACCGGCGCGCTCGGCGCGATCTACGCGCTGCGCGTCCTGGGCCTGGACACCGCGGCGTTCGGCACCGTGCTGTCCGCGGGTGCGATCGGCGGGCTCGTCGGCGCGGTGGCCGCGGACCGGCTGTCCCGGCTCGTGGGCGAGGCACGGATCATCCCCGTCTCCGCGCTCCTGTTCGTGCCCGCCGCCGCGCTGCCGCCCCTCGCCGCGGTCGTCGACTGGCCGCCGCAGGTGCTGCTCATCGCCGGCGGGGCGCTGTTCAGCTTCGCCGTCGTCGTCTACAACGTCGCGCAGGTGAGCTTCCGGCAGCGGCTGTGCCCGCCCGCGCTGCTCGGCCGCATGAACGCCTCCGTGCGGTTCTTCGTCTGGGGCACGATGCCGCTCGGCGGGCTCCTCGGCGGCTGGCTCGGCACGACGATCGGCGTCGTCCCGACGCTGTGGGTCGGCGTCGCGGGGGTCTTCGTGTCCGCTCTGCCGGTGGTCCTGTCCCCGCTCGTCCGCATGGACGAGCTGCCGCGACCCGACTCCCCCGCCGTGACGACCGACGGCAAGGACGTCACGTCGTGACCGTCGGTCTACGCCAGGGTCTTCTTGAAGAACACCGCTGAGTCGTCGTAGCCCAGGGCGACGTAGAAGGGGCCGGCGCGGCGGCTGGCGAGGGCGACGTAGGCGGCGCCGCCGTCACGCGCCCAGCCCTCCGCGTGGCGCATGAGCTCGCGACCGACACCGCACCGCCGGTGGCTCTCCTCAACCATCAGCTCCTCGACCCAGGCGACCGGGCCGTTGGCGAGGAACGTCGGGTGGAGGTGGCCCAGCAGGTAGCCGACGATCCCGCGGTCCGGCGTCTCCGCGACCGCGACGAGCGTGCCGGGCGCCTCGCCGAGGCTGCTCCAGGTCACGTCGAACGCTGCGCGTTCCGGTGTGAACGAGGTGGCGAAGTCGCGGGCCAGGGGCCACACCGCACCGGCGTCGGCCGGTCGCGCAGGACGGACGAGGACACGCTGGTCGACAGGCACCGATGCAGTCTCCCGGGTGCGCGTGCGGGCGGCAACGCACGGCCAGAACGCCTCAGAGGTCGTACTCGACGACCAGCGGCGCGTGGTCGGAGAAGCGCTCCGCGTACGTCGGCGCACGGTCCACCGTCGCCGCCACGGCCGCGTCGGCCAGGTCGGGCGTCGCGAGCTGGTAGTCGATCCGCCACCCGGAGTCGTTGTCGAACGCCTGCCCGCGCCACGACCACCAGGTGAAGGGGCCGGGGCCCTCGCCGCCGAGCTCACGGCCCAGGTCGCGCCACGACAGGTCGTCGAACCAGCGGTCCAGGTACGCGCGCTCCTGCGGCAGGAAGCCCGCCGACCTGAGGTTGCCCTTCCAGTTCTTGATGTCCGCCTCGCGGTGCGCGATGTTGAGGTCGCCCGCCACGACCGCGTACCCGCCGGCCTGCGACAGGTCGCCCAGGCGCGCCGTCACGTGGTCGAGGAACGCGTACTTCTCGTCCATCGAGGGCGTCCCGAGCGTCCCGGAGTGGATGTAGGTCGAGACGACCGTGACCGTCCGCGCCGGGGCACCGTCGTGCGACGGCACCGCGAGGTCCGCCTCTACCCACCGTCCCGTGTCGCCCGTGACGCCCGTCCTCAGCCCGATCCGCACGGCGTCCATGGGCAGCCGGGACGCGATGGCGACACCCGCGCGGCCCTTCGTCTCCGACGCCTCGTGCGCGAGGTGCCACCCGTCCTCGGCGGTGAGGTGGTCGGCGAGGATCTCGTCGGACGCGCGGACCTCCTGCAGCAGCAGGACGTCGGGCTTGCGGACCGCGAGCCACTCCCCCATGCCGCGCTTGTAGGCCGCGCGGATGCCGTTGACGTTGACGGTGGCGATCGTGAGCACCGGACCATCCAACCCCACGCCACCGACACCGCCGCACGGGCGGCGACGGCGTCACTCGCCGCGGTAGGCGGCCTCCAGGGCTGCGATGTCGAGCTTCTTCTGACCCAGCATGGCCTGCGTCGCGCGCGCCGCACCGGCCGGGTCGGCGTCCGGCGAGACCGTCCACTGCGCGAGCTGGCGCGGGACCACCTGCCACGACAGGCCGAACCGGTCGGTGAGCCAGCCGCACGCGACCTCCTGGCCGCCCCCTTCGAGCAGCGCGTCCCAGTAGCGGTCGAGCGTCTCCTGGTCGTCGACGTCCACGAGGAACGAGAAGGCGGCGTTCAGCGTGAGCGAGTCACCCGCCGCGATGGCCGTGACGGGCATGCCGTCGAGCACGAACTCGACGACGAACGCGTCGCCCTTCGTCACGCCCGGCATGTCGGCGGGCGCGTGGACGACGTTCGTGACCTTCGAGTTGGGGAAGATGGAGACGTAGAACTCGGCGGCCTCGACGGCGTTGTCGTGGTACCAGAGGTGCGGCTGGACGATGCCCATCGTGGGGTCCTCCCGGGATCGGCGGTCGATCGGGTCGTCGACCACTCTCCTCCCGACAGACCGGCCCCGGCACCCGAAGTCATCGGGTGCCGGGGCCTGGGGTCGGCGCGAGGACCCGCGTCAGCCCGCGAGGCGCTCCGCGGTGTCGACGACGTTGGTGAGCAGCATCGCGCGCGTCATGGGCCCGACGCCGCCCGGGTTGGGCGACACCCAGGACGCGATCTCGAGGACCCCCGGGTCGACGTCGCCGACGACGCGGCTCTTGCCGGTCTCCGGGTCGGTCGCGCGGGACACGCCGACGTCGATGACGACGGCACCCGGCTTCACGATGTCGGCCGTGATGATGCCCGGTACGCCCGCGGCGGCGACGATGACGTCGGCGTTGCGGGTGTGCTCGGCGAGGTCCTCGGTGCCCGTGTGCGTGAGCGTGACGGTCGCGTTGATCTCGCGCCGCGTGAGCAGCAGCCCGATCGACCGGCCGACGGTGACGCCGCGACCGACGACGACCACGTCCGCGCCGTGCAGGTCGACGTCGTGCCGCAGCAGCAGGTCGACGATGCCGCGCGGGGTGCACGGCAGCGGGCTGGTGACGGGCTCGTTGACGCGCAGGACGAGACGCCCAAGGTTGGTCGGGTGCAGGCCGTCGGCGTCCTTGTCGGGGTCGACCAGCTCGAGCACGCGGTTGGTGTCGATGCCCCGCGGCAAGGGCAGCTGGACGATGAACCCGGTGCACTCCGGGTCCTCGTTGAGCCGACGCACCGCGGCCTCGATGTCCTCCTGCGTCGCGTCGGCCGGGAGGTCCTCCCGGATCGAGGCGATGCCGACCTCCGCGCAGTCGCGGTGCTTGCCCTCGACGTACCACCGCGAGCCGGGGTCGTCGCCGACGAGCAGCGTGCCCAGCCCGGGCCGGACCCCCCGGGCGGCGAGCGCCGCGACCCGCTCGGTGAGCTCGGCCTTGATCGTCGCCGCGGTGGCCTTGCCGTCGAGCAGCTGTGCCGTCATCCGTGCCGCCTCAGTACTGCTGGAGGCCGGAGTACAGCGGGAACGCCTCGGCGAGCTTGGCCACGCGGGCCCGCAGCGCCTCGACGTCCGTCGCCGCACCGCCGACGAGCGCGGTCGCGATGATGTCCGCGACCTCGGTGAACTCGGCGTCGCCGAAGCCGCGGGTCGCCAGCGCGGGCGTGCCGATCCGCAGGCCCGAGGTGACGCGCGGCGGCCGCGGGTCGAACGGGACGGCGTTGCGGTTCACGGTGATGCCCGCGGCGTGCAGGAGGTCCTCGGCCTGCTGGCCGTCGAGGTCGGAGTGCCGCAGGTCGACGAGGACGAGGTGCACGTCGGTGCCGCCCGTGAGCACGCTGACGCCGGCGTTCGCGACGTCGGCCGCGGTGAGGCGGTCCGCGATGATCCGCGCACCGTCGATCGTCCGCTGCTGGCGGTCCTTGAACTCCTCGGTGCCCGCGACCTTGAACGAGACGGCCTTCGCGGCGATCACGTGCATGAGCGGACCGCCCTGCTGGCCCGGGAAGACGGCGGAGTCGATCTTCTTGGCGTACTCCTCGCGGCTCAGGATGAAGCCCGAGCGGGGGCCGCCGATCGTCTTGTGCACGGTCGAGGACACGACGTCCGCGTGCGGGACCGGCGACGGGTGCAGGCCCGCGGCCACGAGGCCCGCGAAGTGCGCCATGTCGACCCACAGCTTGGCGCCGACCTCGTCGGCGATCTCCCGCATCGCGGCGAAGTCGAGGTGCCGCGGGTAGGCCGACCAGCCACCGATGATGACGTCCGGGCGGTGCGCGAGCGCGGCGGCACGGATGGCCTCGGGCTCGATGCGGAACGTCTGCGGGTCGACGCCGTAGGCGGCCACGTCGTAGAGCTTGCCGGAGAAGTTGATCTTCATGCCGTGCGTCAGGTGGCCGCCGTGCGCGAGCTCGAGGCCCAGGATCTTGTCGCCCGCGTTGATGAGCGCGTGCAGGACGGCCGCGTTGGCCGTGGCGCCCGAGTGCGGCTGGACGTTGGCGTGCTCGGCGCCGAACAGCGCCTTCGCACGGTCGATCGCGATGTTCTCCGCGATGTCGACCTGCTCGCAGCCGCCGTAGTAGCGACGGCCCGGGTAGCCCTCGGCGTACTTGTTGGTGAGGACGGAGCCCTGCGCCTGCAGGACCGCACGGGGCACGAAGTTCTCGGAGGCGATCATCTCGAGCGTGCCCTGCTGGCGGGCGAGCTCGCCGTCGAGGACGGCGGCGATCTCCGGGTCGAGCTCGGAGATGTTCTGGTCGAGGATCGGGGTCTTGTCGGCGCTCATCGGGCGACTCCCTGGGGCATCAGCGGACGGATCTTCTCGTGACGGGAGGTGTGCACCGGCACGCGGGCGGGCACGCACACACTCTCGCTGGTGTGGTGACCGTGGGCCCAGGCGTCCGACCCGAAGTCTGCTGCTGCTGCGTCGCTCCCCGGTGGTGACCCACCCGCTGCGCCAGTCGCGACCGGCCCAGAGTAGCAACCCGGCACGCCACGGCCACGCCCTTCCACCTCGTGGGCGACCTGTGGATGTCGCGCCCGCGGCGGGGACGCCCTCCCCTAGCGTCCCGGCGACGGCGACGGGCCGTCCGGGCAGAGGGAGACGACCGTGCGACGCACCGTCAGCAGCACCGTGAGCACCACCGACCGACGGGTCCTGTGGGCCGTCCTCGCCCTGGGGGTGCTCGTCGCCTGCGTCGTCGCGGCCTGGCTGGCGTCCCCGGGCCGCACGGCGCGCCCCGCGGGCACGAGCGGGCCCGTCGCCGTCGACGGCGACCGACCGGTGCGGATGCTCGGCACCACCGTCCGGACGCCCTGCTTCACCTACGACGTGCCCGACGAGGGCTGGGTGCTGGTCCCGGGCGCGGCGGGCTGCACCACCGCCATCAGCTACGGCGAGGTCGCGGACGACCTGACGACGCTGCACGTGCGCGCGCAGGCCGGGACCACGGGTGGCGACGTCGCGGAGCTGGTCGAGGTGAGTCGCCGGTCGCTGGCCGACGCGGGGATGGACGACTGGGAGGTGGACGTGACGACGGTGGGGGGCCGGACCGTCGTGCGGATGAGCGGTCGCGACGCGTGGGGCTTCCCCCGGGTCACCTACCAGGTGCCGCTCGAGGGCGAGCGGTTCTCGCAGGACGGCCGCGCGTTCGACGCGGTCTGGGTGGACGGGCCGCCGTCGAGCGCCTCGGAGGCGTGGCTCGACGCGGTCATCCGCTCGCTGCGGGTCCGCTGACCGGTGGGCGGCGAGCGCCGTCGCGGGGGTCCTCGAAGACGGCGAGCCAGCGACGCAGGACGCGTTCGAGCTGCTCGGCGTCCGCCGGGTCGAGGGCGTCGAGGAGGCGACGCTCGTTCGCCATGTGGTCGGTGAACGCGGCGTCGATGACCTCGCGCCCGCGCGGCGTGAGGGCGACGACACGGCCCCGCCCGTCGGTCTCGGAGACCCGCCGGGAGACCAGCCCGGCGGCCTCGAGCCGGTCGACGCGCTTGGTCATGGCACCGCTCGTGACGAGCGTGTTCGCGCACAGGTCGCCCGGCGTCCGTTCGTACGGTGCGCCGGCGCGGCGCAGGGTCGCCAGGACGTCGAAGTCGCCCTCGCCGAGACCGTGCCGCCGGTAGACCGCGACGAGCTCCTCCGTGAGGTGACCGGCGACGCGGTGCAGGCGCCCGATGACCCCCTGCGGCCGCACGTCGAGGTCGGGCCGCTCGCTGCGCCAGGCCTCCTGGATGCGGTCGAGCCGGTCGGGGGCGTCGTCGCCGGTCGTCATGGGGTCGATCATATCTTCCAAGGAAGGTATGTTGTCTTCCATGGAAGACAAGTCGCTGCGCTGGTCGCTCCTGACCGCCGTCGCCCCCCTCACGTGGGGCACGACCTACTACGTGACGAAGCACGCGCTGCCGGCCGACTTCCCGCTCTGGGGCTCCGTGCTGCGCGCCCTGCCGGCCGGGCTCGTCCTGCTGCTCCTCGTCCGCCGGCTCCCCCGCGGCGCGTGGTGGTGGCGCTCCCTGGTCCTCGGCACCCTGTCGATGGGCGCGTTCTTCGCGCTGATCTACGTGGCCGCGCAGCTCCTGCCGTCGAGCGTCGCCTCCACGGTCATGGCGACGTCACCCGTCGTCATGATGCTCGTCGCGTGGGCGCTGCTCGCGCAGAAGCCCCGCGCGCTCGGGCTCGCCGGTGCCGGGCTCGGCGTCGTGGGCGTCGCGGCCATGCTGCTCACGGGTGGCGGTGAGATCCAGCCGCTCGGCGTCGCCGCGTCCGTCGCCGCGATGCTCATGTCCAGCCTCGGCTTCGTGCTCGCCACTCGCTGGGCCGGCGGCGTCGACGTCGTCTCGTCGACCGCGTGGCAGCTCGTCGCGGGCGGGCTCGTGCTCGTCCCCTTCGCCGTCGCCGTCGAGGGCGGGCCGCCGCCGCTGGACGCCCGGGCGCTGCTCGGCTTCGCCTACGTCTCGCTCGTCGCGACCGCGGTCGCGTACCTCGCGTGGTTCACCGGCCTGCGCAGGCTGCCCGCCGGCACCGTCGGCCTGGTCGGGCTCCTCAACCCCGTCGCGGGCGTGCTCGTCGGCGTCGCCGTCGCGGGCGAGCGGCTCGGGCCGCTGCAGGTCGCGGGCCTCGTCGTCGTGCTGCTCGGCGTGCTCCTCGGTCAGCCCGCCGCCGACCGGCTCCTGCGCGCCCGGCGCTCGCGCTTCGTGGACGTGAGGGAGCCCGAGGAGCTGACCAGCAGCATCCCCGCCACGGCGAGCCGCTGACCCTGCCACTGGTCCGCTCGTGAGAAGCGCGCCAGCCAACGGGGGCCACCGCGCCGACGGACGACGAGCGGCACCAGGACGAGCGCGAGAACACCGACGGACGGCAGCAGCCGCACGGCCGCCTTCGCGGGCTCGGCCAGCACCGCGAGCACGGACAACCATGCCCACAGGAGCGCGGACACGCTGCCGATCGTGACGACGATCCACGAGCGCGGCACGGCCAGGCAGCCACCGAGAAGGGCTCCGAGCGCGAGCAGGACGACGAGCGCCAACATCATCCCCACCGCCGCCGAAGCGGCGTTCTCACCGACAGGCGACCCGGCGAGCACCGCGACCCCGACCGCGGCGGCGCTCAGCATCACGCCGACGCCTGCGGCGACCAGCACGAGCGGGAGGAGGAGCGGCCACAGACGGGCCGCGACGTGACGTCGCCAGGCTGGTTCGCCCACGGGAATGCCGCCGTTCAGCCAGGCGAGCCGCTCGTCGACGAGCCACTGCCGGTACCGCGTGATCACCCGTTCGTGACGGGCGAGCGAGTCAGGCACCCGCTGACCGCCGGAGTCCAGCCAGAGGACCTGTGACAGTCCCCCGAGAAACGCGTTGACCTGGGCCAGCGACACGCTCAGCAGCACCGTCGCGACCCTCGAGCCCCCGGCACCGGAACCGAGGACCGCGTCGACGGCGATCCAGAGACCAGCGCAGGTGGCGACGATCCCAGCGACCACGCTGGTGACCGCCAGCGCACGCTCCTGGATCGCCTCCTCGAACGAGGCACCGTTGATGACGGCCGTCCCGGCGCTCCGGACGATGATGGCCTGGAACGACAGCGCGAACGCCAGGACCGCCAGTCCTTCCCTCGCCGGGACTCGGGGCACAGCCGTCACGGCGGGGAGCCAGTCGCCCGTGGTCACGACGGCCAGCGTGGCCGTCGTGACCACGGCGAGCAGCCACATCGAGCCGCTGACTGACAGGCTCCGGCGGACGAGTGCTCGGGACGCCTGGACCCTGTCGCGCGTGCTCGGCGTTCGGCGTGGTGGCCGTGCGGGTGCCGTCATCGCGCCGTCAGGTGGCATCCCACAACCGCCGGTAGTAGTCCGTGCGTGCGGGGTCGGGCGCGACCCCGTAGGCGTCGAGTAGCGGCTCCTCGTAGCCCGGCCCGTAGTTCCACAGGGTGCTGTAGGTCGCGACGGCCAGGTCCGCCCAGCGGTCGGCGACGCCCAGAGCACCGAGGTCGACGTGCGCGAGCCACGAGCCGTCGTCCGCCAGGAGCGTGTTGGGCGCGCAGGCGTCGCCGTGGCACACCACGAGCCGGTCGACCGGCGGCGGCTCCCCCAGCGCAGCCCGCTCCGGCGACCGGCCGCCCTCGCGCGCGTCCGCCACCGCCAGCCGCCGCGGGACGCCCCAGTCGAACGGGCACCCGTCGAGCGGGAGCGCGTCGTGCATCGCCCGCAGCCCGGCCCCGATCGCCCGCACCGCCGTCAGGGGCTCGTCGAGCCAGCGCGGGTCCACGGCACTGCGCCCGGCGAGCGGGTGCGTCACGATCCACGCGCCCTCGTCGTCGGCGCCCGCCTCCAGCACGGTCGGCACGGGCGTGAAGCGCGCCGCCCAGCGCAGCCGCACCACCTCGGCGTCGAGGTCGAGCGGCAACCCGGTGGGCACCCACTTGACGAAGCGCTCGGGCTCGTCGAGCAGGAACGTCAGCCCGCCGAGCTCGTTGCGCCACACGACCTCACGCACACCGCCCATGCCCGCCACGGCTCGCGGCACGACCGCCGGGTCCACCGGCCGCCCCGCGAGCTCCGCACCCGCGACGGGCACACGCCCGGAGCCGGGCACGTCAGGCGTCGGCGCGCTCGTCGTCGCCGAGGATCTTGCGCAGGTACGCATACGTCAGGTCGCCCGCGAGCTTGTCGTGCTGGTGCTCGTAGCCGTGCTTCTCGTACAGCGAGATGTTGTGCAGCGAGTCGCGTCCCGTGAAGACCCAGACCTCTTCGATGCCGTCGGGCAGGATCGGCAGGATCGCCATGAGCAGGCGCGTGCCCACCCCCTTGCCCTGCAGGTCCGGGGCGACCGCGAACCGGCCGAGGGTCGCCTTGGTGCCCTCGGTGACGACGCGGATCGAGCCGATGAGGCGGTGGCCCGACCACGCGCCGAGCGTGATGACGCCGTCCGCCGTCAGGTCGGCGCGGAGCTCGTCGAGCGTCTGCGTCAGCGGCGGGATGTGGGGGTCCCCGTACTGCTGCGCCTCCGTGACGAACGCGGCGCGGCGCAGCGTGAGGAGCTCGCCCGCGTCGTCGAGGGAGACCGTGCGGATGTCCAGGTCGGCCTGCGTCATGGCGTCATCGTCTCAGCCCCTCGCGCGGGCGCACTACTCTCAGGGTCGTGTCCGACGCCGCGTCTCAGCATGCAGATGAGCCCACCCACTGGGTCCTGACCCTGTCCTGCCCCGACCGTCCGGGGATCGTGCGGGCCGTCGCGGGCGTGCTCGCGGACCACGGCGGGAACATCACCGAGTCGCAGCAGTTCGGCGACCCGCTGTCGGGGCTGTTCTTCATGCGGGTCCAGGTGTCCGCGTACGCGCCGCGCGAGGTGCTGGCCGGCGCCATGAGCACGGTCGCCCGCACGTTCGCCATGACGTGGTCGCTCGACGTCGTCGGCCGGCCCGTGCGCACGCTCGTCATGGGCTCGACCGCGGCGCACTGCCTCAACGACCTCGCGTTCCGGCAGCGCTCCGAGAAGCTGCCCGTCGACCTCGTCGCCGTCGTGTCCAACCACACCTCGCTCGCGCCGCTCGCCGAGTTCTACGACATCCCGTTCCACCACGTCCCGGTGACGTCCGCGACCAAGGCGCAGGCCGAGGCACGGCTGCTGGAGCTCGTCGAGGAGCTCGACGTCGAGCTCGTCGTCCTGGCGCGCTACATGCAGATCCTGTCCGACGACCTGTGCCGCCGCCTCGCGGGCCGGGTCATCAACATCCACCACTCGTTCCTGCCGTCGTTCAAGGGCGCGCGCCCCTACGCGCAGGCCCACGACCGCGGCGTCAAGCTCATCGGCGCGACCGCGCACTACGTCACGGGCGACCTCGACGAGGGGCCGATCATCGAGCAGGACGTCGAGCGGGTCGACCACACGCGCTCGGTCGACGACCTCGTCGCGCTCGGGCAGGACGTCGAGCGCCGGGCGCTGGCGCGGGCCGTCCGCTGGCACGCCGAGCACCGCGTCCTGCTCGACGGGCACCGCACGATCGTCTTCCGGTAGGCGACCCGTCCGGCGCACGGCGACGGGCCCGCCGCCCCCGCAGGGGTGACGGGCCCGTCGGCGTGCCGGGAGGTCAGGGCGTGGTCGCGCCCAGGGTGTAGGAGCCGGAGCCCGCGTAGGCGTACACGCCGTACCGGTACTGGCCGGCGGTGCCGGTGTAGCTGATCGTCTCGTCGGCCGACGAGGACGTCGCCGACGCGACCGACGCCCACGAGGACCCGTTCCACTTCTGCAGGTAGAGGTCGAAGTCGGAGCCGGTGGGGCCGTCGAGGCACAGGCGGATCGTGCCGCTCGAGGACACGGTGACGTAGCTGCCGCTCGGCTGGATCGCGGAGCGCCCGGTGCTGAGCGAACCCGTGTAGGTGCGCGCGTAGCCCGAGCAGCCGGTCGGCGGCGGCGGGGTCGTGCCGCCGGAGGTGACGAGCGTCAGGCCGTAGGCGGAGAGCGCCTCGTTGACGGGCTGGAAGTACGTGGTGCCGCCGCTGGAGCAGTTGCCGGAGCCGCCCGACGTCATGCCCTGCGCCTGGTTGCCGGCGACGAGCGAGCCGCCCGAGTCGCCGGGCTCGGCGCACACGTTCGTGCGGATGAGGCCGGAGACGCTGCCCTCGGCGTAGTTGACGGTCGCGTTGAACGCCTGGATGGTGCCGCACCGCCAGCCGGTGGTGGAGCCCGAGCGGCACACGGTCGCACCGACGGCGGCCTGGGTCGAGCCGGCGACGGCGACCGTGCCGCCGCTGTAGTTGTTCACCGCGCCGACGGGCGTGTTGCCCGACGCGACCCGCACCCACGCGTAGTCGTTGCCCGGGAAGCTCGAGCCGGCGAACGTGCCCGACGGGCTCGTCGTGGCCGCGCCGGTGCGGCCGCAGTGCCCGGCGGTCACGAAGCCCCCGGTGACGGCGAACCCGACGGAGCAGCGGCCGCCGCCGATGTAGTACGCGTTGCCCCCGATGACGTCGATGAACGTGCGCGGGGCCTCGGTCGTCTCGACGACACGGACGGCGTCGGCCGGGACGCCCGCGGCTGCGACCAGCGAGCGCGCCTGCTCGACCGCGCCCGCGGTGGCGTTGACGACGACGCTGTTGGTGGTCACGTCGACGTACCAGGACGGGACGGTCGCGGCGACGGGCGTGAGGGCGGCGTCGAGGCCGGCGCGCCACCCGTCGAGCTCGGCGAGCGTGTGGGCGGCGACGACCGGGCGTGCGCCGGCGGCGCGCACGGCGGGCCCGTCGGCGGCGTCGGTGACGGCCACGTGCAGGACGTTCGCCTTCGGGTCGAGCCAGGCGCCGGCCCAGTCGGCGCCGATGCGGGCCTGCAGCGTCTGCTCGGTCTCCGCGGCGGCGGCCTGGAACGCGAGGCGGTCCTGCGCGGCGCTCCGCGACATGCCCAGGTCGCGCTGCATGGCGTCGAGCACGCCGTTCGCGACCTTGGGCGCGGAGGTGGGGCCGGGGGCGTCGACGTCGGGGTCGGGCGACGCCGCCCAGCCGGCGGCGGGGACGAGGGCGAGCGCGGTGGCGAGCCCGGCGATGGCGATGGTGTGTCGCATGCGTCTCATGTCACAGCTCCGTAAGTAGACGAATGACTGGTGTCATCGACTGGTGCGACACGGATGCTACTGGGCGGTAGCGCTCCCGCGGAACGGTGACTTTCCGGGCATCTCGGCATCTCTCGGAGCACGACAAGGGGCCCGCACCCCTCCTCCGGTGCGGGCCCCTCGCGGTGCGGCGGCGCGGGGTGGGAGCTGCGGATCCCCCACCCCGCGACCACATCAGCCGCCGAACCAGCCGAGCAGCCACCTCCACGAGGCGCCCGGCCCGTCCTCACCGAACCAGTCCCGCACGCCGTCCCACCAGTGGGACGGGTGGTGCGAGCCGGTCGTGTCCTTCTCGACGAGCACTGCCACCGTACGGGCTGGCACCGTCACGGCGCCCGTCGACCGGTCCCACGTCGTCGCCTTGACCACCGAGTCGCCGCCCCGCGCCTGCACCGTCGAGAGCGTGTACCGGTCGCCCGCGAGCGCCGGGATCGTCTGCGTCGTCGCCTCGTCGGAGGCGTTGACGACCACGAGCAGCCCGTCGAGCTTCCGGTCGACGTCGCGGTCCCAACGCCGCGTCTCCCGGTTCCAGCCGCCCTCGTCGGCCACGTGCATGACGACCACGCCCGGGTCGGCGTCGGGGCCGGAGCCCGGGAACGTCACCTTCCGCTCGATGAGGTCGGCGGAGCCGAGCCGGAACAGGGGCGTCGAGAACCGCAGACGGAGCAGGTCCTCCGCGGCCGCCGAGGCCGCCGCGATGTCCGCCGGCGCGGGCTTGAGGGCCGGGTCGGCGAGCAGCGGCTGCTGGAACGCCCACTTGGCCTCGTTGTCGGGCCGCGGCGGCAGGCCGCGACCGAAGCCGTTGTCCTGCATCGACGGGTCGAACAGGTTGAACCAGTCGCCCGAGTCGTAGGAGTTGCGGTCGAGCGACTTGCTGCGCAGCAGGTCGGCGCCCGCGTGCCAGAAGCTCGGCGTCTGCGCCAGCGCCGTGGTGGACAGCGCGACGGTGTTCATCCGCACGCGGTCCGCCATGGTCGTCGACTGCGGGAGCTTGTACGTCAGCGCGTCGAACAGCGTCTCGTTGTCGTGCGCGTCGACGTAGGTGACGACCTCCTCCGGCGAGTCCGCGTAGCCCGCCGGCTGGCCGTTGTAGTCCAGCTCGTCTCCCGCCTGGACCTCCCCCGCCGAGGTGAGGAACGCGTAGTCCCGCAGGTTGCCGGCCATGCCGAGCCGCACCAGGTCGGCCGCGTGCTGGACACGAGCGAGCTGCTCGGCCTCGGTGCCGTTGACCGGGTCGCCGTTCGGGTCGGTGTACGCCCCCGAGCCGAAGCCCTGGATGCGCGGGTTCTCGTCGAACGGGCCGCCGCCGCGGACCGCGTCGCGCAGCCGGTCGGAGAACGTGCCGATCCCCGTCCCGCCGAGCTGCCCCTGCGTGGCCTGGTAGAAGAGCCGGTTGTCGGCGACCTCGCCGAAGTTCCAGCCCTCGCCGTACAGGTAGACCTTGCGGCCGTCGACGCCGTCCTTCTTCGGCGTCAGCCCGTCGAGAGCGTCGCGGACCGCCTCCATGGTGTCGCGCGAGTGGTGGCCCATGAGGTCGAAGCGGAACCCGTCGACCTTGTAGTCACGAGCCCACGTGACGACCGAGTCGACCATCATCTTCTCGGCCATGCGGTGCTCCGTCGCGACGTTCTGGCAGCACGTGGACGTCTCGACCGCACCGGTCGCGTTGAGCCGGTGGTAGTAGCCGGGGACCACGCGGTCGAGGACCGACTTCGGGTCCTGGCCGCTCGCCGCGGTGTGGTTGAACACCTGGTCGAGCACGACCTGCAGGCCGTCGGCGTGCAGCGCCCCCACCATCGTGCGGAACTCCGCGACGCGCGCTCCGCCGTCGGCGTCGACCGCGTACGAGCCCTCGGGCGTCGTCCAGTGCAGCGGGTCGTAGCCCCAGTTGAAGCCGTCCTGCGCGGCCACCGCGGTGACGCACGCCTGCTGCTCGGGCGAGTCCGGCGGGAACGCGGCGAGGTCGCACTGCGGCGTCGCCTGGTCGGCGCGGTCCTCGGGGATCGTGGCGATGTCGAACGTGGGCAGCAGGTGCACGGTCGTCAGCCCGGCGTCGGCGAGCGAGCGCAGGTGCTGGCGCCCGGCGCCGTCCGTCGCGAACGCGAGGTACGTGCCGCGCTTCTCGGCCGGGACGGTCGGGTCGCTGATCGAGAAGTCGCGGACGTGCAGCTCGTAGATCGTCTGGTCGACGGGCCGCACGACGGGCTGCTTCGCCTTCTCCCACTGCTTCGGGCGGTACTCCTTGTCCGCCAGGTCGACCAGCACCGAGTGCGTGCTGTCGAGGGTGAGCGCGACCGAGTACGGGTCGGTCACCCGGTTGACCTCGACGGCGTCCGTCGTCGGGGCGTACACCGTGACCTCCCACAGGTAGGCCGCGCCCTTCCACGACTTCTTCCCGGCGACGGTCCACGTGCCGTCGTCCTGGAGCTCCGCCGCGACGCGCTGCGGCTCTGCGGAGGTGTCCACCGCACCGGACCGGTTCGCCGGCCAGAGCAGCAGGTGCACGTCCTGGGCCGTCGGCGCCCACAGCGCGAGCGTCGGGACGCCCTTGCGCCACGTGGTGCCCAGCGCCCGGTCGGACGCGTCGTCGGCGTACAGGTCGTCGAGCACGCCCGGGACCTGCACACCGGTCGCCGCCTGGAGCGCGCCGTCCGCCGCCTCCTGGGTGACGAGCAGCTCGCCGCGCAGCAGCTCGCGAGCGTCGTCGGCCGACGCGTCGACCCGCAGCGCGAGGTAGCCCGCGAGCGCCGGGAAGCGTTCGAGCTGCGCGTCGCTGAGCCCGTCGGGGTCGTAGGTGAGGTCGACGGTCGTCGTCGCGCCGGTCACCGCCCCGTCGGTCACGCCGAGCGAGCCGTCCGGCGCACCGTGCAGGTGCCACGTCGAGGCCGCCGGGTCGGTCGCCCACTCGGCGGGCCACGCGATCGTCTCCGCGTCGATCCACTGCGCCCGCTCCTCGCCCGTGCCGGGCAGCGGCGGGTCGGTGACCTCGACCGTGAGGACGTGCGTCGCGAGGACGTAGGAGAACGTCACGGGCTTGCCGCCGGGCACGGTGAACGGGATGTTCGCGCCGCCCGGGGCGCCGCCCGCGCCGTAGTTCTCGTCCCACGACAGGCCGTGCGCGACCTTGGCCTCGTACGCGCCCGCGGGGATCTTGTCCGTCGTGAACGTGTAGGTGCCGTCGCCGTCCGGGTCCTGCAGCCACGTCCTCAGGCAGTCGGGCGACCAGTCGGCCGCGCAGCCCAGCTCGGAGTTGTGCGAGCCCGGGACCGTGAGGACCGGGCCCTGCGCGGTCGACGTGAACCAGTGCGTGACCGGGTCGTAGTAGAAGGTCACGGCGGTCGGCGCCGCCAGCGTGTACGTGACGTTCGCACCGTCGCGCACTCCACCCGCGCCGTAGTTCTCGGTCCAGGAGCCGCCGATGGCGACCTTGTACTCGTACGAGCCGGCGGGCAGCGTGAACGTGCCCGCGTAGACGCCGTCGGCCCGGTAGGTCAGGCGCGCGGTCTCGCACGCCGGTGCCCAGTCGCCTGCGCAGCCCATCTCGCTGTTGTGGCTGCCCGGCACCGACACGACGAGGTCGCCCGGGTCGGGGCCCTCGTCCACGTCGCCGTCGACGCGGATGCCGACGCTGCCGAACGTCGAGGCCGCCGACCGGTGGCCGGCCGCGTCGACCGTGACCGCGCGGTACTCGACGAGCGTGCCGCGGTCGAGGTCCGTGACGTCGTGGTAGACGCGCGGGCTGGTCGTCTCGGACGTCCCGAGCGCGGTCCAGCCGGTGTCACCCACGACGCGGTAGGCGAACGACGTCTGGCTCCACATGTCGTCCGCGACGTCGGCGCCGACGGGAGCGACGCCGCTCACGGCCGCACCCGCACCGGGCACGTCGACAGTGATCGGACCAGCGGTGGCCGGGGCGCCGACCGTCGTCCCGGCGCGCAGCACGACCGCCGACAGCGCGGGGATCGTGAGCGGCACCGTGCCGTCGGCCGCGGCCGTGACCGTGCCGGTCGTGCCGTAGAGGCCGGTGAACGTCGCGCCCGGGGTGAGCGTGTCGACCGTGACCGTCGCCGGCGCCGTGCCGTTGTTGAGCGCGACGAGGTGCTCGACCTTCTCCGACGCGTCGACGCGCGAGAACGCGTAGACGCCGCCGTCGGAGTAGCGCTCGATCTGCGCACCCGTGCGCAGCGCGGGCGTCTCGGCGCGCAGCGCTGCGAGGTCCGCGATGGTCCGGTAGAGCACCGTGTCGGTGTCGTAGCGGTCGACCGCACCGGCGGTCGTGCCGTCGAGCAGCGCCTGGTCGGCGTACTCGTCGACCTGCGTCGCGAACAGCGACTGGCGCGCGTCCTTGTCCGTGCCGTTGAGCGAGCCGTCACCGACGAAACCCTGCTCGTCGCCGTAGTAGACGACCGGCTGCCCACGCGTCAGGTACATGAGCGCGTGGGCGAGCTGCGAGCGCGCCTGCGGGTCGCTCGCGTTCTTGACGAAGTAGCCGATGCGGCCCATGTCGTGGTTGCCGAGGAACGTCGGCAGCGCCTGCGCGTTCGACGTCGGGGTCGTGTAGTAGTCGTCGCCCGCGAACAGGGTCGACAGCGCCTCGGCCGACGAGGAGCCGCCCGCGTACCCCGCGGCGGCCGACTGGAACGTGAAGTCGAGGACCGCGTTCATGTCGGTCCGGCGCACGTACGGCGACAGCTTCGCCGGGTCGGCGTCGTACACCTCGCCGAACATGAAGAAGTCGGGGTTGCCGACCGACGCGGCGTGCTCGCCGATCGCGGTGGCCCACTCCTGCCAGAACTCGAAGTTCACGTGCTTCGCGGTGTCGATGCGGAACCCGTCGATGCCGAGGTCCACCCACGCCTCGTAGACGTCCTCGAACCCGTCCACCACGGTCGGGTGCTCGGTCATGAGGTCGTCGAGGCCCGAGAAGTCGCCGTACGTGACGGACTCGCCCGTCCACGTCGAGTTGCCGCGGTTGTGGTACAGCGTCGGGTCGTTGAGCCAGGCCGGGACCTTGACGTCCGCGTCGGCCGGGTCGACCACCGGCGTGTACGGGAACGACGTCGCGGGGTCGAGCGCGGGGAAGTCACCGGTACCGGCGTAGTCGCCCGGGTCGAACGGCGTGCCGTCGGCCGCCCGGTACGGGTCCGTGGCCTGGTCGACGTAGCCGTACGTGCCCTCGGCGTAGTCGATGACGTCCGCCGTGTGGTTCGTGATGATGTCGAAGTACACGTCGATCCCGCGGGCGTGGGCCTCGTCGATGAGGGCCTCGAGCTCGGCGTTCGTGCCGAGGTGCGGGTCGATCTGCGTGAAGTCGGTGATCCAGTACCCGTGGTACCCGGCGGACGCGTCCGCGCCGGTCCCCTGCACCGGGTTGTTCTTGAAGGACGGCGTCAGCCAGATCGCCGACGTGCCGAGCCCTTCGACGTAGTCGAGCCGCTCGCGCAGACCGGCGATGTCGCCGCCGTGGTAGAAGCCCTTGTCGGTCGGGTCGAGACCCGTCGTGAGGCGGTCGCCCGTGAGCCCGCCGGTGTCGTTCGACGGGTCCGCGTTGGCGAACCGGTCCGTCATGACGAAGTAGAAGCTCTTGCCCGCGCCCGGGTCGCGGACGGGCTCCGCGACGAGCGCCGCGTCGGCGTCGGTGTAGCCGCCGCCCAGCCCGAGCGGCGTGACCGAGGTGCGGTGCGTCGCGTCGTCGTACGTGACGCGCAGCGTGGTGGGTCCGGCGAGGACGAGCGGGCTGTTGTCGCCCGAGCCGTCGACGCCGTACGACTCGTCCCACGCGTCGTTGAGCGCGACCTTGTACTCCCAGGCGCCCGCGGGGACCTCGAAGTCGGCCGTGAACCGGCCGTCGCCCGTCGGGGCGAGCTCCGTGGCGGCGCAGTCGGGTGCCCAGTCGCCGGCGCAGCCGAGCTCCGACTGCAGGCTGCCGACGAGGGCGGCTGTGGTCGCGACGGCGGCGGCGGGCGGCGCGGTCGCCGCGGCGAGGGCGGCGGTGCCGACGAGCCCGGCTCCGACCGCGAGGGCGGTGAGCCCGGCGGTGAGCCGTCGTCCGGTCGGGGCGGGTCCTCCCGCAGGGGCAAGGGGGCGGCGCGACATGGCGACTCCTTCGTCGACCCGGCACAGCGGTGTGGCGGGACGTCGCCGACCGTACTTCCTTGCAGCAAGTTGCAGCAAGGGTTTCGGGCGTATCGGAGGAGCGTTCGCCAACCGGACATCCCGACGCCCAGTCCAGCACGCCGACGACGTCCCCGCCCGGCGACGCCGACGACCTCCCGCTCCCGACCGGGCCGCGCGGCTCGCCTCAGTGCGGGACCAGCAGCTCCGCGACCCGGCCGCGCACGTCCTGCGTCACGACGGCGTCGTCGACCTCCGCGACCTTGTCCCGGCTCGTCGCGCCCGACACGAGCGACACGTGGCGACGTCGCACCCCGAGCGCGTCCGCCAGCGCGGCGAGCGCCGCCTCCGTCGCCGCGCCGTCGACCGCCCGCGCCTGCACGGCCACCACCAGCCGGTCCCCGTGCAGCCCGCCCACGCGGGTCCGCGACGCCCCCGGCCTCACCCGGATCGCGACACGCACGCCCCCGCCCCCTCCCGGCGCCCCGCCGGGCACCACGTCAGCCCCGCGCGCCCGTGCGGCGTCACTCGGCGCGCTCGTAGAAGACCTTGTGCCCGCTGTCGGGGTCCGGGTGGAAGTACACCGACCCGCTGGGGGCGACGTACAGCTGCACGCCGCCGACACGGGAGGTCCCGCCGGCCACGTCGTCGACCGACAGGTACACGACGTCGGACGCGCTCATGTCCAGGTACTCCCACGTCCCCGCGAGGTCGACCACGTCCGCGTCCGTGACGTCGCCGAGCACGTCCACCGGCACGTCGACGGCGTCGAACCCCCCGTCCGGCCGCAGCGTCAGGCCGCCCTCCCCGTCGACCGCGACGTACTCGCCCGGCAGTGTCTCGGGATCGACACCCTGCACCGCGCAGCCGGCCGTCGCGAGGAGGACCGCGAGCACGGCCGAGGCACCGATCCCCCACCGCGGAACGGACGTCGCGGCACCACCGGCAGGCGTGCGGGACGCCCCGTCGGTCCGGTCGTGTGCGGACGGGCGGGTGGCTGTGAGAGGCACGCCTGCACCGTAGCGGTCACCGACAGCGGCCCGTGGAAGCGTCGCGCCTGCTCGCAGCCTCGACGACGCGAGCCGCCGGAGGACGCCGGCGTCAGACGAGCCCCAGCGCGCGGACCGCCTCGCGCTCCTCGACGAGCTCCGCGACGGAGGCGTCGATCCGCTCGCGGGAGAAGTCGTCGACGTCGAGGTCCGGCACGATCCGCCACTCGCCGCCCGAGGACGTCACCGGGAACGACGACACGAGCCCCTCGGGCACGCCGTAGGAGCCGTCGGACACGACGCCCGCCGACGTCCAGTCGCCCTCGGGGGTGCCGTGCACCCAGGTGTGCACGTGGTCGATCGCGGCGTTCGCCGCCGACGCGGCCGACGACGCACCGCGCGCCTCGATGATCGCCGCACCGCGCTTGGCGACCGTCGGGATGAACGTGTCCCGCACCCACGCCTCGTCGTCGACGACCTCGAGCGCCGGGCGTCCGGAGATCGTCGCGTGCGTGAGGTCCGGGTACTGCGTCGCGGAGTGGTTGCCCCAGATGGCGAGGCGCTGGATGTCGCTCACCGTCGAGCGGGTCCGTGCCGCGAGCTGCGCGAGCGCCCGGTTGTGGTCGAGCCGCGTCATCGCGGTGAACCGGTCCGCCGGGACGTCGGGCGCGTGCTGCGCCGCGATCCACGCGTTCGTGTTGGCCGGGTTGCCCACGACGAGGACGCGCACGTCGGACGCGGCTCCCGCGTTGATCGCGGCGCCCTGCGGGCCGAAGATCCCGCCGTTCGCGCTGAGCAGGTCGCCGCGCTCCATGCCCGCGGTGCGGGGGCGGGCGCCGACGAGCAGCGCCACGTTCGTGCCGTCGAACGCGGCGGTCGCGTCGTCGTGGATGTCGATGCCCGCGAGCAGCGGGAACGCGCAGTCGTCGAGCTCCATCGCGGTGCCCTCGGCGGCCTTCACGGCCTGCGGGACCTCGAGCAGCCGCAGCCGCACCGGCGTGTCCGGTCCGAGCAGCTGGCCCGACGCGACGCGGAACAGCAACGCGTACCCGATCTGGCCGGCGGCTCCCGTGACGGTCACGTTGACAGGCTGGCTGACGGGCACGGCGGCCTCCTCGTTGACGGTGCAGGTGCGCACCCGCACGCTATCGCGTCGGCGTCCGCCGGGAACGCCGACGGCGCCCGTCCCGGGAGGGAGCGGGCGCCGTCGGTGGGGCTCAGGCCAGGCGCGCGGCGAGGTTCTCGTCGAGCGCGGCGAGGAACTCCTCGGTCGTCAGCCACGGCTGCTCGGGGCCGATGAGCGCCGCGAGGTCCTTCGTCATCTTGCCGCTCTCGACGGTCGTGATGACGACGTCCTCGAGGGTCTCCGCGAACTGCGTGACCTCGGGGGTGCCGTCGAGCTTGCCCCGGTGCTTGAGGCCGCCGGTCCAGGCGAAGATCGACGCGATCGGGTTGGTCGACGTCGGCTTGCCCTGCTGGTGCTGGCGGTAGTGGCGCGTGACCGTGCCGTGCGCCGCCTCGGCCTCGACGGTCTTGCCGTCGGGCGTCATGAGGACCGACGTCATGAGGCCGAGCGAGCCGAACCCCTGCGCGACGGTGTCGGACTGCACGTCGCCGTCGTAGTTCTTGCACGCCCAGACGTAGCCGCCCTCCCACTTCATGGCCGCGGCGACCGTGTCGTCGATGAGGCGGTGCTCGTAGGTGAGGCCCTTCTCGGCGAACGCGGCCGCGAACTCCTCGTCGAACACCTCCTGGAAGATGTCCTTGAACTGGCCGTCGTAGGCCTTGAGGATCGTGTTCTTCGTCGACAGGTACACCGGGTAGCCGCGCTGCAGGCCGTACGCGAACGAGGCGCGCGCGAAGTCGCGGATCGACTCGTTGAAGTTGTACATGCCCATCGCGACGCCACCCGTCTCCGGGTAGGTCACGACCTGCTGCTGGATCGGCTCGGAGCCGTCGGCCGGCGTGAAGGTCAGCGTCAGCGTGCCGGCGCCGGCGACCTTGAAGTTCGTCGCCTTGTACTGGTCGCCGTGGGCGTGACGGCCGATGATGATCGGCTTGTTCCAGCCCGGGACCAGGCGCGGGATGTTGCTGATGATGATCGGCTCGCGGAACACGACGCCGCCGAGGATGTTGCGGATCGTGCCGTTCGGCGAGACCCACATCTTCTTCAGGCCGAACTCCTCGACGCGCGCCTCGTCGGGCGTGATCGTCGCGCACTTCACGCCGACGCCGTGCTCCTTGATGGCGTGCGCCGCGTCGATCGTCACCTGGTCGTCGGTGGCGTCGCGGTTCTGGATCGACAGGTCGTAGTACCGCAGGTCGATGTCGAGGTACGGGTGGATCAGGCGGTCCTTGATGAACTGCCAGATGATGCGCGTCATCTCGTCGCCGTCGAGCTCGACGACCGGGCCGACGACCTTGATCTTCGCCATGCGGGGGTCTCCTGTGCCGTGGGGACGGGCCCGTGAAGGCCCAGGGGCCGCGCCGCCCGCTCAGCGCGCGACGGCCGGCGTTTCCGCGGACAAGATTACTCGACGTCAAGACATCTCGGGGACCGGACGGTGTCCCGTCTCGGTGCCCCCGCTCACACTTCGCTGGCATGCTGGCCCCCATCAGCAACGGCGCGGCGGACGGGTGACGAGCCCGCACGTGCACGGCGCCCGCGGACCCGCTCACACGATCGGACCCCCATGTCCCACGACACCCCCGACCAGCCCGCCGACGCGCCCCGGGCCGCGGACCCCGCGCCGGGGGCCGCCGCCGCCGCGAGCGCCGACGCCGCCGCCGCGCCGTCCCCGGAGG